>JABBAP010000024.1:74870-164974 GCA_018607905.1 Paracoccaceae bacterium | reverse complement strand
GGCCTGTAACTCCGCTTCAAACGGGATGTCGTATTCATCCACCACAATCAGCGCAAACAAAACAGACGCCAGCCCGCGCGGCCCAAACCAACCCAGAAACAAGCGTTCCTTGAAATCTAAATCCGTCCCGATCAGCGAAATCAAGATCGGCACCAAACGCACCAGCGTCAGAAACAGCACCGCGATGATCATCGGAATGATGCTCACGTGCTCCAGCCCTGTGGGCAGCAGCACCGCACCAAAGATCAAAAACGCCGTGATCGTCACCAACTGCCCCGTGCTTTCCATAAACTCGCCGATGAAATGCAGGTCGTGTTTGTAGACATTGCCAAACACCATCCCTGCCACAAAGGCCGCGATAAACCCGTTGCCGCCAATCGCCACAGCCGCCAAATACGCCGCAAACGCGCTGGCCAGAAACACAATCGCCTCGCTGCTTTCATTGGCCCAGTTGTAATCATTCGCGCGGTTCATCACCCATGCAATCCCGCCCCCAACGGCGATCCCGGCAAGCGGCCCCAAAACCACCTGCAACACCGCATCTTGAACAAAACTGCTTGATCCAGCCCCCTGCGCAACCATCCCAGCCGCCGTCGCGCCAAACAACACAAACGGCAGCGCCAAACCATCGTTCAGCCCGCTTTCCACGTTAATCGTTTGGGTCAGGCGCGCAGAAATATCTTTCGATCCCACCACGCTCGCCCCAAGGGCCGCATCCGTCGGCGTCAATATCGCCGCCGTCAGCAATGCCACCGCCCAACTGCCACCGGGCGTGATGAAATAAACCGCCAACGTGCCACACAAAATGGTCAGCGGCATCCCCAGCACCAGCATCCGCAACGGCAGCACAAACCCTTTGGTCAATTCGCGAAACCGCACATGGCTTGCATCCGCAAACAGCACAATAATCAGCGTCACCTCGGCCACAAGGCGCGCAATTTCATTCAGCGCATGCTCATCCGCCAGCATTCCCACGGGATAGGTGATCGCAAAACCAACAGCCGTGAAAATCATCGGCATCGTGATCAACGTGCGGCTCAACCTTGCCGCGCCAAGCGCCCATAAAACAATGCTTGCGACCACGCCCAGCAGGATCAATTCAACAGATATCATTTTTTATACGGCCCATAAGTTCCATCGGTAATATCGCTACCATAGCCTTGAAACCGCAGCTTTGTCCCATCCCCGTTCAAATACAGGTCATAACAGGTCCAATTGTTCACAGGCGGCCATTCCGAACAATATTGCCCGCCTTGTGAGCGCCAATTGCCCCAACTGGGCCGCCCACTGTCATACAGCGTTTTGCCAGAAACATAGAACCACTGCTGTGCCGCCCCATATTTCAGATACCGATCATCCAATGCCGCCAAAACCTCGGCCTCGCTCGTCAGTTTGGTCCAAACCTCGTCATCGGCGCTCACTGGCCCTGCCAGCAACACCAAACCCACCATCAATCCCCGCATGCGACACCTCTGAACCTTGTAGCTTTTCACCCTTCAGTCTAAACCCCGCCTCATACGCCCGTACACTCAATTTTCCGTCACAAAAGGATGCCACCAGATGATCCCACGTTACTCCCGCCCCGAGATGGTTAAAATCTGGTCCCCCGAGACGAAATTCAAAATCTGGTACGAAATCGAAGCCCACGCCTGTGAAGCCATGGCAAACATCGGTGTGATCCCGCGCGAAAACGCAGATGCCGTCTGGAAAGCCAAAGACGTAGAATTTGACGTGGCCCGCATCGACGAAATCGAAGCCGTCACCAAACACGACGTCATCGCCTTTCTGACCCACCTCGCCGAGCACGTAGGCTCAGACGAGGCTCGCTTCGTGCACCAAGGCATGACAAGTTCTGACGTGCTCGACACCTGTTTCAACGTCCAGCTGGTGCGCGCCGCGGACATCCTGATCGCCGACATGGATCTGCTGCTCGCCGCCCTAAAACGCCGCGCGATCGAACACAAAGACACCGTGCGCGTTGGCCGCTCCCACGGCATTCACGCCGAACCCACAACCATGGGCCTGACTTTTGCACGGTTCTACGCGGAAATGGATCGCAACTTGCGTCGCCTTAAAACCGCACGCGAAGAAATCTCCACTGGCGCAATTTCTGGCGCGGTTGGCACCTTTGCCAACATCGACCCCGCCATTGAAGAATATGTTTGCGCCCAGCTGAACCTGTCGCCCGAACCGATCAGCACGCAAGTCATCCCGCGCGACCGTCACGCAGCATTCTTTGCCGCCCTAGGCGTTGTGGCCAGCAGCATCGAAAACGTCGCCACCGAAGTCCGCCACATGCAGCGCACCGAAGTTTTGGAAGGCGCTGAATTCTTCTCCGCAGGTCAAAAAGGCTCCTCTGCGATGCCGCACAAGAAAAACCCTGTCCTGACGGAAAACCTCACAGGCTTGGCCCGCACCGTGCGTATGGCCGTGATTCCCGCGATGGAAAACGTAACCCTGTGGCACGAACGCGATATTTCGCACTCCTCCGTGGAGCGCGCCATCGGCCCAGACAGCACAATCACGCTTGATTTCGCACTGCACCGCCTGACGGGCGTGATCGACAAAATGCTGATCTACCCAGACAACATGCTCGACAACATGAACAAATTCCCAGGCCTCGTGATGTCGCAACGCGTTCTGCTGGCGCTGACCCAAGCAGGCGTATCGCGCGAAGACGCCTATTCAATGGTGCAACGCAACGCCTTGAAAGTATGGGAGTTTCGCACAGACTTCCGCGAAGAGCTACTTGCCGATGAAGAAGTTTGCAAAGCCCTGTCCGTCGAAGAAATCAACGAAAAATTTGACATGGCCTACCACACCAAACACGTCGATACGATTTTCACGCGGGTTTTTGGCGACAGCTAAACGCCACCGTCTGAAATACCAAAAACGCGCCTTAAAGCCTCCCGCCCAAAACTGAAATCTATACAAGAAAACGATTTTGGGCGGGAGGCTGAATGTTTCAGGGCTAAAACCGTTTCCAGCCATCACCACAGCCAGAGCAGGCTTTCGCGTTGCTGCTTTAAGTATGCATAGGCGCGTTTTTTAGTGCCAAATTCTAATTAGTTTCCGAAAGGTAAACTTTTCTTGCAAAACAGTGACAATCGTCACAGTTTGCCAGCAGAATTCCGCCTATCAAGGGTTATACCTTTTCAAGCAGACTTATTTTCAGTCGGTGTTGGGGGTCAGGAGACTGGCTCTCGAGGAATTAGCTTCAGTGGCTGGCGTGTTGTGTCGCTTATATCGACTTTTAGTTTTTAAGGGCCTCGGATTTTTCCAGGGCCCTTTTTCAATCACACCTAATTCCGTGGCGTTTTAAATATCACTCATCACTTGCGTTTTGGCCTCTGCCATCAAAACGGTCATCTGCGCACGGATCGTCGCCTCATCGGCTTTACCATCCAAATCAGCAGAAACCTTGCGATACACATCTTCATCGCCCGCTTCTTCAAAATCTGCTTTCACAACTTCTTTTGCATAAGCATCCGCTTCATCTGCGCTTTTGCCCATCAAACCAGCCGCCCACAGACCCAACAACTTGTTGCGCCGTGCACCGACCTTGAACTGCAAATCTGCATCATGGGCGAACTTCTTTTCAAATGCGTCCGCGCGATCATCAAATCCAGACATATCACTGCCTCCTCTTACTGTTTACATCCTATATATGGCCCCAAAATTGCGACAAACAAGTCAACATTACACAAACCCTTGCCGCTTTTCGCGACAACCCCTATAGAACACGCTTTATAGGCCCCCTCAGATTGGAATCCTCGCATGGCCCGTCGCACCAAAATCTACGAAGGCAAAGCAAAAATCTTGTACGAAGGCCCTGAGCCTGGAACGATCGTGCAATACTTCAAAGACGATGCGACCGCGTTCAATGCGCAGAAAAAAGACACGATCGAGGGCAAGGGCGCGCTCAACAACCGCCTGTCCGAATATTTCATGCTCGGCCTCACCCAGCTTGGCATCCCGAACCATTTCATCAAACGCCTCAACATGCGCGAACAGCTTTGCCACAAGGTCGAGATTATCCCGCTAGAGGTCATCGTGCGCAACGTCGCAGCGGGTTCCCTGTGCAAAATGCTCGGCATGGAAGAAGGCACACCGCTGCCCCGCCCCATCGTTGAGTTTTGCTACAAAGACGACAGCCTTGGCGATCCGCTAGTATCTGAGGAACACATCCTCGCGTTCAACTGGGCCAGCCAGCAAGACCTAGACGACATGATCGCCATCGCCCTGCGCGTAAACGACTACATGTCAGGCCTGATGTACGGCGTCGGCATCAAACTCGTCGATTTCAAAATCGAGATCGGCCGCCAGTATGAGGGCGACTACCAACGCCTCATCGTAGCCGATGAGATCAGCCCCGACAGCTGCCGCCTTTGGGACAGCAAAACAGGCGAGAAACTCGACAAAGACGTCTTCCGCCGCGACCTCGGCAGCCTAGCAGACGCCTACACCGAAGTCGCCAAACGCTTTGGCCTGATGCCAACGAATAACGTGACCGAAGGCCCAAAGCTCGTAGAATAACGTAGGGCGGGCTTCAGCCCGCACCAAGGCGCGAATGCGCCATGCCCGACCTCCCCCACGGGAGGGTATATTCCGAAGCCGCATCATAAAGATGCGGCTTTAAATGTTTTACAGACCATGAAACCAAACTCATCGCCTCCCAAGGTCGGGCATGACTCAAACAGGTCTAGCGCACATCACAGCGTCAAATTAGATAAATCCCTCTTGATTTCAATCATTTACAATAAAGTTGGCATTTTAGCGCAGATTTATGTTGAACAATTCATTACATTCATTACGAAACTTGAAATATGGAGAAATCAAAATGGACCCTATTGCGTTGAACTTCCTTATCGGAACCGCATCTGGTATTGTTGTAATGGCGATTGGTGAAGCGATAAGAGTTATTTCCGAAAAGATGCGTAAATAATCTTAATCAACATCACTCGTACTTTTGCTTCAGATACGGTAATGAACCATATGGAAACCTTTGGCCAAAAGTTTGGAATCTTAGTTAGACTGCTAAGGGAAAGAATGGGAATGACTAGCTCGGAGTTATCCGAAACAGCATTTGGGAACAAAGCCAACAGGGCAAGAATATCAGAGCTTGAGAATGGTAAGATCAAAAAACCGCACCCAAGGACAATCATAAAGATTGCAAACGCACTCAGCATTTCTGAAGAAATGATAGAAAGTATACGATCAGACGGTGATCAAGCACCATCTCCGCTTCAAATTTCATTGGGTAAATTCGAAAATCGTATTGCCGAAAAAATCACAGAAACTGAAACCAAACTCATCACCGCCCACGAAGAAGAAAAAGCCCTCCTCACCCAACAAATCCAAGAACTTACCCGCCGCGCACAAAATCCCGAAGCCGCGCTGGCCGAGGCCCAAGCCACCATCCGCAAACTCGAAGACACCCTCACCCGCGAAGGCAGTGAAATCAGCGAAGTCCGAAAAACGGAGGCGCGCCAAGCCTTAAAAGCAAACGACTTCTCCATAGCCGACGACATCTTCGCCGAAATCGAAATCCGCGAACAACTCGCCGTAGAACGCGCAGCTCATGCCGCATTCGTGCGTGGGGAGATTGCAGAGCAAGAAATCCGCTGGGTTGATGCTGCGGAACAATATATAAGGTCTGCCACTTTGTATCCGTCTTTTAACTCGTTGACGAAAGCGTATGAGTTTGCATGGAGGACTGGTGAATACAGAATGGCTTCCCGACTTTGCAATAGAGCACGTAATATCGCCAATCTGGAATTTGGTTTGCGAAGCGCAGAATATTCAAAGACTCTCAATGACGAAGCCCTTCTTCACAAAAGCTTGGGTCAATACAGCAAGGCAGAACCACTTTACAAACAGGCCATCAAAATCGAAAAAGAAATATTCGGTGAAAATCATCCAAATTACGCAACCCGCCTCAATAATCTCGCCAGCCTCTACAAAAGTATGGGTCGTTACAAAGAAGCAGAATCGCTCTTCATACAAGCCATCAGAATCGACAAAGAAACCATTGGCGAAAAACATCCAGATTACGCTATTGACCTGAAAAACCTTGCAAGTCTCTACGAAAACATCGGCCGATACAGCGATGCAGAATCTCTATTCAAACGAGCCATCAAAATCGACAATGAAACAATCGGCGAAAAGCACCCAGAATTCGCTACCAGCCTCAATAACCTAGCAACTCTCTACTACAGCATGGGCCAATACAACAAAGCAGAACCGCTCCTCAAACAAGCCATCGAAATCGACGAAGCCACCCTCGGCTCTGACCACCCACAAACCAAAAAGCACAAGTCCAACCTCGCCGGCCTCCAATCCTCCCGCTAACCCCTTTACCCGTCCCCGTCTTCCCGCTAAACCACGCCCATAACCCCTCTGCCAAAGGAATCTCCTCATGAAAGCGCGTGTTCACGTTACCCTCAAAAACGGTGTTCTGGATCCACAGGGGGCGGCTGTTGCCCACTCGCTCGGTGCGCTTGGCTTTGATGGCGTCAATGACGTGCGCCAAGGCAAGGTGATCGAGCTGGATCTGGCTGAAACAGACGCGGCAGCGGCAACCGAAACCGTCAACAAGATGTGCGAGAAACTCCTCGCCAACACCGTGATCGAAAATTACAGCGTGGAAATCCTCTGATGCGCGCCGCCGTCATCCAATTTCCGGGCTCCAACTGCGACCGTGATATGGCCGTGGCTTTGGAAAAGGTCGCAGGCAAAGGCAACGTTTCGATGGTCTGGCACAAAGACGCGGACTTGCCGAGCGGCCTCGACGTGATCGGCATCCCTGGCGGTTTCTCCTTCGGCGATTACCTACGCTGCGGCGCTATCGCGGCCCGCTCGCCTGTGATGAACGCCGTCGTCGATTTCGCCAACAAAGGCGGCTACGTCTTTGGCCTCTGCAACGGCTTCCAAATCCTTGCTGAATCTGGCCTTCTGCCTGGTGTCCTCATGCGCAACGCCCAGTTGAAGTACATCTGCAAGAACGTTGAATTAACAGTAGAATCCACCGATTCCATCTTCACCTCGCTGTATAAAAAAGGCGAGGTCATCACGACCCCCATCGCCCATCACGAAGGCAACTATTCCGCCGATCCAGAGACCCTCAAAATGCTGGCAGGCGATGATCGTATCGCGTTCAAATACGTTGAAACGCCCAACGGCGCGATGGACGATATCGCGGGAATTCTGTCGCCAAACAAACGCGTGCTCGGCATGATGCCCCACCCAGAACGCCTGAATGACCCAGAACTCGGCGGCACAGACGGTGTGCGTTTCTTTGAAGGCATCGCAAATGCGCTGGTTTCTGCCTGAAACGCGCCCTCCGCTTGAGCCCGCGCACGCTTAAGCGTATCCTGCGACCCATGACCAGTCCCAAGCCAGACGCGCACCTGCGCAGCAGTTGGATCGCGCGCGCCAGTATCCTGTTGTTCCTTGGCTTTACCGCGCTGTTAATCTGGGCCTCCAACGCCTATTTCACCCAGCAATTTTCCCAAGCCACCCGCACCGACGCCGAAGCCCAGATGACCCTGTATTCGGGCCGCTTGGTCAGCGAACTCCAACGCAGCTCGGTCGTGCCGCTGCTATTGTCACGCGATACCACGCTAATCTCGGCGCTAAACTCCAACGATTTTGTCGGCACATCCCAACGCCTGATTTCCTACAAAGAAGAAATCGGTGCGAAATCCATCGTCCTGCTCGATAACGCAGGGCGCATCGTCGCCGCATCGGATCGTCGCGAACTGGGCACAGTCCTGCGCAACACCCCCTATTACATCGAGGCGTTACGTTCAGCTGACACGGTTTTCACCACATCTGGCGTGAACGAAGGCCCGCTTGGTTTTTTCTATTCACGCAAGTTGCAAAGCCAGAAAGAAACCGTCGGTGTTATCCTCATCGAGGTGGATTTGGAACAACTGTTTGATCGCTGGTCCAACCGCGACAGCATCATTTCAGTGACCAACAGCCAAGGCATCATCATCCTGTCAACCGAACGCCAATTCCGCCAACAAACCATCGAAGACGCGCTGGCCAATCAACCCGCACTTTCCCCGGTTGAGCGCGCATGGCGGGCCACGGGGGAGTGGAACCAAACCATCACAGACGCCAATTTTCAGGGCCAACCGCTGTTTCGTCTGGACCAAAAAATCCCCTTCCAAGGCTGGCAGCTCAGCTATCTCGCCTCGTTTGAAAATGTGCGCACCCGCGTGAACGCGGTGCTCGCGCTCGAACTGATGGGCATCGCGATCCTTACCGCGCTTGGCTTTTACGTGCTGTCACGGCGCGCAATCCGCCGTGCGTTCCTGTTCCAAGCAGAAAGCCGCGAACTGCGCGCCCTGAACGAGCGTTTGCAAAACGAAATCGCCGAACGCGAACGGGTTGAAAAGGATTTGGAGGTCGCCGAGCAATCCCTCGCGCAATCCTCAAAACTCGCCGCCCTTGGTGAAATGTCCGCCGCTGTCAGCCACGAGCTGAACCAGCCGCTTGCCGCCATGCGCACCTATCTGGCGGGCGCAAAATTGCTGTTGCAACGCCGTCGTCCCGCCGAAGCAATGAGCAGTTTCCAGCGGATTGACGATTTGATCGAGCGTATGGGCTCCATAACCAAACAGCTGAAATCCTATGCCCGCAAGGGCGGCGATGATCTGATCGACGTCGATATGCGCGATGCGGTCAGCGCCTCCCTGTCGATGATGGCGCCGCAACTCAGCCAGATGAAGGTGGAAATACAAACCACCCTGCCCCCAGATCCGGTTCTGGTTTTGGCCGATAAAGTCCGCGTTGAACAGGTGATCGTTAACCTGTTACGTAACGCTCTTGATGCCACAAAAATGCAAGAAGACCGCCGCATTGATATCATTTTGGTCGGGGGTGACATGGTCAAACTCGCGGTGCGCGACAATGGCCCGGGTATCGAAAACCTCGATGATTTGTTCGAACCGTTTTACACCACCAAGAAACCTGGCGACGGTGTTGGCCTTGGTCTGGCGATTTCATCTGGCATCGCAAAAGACCTCGGTGGGCGGCTTATCGCTCGAAATGCCAGTACAACGGGTGCGGTGTTTGAACTTTGGTTGCCAGAGCGTGATAAATCGCAAAACAATATGCAGACACAGGCAGCAGAGTAGGCTCAAAAATGCCCGAACAAATGACCATCGCTATCGTTGATGACGAACAAGACATGCGCGAAAGCATCTCGCAGTGGCTCACGCTATCTGGCTATCGCACTCAAACTTTTGCCAGCGCAGAAGACGCGCTCAAGAACCTCGACAGCGATTTCCACGGCATCTTTATTTCCGATATCAAAATGCCGGGGATGGATGGGATCACCTTCCTTAAGCGGTTGCAAAGTATCGACAATCAGCTGCCCGTCATCATGATCACGGGACACGGCGATGTGGCCATGGCGGTCGAAGCAATGCGCATCGGTGCCTATGATTTCCTCGAAAAACCGTTTGATCCTGAACGCATGGCGGAACTGACGAAACGCGCGGTTCACACCCGTCGCCTGACACTTGATAACCGCACGCTGCGCCGTGAATTGTCCGATGGCACGGTGCTGTTGCGCAAACTCATGGGCTCCTCGCCGATCATGGAACGCCTGCGCGAAGATATCCTTGATCTGGCGCAAGCAGACGGCCACATTTTGGTGTCTGGTGAAACAGGCACGGGTAAATCGCTGATCGCCCACGCGCTGCATGCGTGTGGCCCCCGTCAGGGTAAGAAATTCATCACCCTCAACTGCGCAGCCTTCACCGAGGAAGAGCTGGCCCGCCGCCTGTTTGGCCCGATGGATGACGGCACACCCGCGATTGAGGCCTCGCTCGGTGGCACGCTTTGCCTAGAAGATATCGAAAGCCTGCCAACCTCGATCCAAGCCCGTTTGATTGGCGCACTGGAAGACCATGATCGCGGCCCAGACACATCGCCCCTGCGCGTCATCGCCATCTCGAACGCGCCTGATCCAAACAACTCGCTTGAGGATACTATCCGCCAAGACTTGTATTTCCGTCTGGCGGCCATGCACATCACGCCGCCGCCGCTACGCTCGCGCGGTGAAGACATCCTTAATCTGTTCAACCGCTACGTCGAAACCTTTGCCGATGAATACGGCTGCGAAGGCCCCGATGTATCCGCCAAGGACGCCGCGCAGTTGTTGCAAGCCCCCTGGCCTGGCAATATCCGCCAGTTGATCAATCTGGCCGAACGCGCTGTCCTACAACACCGTCGCGGCAGCTATTCCATCGCCAACCTGTTGATGGACGACACCACAGAACCCACCCCCGAGGTGATTTCTGAAGGCAAACCCCTGAAAGAATACGTCGAAGCGTTTGAGCGCATGCTGATCGACAACACAATGCGCCGCCACAAAGGCTCGATCCAATCCGTCATGGAAGAACTCAGCCTACCACGACGGACCTTGAACGAGAAAATGGCGAAATACGGGCTAACCCGCAGCAACTACGTCGGCCAATAGCCGCAGCCTTAGCTCGGCGATAAAATGTGAATAACGCGATCCGCCAGCATGCCTTTGGTGCTGGCGCCATAGGCCTTCATGTGATCCGAAACCGCATGCGCACCAAGGGCCGCCATGCTCTCCCATTTCTCAACCACAACAAAGGTATCTGGGCCAAATTGCGTCTGCATCGGCCCCGCATTTTCCGTATCAATCGTCGCTTCATAGGCAATGCAGCCCCCTTCGGCCAAAACGGCGGGAACATTGGCATTAAACAGCGCCAAAACGGCATCTCGCTGGCCTGGTTTGGCGGTCAAAATGGCAAGAACGTGAACAATAGACATGGAAATTTCCTAAAGACTGTTTCTATCGAACGATGCGCACGCTAACCGCGCGCCGCACCGTTCCTTCACTCGTTAACCCTACTTGAACCCATAGGCCGATGCAGGCACTTCTTCCAATTCAGCGCCGTCTTTGGACCATTCCATAATCAGACAGCTGCCGCCTTTGCGCTGCCAATACAATCCTTCCAGTTCGTACCACCCCGCCGCCTTAATGCGCACATCAACTGCGCCGATCGGATCACAGCCACGTTTCTCGTCTACTTTGGCAACTTCAAGTCCACCAATGCGCAACTCCAGCCCATCGTTGGAATAAACCTCAAGCGTGTAAAGCCCCGGCTCATCAAAGCGGATAAACCCGTTAATGCGCCCTGCAACCTTGGTTTCTTGGCTAGAGGTCAGCGCATTTGGCTCGTCGTCCGAACTCAGATAACTTAGCCCAACCAAAGGCTTACCAGGTTCCGCACCAACACCCAGCGCTACATAGGCATCGCGCAACGATTTCACATCATTGGGAAAGGCGTATTCAACCGCCAAGCCAGCATTTACATTTTCAGGCTGCGGATTTGCCAGTTGCAGCTTTAATTCACGCGCTTCAACCGCGCCTGCAAGCACGGCG
This sequence comes from Paracoccaceae bacterium, assembly GCA_018607905.1. GTDB lineage: Bacteria > Pseudomonadota > Alphaproteobacteria > Rhodobacterales > Rhodobacteraceae > Amylibacter. The sequence goes on along the minus strand of JABBAP010000024.1, from coordinate 153,540 downwards.
AAAATCAATGCTACGCCAGCTAATTTATACGTTTTCATGTTGTTAAACCTCCCAGTTTCCAACATTCAACTTACTGGCTCAGGCGCTGCGCGCAAGGGCGCTATTCCTTCACGCAGACCATATAAATGTGCACGTAATCCATCGCGTGCCCTGCGGGATCAGCTGCAACCATATCCTCGTAACGCCCGTAAAACGCATCAATGATCCGTGCGCGGTCCACCGCACTTCGATCCCGACTTAATCCGTTTGCAAACGTCGGCTCAGACCAGCTGCGCAATGTCGGAATGTAATCGCGTGCAAACTGGCGCGGGTCGCCGCCTTGTTCGCTAAACGCCTGTTCAAACGGGCAGCGCACGACGCGGGCCTCCACGTGTTCAAGCCGCAATCCTGATTTATAAGCCGCGCTTTGTTTATCCTTTAGCGGGGTCACAAACTGGCTTTGCGTGCGGTACACTTGCGGGAAATTCGTGTTGGCAAATTCGGCCTCGGTGATGATCCCATCATCAAGCAAACTGCGCCAATGCAGCGCGAAAGTGTCAAACATATTCACCCCGCCCGTATTGCCCAAATAGCGGCCGTCCTCATCAATCCCGAAATTAAACAGACACAACCGCGCGCCCGTTTTCATCTCGGCCCCGCGCTGCGCCAGCATGTTGTCCCAATCCGACGCCCCCTTATCCTCATAGGCTTGCCGCGTTTCGCCCGACGCGCCAACCATGTGAACGTGATCTTCGATGTTGCAGGGCACCGCCGTAATGTAATGGCTCGCCGTCGCCGAAAACCCCAGATCGAGCGTTCCTGCCGGCACAATCGCCTCATGAAAAGATGTGCCAGAGGCCATCACATGCACGCCGCTCACCTCATCCAGATAGGTCGCCTCGCCCGTCAGCCCATGCACGATCTGAAACACTTGGCTAAAATCATTGCGCGGCAAATCGGTGTAAATCATCTCAATCGGGCGATCAGGGGCTTGGGCGCGAACCTGCGCCAAAACACGGCGCCACATATCAAGCGAGGTGCCCCCATCTGCAGCCCCCATATCGGTCGCGCGAAAAACACCGCTGGTTTTTTCCAGCCCCATGCGATCCACCGCATCCAGAACCATTTGTGCCGCATTATCCATGACGTGTTTGGCACCGACAGTGGCCTTGGAATAATATCCAGCCCCCTTCATCGCCATAAATCCAGTGGTTTCTTCACGTGCCATTTTGCAGCCTCCCTAACGTGTTAAAGGCAGGTTTGCAGGTTTGATTTTCAAAGGCAAGCGTTGCGCACCGCGCCGATCCATCGACCGCGCCGTTCACTAATTAACCTTTGCGCTCAAAATCCAAAGTGCCATACACGTGCCATACGCTTTGCATACCCTTTGCATACGCTTTGCGGACATTTATCTGGATGGAAAAAGCGCCGTTAACGAATGTGTTAACGCGCGGCAGGAATACCCGCCAAAGCCGTCTGCAAATCGCCGTATCCGGTGAAACGGCGCTCAAACCTCAGGCCCATGCGCGCGGCACAGTCCCGCGCCTTGGCTGTCAGCTCGGCATTCTCTGTTTGCGCCTGATAAACCACTTTTTCATAGTTGCCGAAATACATTTCCAACAGCTCTGGATGCCGATCCAGCCCCATTGGCTTCCAGAAAAAGCTATCAAAAACAGATACTAAGAAGTCGGTCAAATAAAACGCCGTGATTTCATCCTCGGCCGTAGCAGCGAATACATCATTGCCCTCAAAAAACGAATAACAATGCGGTCCGGCGATCATTTCAACGCCCAGCTCCGCGCATTTCGCTTCCAAAAGCCCGCCAGTCCCGCAATCCGCATAGGCCACAAAAATCTGGTCATAATCGCCCCGATGCTTGCGCACGACGTCTTCAACGCCATCCGTGATCAAATCAGGCGTCATATGCCATTTTGCAGGCAAACAGGTCAGGTCCATGTGGTCCCATTTGTTGATTTTGAACAGCGCCAAAATCTCTCGTGCCAATGCGCCACAAGCCAAAACCAAAACGCGCGCAGGATCACTCCCACGCGCGTCTAAACCTTGTTCGGTTAATGTATGATCACTAACCTCTATCATGATCTAAGCGTTCATTTGATTGTGCTTTTTCGCCATGAATTCTTTCGCAGTTTCCACAGCAACCGCCGCGTCACGACAATAGGCATCCGCGCCAATTGCTTTGCCGAATTCTTCGTTCAACGGCGCGCCACCAACCAAAACTGTGTAATCATCGCGCATGCCTTTTTCGACCATCGTATCAATCACGACTTTCATGTAAGGCATTGTAGTTGTTAGCAAAGCTGACATCCCGAGGATATCGTAATCGCCGTTTTCCAGCTCATCGAGATAGTTCTCAACAGGGTTATTGATGCCAAGGTCTTTGACCTCAAAGCCAGCACCTTCCATCATCATGGTAACCAGGTTTTTGCCGATATCGTGGATATCGCCCTTCACAGTGCCGATCACCATATTGCCCAAACGTGGAGCGCCAGTTTCAGCCAGCAAAGGTTTCAGAATGGCCATGCCACCCTTCATCGCGTTCGCAGCCAACAGAACCTCTGGAACGAACAAAATACCATCGCGAAAGTCGATCCCAACGATCCGCATGCCCTCAACCAACGCTTTGGTCAAAACATCGTAAGGCATCCACCCACGACCGAGCAGAATATTCACGGATTCTTCGATTTCTTCTTTCAAGCCATCATACAGGTCATCGTGTATTTGCGGCACAAGTTCTTCGTCGCTCAGTTCGGACAGGATGATATCGTCTTCTTGGTCAGACATGGGCTGTAAATCCTATAATTATACGTGCCACCACGGCGGGTACTCCCCCGTACGATACGGCTAGATTCGCGTCATTCTGCAAAAATAGCGACACTGTTTTTTCCCATTCCGACGCAATCGGGGAAAATTGCAAAAATTAGGTCCGCCTGCGACGGCGAACACGTTCTGGCGCAGGCGCATCACCCGTGCCATCGCTCACGGATGAAAACGCACCCATTTGATCGGAAATTGTTGTTAAATCAGGCTTTTGCCCGACCTTTATAGTTTCCAACGCATGCCGCATTGCAGCAAGATGTTCAGGCATTGTGCCGCAACATCCACCGATGATCGAAGCCCCAGAATCACGCGCCAAAACGGCGTATTTTGCCATCAATTCGGGCGTGCCGTCGTAATGAATATGCCCATCCACGTATTTCGGAATGCCAGCATTGCCTTTGGCGATCAAAGGCTGCGTTGGATTGGCCTCTGCCATGCCCAACATCGTGCGCAATAAATCAGACGCGCCGACCCCGCAATTGGCTCCAAACGCCATCGGTTTATGCGCTAATCCCTCGACCATTTCGACCATACCAGTGGAGGTCAGCCCCATCATCGTGCGCCCAGCCGTGTCAAAGCTCATCGTGCCGCACCAAGGTGCTCCGACATTGCCAATCGCCTCTGCAGCAGCGGCATATTCCTCTGGCGCTGACACCGTTTCAACCCACAGAACATCCGCGCCGCCTTCCATCAGGCCGTGCGCTTGTTCTTCGAAAATCTCAACTGCATCCGCGTGCGACAGCGTTCCAACGGGCAGCATAATGTCGCCAGTCGGCCCCATGGATCCCGCCACGACAACATCGCGGCCAGCAGTATCGGCCACTTCACGGGCAATTTCTGCGGAAATACGCGATAATTCCCGGGCGCGTTTTTCTGCCCCGTGTAATTTCAACCGGCTGGCATTGCCACCAAAACTATTGGTTAGAAACAGATCAGAACCCGCATCAACCGCACCTTTATACAGCGCTTTGATACGATCTGGATGCCATTCATTCCACATTTCAGGCGCTTCGCCCGCTTCTAGCCCCATGTTAAACAGGTTTGTCCCCGTCGCCCCATCGGCCAAGACCCAACCCTGTGTATCCAGAATTTTTTGTAGTTTTTCAGACATGTAACCATCCTTTTACCCAATAAATAATGGGCTCAAGCTCTGCGTGTCACAGCTTTGTGCTCAAAGCAAATTCATACTGATCATAAAGATTATGAATTTTCTGCGATATTGGCCTGTGCAACGGTTTGAATGCGCTCAATCATTGCGCGCAAACCGTTGGAGCGCTGCGCCGAGAGATGTTGATCCAGCCCCAATTGCCCAAAGGCTGCGGCTGCATCCGTATCGACAACTTGTTGCAGCGTCACGCCGTTATAAAGCGCGCCAAGGATCGCGATCAAACCGCGCACAATCATCGCGTCACTTTCGCCGTCAAACGTGAAAATGCCGTTTGGCCCCTGCCCTTCGATCTTTGGAACAATCCACACTTGCGATGCACAGCCATCAACTTTGGTCGCTGGCACGCGCAATGCCTCGTTCAGATCGGGCATTTCCTTGCCCAATTCGATCACATGGCGATAGCGGTCTTCCCAATCGTCCAGAAACTCGAATGTTTCGACGATTTCTTGAAAGTCTTCGGTCATTTTGAACCTGTTTTTACAGTATCTTTACGCGATACCTATGGCGCGCCTGTTGCTTCGTCCAGCCAAATTCGCAAACGGGCCCACTCCACTCTTTTCTTTGGCGCTTAATTTGGCTAACCATGACCCAAAGATTGAGGGTGAGCAGATGAAAAACCTTTTGTGCGCATTTTTTATTGTCGGGATGGTGTCATCTTGCGGCTTAGGAAACAGCAGTGTTGGCAGCAGTGCAGGAAGCGCGTCTTCTGCAAGTTCTTCTGGGAGCGGGAGTTCTGCTGGCAGTTTTGGACGCCGTAATCGCGCCAATAAAAAAGCAATCGCTTCAACCACAATCGAAGGCCGCTCGCTGGTCGCTGTTATCGAGGGCGCACGTTTTGAACGCACCCGCGATGGCGGCGTCATTCGCGCCCGTGCGTTGATGCCACGTCAAGGATATTACGACGCGAAACTGATCAGTCTGAACAAGTTCGTCCCAGACGAAAAAGGTGTTTTGACGTTGGAATTTCGCGCCAAAGAGCCCCAGTTCAACACCAACACCTCAACCAACCGCTCGCGCGAGATTGATGTCGGTGTTTTCCTGTCACATCAAAAGCTTGCAGTCATCCGCAGCATTCGCGTGGTTGGTTCTCAAAACCAAGTTACGCTGCGCAAATAGGGCCTAAACCCTGACGATTTTAACGCTGCTTCCACTGGCCGATAATGCGATTTTTCCGTCGCATAAATCTTTGGCATCGTTACCAAAAACTTCGCTGCGCCAGCCGCGAAATACTTGATCGCCCGCAACACCTGCCGCGATATCATCCAGCTCAGAGGCATTGGCGATCAGTTTGGGTGCGACACCCGCTTCTTCGGCTTTTGCCTTTAACAAAACCCGCAACAAATCGGCCAAACCCTCACTGCCTTGCGGGCGTTGTTTTACCGCTGCGACAATTGGCAAATCGTCATTTGGAATCGCATCAGCCGTTTTGATTGCGGCGATAATTCCGTCTGCGATTTGGCCTTTTCGCGCCTCGCGCAACAACATACGTGACTTGCCTAAATCGCTTGGTACTTTGGGGCGTGTTGCGGCGATTTCCATCAGCGCGTCGTCTTTGTATACCCGATTGCGCGGCACGTTGCGTTCTTGCGCATAGATTTCGCGAAACCTTGCAAGCTCTTGAACTGTCGCAAGAAAACGGCGCGAATTGCTGCGTGTTTTCACGCGTCGCCATGCATTGTCAGGGTGTGTGTTATACGTTTCGGGGTTAATGAGGATTTGCACCTCTTCTTCGACCCAAGATTTCCGATTTGTCTTTTCCAACCGCTTGGCCAGAAACTCATAAATCTCGCGCAGATGGGTTACATCACCCAAGGCATAGGTCTTTTGTTTATCTGACAGTGGTCGCTGTGACCAATCCGTAAAGCGAGAAGATTTATCCAGCTGTGCTTTGGCAATTTTACGCACCAAAGTTTCGTATCCGACCTGTTCGCCAAAGCCGCACACCATTGCCGCAACTTGCGTATCAAAGAAGGGTTTTGGAAACACTTGACGATCCACGAAAAAGATTTCCAAATCTTGGCGTGCCGCATGGAAAACTTTGACCACGGATTCATCTTTGAACAGGTCGTACAACGGATCGAGGCTTAGCCCATCCTCTAAAACATCAATCAAAACAGCACCTTCATCCCCTTCGCCAGGGTGGGCCATTTGGATCAAACAAAGTTTGGAATAATAGGTCCGTTCACGAAGAAACTCAGTGTCGATCGTGACGTAATCGAATGTGGCGCATTTTGTGCAAAAGGCTGCCAGCTGCTCGGTCGTTGTTATAGTTATCATGATATTTGCTTATGATTTTTTTGCACAACCTTCAAGCGCTTGATGCAGCTTAGAAAAGTTGGCTCCGACGGTAGGGATCGAACCTACGACCAATTGATTAACAGTCAACTGCTCTACCGCTGAGCTACGTCGGAACACTTATACTTTACGGTGAGCGAGGCTATAGCAAAGGTGATTCAAAGCGTAAATAGGGTAATTGCACTGATCCCAATTATTTTAACGAGAACTGCCCATCTGGGGCGATTGGCCGGTCCGCGATAACGACGTTTCGCTCGGACAGATCAATCAAATGCGCAAACACATTCCGTGCCGCCGCTGGGATAAGGCGTTGATCCACATCAGTATAAATCTTCTGGGCTAGCTGGATCGGAGTAGACGCAGGAAACGTCGCAAGTGTTTCCAGAATTTGGACTTCACGCGATTTACGATGATTGATTTGATATGAAACCATCGCCACTGGATCATTGATGGCACCGCCATGGCCCGGGAAATAGACAGTATCTTGCGTGCGCCGCGCCATTTTCTCCATTGAATTCATGTAGCTGCGCAAATCGCCATCGGGAGGTGAGACCATCGTCGTAGCCCAGCCCATCACGTGATCACCCGACAAAACGGCTCCTGTCCCTGTTACGGCGAAACACAGGTGGTTGGATAAATGGCCCGGTGTGTGAATTGCCTCAAGAGCCCAGCCATCGCCCTGAATGATATCACCATCGGCGATGCGATGATCGGGCACAAAATCAACATCCTTGCCCTCTGCCCCGCCCAGATCAGCCAATGCAGCAAGGCGTTCCATTGTTTCACTGCGCCCTTCATCCGTGGTGCCAAATCCGAGGATCGGCGCGTCTAAGGCCGCTGACATGCGCCGACTAAGGGGCGAGTGATCAACATGGGAATGGGTCACGACAATATGACTGACGGGGCGTCCTGCGATGGCCGCAATCAAGGCGTCGAAATGCGCCGCGTCTTCTGGCCCAGGATCAACAATCGCGAGGCTATCGGTCCCGATGAGGTAGCTTTGCGTTCCCGTAAACGTCATCGGACTCGCGTTTGGGGCCGTAACCACTGCGACCTGCTCCAACAGCTGAAGGGGTTGCCCTACGATGGGATTATGCGTGCGATCAAAGGGGTCAGACACCAGAATTGCCTCCGCTTAAGGGTTGCATGGCCGTTGTGCGCCACGTAATCGTCATAGGTGATGTTTAACAAATGGCTCAAGCCTTATCTTCCCAGAACCCTGTTTAAGCGGGCGTTTCTGATTCTGATCGTTCCAATCGTGCTTATTCAGGTCGTGGTTGGTGTGGTTTTTGTCGAGCGCCTGTTTCAGGACGTGTCGCGCCAACTGACAAACTCTGTGGCGATTGACGTCAATCATCTGATTGGCTTGATCAAATCTGGCGAAGATCCGTTGGAAACGGCCAAAAGCTTACAGATTGCCACCAGCTGGCAAGACGCGCCTAATTTTGAGGCTGAAGATAGCTATCGTGATGTCTATGATTTTGCGGGCTGGTACGTGATCGAAACACTGCATTCCGAGGTGCCAGAAGTCCGTGTTGTCGACCTTGAAACGGAGCGGAGTTCGGTGCTTATTCTGGCCGAAATTGGCGGCCGTGGCATGATATTTCAGGTGGCCCGTTCGCGTGTTTCGGCAAGTAATCCGCACCAACTTCTCGTTTATATGATCCTTGCTGCTGCCTTACTTTCTGTGCTGGCAGCCCTATTTTTACGCAATCAAATCAAACCTATACGCAGGTTGGCGCGCGCTGCCGAGGCCTTTGGTAAAGGGCAAAACCTGCCGCTTAATCCGCGTGGTGCATCAGAGGTGCGCAGCGCGGCAACCGCCTTCCTTTCAATGCGAACCCGTATTGAGCGCCAGATCGAACAAAGGACTATGATGTTGTCGGGGGTAAGCCATGATTTGCGCACGCCTTTGACACGGTTGAAATTGTCGGTGTCATTGATGGAACCTGACGAAGAAACCGCTCTGATCCAACGTGATTTGGACGAAATGGAAGAGATCTTGAACGAATTTCTGGCCTTTGCGCGCGGCGATAGTGAGGAACAAGATGAGCATGTGTCGCCCAAATCTTTGGCTGAGCAGTTGGTCCAAAACGCAAGTCGCACCGAGCGCAAGGTTCAACTGACGTTTGACGGCGCTGCGGATGCGGATGCGCCCGTTAAAATGCGCCGTCCCGCGGTGCAACGGGCGATTTCAAACCTTATTTCTAATGCGTTGAAATATGGTGATAAAACGCGCCTAAACCTGTACACTGGCGCAGGGTTTGTGGAGTTTGTGGTCGAGGATAACGGCCCCGGAATTGCTGCGGATCAGCGGGCAGATGCAGTGAAGCCGTTTGCGCGATTAGACGCCGCGCGCAATCAAGATAAAGGCGCTGGTGTCGGCCTTGGTTTGGCGATTGCAGCCGATATTGCACGCAGTCATGGCGGCAGTTTAATCCTGTCAGAGAGCGATGATTTGGGCGGATTGAAAGCGGCCTTTAGATTGCCGCGCTAGGGATGTTTTTGGGCGTTAACCTTTGGTCGCGCAACACCCTATTCGGATCGCCAAAAATGTCCGCAAAGCGTATGCAAATGGTATGCAAAGCGTATGGCACGTGTATGGCTTAATTGAAATTAACGAAGGTTAAACTAACATCGCCCTACCCCAGCGCGCGCTGCTTTATTCAGACTCTTCATGAAGAAGACGCAGATCGCGGCGCATGATTTTGCTGGTCGCAGTCATCGGCATTTCATCGAGAAATTCAATATGGCGCGGCGCGACATGCGGCGAAACACGTTTTTTCACACTGTCGATTAAGTCTTCTTTTAGGGAATCAGTGTAGCTTCCTTTTCGAAGCACAATGAACGCCTTAATCGCCTGCCCGCGAATGTCATCTGGGATCCCAATGACACCTGCAAAGATAACATCTGGGTGCGATTGCAAACAGTTTTCAATTTCTGTTGGTCCAACGCGGTACCCTGCCGAAGATATCACATCGTCATCGCGAGAGGAGAACCAGAAGAATCCATCGTCGTCCATTTCGGCCACGTCGCCTGTCATCAGATAATCGTTTTTGAATTTCGCTTCTGATTTTTCGGGCGCTTTCCAGTATTCTAGGAACATGCCCATGTGATTGCGGTGAATACCAATTTCCCCGACTGTCCCTGCGGGAACGGGTATTCCGGTTTCGTCAACCACAGCAACGGTTGCGCCAGGGTTTGGGCGCCCCATGCTGCCTGGTTTTGGATCAAAGGCAACAACACAATTGCCAAGCACAAGGTTGCATTCGGTTTGCCCGTAAATTTCGTTGATCGTTAGGCCAAGGCCAGAGCGTGCCCATTCGAATGTGCCTGCGCCCAAGGCCTCGCCGCCACTGAGGACCGATCGAAGTGTCGTTGCACCGGGCGCGGGAACTTGGCGCATAAGTTTGAGCGCCGTTGGTGGCAGAAACGCGTTGCGAATGGAATGGGTTTGGATCAGGTGATAAACCTTTTCTGGATCGAATTTTCCCATGCGGTACGCCACGACGGGCACGCCGTAAAAGAGGCTGGGCATCATCGTGTTCATTAGGCCGCCCATCCACGCCCAGTCAGCAGGGGTCCATTGCAAATCACCCTTGTGGGGAAAGAAATTATGGGCTGTTTCGACGCAGGGCAGATGGCCAAGCAGGACGCGATGACCGTGAAGTGCGCCTTTTGGCGGGCCTGTGGTACCAGATGTGTAAACGAGCAAGGCAGGATCATCGGGACTAGTAATTTGCGTGGTGAACGTGTCGGATGCTGCGGTTAGATTGGTATGAAAATCCAAAGCGGTTTCAACGCCACCGTCGATGCAGAAAATGGTTTTCAATTCGGGCAGATTGTCCGCAACCTCTAACACTTTGGGCAAGTTCGCCCTGTCTGTGACAAGGATTTTCGCGCCTGCGTTTTGCAAACGAAATTCTAGGGCATCCGCGCCAAAAAGCGTGAACAATGGCAGGGCAATGCCTGCGCATTTATAGGTGCCAAAGTGACAGATAGCGGTTTCAAGGGATTGTTGCAGCAAGATTGCACAGCGATCACCACGCGCTAAGCCAAAAGCCGTTAACACGTTAGAAAATTGATTTGAAAGCCTGTTAAGAGTTTGAAAAGACACGTTTTCAACGGCACCTTGGCCGGTTGGGCAAATCAATGCGATTCGATTTGGGTCTTGTCGCGCCCAGCGTTCAACGCAGGCCGTTGCCATATTGAACTGGTCAAGTTGGGGCCATTGAAAATCGGCCAAGGTCGTGTCCCATGTTTCGCGCCGTGGCACGAAGGTATCTGCAAAAGTTGTCATTGGATGAATACTCTGACTGGAACGAGGTCGGTTATGGGCACCCCGAGCGCTTGCATTGCAGCGATGGATAATTGTGACCCCGATCCAGCCGGTGTGCCGTTGGGAAGCAAGGTCAGGTTCACCGATGCGCCGGTTTTTTCCACGACCACGCGGCCATTGGTTTGGGTGGTGACAAGCGGCGTGCTGAGCCAGAACCAATCTTGGTTTAGCAATCCCAGAGAGGCGATTGTCAGGCCTTTGTCTTGCCCCGCCCGTTCGGTTGGTTTTGTCGCTTTGGCGATTTGCGCATCGCTTACGTTTGTAGCGGTTTGTTCCGTTAGCGGTTCGCTCACGGGTTCCGTCGGTGCATCTGGGCGTAGTTTAGGGCGCGTATCGGTTTGCGTTGGGGTTTGCGCAACTGGATCAGTGGTATTTTTAGATTTGAGCAGGCCATTATTTGGCATGCTGCACGCCCCTAAAACGAAGGCCGCAAAGAGCACTGTTATGATTTTTGAGATGTTGGTCGCCATGCGTTTGCCCTGCCCCGATGCTTCTTTGTTAAACTTATGACGCAGGCCAAGGCAATTCAACAGCCCGTTATCGCGGGCGTTACAGTTCGGTTTTGGCTTGCTCACGGATTTGTATGGTCCTAAGCCTGACGGATGACAGATGCACCCAAACTTATCGACCCATTCGCCCGCGCCATCACCTATTTGCGCGTGTCCGTGACGGATCGTTGTGATTTCCGCTGTGTTTATTGCATGTCCGAAAACATGACGTTCCTGCCCAAGAAAGAGCTGTTGAGCCTTGAGGAGTTGGATCGGTTGTGCACCGCGTTTGTGGATCAAGGTGTGCGCAAATTGCGGATTACCGGTGGTGAGCCGTTGGTGCGCCGTGGAATCATGGATTATTTCCGTGGCATGAAGCGCCACATTGAGAGCGGCAAGTTGGATGAACTGACGTTGACCACAAACGGCAGCCAATTGCGCCGTTTTGCCAAGGAATTGGCGGAGTGTGGTGTAAAACGGGTGAATATCTCGCTCGATACGCTGGACGAGAAGAAATTCGCGGAAATCACCCGTTGGGGGCGTTTAGCACAGGTTTTGGATGGTATTGATGCGGCCCAAGAAGCGGGTTTGCGGGTAAAGATTAACGTTGTGGCCCTGAAGGGTGGCAATGAAGACGAGCTGGAAAAGATCGTTGAATGGTGCGCGGATCGCGGCATGGATTTGACGTTCATCGAGGTGATGCCGATGGGCGACCTTGGCAATGAAGATCGTTTGGATCAATATTGGTCGTTGAAAGATTTGCGCGCTCGGCTCGAGAAAACCTGGACGTTGAGCGAATTATCCGAGAGCACGGGCGGCCCTGCGCGGTATGTTCGGGTGAATGAAACGGGCCAAAAGATCGGGTTTATCACACCGTTGACGCATAATTTCTGTGAAAGCTGTAATCGGGTGCGTTTGACCTGCACCGGGCAGTTGTTTCAGTGTTTGGGGCAAGAGGATGAGGCGGATTTACGCAAGGTTTTGCGGGATAATCCAGACAATGATGCGCCTTTGGTGGCGGCGATTCACGCGGCAATTGCGAAAAAGCCCAAGGGCCATGATTTCGATTATTCGCGTCAGAATGTGGCGGGGACGATGTCGCGCCACATGAGCCATACGGGCGGCTAAATTCTGTAACAATTGGTTCGATTGGCTCGCACAGCTTCACGCGGCTGTGCAATCGCGTTTCAACGCGTTGACCGTTGCCGCTTTCGTATGTTCTACCCGAGAGATAATTTCAAAACGGGGACAACCGATGACACGATCATTTAAATTTCCTGCCTTGAACGTCCAAACGCTTGGGCTAATGTTCATTGCAGGCTTTTTCGCCACCAACGCATTCGATTTGTGGGGGCAAATGATCAGCCCTGCGCTGGGATTTGCAAATCTGTCGCCACACGGCTTGGCAAAAAGCTTGCTCGGTAGTCTGGGTCTGCCGAAAGGTGATTTCGCTGGTTATTTCGTGCACTTTTATCTGGTGGGTTTGATCGGGTATCCTGTGGGTTGGTTGTTTATCTTTAAACCAATCTGGGAACGGGTTTTGGGTGATACACACTGGCTTATCCCGTCTGCGATTTACGGCTTTGGCCTTTGGGTGTTCGCTATTGGTGGGATCACAGCGATTGCTGGCTTGCCGTTTTTCTTGGGCTTTACTGGAATTGCATGGGTCGCGTTGGTTGGGCATGTTTTATACGGCATTGTGATGGTCGCAGTGATGCGGTTCATTCGCTAACCAACACAAAATTTGAACGATTTTGAGGGTCGGCGCAGGTTTGCGTCGGCCCTTTTCATTTCTGCGATTGACGCGGAAATCTGCTTGAAAACAGCATTTTTGGCCCCAATAATGACTTCGCGCATAGGGTGTGTTACGGTGGTTTATTAAACCAAATAATACCGAAGCCCGCTGACGTTCTATTTTCCTGCGCGTTGGCTGAATTTTTAAAGAACTTATTGAAAGGAGAGGCAAAATGGCCACTCGTAGAACGCAATCCGTGCGCATTTCGGAACTTGAAGATCGAATCGAACAGTTAATTGAGCGGTATGAGGACACCCATCAGGATCATTTTCATGATGATGGGGACGCGCCCCATGTCTGTGCGCTGCCTGACATGCCAAAACGGGTGTTCGAAGAGGGTGTTTCCCCTGATCGCGAACAGGCGATTATTTCCACGGGCAACAAGTGGGTGAATGGCACGAACATCCATTATTACATGTATACGGACGGCATGTTTCGCGGTGCAAATGATCAACAAGAGGTCGTGCGCGCGGCGTTTAAGGTTTGGGCAGACGTTGGGATTGGGCTGACCTTTACCGAAGTGTCCGACATTGAAGATGCGGAGCTGCGCATCGGGTTTCTGCGCAACAATGGGTCATGGTCGTATGTCGGGACGGTCGCGCTGCAAATCGGGCAAAATGAACGCACGATGAACTTTGGTTGGGACATCACGCAAAGTGGCAGCAATGGGCTTGATACTGCGGTGCATGAAATCGGCCATGCATTGGGATTAAAACACGAGCATCAAAACCCGAATGCAGGCATCGTTTGGAACCGTCAGGCGGTTTACGATTACTTTGCGCGCACGCAAACGCCGCCTTGGGATGAGGCAAAAACCAACAATAATATCCTGAATACGCTGGATGCAACGGCAGTGGATGGGTCGGATTGGGATGCGGATTCGGTCATGCATTATTCGTTTGCAGCGGGTTTGATCAGCCAACCGCCAGAGTTTCGCGATGGGTTAACCCCTGCCCTTGGCCTGTCGGATCGCGACAAGGAGGTCATTCAGCGCATCTATCCGCCGCTTGGTCGATCCAACGTGCTGCCGCAAATCAAGGCGTTTGAATCAAAGCAGTTGTCATTGCAGCACGGCGATCAGGCCAATTTCGCGGTGATCCCTGAACATTCACGCGATTACACGTTTTCCACCTTTGGGGGCACCGACACGGTGATGGTCTTGGTCGAGGATATCGACGGGGATCCGGTTTACGTGAAAGGCGATGATGACAGCGGGTTCAATCGCAATGCAAGGTTCACAGTTCGCCTGATCAAAGGCCGTGTCTATAAGTTGCGTATTCGGTTGTATTACAACTGGGCCGAAGGCGATACGGCTGTGATGATGTGGTAAAATCTGTGTGCTGGCGCCCCGATTTTATTGGGCGTCAGCACGCAACAATTGAACACGCCGTGGCGGGATGTTGGCAATTTCAACGCCTGTAAACACGTGAAATGTATCAAGGGCGCGATCAATCACTGCGTGATCTGACACCCACCCCCCCATCGAGAGATAGGTGCGCAACAACGGCGGCATCGTTGCCGTGGCCGTTCTGAGCGTCGGTTTGTGATCTGCGAGGCGCGACGCGAAGGCATCCGTTTCTGGGGATTTGATCTGCGGCGCCCATTCTTTTGGGGCAAGGTGACGGGTTTCAAGTAAGGACAGCGCATCCGTAAACGGCGCGGTGTCATTGCCTGGAAACGATGAACACCCGATCATCAGGCCAATGTTGTGGGTATCGACATAGCGGGTGAGCACAGCCCAACCCAAACGCAGGATGTTGGGGTCCGTAGCATCTGGAGCGGTGCAAAAACGGCCAATTTCGAGGATTGCTTTGGCATAAGATGCAATCCGCGTCAGATCGTAGAATTGCGCGGAATAGGTGTTTCCGATGTTTTTGCCGTTGTTGAGGTGCATGATCCGAAAACAAGATTGCAGGATTCCCGTTTCGACATCCTCGATCAAAACGTGCTGGCAGAAAGCATCAAACGGGTCACTGTCCAGCGATTGTTCCTGTTCAGAGGTGCCGACAAACATATCGTAGCGCAGTTGCTGTGCCATCTGAAGATCGGCAGGCGTTTGTGCAAGTCGTGCGCGAAAGCCGCCCTTTGTCACGGGTTGGATCGACGCGATTGTCTGTTCAAAGGCACTCATTAGACACCAAAAGTTGATGATAGCCCGTTGTTGAACAGGCGTTTTGCTATAGTTATGTGTTCAAGACGAAAACGACAATGTTACGATTTGGAATATTTAGACGGAAAGGTCCGTGAAATGGTTGAGAAAATCGAAAAGACCGACGCTGAATGGCGCGAACAGTTGTCCGATCTTGCCTTTAAGGTAACGCGCAAGGCTGGCACTGAGCGTGCCTTTACCAACGACAATTATCCAAAAGCAGACGGAATGTTTCATTGTGTGTGCTGTGATGCAGCCCTGTTTGATGCGGATTCCAAATTTGACAGCGGCACGGGTTGGCCATCGTTTTATCAGCCCAAAGACGGGGATGCGGTGGATGAGCACGAAGACAATGGTTGGTTCATGCGCCGTACCGAAGTTGTGTGCGCACGGTGTGACGCGCATCTAGGGCATGTGTTTCCAGATGGGCCACGGCCGACAGGATTGCGGTACTGCATGAACGGCGTTGCGATGACGTTTAAAGAACAGGTCTGAAAAAAGACATCGTAACCAAAAGGCGAACCGTACGATGTGTTCGCCTTTTTTACGCGCTTTTTATCCCTGTTCTCCGGTCAAGGCTTCTGGGGCAAAGTTGCCGAAGTTGCCGATGATCTGTTTGAAGAACGATGTGCCACCCACACCCGAATCCGTAACACGACGGCTGAATTGAACGACTTTGCCGTCTTCGAGCCCGAAGCGTTCGATATTTGAAACCGTGTCGTTGGCATCAAACGAAATCGCAAGGATCGTGCGTTCAACAATTTCGGGTTTGTTGTAGGTGTAATACCGCACGCGGCTGGAAATATAGTACCAGGCCCCATCGGACAAAACGCCCGTAGAGGATGGCCGCCCTATAACCTCTTCGACCGTGCCGCGCGAATCTGATCCCACGAGAACATTTTCCAGTTCCACATCGGTTGGGACGTACCCGTGATTGGTATAAGTTGCAGAACAGGCCGACAGCCCGATCAGGGCAATGCCTGCTGCGAAATTCTTGATCTTCGTGCCAAGCGCGAATTGCATATTGCTTGTGCCCCGTATGTTGTGCCACTTGCGCGACGTACCTTGCTCTTGGGCGACAATCAAATATCTTGGAACAAAGTGCAATGAAAATGCGCAAAATAAGTGAAATGGTGGGCGTAAAATGACGAGTTCTGCAAAGCAACCGAAACGAAAAGTCACAGACCCCGTTTTGATCGTGGCTGAAATGCCGACTGGGCGTGAAATTTCTTTTGAAATTGTTTTCGATGATGATCAGAAAACAAGAGCTGTTGAGCAGTTGGCGTTGGTGGATCTGCAAAAACTGCGGTTTGTTGGCACGTTAACGCCGCGTGGCAAGTCTGACTGGGTTTTGAGCGCGGATTTAGGCGCGTCGGCCACGCAGGCCTGTGTTGTGACGCTAGACCCTGTGAAAACGCGCATTGATTCGCCTGTTAACCGTGTTTTCACCTCCAAATGGGAAGAACCTGACCCCGATAGCGTGTCCGAGATGGACGAGGACGTCGAATCAGAACCTGTTCCAGAGATAATCGACCTCGTGGCCATTGCAGTTGAGGCATTGGCTTTGGCCTTGCCCCTCTATCCGCGCACGAGCGATGCCGGGTTGGATGATGCGGTATTTAGCGAACCCGGTGTCAAACCAATGACGGACGAAGATACAAAACCCTTTGCTGGGCTGGCTGCGCTAAAAGAAAAGCTAGAAAAAGACGAATAAGGTTCCTATTAAGGGGTTGCGAAACCACATTTTCTTTGTATTTTCGCGCTTCTTGTATTCAAGCGGCCAAAGACGCCTTGTTCTTATCGTGAACAGGGGTTAGACGGTCGCTCATCCGGGTAAAATGCCCGCAGTAAATTGAGGTTGTGACATGGCTGTCCCAAAAAGCAAAATCACCCGTTCCCGTCGCGGAAACCGTCGTTCCCATGATAGCTTGGTTGCAGACAATCCGAACGAATGCCAAAACTGTGGCGAGCTGAAACGCCCGCACCACGTTTGTGGCGCTTGTGGCCACTATGCTGATCGTGAAGTTGTTGCTGTTGTAGAAGACATCGACATCGACGAAGACGCAGCATAAGCGTAGGGGATTGGCTGATCAGATATGCAGACAAGCGTAGCTATCAGCCCCTCTTCTGTGAAAAATTCTGCAGCAAAAACAGTCATTTCTGTTGATGCAATGGGCGGCGACCTTGGAGTCGCCGTTGTCATTGATGGCATGTCACGTGCCGCCAGAAAAAACCCACAAATCAGCTTTATCGTTCATGGCGACGAGCCGACGATCACGCCCCTTTTGGCAAAACGCAAAGTTTTGACAGGGCGTGTTTCTGTGCGCCACACCGACGAAGTTGTGGATATGCACGATCGCCCCAGCCATGTGATGCGTCATGGCAAAGGCACGTCGATGTGGTCTTGCCTAGAGGCTGTTCGTGCCAAAGAAGCCAGCGTTGCGGTATCGTGTGGAAACACGGGCGCACTGATGGCGCTGTCGATGATTCGTCTGCGCAAAGCAGCAGGTGTAAAACGCCCCGCGATTGCGATTCTGTGGCCAAGCCTAAATCCGCAAGGGTTTAACGTGATGTTGGACGTGGGCGCCGATATTCGCGCGGATGCCCAAGACTTGAAAGTTTTCGCGTTGATGGGCGCATCCTATGCCCGCAATGGTTTGGGATTGGAGCGCCCGCGCATCGGATTGCTGAACGTCGGCACCGAGGATCACAAAGGCAAACCAGAGCTGCATGAAGCCAATGACATCATTGCCGAAGACGCCAAAATGAACGGGTTCGAATATGTCGGTTTTGTCGAAGGTGGCGATATCCCCTCTGACAAAGTCGATGTGATCGTAACCGATGGATTTACCGGAAACGTTGCGCTGAAAACAGGCGAAGGCACTGCGAGCCTAATTGGATTGCGGATGCGCGAAGCCTTTACCCGCAATTTACTGTCAAAACTTTCGGCCCTGTTTGTGCTGCGTTCACTGCGCCATTTGCGCGACAAGATTGACCCAAGACAGGTCAATGGTGGCGTGTTCTTGGGGTTGAACGGCACAGTGATCAAATCGCACGGCGCAGCGGATGCCACAGGCGTAGAAGCGGCCATTCGTTTGGCGTTTCAATTGGCGCAGCTTGGGTTTACCGAAAAACTGGCGGCGCGTGTTGCATCTGGTATGCAGAACCGCCAAGATGAAGACGAAGCCAACGGCGAAATCGTTGAAACGCCACAGAGTAGCGAGAACACCTAACAGATGAGTATGATCCGAGCCGTTGCTGTAGGTGTGGGCCACTATTTGCCGAAACGTGTTGTTCCCAATGAAGAATTTCAGGATTGGATGGAAACATCTGACGAGTGGATCAAAAGCCGTTCGGGGATTGAACGGCGTCATTTTGCAGCCGACGGAGAGTTCACGTCCGATCTGGCGGTCCATGCTGCAAATGCCGCGTTGAAAGACGCGAATTTGCAAGGTTCAGACATTGATGCCATCGTTTTGGCGACCTCGACCCCCGATCAAACATTCCCATCCACGGCGACGAAAGTGCAGCATCGCATTGGCATGAGCGGCGGTTTTGCTTTTGATATTCAAGCGGTTTGCGCGGGATTTGCGTTCGCGCTGGCCAATGCGAATGCGTTGGTCGTTTCGGGGCAAGCCAAACGGGTTTTGGTGATCGGTGCCGAAACATTTAGCCGCATCATGAACTGGGAAGATCGCACGACCTGTGTGCTGTTCGGGGATGGCGCAGGTGCGCTGATACTTGAGGCGCAAGAGGGCACTGGCGATACATCGGATCGCGGCATTCTGGCGACAGATTTGAATTCTGACGGGCAGTATAATGACCTGCTGTATGTGGACGGTGGCGTGTCATCGACGCAGACCACGGGCCATTTGGTGATGGAAGGCAAAGAGGTGTTCAAACACGCCGTTGCTAAATTGGCAGCGACGGCGAGCGCGGCACTTGGTAAGGCTGGATTGAGCCACGAAGATGTGGACTGGGTTGTGCCACATCAAGCAAATTTACGCATCATCAAGAGCACGGCTGCGAAGTTAAAAGTGCCGATGGAAAAGGTCGTTGTAACGGTTCAGGATCACGGAAATACCTCCGCCGCGTCCATTCCGCTGGCCTTGTCTGTTGCACACAACAGAGGCCAAATTAAGCGTGGACAGGTTTTAGTCGCCGAAGCAATTGGTGGCGGATTAGCCTGGGGCGCAGTTGTTTTACGCTGGTAATTTCATTAAAATTTTAACATTACTTAATTTAAATCAACGCTTTACGCGCAATACTTAAATCAAATTATCGCAAGGCAGATGATTTATAGCACTTGGCAATTATTTCTTAAAAACCAATGCCTTGTAGTTGACTCGTAAATCAAAAAACAAAATACTGGTTCTGACAGCTTTAGGGAGAAAGTTATGAGTGGCAAGACTTTGACACGAATGGATTTAAGCGAATCTGTATTCAGAGAAGTGGGATTATCGCGCAACGAATCTGCTGATTTGGTAGAAAGCGTTTTGGATAATATTTCCAATGCGTTGGTGAGTGGAGAGAACGTGAAGATTTCGTCTTTCGGTACGTTCAGCATCCGTGACAAGACCGAACGGATTGGCCGCAACCCAAAGACTGGCGAAGAGGTTCCTATTCGACCGCGCCGTGTTTTGACGTTTCGCCCAAGCCATCTAATGAAAGACCGTGTGGCAAACGGTAACAAGTCCTAAGCACTGGCAGGACCGAACATGAGTAAATCACCTGACGCGTTTCGAACCATTTCGGAGGTCTCTGAATGGCTGGATACTCCGACCTATGTTTTGCGGTTTTGGGAGAGCCGCTTTCCACAGATCAAACCTGTGAAACGCGCAGGCGGGCGGCGGTATTACCGCCCCGACGACATGCTGCTGTTGGGCGGCATCAAGCAATTGCTGCACTTTGACGATAAATCCATCAAGCACGTAAAGGGTTTATTGAAGACACACGGTGTAAAGCATGTCATGAGTGTTTCTTTTGATCTGGACACGCAGGTGGTTTCGCCCCCGTCTAAAGCGGATGCGGATGACACCGCCGAAATCGATCAAATTGTGAAATCAAAACCAAAGGCCCAAAAGAAAGCGCCTGCGGTAGAAGTTCGGGTTGTTAAAAAAGGCAAAATCGCCCAAGACACCGCACAGAATGTGGATGATGATGAAACCGACAGCGAGACTGCTGAACAAGCCGCACCAAAGGAGGCAGCCGTGAGCATAGCTGACGAAACACATGAGGCGATGGCCAAGGTCAGAGCGACTGAGGCTGCACGGGTCGAGGCAGTCAAGCAAGCGGCGGCTGAAAAGCAAGCAGAAGACAGTGACGCGAAAGAATGGGCGGATTTGGTTCCCGATGGCATTAAATTTGTGCCGTACCGCATTCGCCCTGCGATGGATTATGATGCAGGTGCGATGGGTGAAATTGAAACGCTGTATTACAGCTTACGGATGGCGCGCAATTCGATGAAACGTGCCAGAAAGCAGCAAGAGCAACGCGCGCGTTAACACGCGGTTTCTGGCTTGCGGTCGTGGCTTAGACCCCTTACATCACAAAAACATGCAGCGCGGTGGCGCTGCGAATTAGTCGGGCTATAGCGCAGCTTGGTAGCGCGTTCGTCTGGGGGACGAGAGGTCGCAGGTTCGAATCCTGCTAGCCCGACCAAAAACTCCCATTTTTTCTGGTTTTAGCGCGCCCGTTTCGCAAGGAATTCTGAAACCCGCGCGAGGCCTTGTTTCAGGATCGACGGCGTGTTGGCGAAACCGATACGTAAGGTGCCTTCCATATCGAGCGCACTGCCCGGCGTGAACATAACTCCCGTTTCTTTCAAAATTTCGATGCAAAGGTCTTGGCTTGGGATATCCAGGTCGTAGTTTAGCAAGGCTGTGGTCCCTGCCCGTGGTTTGACCCATGTTATCAACGGTTCTTGGTCGATCCAGTTTGCCAGTGTTTCGAGGTTTTCGCGCGTGATGCGCTGGCTGCGCCCAATGACTGCGTCTTTGTGTTCAAGCGCGAGGGCGGCGAAGTGATCATCGATCATGCCTACGGAAATTGTGTTGTAATCTCGGTGGATCATTACTTGTTCGATCAATGCACGCGGTGCTGCGATCCAGCCGAGACGCAGGCCAGCAAGCGAAAATGCCTTAGACATGGAGGCGGTAGAGATGCCTTTTTCGTAAAGATCGGCAATGGCGGGGGCAAAGCCATCGCCTTGTTGGTTGGTGCCGCGATACACCTCGTCGCACAGCAGCCATGCGTCGGCTTTGCGGGCAATTTCAACGATTTGCATCAGCTGATCGCGATCCATCAACGCACCCGTCGGATTGTTAGGATTGTTGATCGCTATAAGTTTTGTGTCGGGTGTGGCCATTTCAGCCAGTGCGTCCATATCAGGCAGGTAATCCTGATCGGCCCGCAGTTTCAGGGTGTGAACGTCTGCGCCGATGGAGGCAGGAATGGAATAATGCTGTTGATAGGTTGGCACCACGGCAATGACCTTGTCGCCACGTTCAACCAGCGTTTGATGGATCAGCGCATTTGCACCAATCGTGCCATGCGTCGTAACGATGTTTTCGGGATTTTGATTTGCATACAGCGTGGTGATGGCGTTGCGCAGCCGATCCGAGCCCTCAATGCCGCCGTAGGTCATTTTCATGGTAAGAAGTTCGGACAAGCTGTCGTCGTTTCGCCCCGTAAGCGCGAGGAGTTCCGCGATGGTGAGTGATTCTACGCAGGTTTCCGCAAGGTTCAATTCACACTTGGTTTCCCAGTCGTTCATCCACATTTCGACGGCAAAGGGGGCGATTTTCATGGGGCTCTCCTGTTTTTGGCACAAAACAGCGGTGGCGTGCAAATGACAAGGGATTTTCGGGGGTGCGTGCGCGAAGAAATTAGCGCATAAATCCCAGAGTTTCTGGGGGAAGAGTTATGAACGATCAAGGTGTTCTGTCGAGCCAAGCCATTGCGGGCATGTTGGAACGTGGCGAGATCACGTGCGATGCGCCCCCTGTTGACGGCCAAATTCAACCCGCGTCGTTGGACCTTCGTCTTGGCACCAAGGCGTGGCGTGTGCGCGCGTCGTTTCTAACGGGAACGGATCGCACGGTTGCAGAGCGCCTTGAAGAATTCAAGATGCACGAAATTGATCTGTCGGATGGTGCGGTTCTGGAAAAGGGCTGCGTTTATGTGGTCCCTTTGATGGAGAGCCTGTCCCTGCCCGCTGGCGTGAATGCGGTTGCAAATGCAAAGTCTTCCACGGGGCGGCTTGATCTGTTTACACGCTGCATTATTGATCGCGGGATCGAATTTGATCGCATCGGTAAGGGCTATACGGGGCCGTTGTACGCCGAGATCAGCCCGCGTAGTTTTTCTGTGCTGGTGCGCCCAGGTATGCGGTTGAACCAGATACGGTTTCGCAATGGGAAATCTGTGCTGTCCGATGACACGCTAACGTCGATGCACGAAACGGTTGGTTTGGTTGACGGCGTGGCGCAGATTGACGGCGGCCTAGGATTTTCGGTTGACCTGAACGGTGATGATGCTGGGTTGGTTGGCTACCGCGCCAAGCCGCACACGGGGCTGATTGATCTGGATCTAATCGGGCATTACGACCCTGCCGAATTTTGGGAACCTGTGATCAGCCACACGGGCGGAATTATTCTGGACCCTGGCGCATTTTATATTCTGGTCAGTCGTGAAGCGGTTCATATCCCGCCAGATTGCGCCGCAGAAATGGCACCGTATTTGGCGATGGTTGGGGAATTCCGTGTGCATTATGCGGGCTTCTTTGATCCCGGCTTTGGGCATTCAGCGGCGGGTGGCACGGGATCACGCGGTGTGTTGGAAGTGCGCTGTCACGAAGCGCCGTTTGCGCTGGAACATGGGCAAAGTGTGGGGCGTTTGGTGTACGAAAAGATGGCACAAGTGCCCGATGTTTTATACGGCGCTGATTTGAAATCGAACTATCAGGGACAGGGTTTGAAACTGTCCAAACATTTCAAAAGTTAATCCTGATCAAAGTGTTAGCATGTTTTCGACCGCCTTGCGTTTCAACAGCGGAAGGTGATTTGCAACGCGCATCGCGGTAAACGCAGCGGCGCGGGTTAGCTTGTTTTTGCTGGTCAATGTGGCGCGGGCATTTTCACTAAAGTCCATGATGCGTTTGCCCTCGCTGTGGCGACTGTTGTGATATCCGTCCAAGTCTCCCGATGCAAAACGACCTGCAAGATCGACAGCATCAACAATTCCAAGGTTCATGCCCCGCCCGCCGATGGGGCTGTGGCAATGGGCAGCATCACCTGCAAAAAACACCCGCCCTGCCCGGTAGCGTTCGATTTGGCGCACTGAAACGGTGAACGTACCTGTGCGATATGTTTTGGTGATGTCGAGCGGAATTGGAATGGCGCCAAGTGCATCTGATAGGTTCGACACGATCCGTATGCGTGTTTCGCTAAGCGGAAGGATGAGGGCTGCTTTTCCAGCTGGGAGCAGGAAAACGCGGGCGGCGGCGTGGTCACGTAGACTGGAGACTTCAACATCTGCAATGGACCATTCTCCCGGTGCATCAAAACCGCGATAATCGAGGCTGAGGCCGCGTCTGATCCGACTGTGAATGCCATCGGCTGCGATGACGTAATCGAATGTTTGTGAAGCGTCCTCGATCAATGCGGTGACGGTATGATCGTTTTGTGAAATGGAGGTAAGCGATTGGCCAAAATTGACGTGCCCGCCAAGTGTTTCAAAGGTCTCGCGCAGGATCGCTTCGGTTTGGTTTTGGGGAAGGCCAAACATCTGGTGATAGGGATCATCGCAGATCGGCAAAGGAAGATGCAAAAGCTGCTGCGCGCCTTTGTGAATGCGCATACCGCTGATACGCACCGCAGCCGCTGCGATTTTTGGCGCTGCACCCGAAGGGTGCAAACTGTGCATCGTGGCAGGAAGAATCCCGACAGCACGTGACAGGCCAGAGGGGCCAGATTTGCGATCAATAATGGTGGGAATGATACCGGCGCGGGCCAGTTCAATCGCTGCGGCCAATCCTGTTGGGCCAGCGCCCACAATCAAGATTTTGGGCGCAGACACGGGGATTACATCCGTTCGATTGTGTTCTGTTGTTTGTGCTTAGCTTTGTTTTCAGCGCGGCGGGCTTCTTTCTTTTGGCGTTTAAACTCGTCGAAATCGGCCTGTTCTTCTGGGGACATCATTTGCTGTGGGGCTGCTTGGTTTGCGCGACCGCGCGATTGATTTCCACCGCCACCGCGCATGGCGTGCATGCCTTTGTTGATGCCTGCATTGATCCCTTTGCGCATGATGATGCGAAGGATCATGTTGATAATTGAATTGACGTTCATGTGTCTGCTCCTCGCGAATTACCGCTTTGTTTTCATATAGCCGCTTTTGGGCCAAAAACCAAATTTGCGCCAAGGACGTGGTTAACCAAACATGTCTTCTTGATTGTCTTCGCCGTCTTCATCGAGTGGTTCGAGCAGCGCTGCACCTGGGGGTGGGCGATTGTCTAACAGCCCCGCGTCGCGCAGTTCTTTGACGCCAGGTAGGTCGCGCGCGTTTTCTAAGCCGAAGTGATCAAGGAAGGTTTGCGTGACGATAAAGGTAACAGGCCGACCGGGTGTCATGCGGCGACGGCCGAGTTTGATCCAGTCCAGCTCCATCAACATATCGACGGTGCCCGAGGATACGGACACGCCACGGATTTCTTCGATTTCGGCGCGGGTGACGGGTTGATGATAGGCGATAATAGCAAGGGTTTCGATTGCGGCGCGTGATAATTTGCGCACCTCAACCTGTTCTTTTTGCATCAAAAAACCAAGATCAGGCGCCGTGCGAAAGGCCCAGCCATCCCCGATTTTAACAAGGTTAACACCGCGCCCTTCGTAGCGTTTGCGCACATGCACCAACGCTTCGGCCACATCGGCACCATGGGGGACGCGGTTTTCGATTTGGACCTTGGTTTGAGGCTCAGTGGTGGCAAAAAGGATGGCTTCGACCATGCGTTCTTGTTCAGCCATTGGCGGGGCTTCGAACAGGCTTTCGGTGATGCTGGCGGGTTGTTCGACTTTTACGTCGGCGTTTGGCTCGTCTGACATTTTACACCTCCCGTTTGCGCAATTGGATAGGTGCGAAGGTTTCGGTTTGTCTGATTTCCAGAACGCCCGCTTTCACCAATTCGAGCGATGCTGCAAATGCGGAGGCAGTGGCAGATCGTCGTTTTTTGGGATCGTCCGTCCAGCCTTCGGGGAGGAATTGCGACAGGTCGGCCCAATCCATTGCATGACCCATAAGCGATTTCATCCGAACGAGGGCTTGCTCCATCGTTAAAACACGGTCGCGATCATTAAAGTGTAACGGCGCAAAGCTGTCTTTGGTTTTAAGCCGCGCATAGGCCTGCATAAGATCAAGAACCGACGCTTTGTATTCGATCTTTTTCTTCACAGAAACGTCTTCGGGAATGCCGCGCACAAAGAAATCGCGGCCCAATTGATCGCGTGCCATAAGACGCGCAGCGGAGCGGCGCATTGCCTCTAACCGTTCAAGCTGGAAGGCAAGGTGTGCGGCAAGTTCTTCGCCAGAGGGGCCTTCCTCGGTGGGATCGGCGGGCAACAGAAGGCGCGATTTCAAAAAAGCGAGCCACGCGGCCATAACGAGGTAATCAGCGGCCAGTTCGATGCGTAGTTTCTTGGCCTCTTCGACGAAGGCGAGGTATTGTTTGGCCAAGGCCAGAACGCTGATTTTGCGCAGATCCACTTTTTGGGTGCGCGCGAGGGTCAGCAGCAGATCAAGCGGGCCTTCATACCCCTCAACATCAATCAGAAATGCTTCGGAGGCGATGCGGGCTTCGGTCGTTTCGAAATCATCTGTTTGGGTCTGGGCGCTTGGATCATCAGACATTGGCAGCGTCTTTCAAAAGGGTTTTGAGCGTTTCTTCAGCCTCTACACGATCGAACGGTTTTGGCGTTTTACGCTGCGCAAGTGCAGCAGACGCACGGGTCGCGGCCTTGCCAGAAAGTTCAGGGGTATTGGCGATAATCGGGTCCATTTCACCGCGTTCGCCGTTGCAATGAAGGATGATATCGCAGCCAGATTCGAGCGCGGTTTGGGTGCGGTGCTCAAAGGTTCCACCCAGTGCTTTCATCGAGAGATCATCGGTCATCAAAAGACCATCAAAGCCGATGTCTGTGCGGATTGTGTTAATCACTTTGGGCGAAAGCGTTGCGCAGTTTTCAGCATCAATTGCGGTGTATGTGATGTGCGCAGTCATCGCCATTGGTAGATCGGAAAGTTGTTTAAACGGAACAAAATCAGAGGCTTGCAAGTCCGCAAGCCGTGTATCGAGTTGCGGAAGATCATAGTGGCTGTCAAGATCAGCGCGGCCATGCCCCGGAATGTGTTTGATGATCGAAAGCACGCCACCATCCAGCTGTCCATTGGCCAAAGCGCGGCCATTTTGTGCAACTGTTTCAGGATCATATCCGTAGCAGCGATTTAGAATTATCGCATGGCTGTCATCGGTGGCCACGTCAAGCATTGGCGTGCAGTTCACATCGACCCCGACAGAGTGCAGATCATCCGCGATCATGCGGCCGCGCAGGTACATGGCGTGTTGTGCGTTGACGCCGTAGCTTTGCGTGAAATCGAGCGCGGCGTCCCATTCGCGCCAGTGTGGTGCGCGGAAACGGGCAACGCGGCCACCTTCTTGGTCGATCAAAATTGGGGCGTCGCGCCCAACTGCATTTCGCAATTCTGAAGTGAGTGCGCGGACCTGATCGGGTGTTTCGATGTTGCGCGCGAAAATGATGAAACCCCATGGGTCCGCGTCGCGAAAAAAGGCGGATTCATTTGGAGTTAAGTGCGGACCGAGGCAGCCAAATATGCAAGCCCGCCCACCCATTAACGGGCCGTCACAGGAATGCAGGGCGTACCAACAGCCAATAGGGCCGAACACAACGCACGCGATTCATCAAGTGAATTAAAACCAGCCGCACGGAGACGATAGAATTTGCGCCCCCCTGATTGTGCGGACACAACAAGGCGTTTCTTTTCCTCAAGCAAATGGGAATGTTTGGTGAGCAGTTTTGCCCATTCTGATTTCGCCAAATCTGCACTGTCGTAAGCGCCAAGCTGGATCAAGCGCGTGCCAAGGGGAACGGTGTCCACGGTGGCAACATTTTCTTGTGTCGCGGCGTTTGATGCTGTGGGCTGAACCGCAGTAATTTCTGTCGACAGGCCCGTTGGCCGCCCTTGCGGGCGCAGCGACGCAGCCGGGGAAAATTCGGAACCGCCAATATTATCACGGGGAATCGTTGTCGGGTCCGTGTTTGCCAATGCCTGTTGTGCCAGTTGCTCGGCCACCTGATCGGCGATCTCGATTGCATCGAGGTCTTCTTCGGATTGTGCGACTTGGGGTTCTGGATCAGCGACGGCTTGTTGCGTTGATTGCTGTGCAGCGGCTTGGGAAACTAGTGCTGCATTGGTGATTGGCTGGTCGTTCTCTGCCAATTGTGCAGGTTCTGGGGCCAAAACAACGGTATTTGAAGGATCAGCAACGCCGCCTTCGGATTGAACGGAATTCACGGCAAGACCTTGATGAGAAGCCTGCGTGCCACCTGGATCAGCGGGGGCCACACGAGACGGACCTTCCATTGCGAGCACAATCGGTACATCATGGGGATCACGTGTACCAAGGTTGATTGTCCAATACACGAACCCTGCGATCACTGCGATTGAAAGGGCGGCAACGCCCCAATTCATCGCCATTTTCACAACGCTGATACCGCCAGCAGATGCTGCGGTTTGTTGAACGGATTCCGTTTGTGCTTTCGCCATCGGGTTTGCCTCTTTACTCGCACACATTATATTGTGTGTCTGACTGCTCCAACCCCAAAATGTATGGCTTTGCGCCTTATTTTTACATTTGTTCCATCGGGGTCACGCCCAAAATACCAAGTCCTGAGGATAAAACAACCGAAACAGCCCGAATAAGCGCGATTTTGGACAATGACAGCGGAGTGTTGTCCGATTGCCAGAACCGCAGCTCGGGATTGGATTTACCCAAGTTGTGAAGGGAGTGGTATTCACCGGCCAATTCATAAAGGTAAAACGACACGCGGTGGGGTTCATTGTGCTTGGCGGCAAGTTCCAAAAGGCGCGGCCATTCGGCAAGTTTACGGGCCAGCACAAGTTCGGCTGGGTGGGTGTTTACGGACATATCTGCGCCGGCGAGGAACGTATCTGATGTGTCTTGGCCCGCCTCGTTTGCTTTGCGCATCACAGAATGGATCCGTGCGTTTGCGTATTGCACGTAGAACACGGGGTTTTCTTTGGATTGCTCCAACACTTTGTCAAAATCAAAATCCAAAGGCGCGTCTTGTTTGCGGGTTAGCATGTGAAAACGGGTCACGTCGGGGCCAACTTGATCGACCACATCGCGCAGGGTGACAAATGTCCCTGCCCGTTTGGACATTTTGAACGGCTGGCCGTCTTTGAACAATTTCACCAGTTGCGTCAGCTTGATATCGACAGGAACGCGGCCATCGGAAAGGGCAGAAACCGCTGCTTTCATCCGTTTCACGTAACCGCCGTGATCCGCACCAAAAATATCAATCAGCTCGTCAAAACCACGCGAGATTTTGTCGTAGTGATAGGCGATATCCGGGGCGAAATAGGTCCAAGCGCCATCGGACTTTTGCACAGGACGATCCACATCGTCGCCGTGTTCGGTGGATTTGAACAGGGTCTGTTCGCGTGGTTCCCAGTCTTCGGGTTTTTTGCCTTTGGGCGGTTCTAGCACGCCTTCGTAGATTAGGCCTTTGTCTTTGAGGCTGTTGATTGCGGATTCGATTAGGCCAGATCCATAGAGCGATTTTTCGGAGTAAAACACGTCCATTTTGATGTTCAGTGCCGCGAGATCGTCGCGGATCATATCCATCATTGCGTGGGTGCCAAATTCCCGCAGATCAGCGAGCCATTCAGATTCTGGTTTGTTTACAAGGCTGTCGCCGTATTTTTCTTTGAGCGCTGCGCCGACTGGGATCAGATAATCGCCAGGGTAAGTGCCGTCTTCAAACGCAACCTCTTGGCCGTTTGATTCCAAATACCGAAGGTAGCAGGAGCGCGCGAGCACATCGACCTGCGCTCCACCATCGTTGATGTAATATTCCCGCGTGACGTTGTAGCCTGCAAAATCCAGCAAACTGGCGAGCGCGTCGCCAAACACCGCGCCCCGAGTGTGGCCCACGTGCAGCGGGCCGGTCGGGTTGGCAGAAACGTATTCCACATTCACCTTTTTGCCCTGCCCCATATCGGAACGGCCAAAATCGGTGCCAGATTTAATCGCGAGTGGGACGATCGCTGTCCAACAGGCTGGATCAAGCGTGAGATTCAGAAAGCCAGGGCCTGCGACATCTGCCGTTGTGACCCGTGGATCAGCGGTAAGTTTAGCGGCCAAAGCCTCTGCGATTGCGCGGGGGTTGGATTTGGCAGGTTTCGCCAGAACCATCGCCGCATTCGTCGCCATATCACCGTGCAACGCATCGCGCGGGGGCTCCACTGCGACGTTGGTAAAATCGAGATCAGCGGGAAGCGTGCCCTCAGTTTGAAGGATTGCAAGACTGTCGAGCACAAGTGTGCGGATATCGGCGAAGAGGTTCATGGCGCTTTCCTAGGTATTCGGACCCTGTGTGGTTAACATAGCTTGCCCGTGACCGAACCAACACTTGTTTTCCCTAAAGTATCCTGCGTTTTTGCAAAACGCTTTGGCGCGGTTTAGCATGTTGGCGGGGTGGGTCAACTGGAGGCATTGGTGAATTGGTTTAAACGGCATATTTTCGGGTTTCGGAGCGAAGACACATTCCCGTTGAGCAACGAACGGCGCTTTGCCGGGCGTGTTTCGTTGCTTTTATGTGGTTTTTTGATCTTTCAGTTTTCGTTTTCGCCACTTGATACCGGTTTTGTGCTGCTTTTAATTGGCTGGGTTTGCTCAATTTGGTCGCTGGGGTATTTCCTGTATGTTGTTCTTTTAATTGGGTTTTATGTAGCGAATACCAAAGCACAACGCCTGTTCTTGGATAGTTTGATTTCGGCCGGTTTGATGGTTTTTAGCAGCGCGCTGCTGTTCCAAAGTTATGGGATTATCGGGCCGAACAGTGATCCAATTCTAAACCGAGATGTGGTTTATTTTGCGGCCGTCACGTTTTCAACGCTTGGATTCGGGGATTTTCGCCCCTCGCCCGATGCACGGCTGATTGCAGCGAGTGTTGCGATATTGGGGAATTTGCACCTTGCCGTGTTGGTTGGCGCAGTTTTCCGATCAATGCGTTAAGAAATTAACGCAACCACGGTTAAGGAAATAACAGCGCACAGAGCAATACTTGCCGAGATGACAATGGATCGTTCAACAAATTTCAACTGGCGTGTGCTCATGGGTTCTCCTGTGTCTTGGAAACTAGCTTAAAACTGTGGAAAAGTCAATATTGCTGACTTATGCGTTGCCCTTAAACAATTTCAAAGCATAGCGGTCGGTCATCCCGGATACGTAATCGGCCACCAATCGCGCGCGGGCGAAATCGTCTGTGTTGGCATCCCATCCTTCGGGCAAAAGGTCTGGATTATCCATGAAGCGGTGGAATAGGCTCCGCAGGATGTCTGTCATTTCTTCGCGTACTTCAAGGACTTGGGGGTGGCGGTACATGTTGGCATAAAGGAATTCGCGGATCGCGTTGAGACCTGAAAGAAGATCATCGGAAAAGGCGATAACGGGGTGGCCGAGGCTGCGGATGTCCGCTGCGGATTGTGCCCCTGATTTATCGAGCCAAATGCGCGATTCCGTTAAAACGTCCTCGACCATGACGCCAAAAACACGGCGCAAAGCTTCGTGGCGGCGGCGATCTTGGTCTAGGTTTGGATATTTTTTATCAACAACGGCAAATGCCGTGCTGACGAGCGGGAGATGCAGGATATCGTCGATCGCAAACAGGCCTGCACGCAAACCATCGTCTAGGTCGTGATTGTTATAGGCGATGTCGTCTGACAGAGCGGCGACTTGGGCTTCGGCACTGGCGTGTGTGTGAAGTTCAAGGTCATGTTTGGCGTTGTATTCGGCCAGCGCAAACGGGATTCCACCTGTGACGGGACCATTGTGTTTCGCGATACCTTCTAGGCATTCCCACGAGAGGTTCAGCCCATCGAATTCGGCGTAATGACGCTCTAAATTTGTAACGATTTTAATGGCTTGGGCGTTGTGATCAAAACCACCAAAAGGCGCCATACATTCATCAAGCGCATCTTCGCCTGCGTGACCAAACGGGGTGTGGCCAAGGTCGTGGGCCAGCGCGACCGCCTCGGTTAGCTCTACGTTCAGATTGAGGACACCCGCGATGGTGCGCGCTACCTGCCCTACTTCGATTGAATGGGTTAGACGTGTGCGGAAATGATCGGCCTCGTGTTCCACAAAAACTTGCGTTTTGTGTTTTAAGCGGCGAAATGATGTGGAGTGGATGATGCGATCGCGGTCCCGTTGAAAGGCAGATCGATGCGCCGAATGGCCTTCATCCACCAAACGCCCGCGGCTAAACACTGGATCACTTGCGTATTTTGTTAACATCTGTGTGTTGCCCTATTCTCATGCCTTGTCGCCGCGTTTATCGCAGCCTATGTTTAGGGAAACCTTACACGATTAGATCGAGTGTTAACAGATGGACTTAGCTCTACCTCCCAAAGTCACGGACCGCGCTTTTGAACGACTGGCCGAGATTAACTGCGCCGCTGATGGTGCGCAATGTTTGCGCGTGGCCGTTGAGGGCGGCGGGTGTTCTGGCTTTCAGTATGAGATCAAGCTGGAAGACAGCGTAGCGGAGGACGATATGGTGCTGGAAAAAGACGGGCAAAAAGTGCTGGTCGACAGTGTTTCCTTGCCGTTTTTAACCAACGCAGTGATTGATTTTTCACAAGAGTTGATCGGCGCACGGTTTGTAATCGAGAACCCGAACGCGACCAGTTCGTGTGGATGTGGGACGAGTTTTTCGATGTGAATCTGACGGCCAAGCAAAGGCCTTTGCGTTAATCGGAAGTCTTGCTTGATCGGGTCACTAGGGCGGTAATTTGTTTGTGTTGCGCCAACAGGGCGTCTTCGGACGATTTAAGCTCGGTCGTGACTGCCCGAGAAAGATCTAATGACAGTTGTTTCAATTGTTCCTCGCGGGCCGATCCCTTTAGCTCTTTTCGAAATCCGATCATGGCTTGCTCTACTGGGCCACCCTTTTGCTCGATGCCAATAAGGTCCGCGTAATACAGCTCTTCGAAGCGCAGTTCGAGTGTTGGATCGGCTGGCCGTTGGCTTGCAAGGCGTGAAGCCACTTGTTTTGCTTCTGAAAGCAGAACATGCCGTTGGTCATGTTTGCGGGTGTCAAAAGCCAGCTTTTGTTTCAGGTATTCGGCCTCTTGCAAGGCGATTTCACGTAATATTTGGCCCTGTTTGGCGGCTTCGATGGATTGTTGTTGATCAATGTATTTTCCAAACAACATTGCGCCACTGAAAATCACGGTGAAGGCGCTGATAAGCTTAACAAATACGTCCCAATATTTTGCAGCGACTTCGCCCGTTGCAGATGAATACGTTTTTATCCAAAAGGCAAAAATGGCGACGCAAAGGGACGGCACCAAAATGATTGAGCCCAATATTACGGCCCAATAGGTTTCCCAAATCATCTCCGTTTCCTATTCATAAAAAGCTGCTTTTCGACAAAATAATTCGTGTAATTCAACCTAGAATAGCAGATTGAGGCCAAAACGTCGATGCAGATTGTGGCGCAAGAATTGCGCGACCCCGTGGCGTGACAGGGCTTGTCATCAAGGGATGGCTCGCCTACCAAAGAGACATGAAAATCGCATCGTTTAATATCAACGGGATCAAAGCCCGTTTGCCCGCCCTTTTGCAGTGGTTGGAAGAGACCAAGCCTGATGTGGCGTTGT
The DNA here is from genome assembly GCA_018607905.1 of Paracoccaceae bacterium. Lineage (GTDB taxonomy): Bacteria > Pseudomonadota > Alphaproteobacteria > Rhodobacterales > Rhodobacteraceae > Amylibacter. The sequence goes on along the minus strand of JABBAP010000024.1, from coordinate 120,510 downwards.
TGCAAGAAATCAAATCCGTCGATGAGAATTTCCCGCGTGAACCAATTGAAAATTTGGGCTATACTGTTGAAACGCATGGACAAAAATCGTTCAACGGTGTGGCCATATTGTCAAAACTGCCCATCGAGGATGTGACGCGCGGCTTGCCTGGGGATGACGAAGACGAACAGGCGCGCTGGATCGAAGCCACGGTGATTGGCGATAAAACTGCGGTGCGTGTGTGCGGGTTGTACCTGCCCAACGGCAACCCTGTACCGGGGCCAAAGTATGACTACAAATTGGCGTGGATGGATCGATTGCACGCGCGCGCGGCCGCGTTAATGGCGGCTGAGGAACCTGCGTTGATGGCGGGCGATTACAACGTGATCCCACAGGCCGAAGATTGCTGGGACACCAAGCCCTGGCTGGATGACGCGTTGTTTTTGCCCGAAAGCCGACGTGCGTTTGAACGGGTAAAGAACCTCGGATTTACCGAGGCGTTTCGGATGCGAAATCAAGCGCCGATGAATTATACGTTTTGGGATTATCAGGCCGGTGCTTGGAATAAAAACAACGGTATTCGGATTGACCACTTTTTGCTGACGCCCCAATGCGCGGATTTGCTGGTAGATTGCCAGATTGACCGCGAAACCCGTGGGCGTGAAAAGCCGAGTGATCATGTTCCGATTTGGGTGGAGTTGGATGCTTGAGCGGCGTTTAGGGCGTTTCTGAGAGGCGCTCTCGGTCATTTTGGCTTTGCCAAATTAACCTGCTGCTTGGGAATTGTGGGAGCTGGGTATCCACGCATTTTCTGAGAAAAAGCGTGGGTGGTAGGCCCGGTAGGACTCGAACCTACGACCAAAGCGTTATGAGCGCTCTGCTCTAACCAACTGAGCTACAGGCCCCCAGATCAGTACCGCAGCGATACAATCGGCGTGCTTAGGCGTCAAGCGGTTTGGCGGGAAAGACGTTGTTCGCGAAAGATAATGTACAGCCCTGCCCCAACCGTGATGGCTATCCCGAGTGCCGCAAGCCCGTTGGGAAAATCGCGAAACATGATAAAGCCGATAACGGTGGCCACAGGGATTTCAAGGTATTGCATCGGCGCAAGCGTGGCGGATGGAGCATAGCGCAAGGACCAAGTCATAAACAGGTGTCCGACTGTGCCAAAAGTGCCGATTGCGATCAGCCAGAACCATTCTGTTTGGGTTGGGGCGACAATTTGCAGCGCCTCGATTTCAGAACCGCGTGACGCTATTAGTATTATGCCCAGTAAAACGGTGGCGATAATGCCTGATTGCGCTTGCAGGTTCATGGCATCGACTTCTTTAGCCACTTTGCGCGTGACCAACATGAACAGGGCAAAAACCACGGCAACAACAAGCGGCAGGAGTGCAGGTGCGCCGACATCGGCAAAGCTCGGTTGAACCACAAGAAGTGTACCGACAAATCCGACAGCGCAGGCGCCAAGGCGGTGAATGCCGACCTCCTCGGATAAGAAGTACTTCCCTAAAAGCAGCATGATGAACGGCATGACAAAGGCGATGGCGACGGCATCGGCAAGCGGAAGGTAGCGCAGCGAGGTGAACATCGCGCCGATTCCGATGATGTGGAGAAGCGTGCGTAACACCATCAACCAGAACAGGCGGCGCGGCATTTTAACAGGTAATCTGGTGAACCAAATGATCGGCCACAACAGCACCATTTGCGCGATAAACCGCACAAAAAGCAATTGGATCAAAGGGATGGTATCGCCGAGCAGTTTGGCAATTGCGTCACCCATCGGAGCGAGGAAGCAAAAACCAACCATGAAAGCAATGCCGAGGAGAGGGCGATCTTGGGTCATTCTTGCACTCTAGGCTGGCAATTCCTAAGCGCAATGGGGTAATGGGAGGCAACAGATTCTGGAGGCCCCCATGAGTGATCGTAAGAACAGCCTAACCTATGCGGATGCAGGGGTGGATATTGATGCAGGCAACGCGCTAGTGGACCGGATTAAACCCGCCGCCGCAAGCACAAAGCGTGCGGGCGTAATGGACGGACTTGGTGGTTTTGGCGCGATGTTCGATCTGAAGGCTGCTGGGTTTAACGATCCAATTTTGGTTTCAGCGACAGACGGTGTAGGTACGAAACTGCGGATCGCGATTGATACTGGGCATGTGAACACGGTTGGCATTGATCTGGTGGCGATGTGCGTGAATGATCTGATCTGTCAGGGCGCTGTGCCTTTGTTTTTCCTCGATTATTTTGCGACAGGTAAGCTGGATGTGGACAGTGCTGCGCAGGTGATTGAGGGCATTGCAGAGGGCTGTCGTCAGGCAAATACGGCGTTGGTGGGTGGTGAAACTGCCGAAATGCCAGGCATGTACGAAGCCGATGATTTTGATCTGGCGGGTTTTTCTGTGGGCGCGATGGAACGTGGAGCGATGTTGCCTGCGGGTGTATCGGATGGCGATGTTTTGATTGGGATGCCATCGAGCGGTGTGCATTCAAATGGCTATTCCTTGGTGCGTAAAATCGTGGAGCAATCTGGTTTGGCGTGGGATGCCCCCTGCCCGTTTGGCGATGGAACCTTGGGCGAGGCATTGCTGGAACCAACACGGATTTATGTACGCCCCGCAGTGGCTGCGCTGAAAACAGGTGGTTTGCACGGGTTGGCGCATATCACGGGTGGTGGATTGACTGAAAACCTGCCGCGTGCGTTGCCTGAGGGATTGGGCGCAGAGATTGATTTGGATGCTTGGACACGCCTGCCTGTGTTTGATTGGCTGATCAATGGCGCAGGTTTAGAACAAGCAGAGGCGTTGAAAACGTTCAACTGTGGCCTTGGCATGATCGCGATTGCGAGTGCGGATCAAGCGGATGATGTTATGGCCGCACTGATTTCTGAAGGCGTTGACGCCATGCGCATTGGCCGTGTGGTTCAGGGCGACGGGGTCGTTTATTCAGGCGCGCTGTAATGAAACGGGTCGCCATTTTCATATCGGGTGGCGGATCGAATATGGTGTCCTTGGTTGATGCCATGCAGACAGGCGAAATTGACGCGGAACCTGTGCTGGTATTAGCCAACTCAGCGGATGCTGGTGGGTTGGAAAAAGCCCGCGCACGTGGAATTAAAACGGCAGTGGTTGACCACCGTGATTATTCGGATCGTGCTAGTTTTGAGACAAAAATTAGCCAAATTTTGCAAGATAATGTTGTGAATGTGATATGTTTGGCAGGGTTTATGCGCGTTCTGACGGCTGAATTCACGGCGCAATGGGAAGGGCGGATGTTGAATATTCATCCCTCTCTGCTGCCGAAATACAAAGGGCTAAACACGCATCAACGCGCATTGGATGCTGGGGATTCAGAAGCCGGCGTTTCTGTGCATTTGGTGACTGCTGAATTGGATGACGGGCCAATTTTGGGGCAAGTGGCAGTTCCTATTCTAGACGGTGATACCGCAGATGATTTGGCAGCGCGGGTCTTGCTGGAAGAACATAAATTGTATCCCGCCGTTCTGAAAACCTTCATAAAGACTTTATGAACGAAAAACCTTCTAGCATTCGAAACCTTGGACCTGCGTCAGATGAGTTTTATGCGCGCGCTGGGATTGTTACTGCGGATCAGTTGCGTGATTTAGGGCCGGATGAAGCGTATTTTCAGGCGTTAAAAGCGGGCGGAAATCCACATTTCATCGGATATTATGTGCTGGTGATGGCGTTGCAAGGGCGGCCATGGAATGATTGCAAAGGCAAAGAAAAAGACGCGTTGAAGGTGCGGTTTGATGCGATAAAGGCACGGTTAACGCCTGCTGATATTGGGTTGTCTGCCTTGGAAAAAGAGCTGAATGCGTTGGGCGTTGTAGAGCGTAAGACGTAAAAAGGGGCCACGAAGGCCCCTTTTTCCTAATTTATGTGGGCTGGTCGTTAACCGACCAACTCTAGACTCTCAGACTTTGTTCCAAAGTCTTGCCGTCAGTTGGTCGTTAACCGACCAACTCTAGACCAGAGAAGAAGTAAGCGATTTCTTCGGCCGCTGTTTCTGGTGCGTCTGAACCGTGGATCGAGTTTTCGCCCAAAGACAGCGCGTGCTCTTTGCGGATTGTGCCTGCGTCTGCATCTGCTGGGTTGGTTGCGCCCATGATTTCGCGGTTGCGCAGGATCGCGTTTTCGCCCTCAAGCACTTGAACAACGATTGGCTCGGACACCATGAATTCGCACAATTCGTCGTAGAACGGGCGTTCAGCGTGCACGGCGTAGAATGCTTGTGCTTGTGCCAATGTCAGCTGGATGCGTTTTTGTGCAACGATGCGCAGGCCGCCTGCTTCGAGCATTGCGCAGATTGCGCCTGTTAGGTTGCGTTTTGTGGCGTCTGGTTTGACGATAGAAAATGTGCGCTCAATAGCCATTTGATTGGTCCTTTGGGTTGGTGGTTTGGCGGGCAAATAACACGGAAGTTCTGGCTTGGAAAGCGGTCATCTGCCACAGGTTGACAGTGCCTGTGCGCTGGGGCATTGCGTGGCATGCTTAAACTGACAGATATCTCTTACTCGATTTCCGGACGCCAGTTATTTAACGAGGCGTCCGCGACCATTCCCACAGGCCACAAAGTTGGTTTTGTTGGGCGTAATGGAACCGGAAAAACCACGTTATTTCATATGATTAACGGGGTTTTAGCAATGGATGGCGGCACTGTCGAAGTGCCCCGTGGCGCCAAGATTGGCGGCGTGGCGCAAGAAGCCCCGGCGTCCGATGACAGCCTGCTGGAAACGGTTTTGGCGGCGGATACCGAACGTGCAGCATTGCTAGCCGAATCTGAGACAGCGACGGATGCAGGGCGAATTGCGGATATTCATGCGCGACTGGGCGATATCGGGGCCTATTCCGCCGAAGCACGGGCTGCGGCGATTTTGCACGGGCTGGGTTTTGATAAGGCAGCACAAGCGCGAGCCTGTGCGGATTATTCAGGTGGTTGGCGGATGCGGGTTGCCTTGGCAGCAGTGCTGTTTTCCGAGCCTGATGTTCTACTGCTCGATGAGCCGACCAACTACCTCGATCTGGAGGGAACGTTGTGGCTGGAAGGCTATTTGGCGAAGTATCCGCACACGGTTTTGGTGATTTCGCACGATAGACAGTTGTTGAACCGCTCGGTGAATGCGATCCTGCATTTGCAGGACAAAAAGCTGACCTTGTACACGGGCAATTACGACACGTTTGATGCGGTGCGCCGCGCGAAACTGGCCGAACAAGCGGCTGCGGCGAAGAAGCAAACGGCAGAACGCGCGCACATGCAAGCGTTTGTGGATCGGTTCCGCGCCAAGGCATCAAAGGCGAAACAGGCGCAATCGCGTTTGAAAATGTTGGAACGGATGGAGCCGATTGCAGCCGCCACCGAAAATAATGTCGCGAATTTTAACTTTCCAAACCCTGAACAGCTGTCCCCGCCAATCGTTAAGTTGGACGGCGTCGATGTTGGCTATGACGACACGACGATCCTGCGCAATTTGAACCTGCGGATTGATCAGGATGATCGGATCGCGCTGTTGGGCGCGAATGGTCAGGGTAAATCGACGCTGTCCAAATTGTTTGCATCGCGTCTGAAACCGCAAGCGGGTGAGGTTGTGGCCTCGTCCAAGCTGCGGATCGGGTATTTTGCGCAGCATCAGGTGGATGAATTGCATCTGGATGAAACGCCATTGCAGCATTTGGCGCGGGAACGCCCGAAACTGGTGCCATCGCAATTGCGCTCGCGTTTGGCGCAGGGCGGTGTTGGCCCTGAGCAAGCAGATACGTTGGTTGGCAGCCTGTCTGGTGGGCAAAAAGCCCGTTTGTCGATGCTGCTCGCGACGTTGGAAGCACCACATTTGGTAATTTTGGATGAGCCGACAAACCACCTTGATATTGAAAGCCGCGAGGCACTGGTGCGCGCGTTGATGGCGTATGATGGCGCGGTGATTTTGGTAAGCCACGACCCCCATTTGGTGGGCATGGTCGCGGATCGGTTGTGGTTGGTCAAAGACGGCGGTGTGAAACCGTACAACGATGATTTGGACGCCTACCAAAAACTGTTGCTGTCTGAACGAGGCGGTGGCGGTGTTGCGGCATCTGAGGGTAAGAAAAAACCCAAGGAAAAACGCAAACCTACGGCTGTGCAACGCAAAGCAGTCGCCCCATTGCAGGCGGAGGTCGTGAAGTGCGAAGCCCGTGTTGCAAAACTGGAAGAGTTGAAGGGCAAGATCGAAAAACGCCTGATCGACCCTGATCTGTATGAACCTGTAAACCGTGATAAGCTGCGGGTATTGCAAGGAAAAGCACGCGAAATCAACGATGGATTAAAACGGGCAGAGGCAATGTGGGTAACTGCAGCCGAGGAGTTAGAGGTCGCAAAAGCGCAATGACTTGGGATTTATTTTTTACGGCTTTCGTAACGCTTTTTCTGGTTATTGATCCGATTGGATTGGTGCCCTTTTTCATCGCACTGACCAATGATCGCAAAGCCAGTGAGCGGCGAAGCATTGCGTTGCGCGCCACAGGTTTGTCGTTGGTTTTATTGGCGATCTTTGCCTTTGCAGGTGATACGATTTTGGCAACCATCGGTATTGGAATGCCCGCATTTCGAATAGCCGGCGGTTTGTTGTTGTTTCTAATTGCCGTCGATATGCTGTTTGAAAAACGCGGCGAACGGCGTGAGAGCCAAGCCGATTCTGGTGAAAAGCCTGACCCGTCTGTTTTTCCATTAACGACACCGTTGATCGTCGGGCCTGGAGCAATTGCTGCAGTGATCTTGCTAGCTGGTAAAGGCGATGATCCGTTTTTAGCACTGTCGATTACGATGGGCGCTTTGGTTGTTGTGCTGATTGTGGTGCTGAGTTTGTTCCTGATTTCTGGCTTAATAGCTCGGTTACTGGGCAAAGTCGGGATCACAGTTCTAACGCGATTGATGGGGATGTTACTGGCTGCCCTTGCCGTGCAATTTGTGGTGGACGGCGTGGTAGGATTAGGCATTTTATGAGCGGCGACGAAAAGGCATATTTCTTTTACCTGTTGATTTTGCTGGTATTTTTGGGCGCTGGCTTTTTGTATGGCAATCGCGAAAGACTTGGCACAACATTGATGCAGGCCGCTGTTTGGGTTCTTATTTTTGCGGGTGTTCTTATTGCATACGGGTTCAAGGACACCTTGCAGCAGCAGTTTTCGCCGTCACGGGCAATCGCGAATGCGGATGGATTTGAAGTGGTTAGAGGCAACGGTGGCCATTTTCATTTAACGCTGGAAGTGAATGGCAAAGACATTCGTTTTTTCGTGGATACGGGCGCGTCTGAGATTGTGTTGAGCCAAGCGGATGCAAAAATCATCGGTATTGATTTAGACAAACTGGCCTATTTGGGGCGTGCGAGCACGGCAAACGGAACTGTCGCAACAGCGTCTACAGTTTTGGATCAAGTGGTGTTGGGCGATATTGTGGACCGTGATGTGCGCGCCTCAGTGAATGGGGGCGAAATGTTTGGGTCGCTTTTGGGGATGAGCTATCTTAGCAAATTTTCCGAGATTTCCATACAAGGTGATCGGTTGATCCTGCGCCGATGAAATTAGGCGGTTTTCTCCGCCTTTTTCGTCCAGCGGCCGTTTTCTTGGGCCCAGTATTGGGCTGGAATACCTGCATCTGTTAGGGTTTTCCAATCGCCACGCGCAGCTGTCAGCTCATCTGGATTGTTGCCATCGAACATGATGCAGACGCGCGTGAATTTCGCGACCTCGGCTGAGTCTGTTTTGGCTTGATGGGTTAACAGCAAGATTTCGGAGTTGTTGGCGTTATCCGCGCCAGTTGTTAACAGGATCGGCTGATCCGCATCGTGATCGCCCCCTGCCAAACCGTGGGGCATGAAAGCGTCTTCGCGGTACTGCCACAGGTGCGCATCGAGTTTGTTTAGGCGTGTTTGATCTGTGCAGCGAATAAGGGCGCGCCAATCGTTGCCGCGCACCTTTTCCAGCAGATCAGGCAGAGCCTGTTCCAGCGGTGAAGAGGTTAGGTGGTAGAAGTAAACCTCAGCCATCTGCCAATTCGTAGTTGTCTGCGATCAGGCGATCCAATGCGCGAACGCCCCAACCTGTGGCCCCTGCTGGGGACAGTGGTGTTGGCGATTTCACGGATGCGACGCCTGCGATATCAAGGTGAATCCACGGCATGTCTGGCTCAACAAAAACCTCGAGGAAGGCCGCTGCCGTGATGGAACCCGCTGCGCGCCCGCCCGTGTTTTTAATGTCGGCGATGCGCGATTTGATCAATTTGTGATAGGCGGGCGAGAGTGGCATGCGCCATGCGCCCTCATCCTCGGCCTCGGCAGCCTTAAGGAAGATGCGCGATAGACCGTCGTTGTTGGAAAACACGCCGGCGTTATCATGGCCCAAGCCGATGATGATCGCACCCGTAAGGGTCGCAAGATCAATCATGCCAGTGGGTTGATAGGTTTTCTGCGCGTACCACAGCACGTCCGCCAACACCAAACGGCCTTCGGCGTCGGTGTTGATCACCTCAATTGTGTCGCCTTTCATCGAGGTGCGCACGTCGCCAGGACGTTGCGCGTTGCCGTCTGGCATGTTTTCAACCAGCCCAACAAGACCGACGACGTTTGCCTTAGCCTTGCGCAAGGCCAGAGTTTTCATCACGCCTGCAACAACTCCAGCGCCGCCCATATCCATTGTCATGTCTTCCATGCCAGCGGCAGGTTTGATGGAAATGCCGCCTGTATCGAACACGACACCTTTACCAACAAAGGCGAAGGGTTTTTCGCCGCCGCCGCCGTTCCACTCCATAACCACCAGCTTTGATGGGCTTGGAGAGCCGAGCCCAACTGACAAGAGAGAGCCCATACCGAGTTTTCCCATGTCCGCTTCTTCGAGGACCTTGACCTTCATGCCGAGTTTTTCGAGCTCAATGAGGCGATCTGCAAAAGTTTCGGTGGTTAGGACGTTTGCGGGTTCATTGACCAGATCGCGTGTGAAAAAGACGCCTTCATTTTGTGCTTGGTTCGCGACAAAGACGGTTTCGGTTTCAGTTGCACCCGTGCAAACAACTGTGAGCGTGCCTTGGTCGGTTTTTTCGCCCGACTTATGATCGTTGAAATCATAGGCGCGCAGGACCATGCCCTGAGCTACATCGGCCGTTGAACGACTTGCGCCAGCAAGCAGCATTGCATCGGATTTGCCGACAGATTTCATTGCCGCCGCGCCAGCATTGCGGGCCACATCGGCATCGGCCTTTTTGCCAAGCTTGATCACGACGATGGATTTCGCTTTGATGCTGGCGGGAAAATCCATGGTTTGAACGCCGCCTACTTTCATTTCTTCAAAGGCAGTTGATTCGGAGAAACGTGCCAATGCGCCCTTTGCCAGCTTGTTCACGCGACGCGATAACGGATCGAGGCCACCTGCTGGGGTCATAAAGCAAACGATTTTACCCTCAAATGCGTCGATTAGATCAAGATCAGTCTCAATAAAGCTAGGGGAGATGGGAGAGGTCATGAAAAGCCCTTTTGTTTCGTGTGATTTACCCCTGATTTAGCGTTATTGTGCCGATTTGACCACCTGCGTCTGTTCGCTTGTTTAAAAATGGTTTATCCCGACAAGGCTTGGAGAAATTGAGGTCCGCATCCGTGAAATACATCGACAGATATGTTCTGCGCCAATTGGTAGGGCCGTTTCTGTTTTTTATGGTCATTTTTGGCGGCATTCTTTGGCTTAACCAAGCGTTGCGGATCGTAGATGTTGTGATAAACAACGGGCAATCAGGCGCTGTTTTTGCGGAATTGTCGTTCTATTTGTTGCCAAAAGTTCTTGAAACTGTGGTTCCTGTCGCGGCGTTTGCCACCGCAATTTTTCTGACCAATCGGCTGTATTCTGAATCTGAATTGGTGGTGATCATGGGTGTTGGACATGGGCCAGCAAACATGACGTTACCGTTTTTCACATTTGGAATTGCGTGCTTTGGAATAATGATGGCACTGACGCATTTCATCACGCCCTTGGCGCTGTCCAAATTTCAGGATCGCCAATATGAAATCAGCAAAGAGTTTTTGACACAATTCGTTGTCGCGGGTGAATTTTCCTCGCCTGAGGACGGCGTAACCGTATTTTTTGGACAAACATTTCCAAACGGAGAGTTGCGAGACGTGGTCATCAACGATCGCCGCGACCCCTCCGTAGTTGTAACCCATGCGGCGAGCGAGGGGTATATTGTTAGCGATGAGGACACCCCGAAACTGGTTCTTAAAAAGGGATCTATTCAGCAATTTTTCCCTGAAACACGCACCCTGAGCACAATACAGTTTGATGGACTAAACTATGATCTTAGCCAGTTCGCCAAAGATGCTGCAGAACGCTACATTCGGGCAGAAGAAACACTTTCCTGGGATTTAGCAACGTCAACTCAGAGCGATGCCAATCTTGAACTGCATGATCGGTTTGTTAAATCGTTGCTGGCAATTGTTGTGCCAGCACTCGGCGCAATTGTCCTATTGTCGGCGGGTTTCAGTCGCGGCGGGTTCTTTTTACGCATCGTCTTAGGCGTGGTGTTCATGGTTGCAATCAATGCTGGGCGCGGAATGGTCCAAGGCATCGTCGAAGAAAGTGCAGTCGGGTGGCCGTTGCTGTATCTACCTGTTTTGGTTTCCTTTTTTGCCGTCTTTTTCATGATCCGATTGGGCCAAGCGCCTTGGAAATCGGGCTTTAGCGGAATATTCAATCCCAACGGAGCACCGACATGACGCTCTATTTTTACTTTGCCAAACGGTTTCTTGCGGCCTTTCTGCGGGTATTTGCCGTGCTCTGTTTGTTGTTATTCGTGTTGGAAACACTTGAAAATATCCGTGGCCTTTCAAGCCATGGCGTAAGTTTTGCACAAGCAGGTATTTTGGCATTGCTCAGCGCGCCCGCCATGGTTTTGGAGGCCATGCCGATCATTGTGATGCTTGCTGGCCTTACCTTTTGCGTGGGCTTGGCGCGCTCCAACGAGTTTGTGGTAACACGCGCAGTTGGCGTTGCAACGCTGCGCGCTATGGCCTCGCCGGCTTTGGTTGCATTCACAATCGGATTGGCCACGATTCTTTTCCTAAACCCGCTGTCGGCCGTATTTTCCGTTCAGCACGACCATTTGCGCGATGATTTTGCGAATGTGCAACGCGGCGCGGTTTCATTTGGGGATGATGGGTTTTGGTTGCGACAAAAAGATGAAGAAGGTCACACGGTTATTCATGCGCAAAGCGCGAATTCGCGTGGGACGAGCCTGCGCGAGGCTACCGCGTTAAAGTTTGATGCCAAGGGGCAATTGGTACAAAGGATTTTTTCGCGCACCGCTATTTTGCGCGAAGCCGAATGGGTGTTCACGAATGGTAAAATCTGGTCAACCGATCGCCGATGGGTAAATCCCGAACAACAAGCCACCACATTCGAGATTTTGCGATTTCCAACAGATATCACACCTGCCCAGATACTTGACGGGTACCCAAAGCCAGAATCTGTGGCGATTTGGAACAAGCTAGCGACGATCAAATCCATCGGGGATGCAGGATTTTCCACACTGCCCCATCGTATTCATCTAAACGTCGAATTGGCGCGTCCGTTAATGCTGTTGGCGATGATGATTATTGGCGCTGCTTTCACGCTTCAAACATCACGGATGGGGAATTTGGGTGTTTCGGTATTTCTTGCTCTAATTTGTGGTTTTTCCCTCTACTTCCTACAAAATCTTGCTATGACTCTGGGAGAAGCTGGAGAGATTCCCGTTTTCGCGGCGGCATGGGCGCCACCGCTTGCTGCTGTACTTTTTGCCGTGGGGCTGTTCCTCAGATTTGAGGACGGATAATATATGAAGCAATGGGCAATCAGATGTCTATTTATGTGTCTGCTAGGCCTTTTGGTTTTGCCGTCGCTATTCACCATTGCTCATTCTCAAGATTCGACCGAACCCGAAAATCGCCCCATTTCTTTGGTGGCTGACAGCGTTCAATTTGATCCCAAAACGGGTGTCCTGATCGCGACAGGCAATGTACAAGTTTTCCGTGGCACACAGGTTTTGGCAACCCAACGCGTCGTCTATGACCAACGCAATAAACGTCTTTCGGTTCCCGGGCCGCTGACCCTTACGGACGGAGCAGACATTGTGACCCGCGCTCAAGGGGCCGAGCTGGACTCGGATATGCGCAACGGCTTGATCAAAGGCGCGGAGTTGCTGATCCAACAGCAATTGCAACTGGTGAGCCATCAGATGCATCGCCAAGATGGTAAGTTCAAAGTTTTGGACAAAGTCGTTGCGACCGGGTGTCATATCTGTGCCAAAAACCCGATTCCGTTTTGGCAAATCCGCGCACGCCGCGTGATCCACGACGAAGAAGCGCGCCGTCTGTATTTTGAAAACGCGACTGTTGATTTGCTCGGCATTCCGGTCTTTTACGCTCCCAATTTGCGTGTACCTGACCCGTCGGTGCGACGCGCAACTGGTTTTCTTGTGCCAAAAGTATCGACGTCAAACACGCTCGGCTACGGGATAGAAGTGCCTTATTATTGGACGCTCGGCGATCACGCAGATTTAACCTTAACCACCCGCGCATTTACCAAAGGTAGCTTTCTGTTGAACCCGATTTATCGCCGCGAGGTTAAGCGCGGACGGTTTGAAATTGATGGGCATTTCACGCTGGCGGATTCGCTCACGAACAACAACACGCGCTCATCCTTAAGCGCGAACGGCTTGTTTCAGCTGGATCGCGAAATTGAGTTGGAATTTGATATCGAAGTCGCATCGGATGATGATTTTCGTGACGACTACGGCATTGGTACAGATAACCAAGATCGCCTTACTTCGTTTGTGACATTGCGACGAACCCGAAAAAACTCTTTCGTTAGCGTGTCGTCTTCTTACATCCAAAGCCTGCGGGCCAATGAAATTGATACAGAAATTCCGTTGGTCCTCCCCGAAATTTATGGCCGTAAAACTTGGGTCGATCCGGTGCTTAACGGGAAGATTGGGATCACGGCACAATCTGTCACGTTGCTGCGTGAAAATAACAGCGAGTTTTCGCGCATCGGTTTCGTGGCCGATTGGCAAAAAGATTGGGTCTTGAAAAACGGGTTGATTGTTGGCGCTTATACGGGGCTCGCCGGCAATTCATATTACACGCAAAATATTGCGGGCGTGGTGGACGGTTCGGTTTCGGAGCTGGTTCCCACAGCAGCACTGGATTTGCGATGGCCCCTGTCGCGCCAGAATGGCCGTGTAAGCCACGTGATTGAACCGCGTATTCAACTGGTCTGGTCGCCCGATGATGCGCGTGCAAATTCAAATAAAGACAGTGTGCAGGTTGAGTTTGAAGAAACAAACCTATTCTCGATCAACCGTTTCCCTGGGTTTGATGCATCCGAACGTGGTTTGCGCGCAAACATCGGTGTGTCCTACACGCGCTACAACCCACAGGGTTGGACCTATGGTATAACGCTGGGCCGTGTATTGCGCGCTGAGAATCTGAACCAATTTGGCGTTGGCACAGGGCTTGATGGCACGAACTCTGATTACGTGAGTGCGATCAATGTATCGTTCAACGATCAGTTCGATTTTGTAAATCGGACGCTGTTTGACGATGATTTCAGCGTTGGTAAAAATGAGATGCAGCTGTCGATGAATTTTGATCGCGTAGCGACACAAGCGTCCTATGTCTGGCTGGAACAAGATGTAGTTGCAGGGGCAAGTGATCGCACCCATGAAGCATCAATTGCCGTTCAATATCAGCGCAACGATTATTGGACTTATTCTGGCAAATGGCGGCAAAATTTGGAATCTGGAAGTTCGACAAGCGGCGAGTTTGGCATTCGATATGAAAACGAATGTGTGGCCGTTAATCTTTCCTACTCGCTTCAATTCGAAGGGTCTGGTATTGTGCACCCAACGCGAGAGTTTGGGTTAACAGTTGAATTGGCTGGGCTCGGCAACAAAAAGCGAAACAAGAAATATGCGCACAGATGTGCAGCATTAAACGGGTAGTCAGGTGAATAAAATGAAAGCATTGATTCTTGCAATGGCAACAGCGGCGATCGCGTGGACAAATCCAGTAAATGCGCAAAGCCAAAACCCATATGCCGTCGCCATTCGTGTGAATGATCGGATAATTACAAATTTCGAAATCGCACAACGTGTTTTGCTCTTGCAGCTCTTTGGCACAACTGGAAATTTGAAAAAAATCGCTCAGGAACAATTGATCGAAGATCGCCTTCGGCTTCAAGCGGCGGCGCAAGCAGGATTGAGCGCAACCGATGAAGAAATTGAAGCGGGCGTCGACGAGTTTGCAGGCCGCGCAAATTTGACTGGCGAACAATTGTATCAAATCGTGGCACAGCGGGGCGCGGCACGTGAAAGCATGCAAGCGTTTGTGCGCGCCGGTTTGTTGTGGCGCAACCTTGTGCAGGCGCGGTTTGGCGGGCGTGCCAATGTGTCGGACGACGAAATCGACACGACATTGAACCTGATTTCCGGCCAAAAACAGCAATCCATATTGTTTTCTGAAATCCGTCTGCCGCTGAATCAACAGGGCGACGAAAAGACGCTGGAATTAGCAGAAAAATTATCAAATTCGATCACGTCTGAGGGCGCTTTTGGCGCGGCCGCACGCCGCCATTCACGATCGCCATCACGGGCACGTTCTGGGCGGGTGGATTGGTTGCCTGTTTCCCAACTTCCTGCGCAATTGGCTGGGCAAATCATGGCCTTGCAACCAGGTGAAGTGACCGCACCAATTTCGTTGGGCGCTACCGTCGGATTGTTCCAATTGCGTGGTGTTCGTGAAGATCGCAATACAGATCAAGGCCCGGTGACCCTGACTTATGTTTCTGTAAACGTGCCAGGTGAACCCGGGTCAGAGAAATTGGTTTCAGACGCCACCAAACTGATAAATGACGTGGACACCTGTGACGACATCCGCGCCCAATCCGAACGGTTTGCGGTTCCAGGACACACAGACCACGTCGAAGAAGCGGGCGATTTGCCATCTGTATTGGCCATTGAATTGGCGGGTCTGGATCGCCATGAAGCGAGCTATTACACGAACACTGCAGGAACGCTGACCATCGTAATGCTGTGTGATCGTTTGCGTGAGTTGCCCGAGGGCGCACGCGAAAATATCAGCAACGGATTGTTCAATCAACGTATCAGTGGGTTTGGCCAAGGCTATCTGCAAGAACTCAAAAGCGATGCGATTGTCATTTACAAATGACTTTGCCAATTGCCCTTACAAGCGGTGATCCCGCTGGTGTTGGGCCTGAGATTTCGTCCAAAGCCTATGGCGTTTTGAAGGGCGAGCTGGCATTTTTTGTTGTCGGCGATCGACGCCACTTTCCTGATTGTGTGGAAATTTCTAACCCATCCGAAGCAAAAAACGCAGCTAGACTGCCGTTGTTGCACATTGATTTTGCGGCTTCTGCCACACCAGGATCGCCGGATCACGCAAACGCCAGCGGTGTTATCAATTCGATTGAGACTGCGGTAAGGTTGGCGCAATCTGGCATTGTGTCTGGCCTGTGTACCAACCCGATCAGCAAACAGGTTTTGATCGAAGGCGCTGGTTTTGCGCACCCCGGTCACACCGAATTTCTGGCGGAATTGGGCGGTGTCAAACAATCTGTGATGATGCTGACCGCGCCAGAGTTATCTGTCATACCTGTGACCATTCACATCGCTCTTGATCAAGTGAAAACTGTGCTCACGGCTGAATTGTTGCGCGATACCTTGCGAATTGGGCGCGATGCATTGATCCGCGATTTTGGCATTCGCGCACCGCGCATCGCTGTTGCTGGATTGAATCCCCATGCGGGTGAAGGCGGCCTTATGGGGCGCGAGGAAATCGAGTTGATCGCACCTGTGTTGGCTGAATTGCGCATTAACGGATTTGATATCGCAGGGCCGTTGCCCGCTGACACAATGTTTCATCCCCCTGCCCGTGCGCGCTATGATTTGGCCGTTTGCATGTATCACGACCAAGCCCTGATCCCGATCAAAACGCTGAATTTTTCTGCGGGGGTGAATGTAACGCTCGGCCTGCCCTTTATCCGCACATCCCCCGATCACGGCACCGCATTTGATATCGCAGGCAAAGGGATTGCGGATGCGACCAGCCTGATCGAAGCCTTGCGCCGCGCGCGCGATATGGCAACAGCAAGGGCGGCGTATGATGGCGAGCATTGATGGCCTACCCCCGCTGCGCGATGTGATTAACACGCACGAGTTGTTTGCGAAGAAAGCTCTTGGGCAAAACTTTCTGTTGGATCTGAACCTGACAAGCAAGATTGCGCGACAAGCTGGCGATTTGACCAAGTGTGACGTGCTCGAAGTTGGCCCGGGTCCAGGTGGTTTGACCCGCGCATTATTGCACGAGGGCGCGCGGCGTGTTGTAGTGATTGAACAGGACGAGCGGTGTTTGCCAGCACTGAAAGAGGTCGCAGATCATTACAATGGCGCGCTTGAGGTGTTGTTGGGCGATGCACTGAAGATTGATCCGATGGAGCATTTAACGGCACCCGTGCGGATCGTTTCTAACCTGCCGTACAATGTGGGAACCGAACTGTTGACACGATGGTTGGCGCCCTCTGAATGGCCGCCATTTTGGCAATCATTGACGCTTATGTTTCAAAAAGAAGTGGCACAGCGCATTGTCGCGAAACCACGCACAAAGGCCTATGGGCGGTTGTCTATCTTGGCGCAGTGGCGGTGTGACGCGAAAATTCTGATGGAGATTTCCCCCGTTGCATTTACGCCCCCGCCCAAAGTGACGTCATCGGTTGTGCATTTGGAACGACTAGAAAACCCACGTTTCCCTGCGGAGGCCAAGACCTTATCCCGAGTTGTTGCGCAAGCATTTAATCAACGGCGAAAAATGCTGCGTGCAAGCCTAAAAGGCATCGTTCCAGATTTGGAAGATCGCCTTATTGCAGCGGACATCAAGCCAACACAAAGAGCCGAGGAAATCGACCTCGAACGGTTCTGCAAGTTAAGTGAACTTATTCGCCAGTAGCGTTATTCAGCAGCCTTTGGTGCATCATCTGCGTTTCCAACAGCTTCTGCCACGATATCAGCAGGGTTAGAGACCTTTGGCTTTGGCGTGCGTTTGCGCGGTGCAGGTTACTTTGCCGGTTTCGCTGGCTGGCTTTCTGGTGTTTCAACCAAGTTACTGTCGGACTGTGCAGGAAACAAATCGGCATCAGCTGGAATAGATGGCTGTTCGCCAGATGCATCGATTGGAACCTGTTTGGGTTGATCCGAATTTTGCTGGTTGTTTTCGTTTTGGTGCTGGTTGTTGTTCTGATTTTGCTGGCGCTGTGCGTCTTGTTGTTGGCGCTGAGCGTCTTGCTGCTGGCGCTGTGCATCTTGTTGTTCGCGGCGGGCATCGATTTCGCGCTGTGCATCGCCCAACATGCGAACATAATGTTCGGCGTGCTGAAGAAAGTTCTCATGCGCAACACGGTCGCCCGAAAGCTGCGCATCACGAGCAAGAGATTGATATTTATCAATTATCTGCTGCGGCGTCCCACGAACCTTGCCCTCCGGGCCAGAGCTGTCAAACACACGATTCACAACATTCGCAGGATTGTTATTGTTGTTATTGTTATTGCGGTTGCGATTTTTATTGCGCGAACGGTTTTTGTTTTGAGATCTCATATGATCTGTAAGCCTTTGTGGTTTTTAGATTTTTTGGTCTTTTTCTAAGACCGAATGTCCAGATGCCTATTTGGATACTTGAGGATGAGAACACGATTTGTTCCATCATCCGTAGGGTGAAAGTACAATGGGTTATGGCTCGAATACAACCCAAAATGCGTTAAAATATGCCTATTTAGCAAGTTTATTTACCTTCACGCCGCTATTTCACGCGTTTACGGCCACAATCCGCGCATGGCCATTCAAATCTGGGTGTACGCTTACAGATGCGAATCCGTTGCTTTCGAAAATCTCGCGCACGTCAGGGCCCTGATCTTTGCCAATTTCAAAAAATGCGCGTCCCTGAGGTGCCAAAAACTGGCTGAGCTGTAGCGCAATTTTGCGATATGCAGACAACCCGTCACCGCCCGGGGTTAATGCAAGGTGAGGCTCAAAATTATGCACATCGGGCGCGAGGTCGGCCATCTCGGCTTCGGTGATGTATGGGGGATTGCTAACAATCAGGTCGTAACTGCCAGTTACATCGCTAAACCAATCAGACTGGCTAAGAGATACGCGATCACTCAGATTTAGAGTCTCTGCATTTTCGCGCGCAACGGCCAACGCATCTTTGCTAATGTCTGTACCGATACCCGTGGCAGTTTTGATTTCAGCAAGAAGCGACAACAAGATACAGCCAGATCCCGTCCCTAGATCGAGGATTGTTTTGGGAGGCGGCCCCAGCAACGCCAACTCAATCAGCGTTTCTGTGTCTGGGCGGGGATCAAGAACCGCAGGAGTGACGCGAAATTCGTGCTTCCAAAAAGCGCGTTTGCCCGTGATGTGGGAAATCGGCGTGTCGGCGGCGCGTCGGTGGATCGCATGTTCGAACTGCGCTACTTGCATCGGCGTAACGGTGCGCGACAATTCCAGCGTCAGCCGATCCGCTGGCACATTAAGGGTATGCGCCATCAAAATGCGGGCATCGCGCGGTGCTCCGTCACCAATTGCTTCGCGCAAAAGTTTGGTACCGCTGCGCAAAACCATTGATGCCGTTTGGATCATGGGTCCATTTCCGCAAGGCGGGCTGCCTGATCATCCGCAATAAGCGCATCGATGATTTCATTCAAATCGCCCTGTAAAACTTGATCCAACTTATACAAAGTGAGGTTTATTCGGTGATCGGTAAGGCGACCCTGCGGGAAGTTGTAGGTACGGATGCGTTCAGAACGATCTCCAGACCCCACCTGCCCCTTGCGGCTAGCAGCACGCGCATCGTCTGCCTCTTGACGTTTCAAATCATACAATCGTGTGCGCAAAACCTGCATTGCAATCTCGCGGTTGCGGTGTTGGGATTTCTCTGCGCTGACGACCATGATGTTGGTAGGAAGGTGCAAAATGCGAACGGCAGAATCGGTGGTGTTCACGTGCTGCCCACCAGAGCCAGACGCGCGCATCGTATCAATCCGAATGTCGGTGGCCGGGATGTCGATATCAACTTCCTCTGCCTCTGGCAGAACGGCGACGGTGGCTGCGGATGTGTGGACACGACCGCCGCTTTCGGTGACGGGAACCCGTTGAACACGGTGCACACCGCTTTCGAATTTCAGGCGGGCAAACACACCCTGCCCTTTAACGTTCACCACAGCTTCGCGCACGCCACCTAACTCATTGATGCTCTCTTCCATGACTTCGAATTTCCACCCCGCGCTTTCAGAATAGCGCTGGTACATTCGCATCAAATCACCGGCAAAAAGGGCGGCTTCGTCACCACCTGTCCCTGCGCGAATTTCTAAAATGGCGGAGCGTTCATCGGCTTCGTCTTTGGGGATGAGCGTCAGTTGAACTTCGTGCTCTAACGTGGGCAAAGCTTCTTTTAACGAGGGCAGTTCCTCGGCTGCAAGCTCCTTTAACTCAGCGTCGGCGAGCATCTCTTCTGCCTCGGCGATGTCGATAAGAAGCGTTTGATAATTCGTGATTTTTTCAACAATCGGACGCAGATCTGCGTATTCTTTTGACAGTGCGGCAAAGTCATCGCCAGCGCTGCCTTCGGACATTTTCGCCTCAAGATAAGCGAAGCGTTGTTTGATTTGTTCTAGTTTTTCGATTGGGATCATGGGTTTGAAATCGCCGCTTGTGCGGCAAGGGTCAAGGATTAAGTGACAATTCCGCAATTTTGTGCTAATTAACAGGTATGAGACATGTGTTTTTCACTGGATTTCTGATTGCGGGCCTTGGCCTGCCTGCTTTGGCCCAGAACGCTGATGTTCAATGGCCCGACTGTTATTGCACAGATAAAACGGGTTCGCGGATCGAACTTGGCGAAGAAATTTGCATGTTTGTGGATGGCCGTAGTTTCACCGCGCGGTGCGAAATGTCGTTGAACAATCCGATGTGGCGCGAAATGAGCACAGGCTGTTTATCATCGAACAATCGGTTGCCCCAAAGCGGCGGTCCAAGCTTTGATGCGGGCCTTGTTCACACCTAAATCAGAGCGACCAAAACGCGACCGCGAATAAACGGTCAAGCGGGATTTATCATCGCCTTCGGCTGTGATTTTCACCGAGATGTAATCCGGATACGCCATCAGTTTGGTGCGCTGCATGTAGGTCACCCAAAGATCTGACGCAGCGCCATCAAGAACAACGACATTGGGTTTTGACAGTGCAATATCGTTGAATTTCGCAGCCAAATCATCGGGCGTAGTATCAAAAATCAGGCTGTCTGTATCTTGGCCATCACGCATCAGGAATTGATTGGGTCGCGCGCTTTTTTCAATGGTTTCTGGGTCGACATGCCATTCACTTGCATTGCTCGGCGCGATGCGCACCCAAAGAATGGCGACAACAATCAGAATGAGCAAGAACAACGTCAACATTCGAAAAACCTTTCGCATTTGGATTATTCTGCGGCTTGATCCGCAGCGGTTTGTGCTGCCATTTCCGCGTCGATTTGGGCGGCTTTGACCTCGACCTGCTCCACGATGTGATCGACCATTTTGTCGTTGGATAATTTGTGGCTTTGCGCCCCTGCAAGGTAAACCATGCCAGAGCCAGCCCCCCCGCCGGTGAAACCGACATCTGTCATCAAAGCCTCGCCTGGGCCATTCACAACGCAGCCAATGATCGACAAAGACATCGGTGTTTTGATGTGTTCAAGTCGTTTTTCTAGCGTTTCTACCGTTTTGATCACATCAAATCCTTGGCGTGCACAGCTTGGGCAGGAAATGATGTTAACGCCGCGGTGGCGCAGGCCGAGAGATTTGAGGATTTCAAAACCGACTTTGACCTCTTCCACTGGATCGGCAGAGAGGCTGACGCGGATTGTATCGCCAATGCCATTCCACAACAGGTTTCCCATGCCGATGGCCGATTTGATCGTACCAGAGGTAAGTCCGCCTGCTTCGGTAATGCCGAGGTGGATCGGGGCGTCGGTTGCCTCAGCCAAGCCTTGGTACGCAGCGGCGGCCATAAACACATCGGAGGCTTTGACGCTGATTTTGTATTCTTGAAAATCGTTGTCTTCTAGGATGCGCATGTGATCCATGCCGCTTTCGATCATCGCATCTGGGCAAGGCTCACCGTATTTATCCAAAAGATGTTTTTCGAGCGAGCCAGCGTTTACGCCAATGCGGATCGAACAGTTGTGATCTTTGGCGGCTTTGATCACCTCTTTTACGCGATCTGGGCTGCCGATATTGCCTGGATTGATCCGAAGGCAAGCCGCTCCTGCTTCGGCGGCTTCGATCCCGCGTTTGTAGTGGAAATGAATATCTGCAACGATTGGCACGGGGCTTTCGCGACAAATTTCCTTCATGGCTTTGGTTGATTCTTCATCTGGGCAGGATACGCGCACGATATCAGCCCCAGCATCTGCGCAAGCGATAATCTGTTTGATCGTGGCAGAGGCATCGTGCGTTAACGTGTTGGTCATGGTTTGCACAGAAATCGGAGCATCACCGCCAACCGGAACATTCCCGACGTGGATTTGGCGCGATTTGCGGCGATAAATGTTGCGCCAAGGGCGAATGTGGTTCAGCGACATGATCGCTCCGTACAAAGGGCATTTAGGGTGTTATGTGGGCAGTTTGAAGCGTTTGGACAGGGGGCGCAATGCCGCAGATCAGTTAGATCCAGCATCCACGATAGCCGTTTCACTGTCGATGCGGTTCAGCTCTTCCAAATTAAGCGGGGGCGAAGATGGCTGCACAAAATCAATCGCCAAAGCGATATTTTCCGTGACGTTTGTTTGATCCAGCGCAACACCGCGCACAACGCCACCTGCATTGCCGACGGGGCCGTAAGCATTGTCGCCGACTTTTACAAAGACTGCGCCTGCGTTGCCTGCCCGTAGCAGCGGTTTTTCAACACCACGCGGAAGACGATAGCTTTCACCAGCGTCTAGAATTTTTTCAAACAGAACAGAGCCGTCTTCGAAATAAACACGCACCCATGCGGCCTTCATAGCGACCAAATCCACTGCAGGCGGGCCTTCGGCCACAACGCGCGGGGACTGTTGCTCAACTTTTGGCACATTCAGCGTAGCGGTCAGTGACGGCGCCTGTTGATCGGCATACGCGCCCAAACTGCCCGCATCAATCGACGAGATTGGCGCATCGCGCGCCACCATTTGCGGCACTTCGAGTTCTTGTGGGCGATACAGCTGATCGAGATTCGCGGTTTGCAACGGGGTGGACGGCGTGATGCCAACAATCGTGCTGCTTTGATTGGCGGTGTCCTGCGGCAGGCTTGCCACTTCGGAGGTGACGCCCGGTGTTTGATTCACGGGTACAAATTGCACGCGCTGAACTTCTTGCAGAACCGTCCAACTGCCGTAGCCGAGACCCAAAACCAAAACCGTGAGCACCAAAACAGAGCCCAGCGCGGATGGGGAAAGGTTGCTCATAAAGCTGGCTTTTTCCGTTGTGAACGGAATGCGTGGGCGGGCAATCGGATCTGCGTGTGCAGGGCGAATGGGTGTTTGCAGCAGTGCCGCTGATTTCGTGGCAAGGGAGCCAGCTTTCAAATCGGAATGAACACCGTTAAAGCCGCTTTCTTCGCAGAACCGCACAAAGCATTCATCTGGGTTCATTTCGAGGTAGCGCGCATAGGAACGAACGTAACCTGCAATAAAGCCAAGTGTCTGGAAAACCGAAGGGTCACAATTTTCAATCGCAGAAATATAGGTGGCTTTGATCCGCAAATCACGCTGCACATCCAACAAGGACTTGCCGAGCGTCGCACGCTCTCCACGCATTTGATCTCCGAGGGTTACCTCAAAGTTATCAAAGCCACGTGGCCGTTGATTTCCTAAACTATTATCCATGGAACCTGCATGACCCCTTACGTCCGGTTCGTTGCTCTGCTCTGTGTTCTGCGCGTTGCCTCGCGCATTTGCCTCTGCGTGCGGTCGATTCGCTCAACCGCTTGTTTAGGTGCATTGTTATCACATGCAATGGGTTTTGTGCACCCCCGTAGACAATTTTTAACAGTTTGCGTTGACAGGCAAAAAATCGCGCAAATCAAACAGCTAGCGCAGTGGCGTTGCGGTCTTTAGGCGGACTTTTCCATGCGGTTCAACGCACAGTGTTGCCACAGCGCATCGAGCGCCGTAACGAGATCGTTTATCATTTTATCCGTGTGCACAGGCGACGGTGTGAAACGCAGGCGCTCTGTGCCCCGCGGAACGGTCGGAAAGTTGATCGGTTGCACGTAAACGCCGTGGTCTTCCAACAGCATATCTGACAGCATTTTGCATTTTACGGGATTGCCCACATGCACTGGCACGATATGGCTGCCGTGATCATCTAGCGGCAGATTTAAGGCACGCAAACGATCTTTTAGATGTTGGGCTTTGGCCTGGTGAATGTCGCGCAGGCTGTTGTCGGTCTTAAGGAACGCAACAGATGCAGCAGCGGCGGCGGCAACAGCAGGTGGCAACGATGTTGTGAAGATAAAGCCAGGCGCGTAGGATCGAATGGCATCCGCAAGCTTGTCGGATGTGGCGATATACCCACCCATCACACCGTAAGCTTTGGCAAGTGTTCCGTTAATAATATCAATGCGTTGGGTAAGATTATCGCGCTCAGTAATTCCACCGCCCCGTTTGCCGTACAGACCTACGGCATGAACTTCGTCGATGTAGGTTAAGGCATTAAATTCGTCTGCCAGATCGCAAATTTCTGTAATCGGGCCAAAGTCCCCGTCCATTGAATAGAGCGATTCAAAGGCAATCAGTTTTGGTGCGTCGGCGGGAAGGGATTGAAGCACTTCGCGAAGGTGGGCGACGTCATTGTGACGAAACACGTGCTTTTCACAAAAACCATGGCGAATACCTTCGATCATGGAGGCGTGGTTCAGTTCGTCTGACAGGATAATCAGGCCTGGGAAAAGTTTGGGAAGAACGGACAAAGTTGCTTCGTTCGCATTATAGGCTGACGTGAAAACAACGGCGCGCTCTTTCTTGTGTAGGTCCGCAAGCTCGTTTTCGAGCTGATGATGATAAGACGTGTTGCCAGAAATATTGCGTGTGCCACCTGATCCAGCGCCTGCCATATCTGCTGCATCTTTCAGGGCTTCGAGCACGACTGGGTGCTGGCCCATGCCAAGGTAATCATTACCACACCAGACCATAATTTCTTTGGTAGAGCCGTCAAGCTTGGTCCAGACTGCGCGAGGGAATTGTTGGTTCTTGCGTCTGATGTTTTGGAACACACGGTAACGGCCCTCTTCATGCAAACGCATCAAGGCTTGGTCAATATGTTGATCGTAGTTCATGGCAACACCGTCGGGAATCTGGATTAGCAACTGTCTATGCGAATACCATATCGCCCGTTAGATCACAAAACGCCGCACGGCGAAAATTCACCGCCCAAAAAATTAGCAGCGAAAATCACATAAATTGGCGCATTAGATGCCAAAAGCGCCCAATCATATTTGCGCGAGACGCCTTTGACGAAGATATTATTACGGTGCTAGTAAATATAGCGAATTTGATCTGTCCAATACCGTTCGACCCGACGTAGATCCGTGTTGATGTTTTGAAGGCCCGCTTCGCCGATCACATCTTGTCCAATCATACCACCTGCATGGCGTTGGAAAAGATCAGCGACAATCCCACGAATTTCACGGCCCTTAGCAGTGAGTTTCACGCGAACCGCACGGCGATCAATTTCGCATCGGTGGTGATGCATATATCCTGCTTCAACAAGTTTCTTGAGGTTATAAGAGACATTCGATCCTTGGTAATATCCGCGAGATTTCAACTCACCAGCGGTAACTTCGTTTTCACCGATATTGAAGAGCAACAAGGCCTGCACCGAGTTGATGTCCAAAAGGCCAAGCCGTTCGAATTCGTCTTTGATCACATCAAGTAAAAGTCGATGCAATCTTTCGACCATGGAAAGGGTTTCGAGATAGGACCCCAGAAACTCGGTTCCATGGGTTTTTTCGTCGTCGGTTTCAACCGCTGTGTGAATGCTCATCTTTTTCTCTCCGCCAAGCTGTTGAAGGCAGAATTGATCAAAAATATGAAACAAGAGGTTAAACAATGTAAGTTTTTTTAGAAAATTTGGACTTTATCTAGGACATATTATCTAAAATGCGCGCGATTGACGCTCTAAAAACCTGCGGCGTGGGTGCGGCACCACTTATCCAAGAATAGATATCTTGATCGGGTTCATCCATCAGCGTTTCATGCGCATCAAGATGCTCAATCGACAAATTGCGCAATGCCGTATCCGCGAAATTGCCTAGAATCAGGTCCATTTCCTTCATGCCGCGACGCCATGATCGCATGCGCAAACGGCGCAAACGGGTTTCATGGTCTTCGTTTTCAGGCACGGGTTGGTTCATGCGTGCTGTTTATTCCGCAATTTTATCACAAGCAAGGCCACAACAACGAGTTTCCCTTGCACCCTTGAGTGATGACTTTAAGAAGGTTTCGCGTAGGTAAAGGGAGAGCTGCCGTGATGTCCGATTTTTTGTCCAAAACGCTGGAACGGGTAAAGCCTTCACCAACGATCATGATTTCCGCGAAAGCCGCTGAACTAAAAGCCGCAGGGCGCAATATCATCGCGTTAAGCGCGGGCGAGCCGGATTTCGATACGCCAGACAACATCAAAAACGCGGCAAAGGCGGCGATGGATGCTGGCAAGACAAAGTACACAGCGCCTGATGGCATACCAGAACTAAAGCAGGCGGTTTGCGATAAATTCAAACGCGACAACGGGCTAGAGTACTCCAAAGAGCAGGTTTCTGTTTCTACGGGTGGCAAACAGGTTTTGTACAACGCGTTGATGGCGACCCTGAACGAGGGCGATGAGGTTGTGATCCCTGCCCCCTATTGGGTGTCTTATCCTGACATGGTGTTACTGGCGGGTGGCGTTCCCGTTGCCGCAGAAACGTCGATGCAGACGCAATTCAAGCTGACAGCAGATCAATTAGAATCTGCGATCACGCCAAAAACCAAATGGTTGATCTTTAACTCTCCGTCTAATCCGTCGGGCGCTGGATACAGTTGGGAAGAAATGAAGATGATCACCGATGTCTTGATGCGCCATCCCCATGTTTGGGTGATGACAGACGATATGTATGAACATCTGGCCTATGATGATTTCGAGTTTTGCACCCCTGCGCAGGTTGAACCGCGACTGTACGATCGCACGTTGACGGTGAACGGCGTGTCCAAAGCCTATGCCATGACGGGGTGGCGCATTGGCTATGCGGCGGGGCCGAAAGAATTGATCGGTGCGATGCGCAAGGTTCAGTCGCAATCCACGTCTAATCCGTGTTCGATTTCCCAGTGGGCCGCCGTTGAGGCGCTGAATGGCCCGCAAGATTACATCGAGATGTCGCGCCCTGTGTTTGAAGGGCGGCGCAATTTGGTTGTGAAAATGCTAAATGAGGCTGAGGGCATCAGTTGCCCAACACCTGACGGCGCGTTTTATGTGTATCCCTCGATTGCGGAATGTATTGGCAAAGCCACGCCAAGTGGTGTGGTGATTGAAGATGACGAGGTTTTCGCAACGCAATTGTTAGAAGATCAAGGTGTTGCCGTGGTATTTGGCGCCGCCTTTGGGCTTTCTCCGAATTTTCGAGTGAGCTATGCCACATCGGAAGAAGAGTTAATTGATGCCTGTGGACGTATTCAGGCATTTTGTAAAAGTTTAGTGTAGGGGTAACTATGTCAGATTTGGGTTCGCTTTTCTTTCGCGTCCGTGAAAACGGGGCCGCAGTTTACCGTGTTGATGCGGAAAACCGCCAGCGTCGGTTGGATATGCAGCAAATTGCGGTGATCAATATCCGCAACGGCGATGTGAAACCGCAGGGGGATCAAATCCCAACGGCAGCCGAACGCAATGAGATTGATGCTTGGGTGGTCGCACGGCGTAAAGTTGTTGAAGAACGGCGGATTGATGATTTGCTGCGCACGACGGATCATTTGAACCTGACCGCGCAATGGGTGCAGACCAAAGCTACCGATACGCAAATTGATCTGTTTGCGGATGATCTGTTGATGGCAATGCATGATTTGCGCAGTGTTATCGTGCGCCGCAAGGCCGATGGCCTGATTAAGAAGTAGGTTTTAGGTATTTTTAGAACATTGAAGCTAGAGAGGTTTATTCCTTGCCAGCGCGCGACATCCAATTCGGCAAAGCCGATTTTGCCCAAGTTTTACCCAGTAAGCCGTCAGATATATCGTCAATCATTTGTTTTTCTGCTGGAAGAAAAACGCCATCTGCATGACCAATTTCAGACAACAGTTCGACAACGCCATCACGGATTTTCTGATGGTTACAATCTGGGTTTTCTTTCGTCAGAAGGCGTAGATCTTGGGTCATTTGTTGGACAGAGAAACTGTCTAGGTGATGCTCCACTGCGGCCATCGCGGGTTCCACAAACTTTGGGTCATATCCCCAAAGATCAGTGAAATACTCTGCAATTACATCACGCTCTTCTTTGACGATCATACGATCTGATGCGGCCACTTTAAGGGCAAGTGGGCAAATCACATCAAAGAGGCTTACTGCCAATACATCAATGGGTGTATTGATGAATTTGGGCACCACGTCGACGCGATTTGAGGTGTATTCACGCATGAGCCGGGACACGCCGTAATATGCTCCACCTGCAAAAACGCCGGCAGCTACGACTGTTAGGATCGGGGTGACAACTGGCGCGGCGAACATTGAAAGTCCGGTCCACGCGAAGGCGCTGCTTGACCCGGTCGCAGCGAAAGCCGGAAGTGATGCAATCCGTGCTCCGACAAAAACTGAATTCGCCAAGATCCACAGGTCTTTGGCTGAAGCTTGCGCGCGTAAAGTGCCATAGGCGCTTTCTCCAATTTGGAGTTTTGCACGGAATTTGATGTCGTTAGACACAACCTGGTCTACCTTCGCGAGATCTGACGACACTGTCATATTTTTCGATTCCATTACGTGAGATGGCGGAAAGGTTCGAACACATTCAGCAAGACCGAAACGCGCGTTTGCAAGGCGGCGTCCACCATGGCACCCTGCCCTGCGATAACTTGCCCAATCGTTGTGAGGAAATTTAGCAGAAGTGGCCCTAGGATTTGACCGACGAAAGGCGCGAATTGGAACATTTTCTCGACCATCAAGCAGATGACTTCGCCAAACGATAGATGGCCGTATTCATCATTGAGGCGAAACACCAATTCGAGAAACTTTTGCCCGATCCGAAGGACAGTCTCGCCAACTTTCACAATGCGTTTTGCCAATGAGGACAACATCGCTTTTGCGTCGGCATTCATGGGGAGATTTGCAATTTTACGTTCAAGTTGAGATTTACTAAAGCTCAATTCAAACAGCTGTTCGCGTTGCTTCCCGTTTGGATCGGGTATTTCTTTTGAAATTGAGGTCTCTAAATCTTGTAAAGTTGCAGTGACTAACAAAGCTCTCTCCGTTTTAACATCAAGTGTGCGAGAGTGAGCGCTCTAAATCAACTGCTAAACAGGCAGCATTGTTGTGCTTTTGATCTCTTCCATCGACAGCAAGGCCGTGACGTTGAAGATTTTCACTTCGCCGATCAGGGCTTGGTAGAACGTATCATAGGCTTTGGCGTTGGTGACGCGGACTTTTAGAATATAGTCGATGTCCCCTGCGAGGCGGTGGGCCTCCATCACTTCGGGGCGGTCTTTTAGGGTTTTCAGGAACTTATTTTGCCAGCCCTCGTCGTGTTCGGATGTCCGGATCAGCACAAAGAAACACGCCTCTAGGCCGAGCATTTCTGGGTCAATCAACGTGGTTTGTTTGGTGATCAGGCCAGACTCGCGCATTTTGCGAATGCGGTTCCAGACTGGCGTTTTACTGCCACCTACGGATTTGGCGATTTCATCGAGGGATTGAGAGGCGTCTTTTTGCAGCTCTGCAAGGATTTTCCGATCTAGAGCGTCTAATGCGATGGGCATTTCGGTATTTCCTTTAAACTGCAGTGTTTGTTCTGCCCTCAAGCAACGAGGTAGAATTAATTTCCTATTTCATTCAATAATGCGTTTGTAAATGGAATTATTTCCCTTCAAGGCGTATATCGTAGGACAAATACTAATCTAAGGATGTCGCGATGAAGCATTTTCCGATCTTTGTGAACTTAGTCGGCCAGCGTGTTTTGGTTGCTGGCGTGGGCGAAACGGCAGTGGCAAAGCTGCGGCTGATCCTAAAAACCGAAGCTGATGTGCATGTGTTTGGTGTGGAGCCTAACACTGCGATATTGGCTTGGGCAGATGCGGGTAAGATCACGCTGCACGAAGGTGAGCTGCGAGCTGAGGATGCATCGGGTGCGCGGTTGGTTTACGCGGCGCAAGATGATGATGTGCTGGATGCGCGGGTTGCTGGGATTGGTCGCGGGGCAGGTGCGCTGGTGAATATCGTTGATAATCTGGCCGACAGTATGTTTATCACCCCTGCGATTGTGGATCGTGATCCCGTGACGGTTGCGATTGGCACAGAGGGCGCGGCCCCTGTTTTGGCGCGACACATCAAACGGCAAGTGGAGGAGGCCCTGCCCCCATCGCTTGGGTTGTTGGCGCGGATTGGGCAATCGTTTCGCGGCGCTGTCGAAGTGCTGCCGATGGGGCGCAAGCGGCGCGAATTCTGGTCGAAGTTTTACTTTGAGCGCGGTCCTTTGGCGCTCGCGGCAGGCGGAGAAGCCGCGGTTCAGGCCGAGCTGGATGCGTTGTTGGCCCAAACGGTGGCGGCGAAACGATCTGCTGGGCGGGTGGATTTGGTTGGGGCTGGCCCCGGCGATCCTGAGTTGCTGACGCTGAAAGCGCGCAAGTTGATGCACGGCGCGGATGTTGTGATCCACGATCAGCTGGTCACAGGCGAAATTCTGGAACTGGCGCGGCGCGAGGCAATTGTTGTTGAAACGGGCAAGCGCGGGTTTGGTCAAAGCTGGAAGCAAGGCGATATCAACGACTTGATGGTGTCCCATGCCGCGCAAGGGCATCACGTGGTGCGCTTGAAATCTGGTGATCCGGCGATGTTTGCGCGATTGGATGAGGAAATGGATGCGCTGGACTCAGCGGGCGTGGATTGGGCGATTGTGCCCGGCATCACAGCGGCATCAGCGGCGGCGGCTGGCACGCGCGTTTCGCTGACACGGCGCGGGCGTAATTCGGCGCTGAAGTTTTTGACGGCCCACGATGTGGACGGATTTGCCGATCAGGATTGGCGCGATTTGGCCAAGCCAGACGCGGTTGCGGCAATTTACATGGGCAAGCGCGCGGCGACGTTTTTGCGCGGTCGATTGTTGATGTTTGGCGCAAGCGGCGATGTGCCTGTGACGGTTGTGGAAAATGCGAGCCGTGCAGATCAGCGGATTTTGCAGGCCACCTTGATGACATTGCCAGAGGTTTTGGCGGCATCAGATGTGACAGGGCCTGCGGTTTTGTTGCTGGGGCTGGCCCCCCGTGCAGCAGCTCAGGCTGCGATGGATTTAAAAATTGATG
Organism: Paracoccaceae bacterium; assembly: GCA_018607905.1. Taxonomy (GTDB): domain Bacteria; phylum Pseudomonadota; class Alphaproteobacteria; order Rhodobacterales; family Rhodobacteraceae; genus Amylibacter. The sequence goes on along the minus strand of JABBAP010000024.1, from coordinate 89,907 downwards.
AGATGGAGCAAGCGTGATGGCGAAGAAGTTCACACCTAAGGTTCTGACGGCAAATGATTTGCTGAGCGGCGATGTAATTTACTGGAACGACAACGGCGATTGGGTCGATGCGTTTGAGGATGCGCTGTACTTGGACACAGAAAAGCTGGCGTTTCACGTGCTGCGATTGGCGCAAAAACAGGGGTTGGACAAAGTTGGCCTCTACCTTGCGGACGCGGAATTGGGCGACGACGACAAACCCCGACCAGCGCATTTTCGCGAAGATTTTCGGGCCACTGGGCCGAGCAATTATCACCACGGCAAACAAGCGGAGTTGGCGTAATGTATTCATACACTGAGTTTGACAAAGAGTTCATCAACGAGCGAAACAAACAATTCCGCGCGCAAGTGGAGCGGCGCATTGATGGCAGCCTGACCGAAGATGAGTTCAAGCCATTGCGTTTGATGAACGGTCTGTATTTGCAGCTGCACGCCTACATGCTGCGTGTGGCGATCCCCTACGGCACGTTGAACGGTGGGCAAATGCGCCAATTGGCGCTGATTGCAGAGAAGTTCGACAAAGGTTATGGGCATTTCACGACCCGCCAGAACATTCAGTTTAACTGGCCAAAATTGCGTGATGTGCCTGATATTCTGGATGCATTGGCCGAGGTTGAGATGCACGCAATCCAAACGTCTGGCAACTGTGTTCGCAACGTAACAGCAGACCATTTTGCAGGGGCTGCGAGCGATGAGATTGAGGATCCGCGTCCAACGGCGGAATTGCTGCGCCAGTGGTCCACGGATCACCCTGAGTTCGCGTTTTTGGGGCGGAAGTTTAAGATCGCGGTGACTGGATCGGAAACAGATCGCGCTGTGACCAAAGCCCATGACATTGGGTTGCGGATGGTGCGTAATGGCGACGGAGATGCTGGATACGAGGTGATTGTTGGTGGTGGTTTGGGCCGCACGCCAATGATTGGCAAAGTGCTGCGGGAATTCCTGCTTGTTGAAGATTTACTGCCCTATGTTGAGAGCGTTTTGCAGGTGTATAACCGTCTGGGACGACGCGACAACAAGTATAAAGCGCGGATCAAAATCACGGTTCATGAGAATGGCATCGAGACCATTCGTGAGCTGGTTGAGAAACGATTTGTAGCGCAACGCGCCGCGTTTGGTGGGAATGATCAAAAGCTGTTTGCGCAGATCAAAGAAGCCTTTGCGACTCCTGCGTATCTGACTGCGCCGTTGGATGGGTTTGTTGAATTACAGAACAAGGACGCGAGCTTTCGTTCCTTTGTGGATACCAACCTGTCTGAGCATAAGAACCCTGAATATTCGATCATGACGATCTCGATCAAAGCACATGGGCAAACGCCCGGTGATGCAACAGCGGATCAGTTGCGGGTTATGGCAGGGATTGCAGAGGATTTCGCGCATAATGAATTGCGGATTTCCCATGAGCAAAATGTGATCCTGCCCCATGTCCACAAATCAAATCTGCCAGAAATTTATGCACGATTGCGCGAGGCAGGTTTGGCGACAGCAAATATTGGGCTGATTTCAGATATCATCGCCTGCCCCGGTATGGATTATTGTGCGCTGGCGACGGCGCGGTCCATTCCTGTGGCACAGCAAATCGCGACGCGGTTTGATGAGTTGAAACTGGAGCACGATATTGGGGCGCTGAAGATCAAAATCTCGGGCTGTATCAATGCCTGTGGGCACCACCATGTGGGCCATATCGGGATTTTGGGTTTGGATCGTGCTGGTGTTGAGAATTACCAGATTACGCTTGGGGGTGATCACACCGAAACCGCTGCCATTGGTGAGCGCGCTGGCCCTGGGTTTGCCTACGACGAGATCGTGCCAGCGATTGAGCGGTTGATCTATACGTATCTGGATATTCGCAGTGATGAAAACGAGGTCTTCTTGGAAACCTATCGCCGTGTGGGATTGGAACCGTTTAAGGCAGCGCTATATCCTGAACAGCAGATCGCGGCGGAGTAACATGCCATTTGAATCCGCATATCTGAGCATTCCTGAGCGGGTAGAGCTGATGAACTTTCGGTATCGCAATCACGCGGCCATTCCTGTTCTAAGCGCCACGCTGGGTGATCCCTTCTTGGGCAAAATCGCGATGGTTTCGTCCTTTGGAGCGGAATCCGTTGTGTTGTTGCATCTGGTGTCGTTGATCAAACCGCAAACGCCTGTGATTGTGATTGATACGGAAATGTTGTTCCCAGAAACGCTGGAGTATCAGGCGGAGTTGGCGGAGGAATTACAGCTGCAAGATGTGCGGATTATCAAAGCCAAGCCAGAAGATATTACTGCGATTGATCCAGATGGCACGTTGCACCAAAGCGACCCTGATGCGTGTTGCGGCTTGCGTAAAACTGCGCCGTTGCACGATGCATTAGAGGGTTTTGATGCTTGGATCACGGGGCGGAAGCGGTTTCAGAATGGCCAGCGCACTGCGTTAGAGCTATTTGAAACGGATACGGATCACCGTTTTAAAATCAATCCGTTGGCGCATTGGCGCGCACAAGATTTGACGGCCTATATGGAAAACAATGCGCTGCCGCGCCATCCGCTGGTGGCAAAGGGATATCCGTCGATTGGATGTGCCCCGTGTACCAGCCCCGTAAAGAGCGGCGAAGATGCGCGATCTGGACGCTGGCGTGGGCAAAAAAAAGTAGAATGCGGAATACATTTCGGAGCCGATGGCGCCGTGGAAAGAAGAGTTTAAGTGATGACAAACGTAATTGTACAAGACAGCGGCTTTGTGACCGAAGATTGGTCTGGGCCCTTACTGGACTGGGATGTGGCGACACAAGGCGGTGCTGATCCTGAAACAGGCTACGGGCTGGATGTGCCAAACACCGTGACGGCGGAACAGTTGCAGCCGTACTTCAATTCGGTTTCAATGATCCGTGTGTCTTTTCCGTCGTCCCACGATGGGCGCGGATTTTCGATTGCGCGAACATTGCGGATGTTGGGCTTTGCAGGGCGTTTGCGTGCGCATGGGCATGTTTTGGCGGATCAATACGCAATGGCGCGCCGAGTTGGGTTCGATGAAGTGGAAATCGACGCTGCTTTGGCCGAACGCCAGCCCGAGGATCAGTGGCTGGCGCGCGCAAACTGGCAACAGCACAGCTATCTGAACCGATTGCAGCAATCCATTTAATTGTTAGCACGCTAACGATTGACCTTTTCCAAGGAATGAGACAAATGACGGATCAAACATTGACATTGAACGAGGCGAAACCCGTGCCTGTACTTCCTGACGCGCAAACCGTTACTTCTATTACGCACCACAACGACTGGCTGTTTTCGTTTCGCGTGACCCGCCCGCAATCCTTGCGGTTTCGTTCTGGTGAATTTGTAATGATCGGATTGATGGGTGACCCCCATCCTGAGACGGGCAAACAAAAACCGTTGTTGCGCGCCTATTCCATTGCCTCGCCCAGTTGGGACGAAGAATTGGAATTCTATTCCATCAAAGTGCAAGATGGCCCCCTGACCAGCAAATTACAGCACATTCAGGTTGGGGATGAGATCATCTTGCGCCCTAAACCAGTGGGAACGCTGGTTTTGGACGCGCTTTTGCCCGGCAATCGGATGTATTTTATCTGCACTGGCACAGGGATTGCACCGTTTGCATCGTTAATCCGTGATCCAGAGTTGTATGAAAAATATGACGAGGTGATTTTGGCACATACCTGTCGCTATGAGAGTGAGTTGAAATACGGTGCGGATTTGGTGGCATCCCTAGCCGATGATCCGCTGATTGGCGAGTTTGTCGGCGATAAATTGAAGTATTATGCGACCACGACCCGCGAAAACAGCCCGCGTATGGGGCGCGTGACCGATCTTTTGCGCAATGGGACAATCGCCAAGGAGTTTGATCTACCACCGATGAACAAAGACACAGACCGTTTGATGGTTTGTGGCTCAATGGCGTTGAATTTGGACGTGAAAGACATCTGCGAAACTGCGGGCATGACCGAAGGATCGAATTCTATGCCCGGTGAATTTGTCGTGGAAAAGGCATTTGTCGGCGAAGGGGTTACAGAAAACTTCGACTGATGTGACTTTTTTAGACTTGTGCGTTTTAAACTGATTGGCTTCTTTGGTGGAAATCAAAGGAGCGCTTTTATGTCTGCACTTAACACATCTCTCCTTCACCCAAAATTTGGCAAGATAGTTGAGGGTGTTGATTTGCGCGACGTGCGGGAGGATCATTTATTTCCTGAAATCCGCCAAGTGTTCGACGAACATTCCGCGCTGTTGTTCCCAGCACAAAGCATCACGGACGATGATCACACACGGCTGGCGCAGATGTTTGGGCCGTTGGAAAACCGCGAGGCAATGGCACAGGGACGTGCGGTAGAATTTAAGGTCTCACCTGTTTCCAACGAGGTTGACGGTGGAGTGAGCGATGCAGAGGCCCTGCACACACTGAATTTACGCGCAAATATGCTGTGGCACACCGACAGTACCTTTTTGCCGATCCCCGCACTCGTGAACCTGCTGACAGCGAAAGTGGTTCCCGAACAGGGCGGGCAGACCGAATTGGCATCGACGCGTGTGGGATGGGCTGAAATGCCCGATAATTTGAAAGAACCGTTGAAGGATGCGGTGATTTGGCACCGTTTATCCCACTCGCGCCAACAGGTTTCGGCTGAACTCGGTGCGATGCCTGAAATGCGACAATGGCCTGATCGGCCTTGGCGCGCGATTTGGCCCAATCCAGTGACTGGCGAAGATGCACTGTATATTGCAAGCCACGCGTTTGCTGTTGAAGGCATGGGTTTGGCGCAAGGTCAGACGTTGATTTCAGAGGCAATCGCCTTTTGTACGCGGGAAGAAAATGTCTATTCCCACGAATGGCAGGTCGGTGATGTTTTGATCTGGGATGAGCGAGCAATGTTACATCGAGGCCAGCCTTGGCTCTATGAACAGCCACGAACGTTGATGAGTATCTGTTGCTCTGCCACCAAAAGTGATGGGTTGAATTCAGTAAGAATCGTTTAAAACCAGCTTCTTCTGGCAAAAATTCGCCCAATATTTACGATATTTTTATCTCCCTCTCGAATTGTTACAAGGGCTGAACTACGTGTTATACACGGCGATGTGAGTGGTGTTTCACCACCGCTCGTTGCTATCAGTAACCCATCGCAAGACGCGATTTAGGTTTTAACCTCGGAGAGGAACTCAAATGTCAAACACAGTAAAAACGCTCGCAGTAGCTTCCGCAGTCGCCGCAGCTATGGTTTCCCAAGTAAATGTTGCGTCCGCGCAAGCCAAAGAGAAATGCTACGGCGTTGCTCTGGCTGGTCAAAATGGGTGTGCAGCTGGCCCAGGTACATCATGCGCAGGTACATCCACAGTAGATTACCAAGGCAATGCCTGGTCTTTGGTTGCATCTGGCACATGCGTAGACATCGCGCTGCCTGCTTTGGCTGACGGTACTGCACGCGTCGGATCCAAAGAAGCTTTGGATCGTGACATCCCGTCCTAAGATGACACCCCGGGGCATGGCGGCATTGATCGCCTGCCCTACTCCCACTTAACGATCTGACATCAGGTGATTTCACAATGCTGGACGCACGCGCAGATAAGCCAAGCTTTGTTCCCAATAGGGCTGGCGTTGGCTATAAGGCGCAGCATTTAGACGGTATTCTGAAATCCCCCAACACAGTCGGTTGGTTGGAAATTCACGCAGAAAATTACATGGGTGATGGCGGACGGCCAATTGCCCAGCTGCGTCATCTGCGCGAACACTTCCCTATTTCATGTCATGGCGTTGGCCTTTCGATTGGCGCTGAGGGGCCGCTTGATCCTGACCATTTGGCACGCCTAAAACATCTGGTCGAATGGTTGGAACCTGGTTTGTTTTCCGAACATCTGGCCTGGTCCACGCATGAAACTCATTTTTTGAACGATCTGCTGCCGGTTCCCTACACGCAGGCAACCGTTGATCGCGTAATCGAACATATTGATCTGGTGCAAACCACCGTTGGGCGGCAGATGCTACTGGAAAATCCTTCGACCTATGTGACCTTTGAAGAAAGCGACCGCTCCGAGATTGAATTTCTGAGAGAAGTCGCCAAACGATCTGGCTGTGGATTGCTGTTGGATGTCAACAACGTGTTTGTATCCGCGACCAACCAAAATTACTCTCCAGAAGGCTATATCGACGCCTTCCCTACTGAATTCGTTGGGGAAATCCACCTTGGCGGCCATGAAGAAGACGCTGATGATCACGGGGCAACCTTGCTGATTGACAGTCATTCACGCAAAGTCGTCGACCCTGTTTGGGCGCTGTATGAATACACACTAACAAAATCTGGCTCTCGCCCAACCCTCATCGAATGGGACAATGATATCCCAGAATGGGATATTCTCGCAGCTGAAATGACCCGCGCCGATGGTATCTTATCCGCGCAACCTGCGACCCCTGCATGAGTGTCAGCCAAGCTAAATTTACGCAGGCTCTGCTAAATCCAGAGGCTGCAATCCCTGCTGGATTGATTGATCCTCAAGGTCGCCCTGCGGGCAAACGGTTTAACGTCTATCGAAACAACGTGATCGTCAGCTTGATGGACGCGATGGAAACCGCCTTTCCTGTGATTCAAAAACTGATCGGCGCAGAGAATTTCCGCAACTTGTCTGGCCTTTATGTGCGCCAACACCCACCAAAAAACCCGATGTTGATGTTTTATGGCGCGGCATTTCCAGCATTTTTGAACGGTTTCGAGCAATTGGCGCATGTTCCGTATCTGGCGGATGTGGCGCGGTTGGAATTGGCGCGGCGAGCGTCTTATCATGCTCGAGACTCGACGGCCGTGGCTGGGGACGCGCTTGGCGCAATAGCGCCTGATGCATTAATGGAAACGGTGATCGAGCTGTCGCCTGCGGTGCGGATTGTGCAAAGCCCCTACCCGATTGCCGCAATTTGGCATTTCAACATGACGGATGGTGCCCCTGCACCCGAAGGCGCAGCAGAAACCGTATTGATCACCCGCCCTGCACTGGATTTGAACATGCAAGTGATTGGGGCTGATCAAGCAGTATTCTTATCTGCTTTGCAAAACGGGGAAACACTCGGCGCGGCCTATGAAGCCAGCACACAAACGGATGACACGTTCGATCTGTCCGCTGCAATTGTTCTGATGCTGCAATCAGAACTCATAACAAAACTAAAATCGTGAGGGACACGAAATGACTGCAATCACAAACTTATACAATTCGATCATGGGGCTGGTGCTAAAGGCGCTTGGGGATTGGTTTTTGCCAACATTTGCAAGGTTTTCCTTTGCCGCGGTGTTGTTGATGTATTTCTGGAATTCCGCAAAAACAAAGTTGGGTGATGGGATATTTGGGTTTCTGAGCCCTTCCGACAACGCCTATATCCAGATGTTCCCAAAGACCGTTGAAGCCTTGGGATATGACACAAGCCAATTGGGTGCGTTTCATTGGTTGGTTGCCGTTGGCGGTACAGTTGCAGAGTTTATTTTGCCTGCGCTGATCATCATCGGCCTGTTCACCCGCCTTGCCGCCATTGGCATGGTTGGGTTTATTTTTGTACAAAGTATTGTGGATGTTTATGGCCACGGAGTTGCCGGCAAAGACATCGGTGCATGGTTCGATGGCCCTTCAAATGCGCTTATTCTTGATCAACGCCTTATGTGGGTTGTGCTGTTTGCGATTTTGATCGTCAAAGGGGCTGGGCCGCTGTCGGTGGATCGGATGTTGATCAAGCCTATTGAGGACTAAAGCAGCTGGGATTGGACGTCTTTCGTCCATCCCAACGTCAAAGACCCTTTATGATCTATCACCGGGCGTTTCATCAATGCTGGGTGGTCGATCAGTAGTTTTAGGGGCTCTTGCGCGCGTTCTGCGTCATCCAATCCGCGCCAAGTTGTGGAGCGGGTGTTGAGAAGCGCCTCGCCGAATTTAGCGTGAAATACCTTTAGGTTTTCGGGGGTTACACCATCTGCGCGAACGTCGATAAAGGTCACATCGTGGCCCACAGCGGCCAATGATTTCAATGCCTTACGGCAGGTGTCACAGTTTTTCAAACCAAACAACTTCATCACGCTTCCCCTTATTTTGAAGATATTTATCTTCATTTTCAGGCAATTCGCAAGACATTAACGCGCGGGAAATGCGCCACTAATAGAAAGGCCCAGTTGTTTAAAACAGGGCCAATTTCTTAGGCTTTAGGATCCGAATTTGACGCTAAATGGGGCGCTTCCGTCCAATTGCTGCCAGTTGCGAGGATGCAGGTTAAGCCGTTGGGATAGGTCAATAAAACCGAGAATGTTCCGGTTTTATTGGAGGCCCAAAACTCGACCACTTGGGTTGCGCTGGACAGGCCGACGCCGCGGCTTACTTCTTGATATCGTTCCGTTAATTGCGTGATAAGTTGGTCACGCGGGCCACAGGTTTGCGCGGTTGCGGCAGGTGGTGCCAATGCGGCCATGCCAAAGACAAGTGCTGTTGAGGTGAGACGTTTAAACATGATGTAACTCCTTGTTTTCATTTCTGAAAGGAGCTGAGGCAGAGGACCTGCCAGACCCCTTTCGGGATGGCTATACCTTTGATGTGGGGTCTTGGGCCGCAGCTGACAAGAGGGCTCACAAGCAAGTGTTAACTGTGTGTAGCACCACGGCGCGGGCGGGTAAGATTTGGGCCAAACCACCGCTTTCGCAGGGGTGCAAAACGTATGGCACCTGTATGCAAAAGGTATGCAAATCGTATGCAAACCGTATGGCAACGCGCCATACAAGTGCCATACACGGGGCCGTGAAAATCGCATTAACCCTTTGCGCAACATCACGCCGATTATATCACGTTTGTGCGATTACCCTTTCCAAGTCGGAAAAATTACTCCATATGGGCGGGGTGAAGCCGTCTTTCACACGTTTCCGTTCTTCTTCTTTGTTGCAGACGCCGGACCCGATCAGAGACCCGACTGCACCAAGCCACCGCATACTGTGGGTGGTACTATACTTAGGAGAATTACGATGGCTAATGGCACCGTAAAATGGTTTAACGCAACTAAAGGTTTTGGCTTTATCGAGCCTGAAGCCGGTGGACAAGACGTATTTGTACACATTTCCGCTGTTGAGCGCGCTGGCTTGTCCGGCTTGAACGACAACGACAAAGTGACATACGAAATCGAACAAGGCCGCGACGGAAAATCTTCCGCTGGTCAACTGGCGATGCGCGATTAATTTCGCCTCTTGGGCGGGGTTCACCCCGTCTGCTTAAATTTGAAACGCTCGCGAAGGTAACTTCGCGGGCGTTTTACGTTTGGGGGTGGTTGCGCAGGAAAGTGGCGAGGTCTTCGTCGTGCATGTGTCCTTGAGCAAGGCGGATGATGGCGTCACCGATTTCTGTGGTGTTCCATTTGATATGGACACCATTCAGCCGCAAGACAGCATTCATTGATCGAAATGCCGTACGTTTGTTGCCGTCGTTAAAGCAGTGACCGCGTGCGATGGCGGTCGCGTAGGCGGCGGCAAGATCATATTCGTCTTCGATCATTCCGTAAGCAAGGCGGTTGTCTACACGCGCAAGCGTGGACTCCAAAGATTTATCCTGCGCCCTGCCCTGCAATTCACCGGGGTTTAAGGCGCTGTCATGCAGCAGCTCCACTATTCGTGGGGACAGAAGGCGAAAGCTCATTTGTCTTTGAGATAATCAAGGACTGGCTGAACCTCTTCTTGCGTCTCTGCGATGTGTGCGAGGATTTCTTCCTCGGTCGCGTAAGTATGCTCTTCTTTGTTCACAGCGGACTCTGGAACGAGGTAGCCGACAACAGCGGAGTTCTTAAGGATCGCCACGGGTTCGCCGTTGGCACGCTCCAACACTTTGTGCGGTTCACGCATTTCGGTCATGGTTGCGATGTGTTTTGTGAGAAGACGTGTCATGGGATGTATCCTATAATGTATTTTTTATAATATACTGGAATATACATTTTGTCAATTTTTGGGGAGTTCGTCGCAGCTCAGCTTAAAAGCTATATTTTGCCCTCCACGAAAACAACTGCCTCTCCAATACTCTCACCATCAAACGTATTGTCATTTTTCCACGACCCTACTCGGCGTTTCTGAATTCTGGAATTTTCGTCAATTAGAACTCTGTATTCTAACCCTTTAATTCGTGTAACAGCCCATTCTTCAACCACTTGCCAATCTTGAACCTTACTTTTGACGTTATGTAAGGCAATTTGAAAGTCGGATGCAGATGCATGCCGTTTATTCGGGTCAACTCTTACTGCTTTTCGAATTAACGCTACTACTTTGTTATCTACCCATTTAGGCAACGTCGAAAAGTCTAACAATTTTCCACCGCAGATTTTCTTTTCGATACATTCTCCAGCAAAAATCTGATTTTCGGGAAAGTGTAGGTTCAAGTAACGCTTTGTTTGTATGGAGTTCAGCCACTCTATTTCATCATAAGGCAGGTGGCCACCTAGTAACTGAAACAACAAAATCCCTAGCTGGTAAATATCACCAGTTTGATGGAAGTGATTGTACAAAATATCTTCTGGAGGTCTGTAGAGCAGAGAGTGTTTAGTCAAAGAGATCGTATATCCGCCTGCGCCTTGAACAATAACCGATCCAAAATCTCCGATTGCAGGCTCATCTTTTTCCGTCAAAAAAATATTCTGTGGCTTTAAGTCACGGTGAATAAATCCTTCACTATGTAAGTAGGCAATTGCCGATGTAACTTTTGCAACAAGATCGATTGCTTCCTTTACACCTAAAGTACCTAAACACATCAGATCATCTAAATCTCCAGCGGCACAATATGGCGCGACGAAAAATGCAAAATCGTCGTCAACTTCTTCAGCATCGTTTACTCGCAGAATGTTTGGGTGTTTCAGCGTTGCGAGTTTCTGGGGCTCAGGACTGACGCCCGCGGTAGTGTGATAGAACTTAACAGCAACTTCATCATTTAAAATTTGATGCTTTCCAAACAAAACGAACCCTGAAACTGCTTTTTTATCAATTTTGGTGAACTCGATTTTCTTAGAAAGCATTTCAACGGATTCTCGAAAAACCTCTGCTACTTCTTCAATCTTAAAACTGATCATCCGTTCTCATTTTTTTGAATGAATGCCGCCGCCGCCAAGAATGCATCATTTTGATATCTGGCTAAAGAATCTGGTATAGCACCGAAGTTTGTTTTGGAAACTTTCGTCAGTGCTTGCGCCGAGACAAAACAGACGTCGGCTTTTTTCTGCATTTGGAACAATCCTTCAATTTTGAAGGTTATTCCCCCTGAAGCCATCGCTCCCGTCTTCTGCCTTTGCTTAATAACAAACTTGTCAATCTTGTGTTGAGTCGCAAAGCTCTCGATTGACGAAGCTAGGCTTCGCACGTTGGCGCTATCCGCATCATCCTTAAGCTCAAGTTTTTTTTCACCCAGCTTTTGATACGAAAGCTCCCCATCACTAAAATCGACAATAGCCAAACACGCTGTGGCCGCTTTAATACCAACTCCACACACTCTCATTTCACCCAATAACCTCCATAAACTCGCGCCACTCACGGGCACTCATACCGACGTCCTCGGCAGTCACTTCTTCACCTTTCAGCATCTTGCGGAGGGCGTCAACTGCGGGTTGTGAAAGCTGTGCTCCACCTAACCTGTAGTCCTCGAAGGCTTTGTACGCATAGGGGACCCAGTCGGCGACGAGTTTGCAGATTTCGTCTGCGTAGACTCGGATTTCGTATTGGGCGTGGGCGTCGGCGCGGAGGCGCAGGAAGTGGAAGAGGTTGTGCAAATCAACCTTCCAGTACCACTGGGTGTAGATGTTGGCGGGCAGGTTCATGCGGGCGAGTTCTCGGGCCAGCGCAATGCCGCCATTTGCGTCGTCCTCGATCATAGTTTCGTAGTTGTCATAGGCCCGTGCGCTGTCGGCCTTGAGGATTTCTAGGACGCGGTGGCTGTCGGCCTCGGACAGGGCGTCGCCGCGACCTTGGTTGTTGATGACGGATTGTTTGTTCAAATGCTCGGTCGCGGGGATGTAGAATTCGCGATCTAGGATGGAGTAGCGGGCGGAGTATTCGTTCACGTTGGCGGTGCGGTGGCGGATCCATTGGCGGGCGACGAATACGGGCAGTTTGACGTGGAGTTTGATCTCGCACATCTCGAACGGGGTGGAGTGCCAGTGGCGCATGAGGTAGCGGATCAGGCCTTCGTCGTTTTGCACGGCTTTGGTGCCTTTGCCATAGGACACGCGGGCGGCTTGGGTGATTGCGGCGTCGTCGCCCATGTAATCAATGACGCGGACAAACCCGTGATCGAGGACTTGGTGCGCGGTATAGAGGTGTTGTTCCATGCCAGGGGCAACCACGCGGCGGGTGGATGCGGATTGGGCACGCTGATCATCAATGTCGGCTTGCTGTTCTGGGGTAATGGGCATGTTGGAATTCCTCTGGGTGACTCGCTGGCAACTATATCTAGAAGTGTGGTTTCGGGGAACAGCTATATGCGGGGGAATGGTGGGAAAATTGGCGGCGGGCGTTTTGGCGGTGTCGCGATGACAAAGGGTTGAAGCGCGGTGCGGTTGTGATGGGGGGCATCTGCGCGTAGGCTGGTGGTTAATTGGCGAATGGGACAGCGGTTTTGCGGTTAATTTCATCCTTTGTAGTGAGTGTTGGTGTGGCGTTGGCCCCTGCCCCTGTGGCGGCGTGCGGTGTGGCCTTGGCGCTGACGGTGGATGTTTCTGGGTCAGTGGATGAATACGAATACGATTTGCAGATGGGTGGATTGGCGGATGCGCTGCGCGATGGTTTGGTGGCAGATGCGCTGATTTCGGAAAAAGCGGCGGTGATGGTTGTGCATTGGTCGGGCCAATCGCGCCAAAGCGTGGTGGTGCCTTGGACGCGGGTAGAGAGTGTGGCGGATGTTGATCGCTTGGCGCTATTGGTGGATGATGTGCCCCGCGCCTGGCGCAATTTTTCAACAGGCATTGGCGAGGCGTTGGCGTTTACGGCCAATCAGTTTGGCGCAGTGGCCGATTGTGAGCGCCGTGTGATTGATGTGTCGGGCGATGGTACTTCGAACGAGGGCGCGCCGCCCGAAGACATCAAGGAAGCCTTGGCAGCGGCTGGGTTTGTAATCAACGGCTTGGCGATTGAAGGACAGACCGCGCAGTTGACGGAATATTACCGTGAGAAGGTTATTGCTGGGCCCAATTCATTTGTGCTGCCCGCGTATGGGTTTCTGGATTACCCCGAGAAGATACGCAAAAAGCTGATCCGCGAAGTGACGAAACAGATCGCGTCGGTTGATTAAAGGGTTGATGGGGATTTGAAGAACAATCTGGGGATTGAGCGGCGGTTGGGCGATCTGGTGCGCGCACGCGTGCCGATGGTTTTGGCAGAGGTCGTGATGTTTGTGCTGAAACAAGCATGGGCGGCGCTGTTCGGAATTTTGTTTATCATTGCGTTGATCGGAACGGCGGCGATTTGGCAGCCTGACTGGGTGGTAGCACGCTATGATGCGCTGCTGATTTTCGCAGTTGTGATGCAGGCGTTATTTCTGGCGCTGGGGTTAGAAAGCTGGCGTGAGGCGCGGGTAATTTTGCTGTTTCATGTGGTTGGGACGGTGATGGAGGTGTTCAAGCTGCACATGGGCAGTTGGGATTATCCTGAGCCTGGGCTGATGAAAATCGGCGGGGTGCCGTTGTTTTCGGGATTCATGTACGCCTGTGTCGGTAGCTTTATGGCGCGGGTTATTCGGGTGTTTGATATGAGTTTTGCGTCGTATCCGCCGTTTTGGATGTCTGTGGTTTTGGCGGTACTGATTTACCTGAATTTTTTTGGCCATCATTACACCTATGACATTCGGATTGGGCTGTTTGTGGCAACGGTTGTGCTGTTTGCGCGCACGCGGATTTGGTTTTGGATTGGGGCGCGGGTGTATTGGATGCCCCTGCCCCTCGCGGCGTTCTTGTCGTCGTTCTTTTTGTGGTTGGCTGAGAATGTTGGAACCATGTCAGGGACGTGGGTTTATTCTGGGCAGGCCAGTTGGGAGATCGTGGGTTTTGCGAAACTGGGGTCTTGGTATTTGCTGCTGTACGTTAGTTTTCTGTTGGTAACGCTGGAATACCGCGATGTTTTATACCGCACAGCCCGTGATCCGAGGCTGGCAGAGCAATGAGGTATTTCGGGAACAAAGAAGCCTGTTTGGCCGCATTTTGTCTGCTGGTTTGGGCGCAAGGGGCGGCGGCGTGTCGTCAGGCGCTTGTCTTAGCGATTGATGTTTCAGCCAGTGTTTCGACGCGCGAATACGAGTTGCAGCGCGATGGGATTGTGGCGGCGTTGCGTGATCCTGAAGTGATTGATTGGATCGTCGCCCCTGCTGGATCAGAGGTGGAGCTGTTCATATTTGAATTCGGGAACCGCACGTATCAATGGTATTGGGTGGATTGGACAAAGATCACCAGCGAGGCGATTTTGGCAGATGTGGCAAACAAAGTTGAAGCGGTTGAGCGCAATAGAGAGAGCCAGTCGACCGGGCTCGGGGATGCGTTGATGGCGGGAGCAGAGGCGTTAGCAGGGCGGCGATGTGGTGCCAAAACGATTGATGTGTCTGGTGACGGGAAAAACAACGTCGGCATGCGGCCCCAAGACGTACATGATCGTTTGCGCGGCGATGGAATTACAGTGAATGGGTTGGTTGTTGCGACCCAAGATATAGCAGAGCTGAGTGCGTATTTTCATGCTAATGTCATTGTGGGATCGCAAAGTTTCGTGGAAACGGCGGGTGGGTTTGAGGATTACGCCCGCGCGATGAAACGCAAATTATTACGTGAGTTGGTTCCCAAATTGTCTATGATGGTCGAATGAAACGGTTTCTTTTACCGCTGGTTTTTCTAATCATGACGGCCCGTGCAACGGTGGCCTGCGAGGTCGCGCTGGTTGTAGCACTTGATGTGTCGCGCTCTGTTGATCGCACCGAATACGCGTTGATGCGCGATGGGATTGCGAGCGCGTTTTTGGATGACGAAGTGCGCCAATTGATTGAA
>JABBAP010000024.1:71827-74770 GCA_018607905.1 Paracoccaceae bacterium | reverse complement strand
GCGCGATGGGATTGCGAGCGCGTTTTTGGATGACGAAGTGCGCCAATTGATTGAATGGTTGCCCGGTGGGTTGATGGTTACGGTCACGCAATGGGGTGGTGCGGGCCAACAACGCCAAGCGATTGGGTGGCAGCGGATAAAAGGCAAGGCGGGGATTGTGGAGTTTGTTGAGGCGTTTACGAAACAGACCCGTGGCTACTGGATGGCGGATACTGCCGTTTCTGAGGCTTTAATTCATGCAGATCAGATGTTTAACGGGGATGCCGCCCTGTGCAGACGCAAGGTGATTGATGTGTCAGGGGATGGCATCGCCAACGCAGGGGCAGCGGTTGCCCCTGTGGCATTTGCCATTGGCAGCAAGGGTGTGACGATCAATGGGCTGGTGATTACGGGGGCGAAACCCAATCCTGTGCCCTATTTTGAAAAGCAGGTTATCGGCGGGCCGTTTGCCTTTGTCGAAGTGGCCAACAGTTATGCGGATTATCCACGGGCGATGAAACGCAAACTGCTGCGCGAGTTGACCCCTGCCTATTCGATGTTGGTGGATTAGTTCGTTAGGCGGAAATGCCCTGTGATTTCATAGGCGAAGAGGATGTTTTCCGCGCGCGCGCCGCGACCGATGTTGTGGATGATCAGGGGGGTGCCGTCAGCGGCGGTGGCCTGTGATACGATCCCGATATGGGTTAAATTGCCAGGCAGGTTCCATGACACGATATCCCCTGCAGCGTAGGCCGCTAGATCGCTGGTGACGGGCAAAGATGCGCCTTGGCGTTCAAAATAACGGCGCAAATTCGGGACGCGGCGGTGATCTATGTTGCTGTCGGGGCGTTTGAGCCCCCAGTTTTTCGGGTAGGCCGCGAAGTTGGCTTTCATGTCGCGGTGAACCTGTTCTTGCAGATCAATCCCATGGGCATCGCGCAGGGCACGGATCACCACGTCGGTGCAGACGCCGGTTTTGCGCGGTAGGTCGCCTTGGGGGTAAGATAGGCTAACGTAGGCAGGATCATAGCCCGTTGTGACGCCGATTTGCGTGGCCGCAGCTGCGACGGTTTGCCGTGCGAAGGGTGTATCAGCCCAACTGGCACAGGATGTGGTGGCAGCGATTAGCGCGGCGTAAAAGATGTTTTTGATCATGACGATGTGTTTAGAATTCGTTTCGCATTCAAACAAGGATCACGGCGTATCCCCTTGAAATTGCGCGGGTGCATGCCTATATCTGAGATGTCTTCTTCGGGAGACTATGGTGATAAACGCGCATGTAATACACGGATCGGACCCGGGGGCGGTACCCGGCGACTCCACCAAAACACCTGTCTTTGCAGGGGGTATGGGGTCGAAATAGGATCGACGGACGTTTAAAGATGTTTGCTTTTGCTCGGTGAGTTACCACCGTTATCGGTACATTTAAGCTAGTTGCAAATGACAACAGAGCTCCAGTGGCCCTCGCAGCGTAAGCTGTGCGGAATACTGAAAACTTAACTCCTAGGGTTTAGCGACCTTAGGCGGGGTTCGCAGGCACCTGGCAACAGAAGCCTGCACTTCAACTCGCAGTTTTGGATTTATGTGGCTCATCCGCATTTTCGTTGGATTTTACACGCTCCAACGAAAAACGCGGCCCCGATGGAGCCGCGTTTTTTGTTTCTGTAGCAGCTGTTTAGCTGGCCATTTTGTCCGCGAGCATCCGAGCCTCGAAGGCTTTTAGCATTGGATATGCTGGCTCGAACGCAGAGGCTTCGCCGTTGTCTGGGGACAGTTCTGGGAACAGCTTGAACAGTTCCACGCGGGCTTCTGGTGCCATGCCAAGCACGGTGGCGCGGCACGGGTGGAAGCTTTCTGTCATTAGGCCTTGGGCGTCGATCACTTCGTGTTCGTCAAAGACAATGTGGAAGTAGGTAACGCCTTCGTCGGTTGCGCCGTGTGTGACGGTTGTGTCGTTGACCAAAGCATGGGCTGGAACCAGAACACGTTCGCTATCAAACAATAGCTCTGCGCGCCAATCTTCAACCAGAATGCGGTGCTGACGCGAAACTGTCAGATCCGTTTCAGGCATGGTCGGGCCAAACGTGCCCGCTGCGATTTTCACAGGGCGCAGATTTGGATCGTTTTGCATAGCTGTTGCGGGCACATTTGTGGAGCCAATCCAGCGAATTTCTTGCAAGCCATTGTCGCGCGTCATCACAGCATCGCCAATCGCGAGCATATCAATTGCGCAATAGCCCATCGAGGTGAGGATTTGCGTCCCTGCCCCAAAACAGATCGTGACTGGGATCAAAACGCTGGTCGTGGACAACATAGAGCCACCCCCATCGAAATTGGCCACGGCAGTAACTTCGATCGTCTCACCCGGGGTATACGGCCAGCCAGCGATATCCTGACAGTTGATCACGTACCCAAGCGGGGTTTCGATCAGAACGCCATCGCCCGGCGTAAATGTTCCGTAGTTCACACCATCAACCAACAGATCAACAGAGGTAACAACAGGCAAAGGCGGAGGGGACGTAATGATGTCTGCCAGATCGGCCGCATCCACAACCTGTTCCGCGCCGCCCGTGTTATCTAGCAAGTTCAGCTGCGATAGGCTGGAATTGGCGCCAACGCCGATTGCTGTGACGGTTGCGTTATAGTCGTTTTCCAGCTGATCAACTTCGTCAGTTGCATCATCGCCGCGGTTGCGGAAACCATCGGATAAAAAGACGATAGAGTTCGTGTCACCGTCATCAACAGTGCTGTCCGCGCTCCAAGTATCCAGAACCTCATCAAGGCCAGCTTCGTAGTTTGTGCCACCGCCTGCGTTCAAGCCATCAACTGCAGTTTCAAAATCAGCTTGTTGATCCAAGGTGAATGTCCCCAGCGTGGCGCCATCCGAATTGTATTCAATCAACGTGATTTGGACAGACGCGGGATCGTATCCAGCGTCGATAAAGCTTTGGAACAATGCTTTGG
>JABBAP010000024.1:0-71727 GCA_018607905.1 Paracoccaceae bacterium | reverse complement strand
TGGACAGACGCGGGATCGTATCCAGCGTCGATAAAGCTTTGGAACAATGCTTTGGCAGCGAATTGTTCTGCTTGCAGGTAGGTATCGTTGAAACCATCCCCATCAACGTCGGAACCCGAGCTGTTGCCAGTTGAACCAGATGTATCGACAACCAATGCGATGTTGATGTCTGGGGACAGGCCGCTGGTCGTGATCGAGACGTCAACAGGCAGTGTGTCATCAGTCCAAGTTGGGGTGGTCAATTGGATCGTTGCATCCAAGCCGTCAAATGTGCCGCTGTTGGACGATGTTGTGGTGTCTGGGCCAGAAGCCATATTAGATTCCTTTAAAAAATGCGCCAAAAAATAAACGGCACCGTATACTCGCTAAGATATTTAAGGCGACATTAAACAATTTGGACAATTTTGTCTAAAAATAATCACTTTTTTGCCATTTTTCGTGATTTTTTGGCCAAAAGTGGAAAAATACCGTCATTGTTTCCAACCGCGCACCAATCAATGGAGCGAAATGGCTAAAAGATGCGCGTTTAGCCGATTTTGCGTTTGATTATTTCGCTGGGCCCGAAGTAATTCGTAACTAAATCCGATCAATGATCGGGAAATTTAGTGTTTGCCGCCTCATTTTCGCCAAAATTCAGCGCAGTTTTTGGCTATTTTCATGATGATTCGAAGCTGTTTAGATACACCTCAATTGTTTCCGACACAGCATGTAACTTGCGCTTTTCAAGTGGGTTAATAAGCCTATTGTAATCGGTAACATGATTTTAAACTCGGGCAGACAATGACAGATTCAATTCCCTACGGCCAGTTGATGCAAAACGCGATGCGCGGATTGATGCGGGATCTTTTGCGCGACATTGGTAAGGCTGGCGTTCTGCCTGGTGAACATCATTTCTTTGTTACGTTTGACACAAATCACCCTGGCGTGGACATCGCGCCGTGGTTGGTTGAACGCTATCCCGAAGAAATGAGCGTGGTTATCCAGCATTGGTTCGAAGATTTGGTGGTGCTTGAAGACAGATTTTCGATCACGTTGAATTTTGGTGATCAACCCGAGCCGTTGGTGATCCCGTTTGGTGCGATCAAAGCCTTTGTCGATCCGTCGGTGGAGTTCGGGTTGCAATTTGATGCGCAAGACGATCAGGAGGCCGAAATCGAAACCATCCCCGAAAGCCCGATGGTCGAGATTGCGGATGATGCTTTGGACGGCGATGATGATGCGCCAAAGAAAGACGCAGAAATCGTTTCACTGGATGCGTTTCGCAAAACCTAATGCGTCAACCGACAGGCGCAGGATGCCGTGATCGGGGCATCTGCGTGGGCGTTTGCAAGATCGAGGCGTTGTTTGATCAAACGGGCCTCTGCGCCCTGCCCTGTTTTTACCAAACATTCGTGCAATCCGTGCAACGACCAGACGTTATCAGGGTTTTGACAGGCCCGTGACAATTTCCCGTCAAGGCCAAGATCTGCGCGGTAAACGGCTTCTGCCTCTGCGATATGGCCTTGTTCCAACAGCAGCGCGCCAAGGGCATGACGGGTGGGTTGCATCCAGCCCCAAGGTTCCTCGTATGGAAGGTTATCATCAAGGTTCGCGGATTGGCGCAAGTGATCAAATGCGACGTCGAAATCACCTTGGCGGTAGGCCAATTCGCCTTCGAGCATTTGAGTCGCGATGGCGAGGATATCGGAGCATTTGTTGTTAAACAGCATGCGCGTTTCAGGGACTGCGTCGCGTAACGGATAGAATGCAGCGCGGTGTTTTAGGGCGCCGTCGATATCGCCACTGGCCGCACAGGCTACGGTTTTGGCATATTGTGCAACTGCGTGGGTGAAAGCGAAAAGTTCTGCATTATCAGGGGCCTCGTAAGCCATGATATCATCCCAACGGCCAAATCGAATGAAGGCGTGAAGGCGCATGGAGTAGTAGCTTTCAAGCCAATCGGCGGCGGGTTCAACGACCTCTGGAGTTAGCGTATCCTCTAGGAATTGCGCGGCTTCCATTGCGGGTTCAAACTGGCCGAGGAACATTGCGCCGTACAATTGAAAATGCAGGTTGTGGCACATGTAGGTGAGGTAAAAAATCTCTGGGCCTTTGTGGGCGAGGAACTTTTGATCAACCTTCCACGCGGCGGCGTTGCGGGTGACTGTTTTTTGGTAATCACCGCACAGAACATCAATATGGGTGGCCATGTGTTTAAGGTGACCTGAATCTGGTACGAGGTCAGTAAGGGCGTCGCCCATCCGCAAGGCGCGTTCGGGATGAGGCGACATTTCCATCAGATGAATATACATGTGCAAAAGGCCCGGATGACGCATTGCAGCAGGTTGATTGGCAAAGGCTGTTTCCATCAGGGCCATGGATTCGGCCGTGTCAGCCCCTTTGGCAGGCTGACCCGACTTTAGATCCCACAATTTCCAGGGGGTGCGTGTATTTAGGGCTTCAGCTGTAAGGGCGGCGACATCCAGATCAGTTGCGTGATCTTGGTATACTTTGCGCATCGCAGCGGCGTAGGCATCGACGTAGGGTTGGTAGTCTTCAATCTCAGCCTGTTCAATGTTTCGCGCAGCGAGCGCGGCAACCAAAGCCCGTTCAACTGGAGTGGCATTGTCGAGGTTTTCAACGGCCTGTGCGTGGTGTTTGGCGAATGTTTTCACCGCGCGTTTCTTATCACGAAACGGGTAATCGGCCCAAGTATAGTTGTAGTTTGGGCCAATGGCGTAACAGATGCCCCAATGAGCCATGACGCAATTTGGATCGGCCAGAAGTGCGTTTTCATAACATTCAATCGCTTCGGCATGGTTGTAGCCGTAGGACCAGTTTAGCCCGCGATCAAACCAGATTTGTGCGTCAGCTGAGGTTGTAGAAACGGGGCGTGAATAGTCGCCAAGATCATAATATTTTGTCATTTCACAACTTTGCGTTGGCTTTTGGGCGTTGGCAAGCCTTGGGGGCAGCGATATACGGAGCGGGACACTTTTTTGGAGCAAGAACATGGCTGATACCCGCACAGAAACCGACAGTTTTGGACCTTTGGAAGTTGCTTGCGATAAATATTGGGGGGCGCAAACGCAGCGCAGTCTGATCAATTTCCCGATCGGCTGGGAAAAGCAGCCAGTGGCGATTGTGCGTGCGCTTGGCGTGATTAAACAGGCCTGTGCGCAAGCCAACAAAAGCTTGGGCAAACTGCCAGCAGAGATTGCGGATACGATGATTGCAGCGGCCAATGAGGTTGTGACGGGCAAGCTGGATGATCATTTCCCGCTGGTGGTTTGGCAGACAGGATCTGGCACGCAATCCAACATGAACGCCAATGAAGTGGTTTCAAACCGCGCGATTGAAATGCTGGGCGGGGAATTGGGATCAAAGACCCCCGTTCACCCTAACGATCACTGTAATATGGGCCAATCGTCCAACGATACATTCCCGACAGCGATGCATATTGCGGTGGCGATGACCGCGCGGGATGTGACGTTGCCAGGTTTGCGTAAATTACACGGGGTTTTGGCAGCCAAGGCAGAAGATTTCAAAGACATCATCAAGATTGGCCGCACCCATACGATGGATGCAACGCCATTGACGCTGGGCCAAGAATTTGGCGGCTATGCCTTTCAGGTAGAGCAAGGGATCAAGCGCGTGGAGCATGCGTTGATCAATATTTATCCGCTGGCGCAAGGCGGCACGGCTGTTGGCACGGGCCTAAACACGCCAATCGGTTGGGGTGAAATGGTTGCGGCGAACATGGCCGAGATTACGGGCCTGCCGTTTATTACAGCACCCAACAAGTTCGAGGCATTGGCTGGGCATGATGCGTTGGTTGAAATGTCTGGAGCGTTGAAAACAGTTGCCGCGTCTTTGTACAAGATTGCGTCGGACATTCGCATGCTGGGATCTGGGCCACGGTGTGGTTTGGGCGAATTGATGTTGCCTGAAAATGAGCCGGGTTCATCCATCATGCCGGGCAAGGTTAACCCGACGCAAGTTGAGGCGATTACGCAGGTTTGTGCGCATGTTATGGGCAATGATGCCGCCGTGGGTTTTGCAGGGTCGCAAGGGCATTTTGAGCTGAATGTTTATAAGCCGATGATGGCGTATAACGTGTTGCAATCTATGCAGTTAATTGGGGATTCATGTGTTGCATTTACCGATAATTGTGTTGCTGGAATCGAGGCCGATGAGGAGCGTATTTCGCAGCTGATGTGGGAAAGCCTGATGCTGGTGACTGCCCTTGCGCCAGAGATCGGGTATGACAATGCCACGACCGTGGCCAAAACAGCCCATAAAAACCGCACAACGCTGAAAGAAGAAGCAGTGAAGCTGGGCTATGTGACAGCTGAACGGTTTGATGAAGTGGTTCAGCCAAAAGATATGATCGGCCCGAAGTAACCCGTTTCAAAGTTTGAAATCAGAGCCGTTCGGGAGCCATCTCGGACGGCTTTTTAGTAAAGTTTGGTATATTTTACGACCAGCAATTAACAATATGGACTCCTTCCCGCCGTAATTTCGACACATCAGAAATTGTGAGGGTGGACACATGGATAAGCACGGATTTGAGCGAATTGACGAAGTTTTAGTTACCTTGGCAAAAGAGTTGGATGTCAATTTACACAAAAAAGCCATTGCAGCGCAGCGGCGATCCGAAAAAATTGGATTTCCAGTGTTACGCGACCCGCCAAACCAAATGGACGATTCATATCGGGTAAACAATCGAGGACTCGATGATCTGTTGGAACGTATGAACGCGCGATTTGAAACAGTCGCTAACCGCATCTGGCATTCTTGATCCCGAACCGGACTCTATTGATGTGGGCAAAAAAGAACCCGGTATTTTTAGGCAAAGCACGAATGCTCTCCCTGTGGTTGTATTGTCGCAACAAGTGTTGCAAAAAGTCCAAAAAATAAGAGATCAAAATCGCAAAAAACGCCTTACCCCGCACTGTTAGACTTGATTCGAAAGAACCCGCTACCTATGGTGTATCAAAAGCTCAGACCCACAAAGAGGGGTATAAGAGCATAAGAGGCGGGCAGCAGGATATTCACCAGACATAAGGTGAGGTTTATCTGCCCCTAGGATATCGGGCAGGTAACTTGGCACAGTTTACCTTTTTTGAGATCAGTGGGGATCCACTGAACAGTAGCAGATTGACTCTCGGCGATAGCGGAACGGCTGTTGTTGAGGACAATGACGGCTTTCTGCAGCCCGATTCTGAGGATTCTGGCGCGCAGTTCTCTATTGATGGCGTTGATTTTGAATCCTCCGCTTACCCTGACTATTCTAGCACAGGTACAAATGTCGAGATTTACACAGCCGTAATTCGAGGCGGCCCTTTTAACAATCAAACAGTTACCTTTGCTTATTTAACCGCTGCAAATGACGGCGTTGATGATGCGGTAAACCGCATTGTTCAACTATCAGGGCCTACATTCGACACTGGGATGCGGTTACGCAATATTAGCCTGAGCGACGGCGATTCAAATGTCCCTTATAATACCATCCCATCTATTATCTGTTTTACGCCGGGCGCTATGATCACAACACCACGTGGACAAGTTGCCGTAGAAAATTTGCAAGTGGGCGATCTGGTGATCACGGCGGATAATGGCCTGCAAGCCATTCGTTGGATTGGGCGCAAACGGATGACGGGCGCACGATTGCAAGCCTTTCCTGAACTGCGGCCCATTCGTATTCGCAAAGATGCGTTTGGCGATGGATTGCCCGAACGTGACATGTGGGTTTCACCGCAGCACCGTATGTTGGTGAAATCTGAACGGACGCAGTTGGATTACGGTGAAACCGAGGTTCTGGTTCCTGCAAAAGGACTGTTGAATGACTTGTCCGTGACTGTTGATTATGGGCTGCGTGAAACAGAATACGTGCACATTTTGTTTGATAAACACGAGGTGGTTTTTGCCAATGGCACCCCGACCGAGAGCTTTCATCCCGGGCAACATGCGCTCGAAACGATCGAGGATGAAGCACGTGACGAATTGTTTGATATTTTCCCCGAACTGGCCGTTGATCCGATGGAATATGGCCCCTCAGCGCGGTTAAGCCTGAAGGTTCGCGAAGTTCAATCCCTCAGCAAACGTGGGTTATTTGGCGTAAAACGGGGAAAAATGTGACGAGAAAGACTCAGAGTGGGCAAAACGAACCACCTGAAAAACAAGGAGAATTGATCCGTTCGCGTCCATGACGCATTCTAAAAGATAGAATGATCCAGCACAAAGCTGGGCAGCTATGAGGCAGGGTTATCGACAAAGCGACGAGGCTTTGGGCGGTTTCCCAATAACATTGGTGGTGCAACGTGGATATCACGTTTTTTGAGACGTTCGGCGATCCAAATGCCGACGGTGAATGTACAGCAGTGCGCGAAGGCGCAGCAGAGCTGGCAATTGCGAATGATACCCTGTTTAACGCGGTCGCGGATCGGGCTTTGTGCCAGATTAACGGGTGCGATTATGTGTTAGAGGGCCCCAAGGATGGCGCAGTTTGGAGCGGGATTATCAATCCAGGAACCAAACGCCAACGCGAAGTGCGCTTTGCCCAGTTGACCCCGGTGGAAGGTAAATCCAACGCCACTCGAATCGTGATATTGCAAGGCGAGATGGTGCGTGGCGAGGCCGTGCTAGACGTACGAATTAGCAATGAAGAACAATGTATTAGCACAACCGGAATGGTGTGTTTTACGCAAGGGTGCAACATCCTGAGCGCGTTCGGTGACATTCCCGTTGAGCACCTAAAAATCGGAGATCTGGTACACACGGTGGACAATGGACTGCAGCCCATTCGCTGGATCGGGTCGCGTGAAGTTACCCGCCCAAAGATGCAAATGGCGCCCCAAGCGCAGCCCGTTCGGATTAATAAGGGCACATTTGGCCCTTACATGCCAGCGCAAGATATCTGGGTGTCGCAACAGCATCAGATGTTGTTAGAAACAGAGGATGCGCAACGGTTGTTTGGTCTGGATAGCGTTTTGGCCCCCGCTAAAGCGCTGGTGAACGGTGAGTCAATCTTGCTTGATACCGATGCAAATGAGGTGAAATATATTCATATAATGTTTGATGAACATCAGATTGTGTTCGTTGACGGCATCCCGTCCGAGAGCTTTTTCCCCTGCCCTGGTTCGCTTATGTCATTGAGCGAAGACGATCGTCGATTGGTGTTTGAATTGCTGCCAAATCTGGAAGCACATCCCATGAGCTATGGTCCAACGGCGCGCGCAACGGTGGCGTTTCACCGCGCACAAATGCTGGCGGCGTAATGGCGTATGATCGCCCAGCGAAACATTCTTTGACCCTGAACGGCCATCGGACCAGCGTTTCGTTGGAACAGGATTTTTGGGATGGATTTCGTGAAATTGCAGCACAAGATGGTATCGCGTTAAACGCGCTGGCCGCACAGATTGATTCTGAGCGTGGTGTAGAGTGCGGACTGGCGTCTGCGATCAGGTTATTTGTGTTTCGCTGGTACCGTGCGCATGGCCACGCGGCGTAACAGACAGAAAAATACCGTCGCGCGCGCGCACAGTTAGATGTGCCGCAGGAATTGGGATTTCGCCATCTACCGTTTTGAAATCAAACGATTTCACCAACATTGCGAGCAATAGAACACCCTCCACCATGGCAAAACCCGCACCTGTGCAGACCCGTGGACCTGTAGAAAATGGGATGAAAGCCTCGCGCGCGGGTTTCTTGTTTTCGGGGCGATCCCAACGATCTGGATCGAAGACATCTGGCTTGTCCCAAAACCGTTGATGACGCCCCAAATGCCACGGTGATAGTACAATTTGGCTGCCCACTTTGATGCGGCGTTCGCGAAAAATCTCCTCGCGTAGATTTTCGCGCACCATCATCGGGACGGGCGGGTACAGGCGCAGGGTTTCTTTGAAAACATTGCGCGTGAACGGCATTTTGGACAGATTTTTGAAAGTGAAATCGCCCTCGGCACTGGCGGCCTTTGCTTCGGATGCGACGCGGGCTTGGGCGGATTGATCAAGCGAGAGGAGATAGAGCGCCCATGCCAGCGCAGAGGCAGATGTTTCGTGCCCAGCAAGGAAGAAAATCGCGACCTGATCAACCATTTCATCGCCAGAAAATTTCTGCCCCGTAATCGGGTCGGCGGTAGTCATGATTTTAGTCGCAAGATCATCGGGGGCCGTGCCCGCATCAATTTCAGCGCGCGATCATCGGTAAGTTTTTTCAGCAAAGCGCGGATTTTGGCGCTGGTTTTCTTGGTGCTAGCGCGCTGAAAAAGATGCATCCAATCTGGCAGTTTGAAAAAGCTGGCCAAATTCATCAAAGGTTGCGTGCGTTGATAATCGCGAAAATTTTCAAACACACCTTTTGCATCGTCATCGGTGATCGGAATGGAAAATAACGTACGGAAAATGACATCCGCCGCAAGTTTTGAGGATTGTTCTTCAATTTCAAGGGGTTGCCCGTTGGCAAGCGGCATCATGCTTTGGACAGCGGCGTGCCCTGCCTCAAGCATCGAGGGAAAAACATCGCGCAAACGGCCGCCTTCAAAAGCAGGGTCAATAATGCGACGTTGCTGTTTCCATTTCTCACCGTTGGTCACAAAAACGCTCTCACCGAGCAAGGAATGAAGCGCGCCACGAATGATATCGGATTTAGGGAAGTTATCAGGATCTTCGTTCAGAATTTTCTTCACCAACTCGGGTTGGTTGACAAAATAGCTGCGAAAAAATGGCAGTTTGAATTCCGCCATCCATGCTTTGTACAGCCGCTCTGGTTGGCTGGCGAAAAGGTCTTTGCGAAACAGCTGCACATGCTGCCAAAAAGAGACCTTATCGGGGCGCGACGCTGGTTTTGGTGGGATGATATCGCTCATAAGAGCATGCTTGTGTTTGGGTTCACCGCGCGCGTGATGCGAGACGGGGAATGGTTGCGATGGGAAAAACGATCCGCGAGCAACAAGGGGCCTGCGGTTACTTTAAAATAGTCGTAATCACCCGGACGATCGAAGGCGCAGAGGTATTGAAAGTGGAGGCGAAAGAAGCGGCGGCCAAGCTCTTTTAGCTTTGCTTGGGACAATGTTTGCGAGAAAGCAGCGGATAGGATCAGCGGGTGCTTGTGGCCGTTTTCTGGAGCAACACCTGTCACTGCGGCAGGATCACATAGCGCGAATGTGGCGCCGTCCCCTGGTGCAGACACATCGACCCAAGCGAGCCCGTCTTGTTGGCAGAGAAAGTTAAGGTCCGCGCGCAGACGGTCCGCTTTGCGCAGAAAACTGACCATTGGGATGACGTGGCCTAAGGTTAAAAGAGACAGACGCGGGCCGTTTTCGCGGACCCTACCCTGCCTGATAAGATCGGCAAGGATGGACACCGCCAGATGCGCACCAGAGGAGTGCCCGACGATCAGGACTTCATCCACATCCGATTGCAAGGCATCGGCGATGCGGTCATTGAAAATCGCCATGCGCTCTTCTAATTCGGGCGGATTTTGACCCTTATATTTCGCGGAAAAGCCGTAGTCGTGCATAAGGTAATAGGCAAACAACTGGGCATCTTTGCGTTTGAACCACCATAGGATGATGTAAAATACCGCAACGCTCCCTGCAAAACCGACTGCCCAGTGAATGTAGATTTTGGCCAAGTAAAATGACGACAACCCCAATAATAGCGCGACAAAAAGTTGCAAAAGTAACATTGCGACAGGATAGAGTGCAGCCAGAACTGGACCGATACGAAGCTTCATGAGGCCAAATAACGCGCCTGATCCGATGTATTCCCACGCCGTGCGCACCATCAACAAATAGGTGCCAACGATGTTTTGGTTCATTGAGGTTTGAACTATATCAGCCCAGAATAAAATCTCGGCTTGTGTGTGTTTTGGTGCCGTCGATTTCGGCTGTGACGCCCCAGCCAAAGTTCTTTGCGTCTTTGGCCTTTGGTCGCATTTCAAGCGAATAATCAGAGATCGCCGCTTGTTCTGCGCCTTCTTTGCGGTACAGCTCTCGGTACCGGCGCGGGGGCACAGGATCATAGCCAGGAATGTAAAACATTTGGCGATTTTGAACGGTTTTTCGTGCCTCTTTGGGCATATTCACGAACCTGATACTGCTAACTCAGGCACAGTATATGCGTGAATTTCAGCAAAAGTAAGGCAGGAAAAAGCGGGGGTTATCCGACAAATGCCAGTGCTGGGAAGACTTCTAGCAGCCAGTAAGAAAAGCGCGAGAAAAGATCAAATATTAGCGCAAGGCCTACAAGAATGAGCAGAGCGCCCATTATTTTTTCGACCAATCCCATGTGGCGTTTAAAGCGGTTCATCACGCCCACGGCACGGTTGATGAAGATCGCGGCGATAATGAATGGCAGGCCGAGGCCAAGGGCGTAAGCAGCCATCAGGATTGTGCCCCGTGCAACTGAGCCCTCTTGGGCTGCGACGGATAAGATTGCGCCAAGGATTGGCCCGATGCACGGGGTCCAGCCGAACGCAAAAGCGAGGCCAAGAACGTAGGCGCCGAATGCGCTGCCGCCTTGATCACCCGCATCAATGCGGGCTTCGCGGTAGAGGAACGGGATGCGGATCAGACCGATGAAATGTAGGCCGAAGAGGATGATCACAAGGCCCGCAACAATACCAAAAACCCGTTGATTTTGCAGGAACATTTGGCCAAGCAGTGATGTTGTGAAGCCTAGGAAAATGAATACGGTGGATAGGCCCATCGCAAAGAAGATGGAGGCGATGATGGCGGGACGGTTGGAATGTTTACTATCGGTCATATCGTTCATAGAAATGCCGCCCATATAGGCCAGATAGGGCGGGACAATCGGCAAAACGCATGGGCTAAGGAATGAAATGATACCTGCAAGCAGGGCCACCAGCAAAGACGGCAACAGGGCCGCGTCGATTACATCAATTCCAAACATGATGCAGGCTTAGCCTATGGATGTGGCGGCGTCATCAAGCGAATGTTCACGCTTTCGTGGACTTTGGCAACAAAGCGACGTAGATGGCGGGGATGGATTTTGATGATGAACTCGATGCGACTGGACTGCTGTGCCCGCTGCCCGTGTTAAAGGCCCGTAAACGGCTGAAGGCGTTGGATGCTGGGCAAGTGCTGCGCATGGTTGCAGATGATCCAGCGGCGGTGATTGATGTGCCGCATTTTTGTGCGGAACAGGGGCATGAATTGGTCTGGAGCGATACGGTTTCGCTGCCCCATGTGTATTTTGTTCGGAAGAAACTTTAAATCTGCCAGCGTCACACGCGAATGGGGCGGGTTTCTTCGGACAGCAGGACGTTTGCTTCTACGTTTCCGACGCCTGGTAGTGTCATGACGCGGCGGCGTAGGACGCGCTCAAAGTCGGCGATGTCGCGCGCGATGACTTTGAGGCGGTAATCGTAAAGGCCGAGGACGTGTTGCACGACTTGGACTTCGGGGATGGCGATGACGGCGCGTTCAAAGGCCTCAAGGCTGACGCGGCCTTTGGTGGCGAGTTTGACGCCGAGAAAGACCGTTACGCCAAAACCGAGGGCCTCTTTGTTGAGTTGAACGGCGTGTCCTGTAATGACGCGGGCGTCCTCGAGTTTGCGGATGCGACGCCAGCAGGCGGGTTGGGATAGGCCGACACGTTTGGCAACGGCGGCAGCGTTTAGGGAGCCGTCTTTGTTTAGGGTGCGCAGAATAGCGCGGTCGGTATCGTCGAAATCAATCATTGTTTTTGCCTCATAATGGCAGGCTTTCCGCGTTTTTGAGGTTCGCGATTAGCATGAGGGATTCGATATCGTTGATGTGGGGGAGCGCGAGGATGCGGGTGCGGTATATGTCTTGGTAGTGGGCCATATCGCGGGCCAGAACGTTGAGGCGCACGTCGACGCGACCCAAGAAGGTTTGGATTTCGTTAACCTCGGGGATTTTGCGGGCCTCTGCGATGAAGACGTCGAATGCGTTGGATTGGGTTTTATCAAGGGTAATGCGCAGCGACACTTCGACCTCGTATCCCAAAGCCTTTGGGTCGATCTGAATCGTGCGGCCCGTGATGATCCCATTTGTTTCCAAACGTTCGATACGGCGCCAACAGGATGCCTTGGTCAGACCCGCTTGTGTGGCGAGGTCAGCGGTGCTGGCGGTTGGATCGTGCTGCATCAGGCGCAAGAGCCGTCTGTCGATATCATCTACGTTTTGCATGAATTATTCGATATACGCTATTTAGGCGAATAACAATTATCAATTTGTGTGTTTATCCTGCGCGAATAGCCCTGCGTTTCGTGTGAAATTCCCTATTCTGCCCTCAGAATTCACACTCAGAGGAAAATAACATGCGTGTATATTATGATCGCGATTGCGACGTTAACCTAATCAAAGACATGAAAGTTGCAATTTTGGGCTATGGTTCCCAAGGTCACGCACATGCGCTGAACTTGCGCGACAGTGGCGCGAAGAACGTTGTTGTGGCGTTGCGTGAAGGCTCTGCATCCATTGCTAAAGCTGAAGGCGAAGGCCTGAAAACGATGGAAATCGCAGAAGCGGCTGCTTGGGCTGATCTGATCATGTTCACAATGCCCGACGAGTTGCAGGCTGAAACATACAAAAAATACGTGCGCGACAACATTCGTGAAGGTGCTGCGATCGCATTTGCCCACGGTTTGAACGTGCACTTTGGTTTGATCGAACCAAAAGAAGGCATCGACGTGATCATGATGGCGCCAAAAGGCCCGGGTCACACGGTACGTGGCGAATACACCAAAGGCGGCGGCGTTCCTTGCCTTGTTGCTGTGGACAAAAACGCATCTGGCCGCGCGCTGGAAATCGGCTTGTCCTATTGTTCTGCAATTGGTGGCGGCCGTTCAGGCATCATCGAAACAGACTTCCGCGAAGAGTGCGAAACCGATTTGTTCGGCGAGCAAGCAGTTCTGTGTGGCGGTATCGTTGAATTGATCCGCATGGGCTTTGAGACATTGGTTGAAGCAGGTTACGAACCAGAAATGGCGTATTTCGAGTGCTTGCACGAAACAAAGCTGATCGTTGATCTGATCTATGAAGGCGGCATCGCAAACATGGATTATTCCATCTCGAACACTGCTGAATTCGGTCAGTACGTTTCTGGCCCGCGCATTCTGCCATACGACGAAACTAAGGCCCGTATGAAAGCCGTGTTGAACGACATTCAGTCTGGTAAATTCGTGCGTGATTTCATGCTGGAAAATGCTGTTGGCCAACCAACAATCAAAGCATCCCGTCGCTCTAACGACGAGCACCAAATCGAAGTTGTTGGCGGCAAATTGCGCGACATGATGCCATGGATTTCTGCTGGTAAAATGGTTGATAAAGCCAAGAACTAAGGTTCTTACCTTACGAATATTGAAAAGGGCATCGCGGGCGGTGCCCTTTTTGTTTATTGCAGACCTATGACTGCTTCCCCTGACAATCCCGGACTTAAGAACTGGCTTTCAATTATCGCGCTAGGCGTGATTTGGGGGGGTGCGTTTTTGTCCACGAAGGTCGCGCTGGATGGGTTTGGCCCTTGGTGGGTTGCATCGGGCCGTGTAGGAATGGCGGCGATTGCTGTGAGCGTGCTGGGGGCACTGCTCGGGCAAGGGATGCACCGTATTTCAGGCGCACGGTCTTGGCAGTTTATTCTGTCGTTTGGGGTGATTTCGGTCGCTGGCGCATTGGCGTTGCTCGCATGGGGGCAGCAGCATGTGTCTTCGGCCTTTGCCGGGATTGCGATGGGGGCGATACCCCTGATGATCCTGCCGTTGGCCTATGTTTTTTCACGCGATGAGGGCATTGGACCACGGCGTATTGCCGGGTTCGTCGTCGGGTTTATCGGGCTTGTGGTGTTAGTTGGCCCAAAGGCGTTTTCAGCCAGTGGTGCAGATTTGGAGCTGTGGGGGCGGCTGGCGTGTATTGGCTGTGGGTGCCTCTACGCGATTGGCTCGATCATTACACGGCGCAGCCCCAAGATGCCGCCGCTGGCCTTTGCAGCGGCGACGTTATGGGTTGGAACCTTGATCTTGGTACCGATTGCCTTTTGGGCGGAAGGTGCGCCAGCAAGCTTGATGAACACCCCGGGTTACGCGTTGATTTACGCAGCCCTTATCCCGACGGCGGTTGGGGCAATTTTGCGCGTGAACATCATCAAATCCGCAGGTTCCGTGTTCATGAGCCTGACAAGTTATATGGTGCCCGTGTGGTCGGTGATCTTTGGGATGTTGATCCTCGGAGAACAAATTTCGGGAACGATGGTGATTGGCATGTTGCTGATTTTGTGCGGGATCGGGCTCAGCCAAAG
Organism: Paracoccaceae bacterium; assembly: GCA_018607905.1. Classification (GTDB taxonomy): domain Bacteria; phylum Pseudomonadota; class Alphaproteobacteria; order Rhodobacterales; family Rhodobacteraceae; genus Amylibacter. Next base: position 57,463 of record JABBAP010000024.1, on the reverse strand, counting down.
CCGCGCGTTGCTAGCGATGTTTGCGCGCTGACATAGCCGCCATGCGTTTGCTGGGGTTGTTTAAGAAGGGGCCATTCCTACATGTCCGACATGCTTGAAAATCTAGAAACCCGTCAGGGTCTGCCCGTTGAGATGCAGACGCTGCTTCGTGATTATCCGCGCGATGCTTGGCCGGATCATCCGAATTTCGCCGCTTCTATCCAAAATTGGTTGGGGGCACATGTTATGTTTGGCCGCTTGGCCGATATTGTGGAAAAGGACACGCAAGCCTATTTGGATCGTGACAGCGATGTGCAGGATTATGCTGGGCGGCTTGGCTATTTTGGCAATCAATTGGTCGCCAATTTGCATGGCCATCACACATGGGAAGATCGGTCGTATTTTCCCGAGTTGAACAAAGCTGATTCACGATTTGAAAGTGGATTGCAGATGTTAGAAGCAGATCACGAAGTGCTGGATGCTGGGCTAGACCGTCTAACAAAACATGCAAATCGTGCGATTCAACTTACCACGCTTGCTCCAGATCAAGTGAAGGATGAAGCCGGTAAGGTTTTGAAATCTGTGGAGGATATTAAATCCTATCTAGGGCGACATTTGCCTGACGAAGAGGATTTGATTGTTCCCATTCTACTGCATCACAAAATGCGAGGATAAAATAAGGGCGGCGCTTATGGGGCCGCTCTTTTACGCTTCAAACCGTTGCTGATGTTCCCACAGCTTGATCTTTGCACGCACGCCAAGATCAAGGAACGGACGTGGGGGTAGCCGCGCCGGCTGTCCAAGACCCAGCATATCCGCCATCAAGGGGTTATCGCGCCCCGTTGCAAGATCCGCAGCGAGCAAACCAGAAATTGTCCCCTTGGTGACCCCTACCCCGTTTTGACACACCGCAGTGAATACATTCGCGCTGTGCTGGCCAAAGCCTGGGGCAAAATTTTGACTGAGGGTGATGAGCCCCATCCAAGTATCTGTGATCAGGTTGGGGGGCAAATTCGGGAAACGATCCTTGATTTGTTTGGCCTGTAATTTGCGGGCTTTATCATAGGATACTTGCGTGACTTGGCCTGAATGAGAATGCGCCCAAAAGCTGCGCATTGTTAGGCGGCGATCCATTGTATAGCGAAGTGTCGGGCCACCAAACGCCATTGCAGGGACAAGCCCCCAATCGTCTGGCGCTCCGAGGCTTGCATGTTCCACATCGTTTAATTGGCGTGTCATGCTCGCAAAGGCATGAATGAAGAAGAGTTTATTTTTATAGTGCCCGAAATCGGGTGCAAAACCATTCACCGCAAGGACCACACCATCAGCACGAATGGTGCCGCCTTTGGTTTGTGCCGCCACGATATCGCCGTATTCGATACCCGTAACGGGGCTGTTTTCATACAATTCGACATTGTCTGGCAAGGCGTTCGCAAGCCCGCGCACAAGGGCAGCTGGTTGCATCAGAACCGTGCCGGGTGTGTGGATCGCACGTCGGTAATAACTCGATCCAATTCGCTGCGCCACATCATCTGCGGGCATGTCGGTATAAGGCTCATTTAGCGCATCCAAACCTTGGATAAAGCCGTCCAAAACCCGTTCTCCTTGCATGGAACGTGCGGCCAGAAATTGACCTTGCTTCGACCATTGGCATTCAATTTTATGCGTATTTACAAGCGTATCTAGCGCATGTGTTGCCGCACGCGCGAGCCGTAAAGCACGGTTTTGTGCGTCTGCATCGTGTAAGTCGGCCCCCACATTATGTGGCAAATCAATGACAAACCCAGAATTTCTAGCTGATGCTCCGTCGCCCACCGCGCAGGCATCAACTAGCACGATCTTCGCGTTCGGTTCGTTTTGCGCCAACCGTCTGGCCGCAGCGATGCCAGCATATCCCGCGCCAATCACCAACCAATCCGCGCGTAAATCTTGTGTTACAGCGGGGCTCGCAATGCGTGGTGGTAAGGCATTTGCCCAGCCATTGGTTTGATCATTGACGGGAAATCGCATCACTCGGCCCAGTTCGCGGGATGGATGGCAAAGGCGATAAGCGCATCTTTGGCAGCGTATTCCAGCTCGGTTCCTTTGGGCAACCAAATACTATCGTGTTTTCGCGCAACTAACTCCTTACCATCCGTGTAAATGGTTACTTCCCCTTCTAGCACGATGATAATTTCGTCGTACTTGATCGCCCAAGGAAACCGTGCGTTCGTCAGGCGACCAAACCCGGCACCGAGATCAGACATATCATCAGGACCACAGATTTGAACGGCGGACGCTTGGTCGCCATATTCAAAACGGGGGCTAAATTGCAGATCAGCAAAGCGGTTTACTCGAGGGGGGGATTTGGTCACGCGGCTGCCTCCGATGGGTTCGGTATAACGTGTCTGAAAGTTCAGATCGATTCAATGCATTTTGCATGTGAAATTCAGGTGCAGTGGTCGCACTGGCAGGATATGGGTAGCGGATACAAATACTGGAAATCCGAATGACGACCCTGCCCACCCCTGGTTTTAAAAACTGGCTTTTGCTTGTGACTCTTGGCGTCGTATGGGGCGCCAGCTTTATGGGGTCAAAATTCGCACTTACAGGGTATCCCCCCTTGTGGGTCGCGGCGTTTCGAATTTGCATTGGCGCGATAACACTGACGTGTTTGGCTTATGCGCTCGGGCGAAGGCTGCCTAACTGGAATGCGCCGGATGGTAAGCGAATATGGGTACATGCCTTGGGGATGGCCATTTTCACGAATGCGGTTCCGTTTACTCTGCTGGCCTGGGGGCAGGTTTATGTAACAAGCGGATTTGCTGGGATCACGATGGCCGTTGTGCCGTTGCTGGTCTTGCCAATGGCACACTTTTTGGTGGCGGGAGACCGCATGGGAATGCGCAAAGTGATCGGGTTTGCCATTGGGTTTGTGGGAACTATTGTGTTGATTGGGCTAGATGCGTTCCAGCTATCGGGCCGGGATTGGGAACCAATTGCGCGGCTCGCTTGTGTTGGCGCTGCCTGTTGTTATGCCATCGGTTCCATCATCACACGTTTGTGCCCGCCTGTATCCACGATGGGATTTGCATCAGCTGGATTGGTGCTGGCGTCGGCGATCATGCTGCCCATCGCCATAATGGTGGAAGGGATACCTGCGGCAGCATCAATGACTGCAATATTAGGTGTGGCATTTCTAGGCCTGTTCACCACAGCATTGGCCACGATAATGTTGGTAACGGTGATCAATTCCGCAGGGCCAAGTTTCCTTAGCCTCGTGAATTATCAAGTTCCATTATGGGCAGTTGTTTTTGGGGTGGTGTTGTTAGGAGAAACCTTACCGGCACAGTTTATTTGGGCCTTGGGCTTGATCCTAATCGGCGTCGCAATCAGCCAATTCAAGTGGAACCGAAAGGCCTAGCATTTGGGCGGTTTCAAAACCGATTGCGGTGTTTTGTAAGCGCCTAGTGTTTTGGTCGTAAGTTTGTCGCCAACGAAGAACACTGAAACAACATTTTTACGGCCAGCATCGTTGAGGATCATCTCAGGTCGACCGTTACAAGTTCGAATGCTAGAGGTGATGAAAGGTTCACCGATGGAATGGTTTGTAACACCATTAACGGACGCAATTTCCGTGAGGATTCCATCGCGATAGGTCCACACGCGAAGCGTTTTTGCAAGGTGCGGGCGATCAACATAGGCGACATCCATGTCGCCATCCCCGTTAAAATCGGCAACGCCGATTGGGGCTAACCAGCGGTTTTGCGTACCGATGTTCGGGTTTGCCGTTCGGTGCAGTGCAGCGTTTTCTAGATCATAAACAACCAGCGCAGCGCCAAGACCTAGTTTACTTTCAACAACTATGGCTTCGGGCTCACCATCTTTGTCGATGTCAAAAAGACGCGCGCCCATGTCTTCAAAAACAGAGTCTTCTGAAAGAATTACGCAGGCCCGCTCAACTAAATTGGAAAGACACAGCCGTTCCCATTCTGAAATATCGCCCATGATGCCATGCCCATAACGTTCCACTGGTCGGTCAAGCGTGGCGGACCAGTTACCTCGGGTTTCTATTGAGCTGTCACCAAATACAGGAAGGCCGCTCAAAAGAGCGGCCGTCACCCATAATAAAAAGCGTCGAATCAAATCTGTTTTTCTGGCATCTGAACAACCAAACCGTCGAGCGCATCAGACACCTTCAATTGACATGTCAAACGGGATCTATCTGCGTCCGGCTCCCATGCGAAATCGAGCATATCCTCTTCCATCGCGTCTTTGCCTGGAAGTTTTTCTACCCAATCCGCATCCACATACACATGGCACGTCGAACACGCACATGCTCCGCCACAATCCGCTTCGATACCAGGGATGTTATTATCACGTGCGCCTTCCATAACGGTCAGACCATTAGCCACGTCAACTTCGTGTTTCGTCCCGTTGTGTTCGATATATGTAATTTTGGCCATGCTATGGTTCCTTGGCTGGCAAATGCTATTTCGCCTTTTGTATCACTACAAGAAATTGCCGCCAGTGTTTTTTTGCCGCAATCATTCCATAGCGTCAGGAGAAATTGGAATTTCCAATAAATCGACACGAAAAAAGGGAGGGTTCAACACTTTGTACATTCCTCATCCATGCTGAATCATACCAAATGGCACGCAAACGGGGATGCAACACAATCCGCCCAAAAGTGGGTTGATTGATTACAAATCTTGTTTTGACGGGTAAAGTACTTAGGTTCTCAACAAACGAGACCAAAAAATGGCCCTGAGTAGACATATTATAGCCTTCGCCGTTACGGCGCTACTGACTTGTGCGTCCATGTCACACGGCGGTCAAATCGTGTCTAAACTTACGCATCCAAATCACCCTAGACTGCCATTCAATGCGGCTTTGGTAGATTGCTTTGGGTATGAATTTACGCCAGCCATTATTGAAACTGTAACAGAAAAAACCCCACTTACGCCCGCGCGCCTAGCCGTTGACCTTGCGACAGGTAAAACAACGGTAATTCGTGAAGCAACATTTGCTACGGTAACAGTGCGCAAAATTGTTTCTCCACGTAAAGAGCAATGGTTTCCAGCAGTTTGCCCTCATAACTATACAGAAAAATTTGTGCAAAGTGTCCAGCGCGCATTAAAAGCACGCGGTTTCTATTCTGGAAGTTTGACTGGATGGACAGACGAACAAACCAAGATTGCAATCAAACTCTACCAAAGAAAATACAATGTAGACTCCTCCATTGTGGCACTCGCCACAGCCGAGGAGTTTGGTTTGATTTCGCACAGTGATTTTAGCAAGTTAAAGAACTAACTTTGCCAATAAATCTTGCTCATTGGTAGTTAAGCAACTGATCCATAGATTGAGATGGCTGCGAACATCCGGCTTCCCCAACAATTTTTGCAGGGACACCAGCGACTGTTTTACACGGTGGAATTTCCTGTAAAACCACCGAGCCTGCAGCAATTCTACTGCAATATCCTATTCGAATATTGCCCAGAACCTTTGCCCCAGCACCAATCAAAACGCCATTTTCGATCTTTGGGTGCCGATCGCCATCCGCTTTACCTGTACCCCCAAGAGTAACAGAGTGTAGCATTGAAACATTGTCACCAACGACCGCGGTTTCACCGATCACAATCGAATGGGCATGATCAATCATTATGCCTCGCCCCACAACGGCACCTGGATGGATATCCACACCGAACACTTCGGACGAACGCATCTGCACGAATTGTGCCATTGCGTGACGCCCATTTACCCATAACCAATGGGCTACGCGGTAGGCTTGAACCGCTTGAAAGCCTTTGAAAAACAGAATTGGTTGAATCAATCGGTGGCACGCAGGATCTCGCTCAAACACCGCTGTAAGATCCGCTCGTGCAGCGTCACCCAACGCATGGTCGTCTGCATAGGCTTCATCAATCAATTCGCGCAGAATTTGCGTTGGCATTTCGTCCGACGACATCTTGAGCGCCATCCGATAGCTCAGGGCATTTTCTAGCGAGGAATGATGGAGCACACCGGAATGAACCAATCCCCCCATGATTGGCTCATTCTCAATCATTTCGGCAGCATCCAAACGGATGCGTGACCAGACTGGATCGAGTTCAGTTATGTTTACGGCTTTTTGTGTCATCTTGTGACCTCTGCAATTGGACGTGTTGCACCCTTATTACCCTAAGCAATGACGGAAAACAATTTTGGAGTTTTGATCATGCTAATCACAAAGATTGATTTCAAAACTCCAATTTGATGCGACGAGTAGCGTATCCATTAAACAAATTTGTGCTCATTCCGAAACTCGACAACAGCCTCCAACGCTTTGATCATACAATCTGCATACTCCGCATCATCCAACCGCTTTTCGACGCTTCGCCGCTGTTTGGCGCAACAAGACGCCAAGGTGCCGTTGCCAAAAACAGTATGTGCTTTGCCGAAGCGCGAACGATACCGGTCTGCCGCATGGGCAAGTTTTATTTGTAGCGCGGCAAATGGCGCACGTTCGTTAACGGGTTGCTCCATTAGACAGGTAGCCAAAGAAACAATGTCTTGGTGTAAAACGGCTCTCAAAACGGCACCTTTTATACTATGAAAGACGTACTTGCAGACGCCCCTTGGCCAAATCGCTCAGAAACCTGAGCAATATTTACCGTTACTTCACCCACCACTCCATCAGCCGTTTGATTGGCGGCCGTATATACCCAGCTTGTTAAAGTTACCGTTTCACGGCGAACCTCAACACCCGATGAAAGAACAGCGATTTCGTAACTCTCGGTTGTTTCCCCCAATGGAACATCGGTTCCTTGCCAACTGTCTCCATCAATCCGCGTTCTGCGGATCCAACTTATAGTTACCTCACCACTCATTTCACGCACAGATAAATGTACTGGCGACAAGGGCCGCAAAGCGATCAAATCGAATGCCTCGGTCCGTGTCGTATAAACCGCATCGCTAACGGGTTTATTCACGGGCCCCACACGATAATATCGCTCAAGTCCGCGATCCGCATCGATCAGATTAATCTGCGTAGGTGTTTCGTTCAAAAATACGATTTCGGACCCAGCTGGCCAATGTCCTTTAATTTCCGCATCACTGCCCAATTGACCGCGCAACAAGCCATGCAAACGATAAGCGCCATCTCCCAACAATTCGGCCTCGCGATACTGGAAAAGCTCCCATCCATCACTCGATCCGTCACCAATTGCGGCTACATTTGCACCGTTTAATACATCCAATTTTGACCGACTTTGCAGCGCACCTTGAGAAAGCTGAATATCGACACCATCCCCTTCGACCCACCGTCCGATACATGGGGTTTTCAATGCAGTTTGCGTTGTGCCAAATTGAACTGGCGCTTCGAGCACAGTGTTCAAAACATAGCCATCATCGCTCGCGGATTGATATGCTGCTACACCACCAGGCCACGGCGAAGCTGTGGCTGCAAAATGCGGCCCAACCGAAGTTTGCGTTGATTGCAGCAAAGGTAGATCAAGAAAACGGAATAAAACGGATCGTGCGGGCCTAACGTCTGAAATTGTACCGACTGTCGAGCCAATATCTTTCTGTTTATAAACAGATTGCTCAACACGCACGGCTTCGATGGATCGCGCGCCTTGCTCCTCGATACGCTCAACACGATAGGTGCCCCCCGTCGCACCGTCTTCCAGCTTAATCACATCCCCGGGAACAATCTGTTGCTGCGCCATCGGCAGCGCAATTTTTAGCTCATCACGCGAAACCCGTGCAGACACCAGCCATTGACTTGCTAAATTTGCACCCTGTCCAGGGCGCAACGTAACAGGCAATTCCACATGCGATGTTGCCTTACTGTCATCATCGGCAAGAATGAACTCCGACGTTCCAGTTTGATAGTCACGTGTCTCATCCCAATACGACACACGTACCCGCCCTACTGTTTCAGCCTCAGGTGCCCGTGTTTTACCAACCACAGGATCAGTGCCTAAAATTGCTAAATTCGCAGGCAAAGCCGTATATTCGATCCGTTCACTCCGGTTTGTGAAAACCAATTTACCGTCGACTTCTCTACTGGAAAAATCAAATGCTAACATCAAAGGTTGGAGGCTTGCGCGCCCCGTTTCCACGGTTTTCATCGCAAACCCAATGGTCGAGCCATACAGCTCAGATACGTCAATATCTAACAGCCCCGAAATCTCGCAAAGCTCGGATACGATTGCTGCCAAAGATTGTTCGGCAAACCGGCCGGTGATCCAATGTCCTCGCGCATGGTTTTCACCATCGCTCCAAACATTCAGCCTATTTGGGAAATCTGGCCATGGCCGTGCATCCCAAGCCCAGACATGACTGTTATCCAAATCGACCATCGGGCCAAAATAGATTTCCGATTGTGGGTTATTTTGGGCATCTTGCCAGTGAGAAAATGTCGCGCGCAAATATTGCAGCTGCATTAATGTATCTACGGATCCATCTGAAAAGAACGGCAGAGCTGATTCAGATGATTTCGGATCGTAAAACACGTTTGGTTGATTTGCACCTTTGTTGATCGCAGGGCAGCCAAATTCATCGGCCCAAACGCAATCAAACTGTGGCCCACGCAGATTTTCAGGACTACTAGCAGACATTGCCCAGGCTTCAGAACCGTTTGGCCAGATCAATGCGCGCCTTCCAGCGTGCCATTCAGGTCGTCGCTCAGGCAGGCTACTGGCTATTATCCCACTATCACCAAACACCATAACCTCGCGAACTTGATCCAATGTCTCGCCAATCAACGCCACGCGTTTTTGTTTACCAGGTTCCGAAAATTCGCCACCCTCTACCTTTGAACGTATCCACTCAGCGCCGGCCCGTGTTTTACCGGCACCTCGCCCGCCAAGTACAACCCAAGTGGCCCAATCCCCGGGCGGCTCAAGTTGATGTGGCAAAGCCCAAAACTCAAAAAGATAGGGAAGCGTTATAAGCGTTTCATCACTCAGTTTTTTAAAAAAGGCGTTAGTTTCCGCTTCGCTCACGGAACCGAGCAATTCGATCAACGACTTCTTGTCTTGAGTCTTCAACGCGATCTGCATTTCCATGGACGGCGTTACGCAAGGATTTGCTATCTCGGTCAATTTGTTCCTCAAAAGACGTAAGTTTCAGAAATGCTGCGCTGTACTCTTTTACGTGGGCAAGTAGATCTGCAGTTGAGGTAAACGCATGCCGGGGTCTCTTTGACGACAAAGCACTCAGGAGCATTTTTCGCCGCTCTATCAACTCGATTTGCGCAGCACGCAGTAACAAAGGCAAAGCTTGCCCATTTGCATCTTCAGTTCTTTTCATAGGTTTAGGATTCCATGCGGAAATGTTCCCGCGACGATTGAAACAAAAAACGACCTAAAGCCATTACAGCTAAGGTCGTTACCCAGTTCTTCCATCTTGTATAAAGGTATACCCGCGTCCGTTCGCTTTGTCAACGAAACGCGCACAACCAACGCAACACTTTACACGCAACACTCGACGTAACATATTGGTTAGTATAACTTATTCAGCGAACGCACCGTCTCTAATCGCTACTGTTCTGTTGCTGCTGACGTCTCTTTTCCGCTTCAATCTTACGCCATTTGGCAACATTTGCGTTGTGTTCTACCAATGTTTCCGCAAATGCGTGGCCCCCAGTTCCGTCCGCAACAAAGAACACATTGTTCGATATGTTCGGATTCAACGTCGCCCTGATGGCATCGCGTCGTGGGTTCCCGATTGGGCCTGGGGGCAATCCATCAATAATGTACGTGTTGTATGGTGTTTTCTTGGATAGCTCACTGCGACGCAAACCACGATTCAAAAAGCCTTGCCCATTCGTCAACCCGTATTCGACAGTCGAGTCCATCTGCAACTTCATGCCCTTGTTCAAACGATTCACAAAAACTGCGGCCACTTCTGGCCGTTCCTCAGCTACACTTGTTTCTTTCTCGATGATAGAGGCCAAAGCAAGCGCAGCTTCTGGGGTATCGAATGGCAAGTTAGGCGCGCGTTTCTCCCATTCCTCAGCCAAAATTCTCTTTTGTGCGGAAAACATCTGGTCGAGAACTTCCGAAACTAATGTACCACGACGCACTTCGTATGTGTTTGGTGCCAGCATGCCTTCTGGTGGGATACTTTCAACTTTACCGCCCAAGAAATCTGTCTGGTTTAACATTTCAACGATCTGCCATGATGTGGCACCCTCCGCCGCAGTAATACGATAGTTTATCGGCGTCTTTGCATCCACGAGCGCAACATACTCTTGCGGTAATTCTTCACCCGAAGCAAAAGCAGCAACACGTTCAAATTTCTCGCCCTCCCGCTTTTCCAACCGAAGGTTCGCTGATTTGATCCCGATGGTGTAAGTTAGGCGGTATTGAAACACGCTGCGTGTGCTCTTCGTGACGATATTCAAAATTTCCGCCATCGAAGCGCCCGCTGGAATTTCGTAGTTCCCAAATTTCAGCTTCTCTGCCTGGCCATTATAATTTGCCGCCACACGCATAATCATCGCGTGACTTACAGCCCCCTGCTCTTCCAGCTCGGCCGCAAGGCGAGACATGGAGCCACCTCGGGGCACTTCAACGAACAATGCGCTTTTTAATGGCCCTGAATTGTTAAACTCGCCTTTTGCCCAATAGAATAGCCCACCTGCTGCCACCAGCAAGACGATCATTAAATTGACAAAGTTCGCCGCAATATGTCGTGCCATTTAAACGCTTTCCGCTATTTACCGCTCGGTATCAAAAGTTATTTACGAGCTTATGTTGCGCGTCCAATAACCAACGAAGCGTTCGTACCACCAAACCCAAACGAGTTCGACAGCGCCACATTGATCTCGCGCTCACGGGCGGAATTCGGCGCAAGGTCCAATTCCGTTTCAACCGCAGGATTGTCCAGATTGATTGTTGGCGGCGCGATTTGATCGCGCAGCGCAAGAATGCAGAAAATTGCCTCAACCGAACCCGCTGCACCAAGCAAGTGCCCGATAGACGATTTTGTCGATGACATTGTCGTCGTCCCAACATGTTCACCGAGCATTCGTTCAACGGCGCCCAGTTCAATTGTGTCAGCCATTGTCGATGTTCCGTGTGCATTGATGTAATCAATGTCCTTTGGCTCCAGTCCAGCCCGTTTCAGAGCAGCTTGCATCGCGCGGAACCCACCATCGCCATCTTCAGATGGAGCAGTAATGTGATATGCATCGCCAGACATGCCATAGCCCAAAACTTCGGCATAAATCCTTGCGCCACGGGCCTTTGCATGTTCGTATTCTTCCAGAACAACAATACCAGCACCCTCGCCCATCACAAACCCGTCACGGTCTTCATCATAGGGGCGGCTTGCAGCTTTTGGATCATCGGTGCGTTTCGTGCTCAATGCCTTGCATGCATTGAAACCAGCCATACCAATTTCGCAAATCGCACCCTCGGCTCCACCGGCTACCATTACATCCGCATCGCCCAGCCCAATAATACGACTCGCATCCCCAATGGCGTGGGCACCTGTGGAACAGGCTGTCACTACTGAATGATTTGGCCCTTTAAAACCATACTTGATAGAAACTTGTCCCGAAACGAGGTTAATCAATGCGCCTGGAATAAAGAAAGGAGAAACCCGTCGCGGTCCTTTTTCTTTCAACGTGATCGCAGTCTTTGCGATGCTGTCCAAGCCACCGATACCAGACCCGATCAAAACCCCAGTGCGATATTGCTCGTCATCCGTTTCAGGCTTCCATCCGCTGTCTTCAACCGCTTGTGTCGCTGCTGCAATGCCGTACAAAATAAAATCGTCGACCTTACGCTGTTCTTTGGGCGCCATCCAATCGTCTGGATTAAACGTACCATCAGAACCATCACCACGTGGAATTTCGCAGGCGTAGTTGGTGGCCAAGTGATCCGCATCAAAACGTGTGATTGGGCCAGCCGCACTTTCACCAGCCAACAGCCGTTTCCACGTTTCTTCAACACCGCAGGCAAGCGGAGAAACCATACCTAAACCTGTGACAACAACCCGACGCATAACAGCCCTCATATTCTGGTTCTTTTCGTTCTCTTCTACCTACAGGGTGCATCCCTAAGGGGCAAGTGTTCGCGCATCCGATGCCCCAACGCAAAACGCGGTCCCGAACGGAACCGCGTTTTAACTTTTCAGTCCTGAAACAGGATTTAGGAAGCTTCGGTGATGAACTTCACTGCGTCGCCAAAAGACTGGATAGTCTCAGCAGCGTCGTCTGGGATTTCAATTCCAAATTCTTCCTCGAACGCCATAACCAGCTCAACTGTATCTAGGCTGTCTGCACCCAGATCATCGATGAAGGATGCGCCTTCAATAACTTTGTCTTCGTCAACACTCAGGTGCTCAACAACGATTTTCTTTACACGATCTGATACGTCGCTCATGTTTCAAGTCCTCATATTTCGCGAAAGCTTGGCTTTACGCATTGGCCCTTTGAAGGGCACTTCAAAAGATGGGGAATAGAAACAAGCCCGACAGCCCCATCGGTTAACTCTCGCCGCGCTATAGCACAAGTTATCGCCAACGCAAATGGTTTCCAATCCACCTTTTCTTTTGGCGAATTCATGCAAAGATTAGAATTTTTTCCATTGTCGCAACCGCTTATTCGTGGCTAAAGCGCATAAACGCTAACAAAAAGGTGCGACATGGCCTACGAAACTCTACAGCTTTTTATCGATGGTAAATGGACAGACGGAACATCGGGAATCACCGAACCCGTCATCAACCCCGCTACAGAAGAGGTATTAGGCCATCTTCCACACGCCTCAAAGGCGGATCTTGATGCCGCACTTGCGTCTTCAGACAAAGGTTTCAAAATCTGGCGCGCAACAACGCCCATCGCTCGCCAAGTCATTCTGAACAAAGCCGCCGACCTTATGGAAGAGCGGAAATCGGAAATCGCCAAAAATATCGCTCTTGATATGGGCAAACCCCAAGGTGAAGCCTCGCTCGAAATGGATTTCGTGATTGGTTGCCTTCGGTGGGACGCAGAGCAAGGCAAACGTGCCTATGGTCGCTTAATCCCTGCACGCATGGCTGGCCAACGCCAAATGATGGTCAAAGAACCTGTCGGCCCCGTCGCCGCGTTTGTGGCTTGGAACTTCCCCGCTTCAAACGTAATGCGAAAACTTGGCAACGGCCTTGCCGCTGGCTGCTCTGTCATCATGAAAGCATCCGAAGAAACGCCATCAGCTGCAATCGCGATGACCCGTTGCTTTCAGGACGCAGGCCTACCAAACGGTGTTCTCAACCTCGTTTGGGGTAAGCCAGCCGAGGTGTCTAGCTACCTCCTAGACAGTCCAATTATCAAGAAACTGTCTTTCACCGGTTCAACACCCGTCGGCATGCTGCTTCAGGCACAAGCGGCAAAACGTATGATCCGCTGCACCATGGAGCTCGGTGGTCATGCTCCTGTCATGGTCTTCAAAGACGCCAACATAGAAGCCGCCGCAAAAATGTGCGCTGGCACAAAATTCCGCAACGCAGGCCAAGTTTGCATATCTCCAACGCGTTTTTACGTCGAAGATGGGGCTTACGATGAATTCGCAGAACGCATGGCCGCCCACGCCAAAGAGGTAGTCATCGGCCAAGGCATCGTTGAGGGCACGCAAATGGGCCCACTGATCGGCGCACGCCGTTTGGATGTGATGCAAGACCTTGTAGATGATGCCATCTTTCACGGCGCAGAACTTCTCGCTGGCGGTTCACGCCTTGGCAACGAAGGCTTTTTCTACAAACCTACCGTTTTAAAAGGCGTACCAGAAGACGCCAAAATCATGAACGAAGAACCTTTCGGGCCAGTCGCTCCAATAACATCCTTCTCTGACAAAGAAGACGTGATTGAACGCGCCAACAAGCTCGAATACGGCCTTGCTGGCTATGCCTTTACGTCCAACGGTGCATTGTCCCAAGAACTCGGTGATCGTATCAACGTCGGCATGTTTGGCGTAAACCACTTCGGCATTGCAACGCCAGAAACCCCATTTGGCGGTGTAAACCATTCTGGCTACGGGACTGAGGGCGGCGAGGAAGGCCTTCAAGCATACCAACGCACGAAATTCATCTCTGAAATCGGCGTTTAATAGCCACGAACAAGCATGACCTGCGCAAACAATTCTTGCGCGGGTCGCCCCATGTTTCAGAAAAGACATTCATGTCGTTTTTGAAATAGTCAGCAAAAACTCCCTGCGTTTATCTGAAGAGAACGAACGACAGGATTTATCATGCTGGATCGATTACCCCTTCAAAACGGCCGCCTCACATCGCAACAACAAGACGCCTATCAGCAAGACGGTTATCTTTTTCCGATCCAGGTTGCGGACGCTAATCAAACGCTCAAATGGCGGAGCCAGTTCGAGACTATCGAACGCGATTGGCTCGACAACGGCCTCCCACTTCCGCTCAACACCTATAAGCGCGTCAATTCGCAGGTCGTCCTGCCTCTTGCCTGTGAAATCGGCCTGCACCCACCGATCCTTGACGCAGTAGAAGGTATTCTTGGCCCGAACCTCATGCTCTACTCGGTCGAATTTCTAACCAAGGAAGCCCACACCAAACACGTTGTCACAATGCACCAAGACCTTGCGTATTGGGGCATGGGCAACATGGATCAAATTCTCACCGCTTGGCTGGCATTGTCTCCGGCTACAACGGCTTCGGGTTGCATGGATTTCGTTAAGGGCAGCCATAAAAACGCAATCCTTGATCACGAAGACAGCTTTGACGAATTAAATCTCCTTTCACGTGGTCAAGAAATCACAGTGGAAGTGGCACCAGAAGACAAAATTGCTGTCGAGCTTCCTCCGGGGTCCATGAGCCTGCACCACGGCCTAACGGTCCACGGCTCTGGTACAAACTGTTCAGACGACCGGCGTATTGGAGTTGCGATCCGCTACATCTCTGCAAAAATGCGAAAAGAAGGTGGCGCCAAAGATTATGCAATCCCTGCCCGAGGAAACTTTGAAAAAGACGGGTTCACCCCATACCCAGGGCCATCGGAGTTATTCTCCGAAGAAAGCATGAAACTCTATGAGGAGATCCGTGCAGAGCAGGCCAAAGTCATGATGGCAGGTGCAAAAAAAGGCAGCAAAATTTACTAAAATATTGCCTTCATTTCACGGGCAGAGCCAGCCCAAGCAACAATAAAAGCTGCGCGCTCCAATAAGTTCCCCAAATCACAAAAGGCGTGGCTTTGCGCACAACGTTCCCTACCCGCAGCACGAACATTTCCAACGCCAGCACAAAATCAGACGTAAGAAAACACATGGCACCAAATAGCGCGAACACAACAGGCCCTTGAGGCGCCAATGAAAGTGCAGAAACACCTAATCCTGCAATAACAGGGACATAGCATACAACTGCGAACCGCATCTCCCCTGCATGTCGAAACAAAACCACAGCCATTACTATCGCTAAACAGATAAGCACTGCGACAATCCACACGATTGGCTCTGTTCCCAATTGCGCAGGAACCGACAGCGGAAAACTCAAAATCCCACCAATATAAAAAAGATGCCCTAGCGCAAAGGCCCCAACACCTACCAAAAACGCTTTGCCGCGATCCAATGCCAAAAGATAATCACCCAACGCGCAGGCACACAACGCAGCCGTCAGCCACCACGGTCCGCCAACCAAAACGGATGCTAAAGCCAATAAAGCAACGCTCACCGTCTTCACGACCGTTTTGGCGGTGCTGGCTGGTTTGTAACAAAACCAAAGCCAATAGATCAGCGCAAAAATTGCCGCCGCGACCATAACGCCAATGGCAACTCTATGGTCGATCTCGATCAAATCTCGTCAGGGAAGTGCTTCATTACCATACGAATTGGATTTGGCGCAGCCTGTCCCAATCCACAGATCGAAGCATCCACCATCGCCACTGAAAGCTCTTCCAACAGCCCTTGATCCCACTTATCCTGCGACATCAACTTTACGGCCTTTTCACACCCAACACGGCACGGCGTACACTGCCCACAGCTTTCATCCTCAAAGAATTTCAGCATATTCAAGGCGGCCCCTCGCGCACTGTCTTTATCGCTCAAGACAACAATGGCAGCGGACCCGATAAACGTGCCATATTCCTGCAGCGTATCGAAATCCATCGGGATATCTGCCATGCTCGCAGGCAACAGCCCCGCAGATGGCCCCCCAGGTTGATAGGCTTTGAACGCGTGCCCATCTAACATCCCGCCACTGTGATCGTCGATCAATTCCTGCATCGTCGTTCCCGCAGGCGCAATTTTCACACCCGGATTCTTTACGCGACCAGACACCGAATAACTCCGCATTCCTTTGCGCCCGTGCACACCATGATCGCCAAAAATGCTTGGACCAGACCGTGCAACCTTGGCAATCCAGTACAGTGTTTCAACATTATGCACCAAAGTTGGCTGACCAAAGATACCAACTGATGCTACAAACGGCGGGCGATGCCGCGGCATACCACGTTTGCCCTCAATCGATTCAATCATCGCACTTTCTTCACCGCAAATATACGCGCCCGCACCACGACGCAGATCGATGTAGCCTGCTTCAACAAGTCCAGCATCTTCCAAGGCTGCAATCTCTTTTGCCAAAATATGCAAAACCGCCGGATATTCATCGCGCATATAAATATAACAAGTATCTGCTTCCACAGCCCAAGCCGCAATCAACATCCCCTCAAGGAAAACATGCGGTTCCCGTTCTAGGAAATACCGATCCTTAAACGTACCAGGTTCGCCCTCGTCGCCGTTTACTGCCAAATATCGCGGCCCTTCGTTCATACGAACAAACGACCATTTCTTGCCTGATGGAAAACCTGCACCACCCATGCCACGCAAGCCGCTTTCCAGAACTTCGTCTTGTAGCTGGTCTGGCGTTTTGGAGCCTGCACGCAAAGCCTCGAGCGTTAGGTAACCGCCATCTCCGTGATATGCATCAAATGCTTCGTATTCTGGGATGTGGGGGTGAGTATCATCAGCTTTTATAGCAGCTTCAACTTTTTCAACTGTCGCATGATCAACGTGATTGTGACCCAATTCGAGCGTCGGCGCCGTATCGCAACGCCCCATACACGGCGCACGTAAAACCCGCACATCTTTCCCGCTGGAATATTTCGCAGCCAAATCACGCAACAATTCTTCTGAACCAGCCAACTCACAAGCCAAACTATCACAGACACGAATAGTCAGATTGGGTGGCGTCGCCTCGCCCTCTTTTACCACATCAAAATGAGCATAAAACGTAGCAACTTCATAGACTTCCGTTTGCGCCATCTTCATTTCTTCGGCCAAAGCCGCCAAATGCGCGGCAGACAAATGCCCAAAATCATCTTGGATCAAATGAAGATGTTCGATCAATAAATCTTTGCGACGTGGACAATCTCCCAACAGGGCCTGAACTTCAACTAAAGCATCGTCTTGTACCTGCCGCCCCTTAGGCGTGTGACGACCTTTACCCTTACCAGATTTCCAAACACCTTTACGCTCATCGAGTGCCATGCCGTTCACCTTCTAAAATTTGTGCCATTTATACGCACACGACAGCATACAAGCGACGCCGAAAAGCGACAGAATAAAGGGGAATAACGCTGAGGTGAGCTTAAACCTTGTTTCTTAACCTTTGTTGGGTATCTAGTGGCATCACACTGCACCCAGATATCACCATGTTACGATATGTAAGCGTCTTTTCTGTTGTCACTTTATTGCCAGCAGGACTGCTGCTTTGCGCATCTACCTTTGGTGGATTTTGGACGGCCTTTCCTATCGTAATACTAAGTGTCGTCAGCCATATCGCGGACGAATTGTTCGAAAATCGCCCTGATACCCAAATAGAACATCTTTTCAAAAACACCCTCCCACTATTCCTTGCCCTTTTGCATTTTGCTCTATTGGTAACGGCGGTATGGTCGCTAGCTTATCAACCATTTACGTTACCTACAAAATTCGCCCTATTCGTCGGATACGCAATTTATTTTGCGCATGTATCAAATGCCGTCGGTCACGAGCTTATTCATCGAACACGCCGTTTTCCGTACGCACTTGGCAAATGGCTTTTCATCTCCATTCTGTTTGGTCATCATGCCTCTTCGCATCGTCTAATCCACCATCCTTATGTCGCCACGCGATACGACCCAAACACCGCGCGTTATAACGAAAATTTTTATTGGTTTTTTGTCCGCGCGTGGCGAGGCTCATTCCTTGCGGGTTTAAGCGCAGAAAATGAGCGGCTCGGCCATGATGTGGGGAGCCGCGCTGTAGCGATAAAAAACCCATACTTTACCTATATCTTGGGTAGTTTTTTGTGTCTTGGCTTGATCGCTAGTCTCGCTGGTTGGGTCGCGTTTGCGATATATCTCGCCCTCGCATTCACATCTCAAGCCGGCCTCCTAGTAACTGATTACGTCCAACATTACGGGCTAACACGATCCGAAGGCCCTGACGGGAAATTCCCACCCGTTGCACCGCATCATAGCTGGAATTCTCCCCATTGGTTCACCCGAAACCTAACACTAAACGCGCCTCTAC
Organism: Paracoccaceae bacterium; assembly: GCA_018607905.1. Taxonomy (GTDB): domain Bacteria; phylum Pseudomonadota; class Alphaproteobacteria; order Rhodobacterales; family Rhodobacteraceae; genus Amylibacter. Next base: position 39,002 of record JABBAP010000024.1, on the reverse strand, counting down.
ACTCAGATCATCATTCAAAACCCAATCGTCCCTACACGGACTTACAAATCCATTCAAAAGAAACCGCACCGCAATTGCCCTACAGCCCGGGTATCATGTCTGTTTTGGCGCTATACCCACCACGTTGGCGCAAAGTGATGCACCCCCTTGTGGCTAAATGGGCCATGCGCCACCGAAATTTACAGTAATTGACAGCTTTGATTGCATCTCAAAGGTGCAATTGGCATAAGTAGCAAAACAGTATGATTGATAAAAATTGCGCAATTTCATCACGACCCTTTTCGTTTTCATTAGCCTAGCGGTTAACGCACAGGAAAATGGCGAAACGATAGTCTCGGCAAAAGAGTTCCAAAGCCTATCTCAAGGCAAAACTATGTACTTCTCACAAGACGGTTTCTTTTTTGGCGCAGAACAGTTTTACAGCCGCCGTCGCTCTCTTTGGCAAAACAATGCGAAAGAATGCCTTGATGGCGAATGGTATGTGAAAGAGGACTTTATCTGTTTTAATTATGGTCTAGATACCGATCCATCGTGCTGGCATTTCTTCAGAAAAGGCGGCAGCTACTACGCGAGATCCGAGGGAACTACATCGACTGATTTTGACATCTTCATGTACAACATCGACACCAAGCCGTTGGATTGCAAGGGTCCAGATGTGGGCGCTTAGACAGCCCTAAAACAGACTCCCCTGCCCTTCATCTTTTTTTGGCTTTGGCTTGGCAACTTTGGCCTTTTCGGGCTTGGTAGGCACAACTGTCGTCATAGTAGTCGCACCTGCGCCAACAGCCAATCGCCCATCCTTAAACTGAATTTCCAGTCCCGCAGCCGCTTGTGCCGCAACGGTATCAGAAACCAACACTCCATCCACATCTCGAACCACTGCATAACCGCGCTCCAGTGTCGCTTGATACCCCAAAGTTTCACGTAGCCGTTCCAGATTATTCAAACGTTTCCGTTCCCCTTCAACCTTGCTTTGATATGAACGGACAAAATTGCGCCCCACCCGTTGCAAAGTATCTTTTTTCGCGACCACGCCCCGCTGCAAGACTTGTGGTCGCAGCCCAGCGCCATGTTCAACAACCTGCGCTTTGCGCTGATCGATCACGGTCTGCAATGCGCGTGGCAACCTTCCACCTAGCAAATCGAGCCTTTGGGCCTGCATTGCCAAAATATCCGCAGGATTCGGCAGTGCCCGCGATAGATCTCGTAATCGTTGCTGTCGCCGTGCCAATCCATCACTCAAGGCACGAACCCGACGTTCTTCCATCGACGCAAGCCAAGCGACTAATTCCGAACGAACAGGAACCGCGAGTTCAGCAGCAGCCGTTGGGGTCGGCGCGCGTTGATCTGAAACATAATCAATCAACGTCGTATCGGTTTCGTGCCCGACTGCCGAAATCAGCGGAATATCTGACGCTGCCGCAGCGCGTGCCACGGCCTCTTCATTAAAGCCCCATAAATCCTCAATCGAGCCACCACCCCGCGCAACAATAATCAAATCAGGCCTTGGCATCGAGCCACCCGCAGTCATCTTATTGAAACCGTCAATCGCTGCCGAAACCTCTGGCGCGCACCGATCCCCTTGAACAGCCACAGGCCAGATCAATACCTTTCGTGGAAAACGATCCTTCAGGCGATGCAAAATATCGCGAATTACCGCCCCAGAAGGCGACGTCACAACGCCGATCACTTCGGGCAAATACGGTATGGGTTTCTTGCGATCGACATCAAACAAACCTTCGCTCGCCAACGCTTTTTTACGTTTTTCCAACATGGCCATCAACGCACCAACACCAGCCACGCGCAATTCCAACACATTCATTTGGTACTTCGATTGCTTGGGAAAGCTTGTCAACTTTCCCACCGCTACAACTTCCATACCCTCTTCGGGTTGAACAGACAGCTTGCTTGCCTGTCCTTTCCAAGTCACCGCATTCAGCACCGCGCCTTCGTCTTTCAGATCGTAATAGATATGCCCCGACGCATAGCGATTCACACGTCCAATTTCACCGCGCACCCTTACATACGAAAACTGTCCCTCAATTGTTCGCTTTACCACCCCAGAAATTTCAGAAACGCTAAACTCAGGGGCATTTTGCCCTGGTTCTGGATCATCAATCAGGTCAGACATTGGCGCACTCTCTTGCGGTTCAGCTCACCCAACCATAAAAGAACCACAACCACTGGGGCAAGAGCGGAGAGCAGTCATGAACATCCTTATTTTAGGCAGCGGCGGGCGCGAACACAGCCTTGCGTGGGCCGTCAAACAAAACCCAAAATGCGACCACCTCATTTGCGCGCCAGGAAATGCAGGCATGGCGCAAATCGCCAACTGCATGCCGCTCGATATCAATAATGGTCGGGATGTCGTCGCATTTTGTGGCGAACACAATATCGACTTCTGCATAATTGGGCCAGAAGCCCCCCTTGCAGCAGGTGTAGCCGACGATCTGCGTGCCGCGAACATCCTCACGTTCGGCCCGTCCGCACAAGCCGCGCAATTAGAGGCCTCCAAAGCCTTCACTAAAGAAATTTGCGACGCGTCAGGCGCACCAACCGCAGATTACGCCCACTTTAAGGATGCAAAAGCCGCAAGAGCCTACATCATCCAACAAGGCGCACCGATTGTCGTCAAAGCCGACGGCCTCGCCGCTGGTAAGGGTGTTATTGTCGCCATGACAGTACAAGAAGCCCTCGCCGCCGTGGACGATATGTTCGACGGCTCTTTTGGCGAAGCCGGCGCAGAAGTTGTGATCGAAGAATTCATGACAGGCGAAGAAGCCTCCTTCTTTGTCTTGTCAGACGGCACCTCCATCTTGCCAATCGGTACAGCCCAAGACCACAAACGCGCCTACGACGGCGACGAAGGTCCAAATACAGGGGGCATGGGCGCTTACTCCCCGGCGCCAGTTCTTACCGAAACCGTGCAGGCAAAAGCCCTCGCAGAAATCGTCCAACCCACGATTGATGAAATGGCCAAACGCGGCACCCCATATGAGGGCGTGCTTTACGCGGGTTTCATGATCAAAGATGGCCAACCTCGTCTCGTTGAATATAACGCGCGCTTTGGCGACCCAGAATGCCAAGTTCTGATGATGCGTCTTGGTGCACAAGCCCTCGACGTCCTAATTGCATGTGCTGAACATCGCCTTGCAGATGCAAAGATAAATTGGGCCGATGATCACGCGTTAACTGTTGTGCTCGCAGCAAAAGGCTATCCAAATGCGTATAAGAAAAACACGCAGATTAATGGCCTACGCGCCATTTCGCAAAACTCTAAAGCGCAGATTTTCCACGCAGGAACCGCATTGAGCAACGATAAGATCCTTGCAACGGGTGGCCGTGTCTTAAATGTTACCGCGCGCGGAGAATCATTGGCAGCTGCACGCGCAGCAGCTTACGATCTTATTGATCAAATTGATTGGTCCGAGGGATTCTACCGCACAGATATCGGTTGGCGCGCGCTCTAATTATCGCGCCGCCGCGCGAACTGCACCTGCAATATCCGTAATAACCTGTTTTAACAGACCAGCATCTTCACATTCACCCATCACGCGCACCAACGGTTCGGTGCCTGACTTGCGGATCAACAACCGTCCGTTCTTCGCAAGTGCTGCTTCGCCATCTGCAATTGCCTGCTTCACAATTGCACTATCCATTGGATCAGCACCGTCACCATAGCGCACGTTTTCCAGAATCTGCGGATACGGCTCAAATACGCGCGCCAATTCCGATGCTTTCTTTCCTGATTGCACCAACGCTCCCAAAAACTGCAATCCAGCGATCAATCCATCACCCGTGGTCACGAAATCGCGCATGACAATATGCCCCGATTGCTCTCCACCAAGGTTAAATCCACCTTCACGCATAGCCTGCACGACATATCGGTCACCCACATTTGTGCGCAACATGTTCAGCCCCTGCGCCTCCATGTGTTTTTCAAGTCCCATGTTCGACATCACAGTCGCCACGAGCGTATTGTTCGCCAATCGCCCCTCAGACGCCCATTTTTGCGCAATTAGACCCATAATCTGATCGCCATCGGCCACTTGACCTTTCTCGTCGATCAGCATCAAACGATCCGCATCACCATCCAAACAGATCCCCACATCCGCCCCATGCGCCACAACAGCCTCTGCTGCTGTGTCAGGATAGGTCGACCCGCACCCATCATTGATGTTAAATCCGTTTGGTGTCACGCCGACGGTAATAACCTCTGCGCCCAGCTCCCACAGCACAATCGGCGCGGCCTTATATGCGGCCCCATTTGCGCAATCCACGACCACTTTCAAACCGTTCAGCAGATTCTGATTGGGAAACGCGGTTTTAGCAAATTCGATGTATCGACCCAGTGCATCATCAATCCGTTTCGCGCTGCCGATATTCTCCGGCTTGGCCAAATCAATTTCACCCATCACCAGCTCTTCAATCTCGGCCTCCGCAGTATCTGAAAGTTTGTATCCATCTGGCCCGAAAAACTTGATCCCATTGTCATGGTGTGGATTATGCGACGCAGAAATCATAACACCAACGTCTGCCCGCATGGATCGCGTTAACATCCCAACCGCGGGTGTCGGCACAGGCCCGAGCAAGAAAACATTCATCCCAGTAGACGTAAATCCACCTGTCATCGCATACTCAAACATATAACTGGATCGCCGAGTGTCTTTGCCAATCACAACGCGATGCTCTTTTTGGTCTTTGCGAAAATACCGCCCCGCCGCTGCTGCCAACTTTAGCGCCATATCCGCAGTCATCGGATAGCTGTTCGCTCGCCCGCGCACACCATCGGTGCCAAATAATTTACGTGTCATCTACTCTCCTCGCCCGCTTTACCGCGTGGCTTGCCACAGGCTAATTGCTTGTTTTGTCTCTTTTATGTCGTGCACCCGTAATATCTGCACACCTTGGCGCACCGCTTCAAGCCCCAGGGCAATGCTCCCTGCCACTCGGTCGGCCGCTTCCTGCGCATTCCCGATCACGCCGATGAAACGTTTGCGCGAAACACCCAGCAAAACGACGCATCCCAAACCATGAAACAACGACATGCCGCGGATCAACGCCATATTGTGCTCAATCGTCTTGCCAAACCCGATACCCACATCAACGACGATTTGCCCACGCGCAATTCCGTGCCGTTCGGCATACGCCACACGCGCCGCTAAATGATCGTAAACATCTAGCAGCACATTATCATAATGCGGATCATCCTGCATCGTCTTCGGATCGCCCTGAGCATGCATCAAACACGCCGATGCGCCATGTTTGGCGGCGACGGATGCGCTGTCTTCATCATATGTGAAGGCCGTTACATCGTTGAACATGCCAGCCCCCGCACTTAACGCGGCATCCGCAACTGCCGCTTTACGTGTATCAATCGATATCGGCAAATCAAACCCACCAGCACGCAGCGCTTTGATCACTGGAACAGTTCGCGCGATTTCCTCTTCTGGTGGTACAAACACAGCACCAGGGCGCGTACTTTCGCCCCCGATATCAAAGATATCTGCCCCATTTGCAGCCATCTCAAATCCACGCTTCACGGCCCCTTCAAAACTGTTGTGCAATCCACCATCCGAAAAGCTGTCAGGCGTGGCGTTCAAAATCCCCATGATCCGTGGCGTATCCATTGCCAACCCACAAACCAATCCCCGACGGTTCACAAAATGGCGCAACTCGGCTTCTGGAACAGCCGCCGCTGGAATAATTTCAGGCGCCGCCTCTCGGGACAACCGCTCGACATGGGTGAACCAACTCCACCCGCCAGCCAATGCCAATGCACCCGCAGAGCGATGCCGATCTGTCTGCGCGATGGGACGATAGTAAAAGGCGTTCATGACCCCAAAACCTTTCGGTAATAAATTACCTTTTCTGTTTGCTCGAACCCCAATCTCTCATGCATCAATTGCGACGAATAATTCGATAGTTCTACATCAGATCCAAATTCGGTAAACCCGGCCCGTTCCGCCCGCGTTATAAGGAAATCAATCAAAGCTTTCGCAATACCTTGCCCGCGATACGCATCATCCACCCATACACCTTCTAAAAACGGCACAGGTTGTGAATTGCATCCATTGGCATAGTCGCGCAGTGCGTATTCAGCAAAGCCCAAAGCAATCCCATCTTGCGATTCAGCGACAAATGCAGATCGCTTTGACGATGCACCAACGCGCCCAATTTCGGCCAATAATGCTTCGTCAGAATGGTTCGCCCACAACTTGCGGTACATCCCCAACCACAAGTCTTGGTCCGACCCGCGCATTTCCCGAATTGTGACGTCTAGATCCACGCAGCTACCCGTTTTTATCCCAGCGCACGGCCATCTGCGCGCTTACACCCGCCAAAGCAGCAAACACGAATAGAATCAACCCATAGCGCGTTTCAACTGACCCTTGAAACGCGCCTACAATCGCCACCGCGATCATTCCAAATGCAAATCGCGCAGACATTGCAAATGCCGACGCTGTTCCCTTGCGCGCATCGAATTGATCCATCACTCCAGTGAGCGCATTGTTCCCGATTAAATGCAGCAACGGCATCATCATCAACCCTGGTCCGTAAATCGCCCAACGGTCAAATAATCCAAATGCACCACAAAACAGAACAACACCGCACACCATTGTGAGCATTCCCTGCCACACTAGAGTTTCTCGAAATCCAATTAACCCAACAACAAAGATGTTCAAAAAATTTGAGATCCCGGCCAGCAGTGCTCCTGCCCCAAACATCCACGCATAACCCTGAACCGACAGGCCATATGTTTCAATATACAAAAACGGTGTCGCCGCGACATACACAAAGAACACTCCATTCATGAACGCCAATGCCAATAGATACATCATCGCGACACGGTTTTTCAGAATACTGAAATACCCTTTCAAAACCTGACCCAAAGCCATTGGATTGCGTCTTTCCTGCGCCAATGTTTCAGGCAATCGCAAAAAACTAACAATACCTGCCGCAACTGCACCAATCGCCAAGCCCCAAAAGATGTAACGCCAGCCCCAGTTGCCCGAAACCCACCCCCCTAATATAGGAGCCACCATCGGCGCTATTACCATAACCATCATAATGATCGATTGTTTCTTGGACAGCTCATCCCCAGAATATAAATCTGCCATCAAGGCCCGCCCAGCCAACAGCGATGCGCTCCCTGTCAAGGCTTGGAAAAATCGAAAAACCACAAGCGTTTCACCGCTTTGCACCAAGGCGCAAGCACCTGAAAAAATTGCGAAGCCAATCAAGCCGAATATCAACACAGGTCTGCGCCCAATCGCGTCACTTAACGGGCCCGCAAGCAACGGCCCAAGCGCCGTTCCAAACAAAAATGAACCAATCGAATATTGAATCACCGCTTCGGACGCCATCAAATCACGCGCGATAATTCCCAAAGCAGGTAAATACGCATCAATCGCAAACGGCGCCAACATCACGATACCAGCAAGCAACGCCAGTAAGCTCTTTTCAGACTTTATTGGATCAAACTTCACTGCCTGCGCCCTTTTCGCATTACGCTACATCGCAGTTGGTGATTGCACCACATCTAAACGCGGATCACCCACATCGCCACACGCTAAAACCCGTTGCGCAGAAAATTCTCGGCCAAACCACAACGCCAAGCCAACAGAATCGTTCCCAGCCGGCGGGTTCACCGCATCCATTACGATCCGGGACGGTGCCCAAACAGACATTTGGCCATTTTTCATTGCCCAATCCAGTTCTGTTCGCGTGCCAACAACAACGCAACGCTGATCTTTTGCAGCCAAGATCCACGCCGCCTGCTCGATTGCTAACAAGACCAACCGCTGATCCGCTTCATCTCGCCCTGTCAGAATTGCAGCACGTTCTGGCTCTACGCAAATAACAACTGGAGCATCCATCGCCTCAGCTTTGTCCAGCCAAGCAACTAGTTCGTTCGATCCGATAATTGTATTTGGTAAAAACACAACGACTGGGCAAACCAATACGCCGGCAGATGTCGTTCTATCGTCATCACTGATCCGTACGATTTCCACGCCCAAAGACCCAGAACCACGTTCTGTCTTCTCAATCCGCACAAACACCCGTACCGCCAACGCATGCGCCAAAATATGCGCGGCAATCCGTTCGGCCAATGTCTCTAACAGGTTAAGGCGTTCCGCCGCTAACTCCGCCTCAATCGCTTCGGTGATCGTATCATACGATAGCACGTTATCCACATCGTCGCTCGCTGCACCATCATGTCGCGCGACCTCTAGCACCACATTAAATCGCAACCCTTGCGTAACGCCCCGTTCGGCCTGAAACGCCCCAATTTCTACTGATTTAGTGTAATCACGTACCGCAATCCGATCGCGCGGTTCACCCTTCGAACTGGCGACGGATCGTGCTTCCAGAGAGGCAAACGCCAATTCAGTTTCATCCACCATGCCCATCTCCGTGCCCAATTTCCTTGCATCTAACCTTGCAACACCAACAAAACAACCAAATCTAACATCTCAATAGACGCGACGAACAAACACGCTAAACTGAACTCATGAAAAAACTCGCCATTACCACTATTTTTTGTGCCGTCGCAGGCGCCTCGTCAGCTTGCGACGAGCCCAACTTTGGCTCAAAGTTTTCTGACACGATACCGTCAAAACCAGATCAAAAACTTTTTACGCAAGCCCTGTTATTGGCCACAAACTATGAACGCTGTAAAGTGGGTAAAGCATCACTGGGCACCCATGCGACCTTGCGAAAGGCCGCTTTGATTCACAGTCGAAATATGGCCAAAACCAAAGTATTCAGCCACAACTCTCGCGCCGACAATGCGCGCACAGTAAAAGCGCGCGCGAAACTCGTAAACTTAAAGTGGCGCTGGTTGGCGGAGAACATCGCGCTTCAAAACCGTTATCGATTTGGAAACCGTGTACCATTTCGCATTGTCGATCAGGCCGCTTGCAAATTTAAGAATTCAAAAACGGGCAAACCCATAGCTGCACACACTTACGCGAGCCTTGCACAAGACGTTACCAAGTCGTGGATGGCGTCAAAAGGGCATCGCCAAAACATACACTCGCGCTATGCAGGGCGTATGGCCGCTGCTCTAGTTTTTGATGAAACAGCGCCCAATTGCGGAAAAATCTACATTACGCAGGTGTTTAGTAACTAATTTAAATGACGTTTAACTTGGTTTGTAAAACAAATGTACACCAACTTGTGCTGTACGACGGAACTTTCGCGACCAGCTCGGGCGAACAGCCGTGGTATGATAGAACAACGCGCCGCCAGTCACTTTCGTCAAACGACCCTCTAATTTCAACTTGGCCATTTTTGCGACCCGGGCATAGGCCTTCGGCTCGTGATAAACTTCGGCTTTCCCATCACATTTATATGAAAACTGGCAGCCACGTTTACCACCAACGCCTTGGCTAATCACAGCACAAACCGAATTCGGAAAACGAGAAGACTTTTGACGATTTATTATAACTTCAGCAACTGCAGAGATTCCTTTGAAACTTTCACCACGGGCCTCAAAATACAGCGCCTCAGTAAGGCAAGCCCATTCGGCCCCGCCCTTTGCACGCGGCTCATTGCTCAGTTGCTTAAAGCTAGAAACCACCTGCACAGAACCACCGCCATTTTCAGCCTTAACTTTAGCTTTTTCGGCCTTCGGCTTTGACCAACTTGCTATCCGTACGATAGATTTGCTGCCAATTCCTGCAATTTTTTTGGCCCGATTCGTTCCAAGCGCCATCAGCAAGCGACGTTCTTGAGACAGAATCTTGTTCACAGGTTCAAATGCGGCGTCATCCGCAGCAAACGTCGCAGGGGCACAAAAGGCCATTAAAATAGTGGCATACACCGCAAGTTTTGCGGATTTCAAATTTGGCAGCAGCTTCATTACACGTACTCACTCGCGCTCATTTAGCGGCAGATGCCAAACTCGCACGTCCTTCTTCCCAAAACTTACAGAGGGTTCTTAAACCAAATTCTATCAAAAGCCTAGTTTTATGAAAATTGCTTGGAAAAAGATCATTCGCGAGCGCGATTGCGACTTTCAATCAGCGATCAAAACCTTCGAGAATGGCAACCTGCGCCGCTGCCAAACGGGCCACTGGCGCGCGGTAGGGTGAACACGAAACGTAATCCAACCCGATTTTATGGCAAAACGCGACGGACGCTGGATCACCGCCGTGCTCACCGCACAGCCCCAGCCCAATATCAGGGCGCGCATCTTTGGCCCGCTTGGTTGCAATTGTCATCAACTCACCAACTGCGTCCAAATCAATCGAATGAAACGGGTCCTCAGCAAAAACGCCACGGTTCACGTATTCGCGCATGAATCGCCCCGCGTCATCGCGTGACAACCCGTAAGTCATCTGCGTCAAATCATTGGTCCCAAAGCTCAAAAATTCCGAATATTGCGCGATCCGCCCGGCCTTGAGTGCAGCACGCGGCGTTTCAACCATCACACCAACGGAATATTCCAAACGTTGCCCTGTCGCAATTTGTACTTCGGATGCAACCACATCCACACGCGCTTTAACGATCTCGACTTCTTTGTTTGCTGAAACCAGTGGAACCATAATTTCTGGCTTGATTTGGGTCCCGTGGCTTTCTTGAACCTGCGCAGCGGCTTCAAAAATCGCGCGCGCTTGCATGTCGTAGATGCCCGGAACCGTTAGCCCCAAACGTACACCCCGCAATCCCAACATTGGATTGTATTCGCTCAAATCCTCCGCGCGCGCCATCACCTTGGCCAGCGGTAAATCCATCGCCTCAGCCAAACTACGGATTTCATTAGAGGACTGCGGCAAAAATTCGTGCAGCGGTGGATCAAGCAACCGAATGCAAACAGGTAGCCCAACCATAGTCTCAAATAACTCAACAAAATCAGCGCGTTGCATTGGCAACAACCGGTCAAGCGCGGCTTGACGGTCCTGATCCTGATCCGCAAAAATCATTTCACGCATCGCGGTCAAACGACCTGGCTCAAAAAACATATGCTCTGTGCGACACAACCCTATGCCATCAACCCGAAACGTCTGCGCAAGGCGCGCATCATTTGGGGTGTCTGCATTCGCACGCACACCCAGCTTGCGGTACTCGTCAGTCCAATCCAACAGCGTATTAAACGCACCGCTCAAATCTGGCTCCACCAAATCGGTTGCGCCTTCAATTACTTCCCCCGTCGCACCATCCAGCGTTATCACGTCACCTTCACCAAATTTTCGCCCATCAGGCAGCTCAAACCGTTTACGACGAAGATCAATATCCACATCCGAAGCACCCACAATGCACGGCAGGCCTAGTCCGCGTGCAATAACTGCCGCGTGGCTGGTAATCCCGCCCCGTGCCGTCAAAATACCCTGCGCAGAATGCATCCCACGAATGTCTTCGGGCGATGTTTCGGTCCGAACCAAAATACAATTTTCACCCTGCGACGCGCTAGCTTGGGCCGCTTCTGCGGTGAACACAATCTTACCAGAGTTCGCCCCTGGGCTGGCTGCAATCCCATGTGACAGGACCGAATATTCGGCCTTTGGGTCAATCTGTCGATGCAACATTTCGGTCAATGATCCAGGCGTCACAGCCAGTAGCGCCTCTGCCTTCGTAAGCAATCCATCTTTCACCAAATTAACAGCAATTTCCACCTCTGCACGGCCCGACCGATCCGCTGGGCGCATATCTAAAACCCAGACGGCACCATCTTGAACTGCGAACTGCAACAATGGCTCGTCTTTTAACACAGCCCGTGCCTTAGCCGACAAGGCGCGTAATTGCGCGAACACATCAGGTGCCGCGTCTTCCAATGAAAGCCCACGATCATCCCGGCCCAAATACAACTCACCTCCGCGCCCCGTCACGGCGTCATGGCCATGCGTTTCGCTGATATAACGTCCGTGCGTGCCCGCTTCTCCAGTTGCCAACGATGTAAATTGCGCAGACCCAGCGCCACATTCGCCTTCGCCGGCAGCCCACGCCATATCCTGCACAATCAGGCCAAGGCCTGCGTCCATCGGCGCGCCCCGTGCTTGGCGCAAAATCCGTGCAGTGGTCCCTTCCCACATCCGCGCGACAGCCCGCAAAACTTGCTGCATCTGCACATTCGGATCTTGTGGAAACGACTCATCCAGCTCGTCTTCGTAAAACGCTAACAATGCGGTGGCCAAACGGCCAAAATCACGTCCGCGATTGGTGAATTCTTCTTCTACCAGTTCCTCCAGATCATCCTCATCCAACCGCGCCACCTTAAGCGCGTAGGATCGAATGAACCGGCAATAAATATCGTTGGCGCGATCCAACCCCATGTCACGCGCCAAAACATCGCGCGTCTGATCGTTCATTCCGATGTTTAGAATGGCACGTGGACCACCCCAATTGCGCTGCTCAGGAGAACGGCGTACCGAATACAAAACACCCGGTTTTAAAACGTCCTCAAACACGCTCAAATCAGGCCCATCACCCACAGCCAAACGCTGCACTGCGGCCTTGGAAATTGCAAATCCACGTGGGATCGGCATGCCAACCTTCAACAATTTGTTTAGCGCCTCGGCCCGCACGCCATATTCGGACGCAGGCAATTCAGCCGTCGCTGTGATTTCAGCGATATCCGCGAAATCGGTCATGCGATCCCTATCCCATCTTTGTTTTGCGAAAGACTAGGGGGCAAATGCTGCAAGTGCAACATATTCGTTTCTGCAATGCAGCAAAATCAACAGATGGGAACAAACGCTGCCGATTTTATCGGCGGTCGTTACCCAGCCAGCTTAGCCTTCAACCTTGGTAAAGTCGGCCACCTGCCTCATGACGGTGCGAATACGGCTCAGCAAATTCAAACGATTGCGCCGCACAGTTTCACTGTCGGCGTTCACCTGAACCGCTTCAAAGAACGCATCAATCGGGCCACGCAGCCCAGCCATAGCTGTCATCGCTGCGCCAAAGTCTTCGGCTTCCATAGAGGGCGAAATCGCAGCTTCTGCCGTATCAAGTGCGCCAAACAATTCGCGCTCGGCGTCGGTTTCGGCAAACTTAATGTCTGCACCATAGGAATACTCAACGCCGTCTTTGGCCTCCGCCTGCGACAAAATATTATTCGCGCGCTTGAACCCTTGCAGCAGGTTGGTCCCGTCATCCGAGCCCACAAACCCCTGCAAAGCCTCCGCCCGCTTCACCAACAAAGTGAAATCATCATTGTTCGGCATCGCGAGACAAGCGTCGATCACGTCGTGCGAAATGCCCTTGTCCCGAAGATAGACTTTGAGACGATCGTGGAAGAACGAGAGGAGATCTTTGGATTTTTCATCAGACGTTTCCAACCATTCTTTTTTTGCATCCCCGGTGATCGGTAAACCTTCTTCAAGAATACGTTTTCTGTAACGTATTCCGTTGTCTGGTGACTCGTATCCAACTGCAGCTGAAACTTCTAAAAGTTGCTCATTCAATCGCGATTTGAACCCAACCCGAACCCCATTCTCCAAAACCAACCGAATAACCCCCAGCGCAGCTCTTCGCAGCGCAAACGGGTCTTTACTCCCCGTCGGTTTCTCATCAATCGCCCAGAACCCTGTCAGCGTATCTATCTTATCCGCCAGCGCCACAGCCACAGACACTGGCGCGCTCGGCACATCATCTGATGGCCCTAGCGGCGAATAATGCTCTTGCGCCGCCGCAGCTACTTCCACAGATTTCCCAGCCTCCGCCGCATAATACCGCCCCATCAGCCCCTGCAGCTCTGGAAACTCATACACCATCTCAGACGACAAATCCGCCTTGGCAAACCGCGCAGCCGCCTTGGCCACATCCGCATCCGCGCCCACAACAGGTGCGATTTCCCGCGCCAGTGCCGCAATCCGATCGATCCGATCCGCCTGTGATCCCAACTTGTTGTGGAACGTCACATTTTTCAACTTCTTAACCCACGCCTCGCCACCCGTGGCCGCAACCCGTAGATCGTTTTCCCAAAAGAACTTCGCATCCGATAACCGCGCAAACAGAACCTTCTGATTACCGGCCAAAATCGTCGCGCCGTTATCAATGGTCTCGCGGTTCGCCACGGTCACGAACTTCTCAATCCGCTCCGTTTTCGGGTTCCGCACGCTGAAAAACTTCTGATGCTCTTTCATCGACGTCTGCAACACTTCTGGCGGCAGCCCAAGGAAATCCTCGGCAATGTCCCCCATCAGCACAACAGGCCATTCCACCAGCCCAGCGACCTCGGACAATAGCCCTTTGTCGTCAACCACCTCAAGCCCCAGCGCAAACGCGCCGTTCGCCGCATCATTCCAGATCGCCGCTGCCCGTTCTTCGGAATCGAGCACAACATGCGCATCGGCCAGCGCGCCCGCATATTGATCAAAAGAAGTTACTTTAAACGTGTCTGGCGCGTGGAAACGATGCCCTTGCGTGGTATCGCCCGACACAATTCCATCCACATCAAACGGCACAACTTCTGCGCCCTCGCCGTCGTGCAAAATACACAGGATAGAATGTAAGGGCCGCACCCATTTCAGCGTCCCCGTACCCCAGCGCATGGATTTCGGCCACGGGAAATTTCGCACCACATTTGGCACAACATCCGCGATAATCACGCTTGCATTCCGACCCGGCTTTTCGATCAAGGAAAAATAAACTTGCCCCTTCTTCTCATCGCGAATTTCCAGCTGATCTTTGCTAACACCAGCCCCACGCAAGAACCCCTCAATCGCCTTCTCAGGCGCATCAACGCGCGGGCCTTTGCGTTCTTCTTTCAGATCAGGCGACCGATCCGTCAGCCCAGTAATGCTCAGGCACAAACGGCGCGGCGTCACAAACGCGCCCGCTGACTCGTAGATCAAACCAGCCTCAACGAGGCCGTCCGTCACCAGCTTTTTCAAATCCTGTGACGCACGTTTTTGCATCCGCGCAGGGATCTCTTCGGAAAACAGTTCTAACAGCAGATCAGCCATTTTAATTCGCCCGTCTTTGGTTCCACGCCACCGCGCGTCCGTCTTGATAAACAGCCACGACGCGATCTACGCCTGGCCAAACATCACGTTCCCCGACAAAGGCCACAGCCTCGCCGCCAGCAATTGCCGCAACAACATTTTCTGCATCAAAACATGGCAAGTTCGACACAGGATTGGTCGGTGCCACGTCTTCGGTCACTTCATAGCTTTCCGTTAACAAACCCATAGAAAGCGGAGTTTCGAAACACGCCCATAGGCTCTCGGGGATCGCATTGTCGCTTGTCGCGGATAACCCATCCAGCAATATTTCCTCTGGCACACCACCATGCACTGGGGTCAACGCAATCTTCACATCCATTGGGCCAATGCCCCCAGAAACGACACCGGGTGTTTTCACCCCAGGTTTTGGAATAGCCATAGCAACCTCCTCGCATCCGTCAGGCAAATCATCGCCGTCAAATTGCGCACGGCCGCATTCGTTGATCTGGCGCCACATAAAAGCGTTCCCATCGGGATATTGCGCAATGTAGCGCGAAAATCCAAAGGGCTGGTTCTTTTCAGCCAAAATCGCGATAGCATTATCCGCAGCGATATCCTTGGAAATCGCTTCAGCATCAAAACAATCGAACCACGACGGCGCTGTCAACGGCTCTGCCTCGGTCTTGTATGTTTCAGACGGCGCATAATCCCAATCAACAGTGAAACACGCCCGCAACTTCAACGGCGATGTATCTGCATCTATCCCACGATAATTCGAGACAGGAAACGCATCACCAAACGCCAGAACTTCTTCTAACCCGTCTTGCTGTTCGTAATAGGCGTAGGTCTGCGAATACCACAGCCCCGCCCCTGCCGCCAAAGCGACCGCTACAATGCCACCGACCATCAACTTACCATTCATCCCGCTGCCGCCTTGGGCACATAACCGCCCGCTTCGGTCTGTACAAACGCATCTGCACACTTCTTCGAAAGGGTCCGCACGCGCCCGATATAGGCTTGGCGCTCTGTCACGGAAATTACGCCCCGCGCATCCAACAAGTTGAATACATGGCTGGCCTTGATGCATTGATCATACGCTGGATGCGCCATCACAATACGTTTGCCGGTTTTTGGATCATCATACGGCGCATCAAGAATCCGCTGACATTCCGCTTCCGCATCTTCGAAATGCTTCAACAGCGTTTCCGTGTCAGCAATGTCGAAATTCCAACGGCTGTATTCTTGTTCTGTCTGCTTGAACACATCCCCGTAACTTAACGGGATTGGCGCGTCTGGATCGTTGAACGGCATGTCCATCACATGATCCACACCCAAGATGTAAATCGCCAACCGCTCCAAACCGTACGTCAACTCGCCCGAAACGGGTTTGCAATCTTGGCCACCAACTTGTTGGAAATACGTAAACTGCGACACTTCCATCCCATCGCACCAAACCTCCCAACCTAAGCCCCAAGCGCCAAGTGTCGGTGATTCCCAATCGTCTTCAACGAATCGGATATCGTGCAAATCCATATCGATTCCAATGGCCTCAAGCGACCCAAGGTAAAGTGCCTGCAAGTCTGGCGGGCTTGGTTTGATCAATACCTGATATTGATAGTAATGCTGCAACCGGTTCGGGTTCTCCCCGTAACGCCCGTCCGTTGGGCGGCGTGACGGCTGAACATAGGCAGCGGCCCAACTTTTGGGTCCAAGTGAACGCAAAGTAGTCGCGGGGTGGAATGTTCCCGCCCCGACTTCCATGTCGTAGGGTTGCATCACAGCGCACCCTTTTGCGGCCCAATAGGCCTGCAAACGCAAAATAATCTCTTGAAACGACTTTGGTTTGGATTTTTCCACCACAGACATCACAGCATCCTTGAAGGGCTTGTTTTTACTGCGCCCTCCATATGGAATGCACGCAACGGGGTCAATTCCAACTGCACAATTGCACACCATGGTCGCAACCTAAAAACCGGTTGTTTCCAAGAATGGCAAATTAAGTGGTAGAATTTGAGTGATGTAGCTGGCAGGTTCGACGCAAATAATTTCGGTGGACCAATGGCTTATACATTTTCATACAATGCAACTTCTTCTTTAGGGTTTTCAGATTTTCTCAACCTCTTTGCAACGGCCGCTTATGGCGGATCAATCACCCAACAGGACGCCACCACGTATCAAGTGGACCGTGCTGGGCGATCCTACGTCTTTGAAGGCACGGCATTCGAATACACGGTCATGAACGGACAGTCCCTTTTAACGGGCGGCACACTCACAACGCTGACAATCTTGGAAGCTGGTTCAATCGCCGGTACCATCAGCAATCTCTCTATCGACAACCTCGATCTGACCAACGCTTTTCTGGCCGAATTGAATGGTAGCAATCCATTCGCATTGGAAACGCTGTTCCTACAAACGGATTGGGTGTTCCAAGGCACCGACGGTGCGCAGGTCTTAACCGCAGACCAAACCTCAGCCGAAGGTTATGCAATTCCCCCTTCCGGCGACGACATCGCCTATCTCTTGGGTGGTGACGATATATTTGATCTCGGCGCGGGCAATGACACGCTGTATGGCGGCGACGGAAGGGACCAGCTCTTTGGCGGAACAGGAAATGATCGCGTTTTCGGTGGCGCGCACCGCGACAAGCTATACGGCGGCGACGGCGATGATCTGCTAAAGGGCGGCTCTGGGGGCGATAGCCTTTATGGCGGCGAAGGGGATGATATCCTCAAAGGGCAACAAGGGCATGATCTTATGTATGGCGGTGAGGGGGACGACTTCCTCTACGGCGGTAACAAAAACGACAAAATGTACGGCGACGCTGGCGATGACTACTTAAAAGGTGGCAGCGGGTCAGACAGCTTGTACGGCGGTGAAGGCAGCGACACGCTCAAAGGTGGCGGTGGCGCAGACGTCTTTATCTTCGACACATCCTCAGGCGCTGACCTCATCGAAGATTACAACGTATCCCAAGACACCCTGCGTATTCTCGGCACAAATGGTATCACAGTGACTACGGTTGGGAACCAAGTACTTGTTACGCACGACGGTGGTGTCATCAGCTTGGATGGTGTCAATATCTCCACCGCAGCAGGCGAACTCGCCTTCGTGGATTCAATCGACATCCTGTAAAAAATAGCCGCCCAAACAACAGCTTGGGCGGCACTAACTTTAAGCAGAAACAGATTTCATAAACCGATCTCGGATCACAACTGGGTCCATTGTGATCACAGGCAGCTTAATGTTGCCACTATCACATTTCACCACGATGATTGTCATCTGCTTGCTATCAATCGCGGCTTGCAGCGTTTTGCCGGTGTCAACGTCCTGACACACAACAACATTTTCACAACCACAGGCTTCGGCTACTTTTTCCAGCTTGGTTTTCTTGCCCGCGTATGTCGGTTGATCGCCTGTAGAGCCATACGACCCGTTGTCGATGATCATCAGGATATAGTTGTCGGCAACGTTGTTCGCGATAGTCGGCAATGTGCCCATGTTTGTTAGTACAGACCCATCCCCATCAATGGAAATAACCGTTTTGGGCTGTGACAACGCAAGTCCAAGACCAATTGAAGAAGATAGACCCATAGTCCCCAACATATAAAAGTTGGTCGGTTGATCGTCGATCAAATGCAGCTCTTGGGATGGAAGCCCGATGTTACAAACAACCAATTGGTCACGAAGGATTGGCGCGATTTCGCGCAGGATTTCAGAACGTATCATTGGTCGCCATAGCCTCCCCAGAAAGACGCATCCGTCAGGATCGCCACAGGTTTATTGCACATGAAAGTGTATTGCAGGATCGCATCGAATTCTTCGACATCAGATTCCTTGTGGAAATGATAAGTCGGGATATTCAACTGGTTCAGCAACGCTTTCGTGTGAACCGCCATTTCAACCTGGCACGCCACTGGTTCACGCAATTCACCACGATATGAAATCAGCATCGGCAGTGGCATACGGTAGTATTGGGTCAGGGTCGCAAGCGTGTTGATCGTGACCCCAATCGCCGTGTTCTGCATGATGATCGCAGGGCGTTTTCCGCCCATAAATGCACCCGCACACAGGCCCATACCCTCATCTTCCTTATTGGAAGGGATGTGGAAAATATCAGGGCTGGCTTCAACCGCGTCAATCACACCAGCCAGCTGTTTGCACGGCACAGTGGTGATAAACTCGACCTTATTCTTCACCAGATCGGCAACAATCTTGTCGTTCACGTCCATTGTCAGACTTTCTTAAGGGGTTTCTCTGCGCCCTTATGTTCGAAAAACCCGAAGGCAAACAATGAAATTCGATCAAACCCGCCCGAAATCAAAACATACCTTCAGAAAAAACGAACGTCAGAGTATCTCAGGCGTTACGTAAATCAGCGTTGGGCCACCTGCCTTAAAAGCCAATTTCACTGCATCTTGCATCTCAACAAGTGTTTTTGGATGCGCAGAATTCGCCCCCCAAGCCTCTGCTAACTTACAGAAATTCGGGTTCAACGCCTGTACCGCATTAGGTGCAATTTGCGAATTCACCATGCAATCTTCGATCTCTTTCAGCTTGCCATTGTCCCAAAGGATAATCGGCAGGCTTAACCCCAACTCCACTGCAACGCCCAATTCCTGCACCGTATACTGAAACCCATAATCCCCCGCGATAGCGATCACAGGCGCATCCCCGACCCCGATTTTGCCTCCAATCGCAGCTGGCAACGCATAGCCAAGCGTGCCGAAGCCGTAAGGGTGATGCCACATATCGGGTTTATCCATATCCCAAATATCTTTGGCCACATACGCGAACTGCGTCATGTCCGAATATATTGTGGTGTCTTCAGGCAACGCCGCCCGCAAGGCATCTGCAATAGGAACAATCCCCTGACGGTCACTATCGACCTCGTTTCTCCACCGTTGCCGCAAAGCCTTAATTTCATCGGCAACCCATTCCGACTGTGCAACATGCCCCTCCAATGCCTCGGAAACACCTTCAAGCGTTGAATGTGCGTCACAGCAAAATGCACTCAGCTCGGTCTTATGCAAAGCCGACAGGTTCTCTGGATCTATATTCAATCGAATGGTTCGGCAGTTATGCCCCAATTCATCACGCCACACATCCACTTCGGCCAAATCACTGCCCGCGATTACAACCAAATCCGCTTGCTCAAATACCGCTACGCTATCGGCACGCGACAATGCCGCGCCGCATGACAACGGATAATCTGCTTCAACCAATCCACGCCCTGCATAACTTGTGAAAGTAACTGCGCCAGCAAGCCTCGCCAATTTCGTTGGCAGCTTTGGCCCCATGCCTTTGGCTCCACCCCCATAAACAATAATCGGGCGTTTTGCCTGTATCAATGCTTGGGCAGTAACAGTCACTGCATAAGAATCATCGCGCCTGTCAATCGCGGGATGCCGCTCCCAAACATCAATCGAACACGCGGGGTCCGCCTGTGATTTCAACACCGCAATCGGCACCTGAATATGTTTTGAACGGGGTCTTTGGGTTTCAAACTCCACCAGCGCCCGATCAATCAACTGATACGCTGCATCCGCCGTCTTTGCTTCCTCAGACCAATCACAAACAGCTTCAGCCGCTGCACGCTGATCCTTCATCTGGTGCAACTGACCCCGTTTTGCGGCTACCTCATCCAAACACGATGAAATCACCAGCATCGGCACACTATCGCTGTACGCCTGCCCCATCGGCGTCATGATATTGCACAGGCCCGGCCCCGTAATTACATACGCCACGCCAGGTTTCCCCGTCGCACGCGCGTATCCATCAGCCATGAACCCGGCACCCTGTTCGTGGCGCGCCAAAACATGGGTGATACCCGCCTCTTCGATCCCACGATACATCTCAACGTTATGTACACCTGGGATGCCAAAAATCGTATCTACACCACGATCTTTCAACATATGCGAGATTTGCGCACCCAAAGGTCTCTTCATTTAATTTCTCCAGAAATTCGCCGTAAATAGTACAAAAACGGCCATCAACTCCAACCGCCCAATCAACATCCCAGTCGCCAGCAACCATTTTGCCGCGTCGTTCAATCCACCAAAGTTCCCCGCAGGCCCAATGTCTGGCCCCAGTCCAGGGCCAACATTTGCCAAGGCAGTCGCCGCGCCTGAAATGGCGGTAATCGTATCCAGTCCAGTCATTCCCAACGCAACGGACAGCACCGCAAGCGACAGCAAAAAGAACATGAAAAATGCCATCACCGACGACATAACATCGTCAGGCACAGATCGTTTATTGTATTTGGGGGAAAACACGCCGTTCGGGCTGTGCAATCGTCGGATTTGCGCGGAAATCGACGCAAACAACAATTGAAACCGGAATACCTTGATCGAACAGGTTGTTGATCCCGCACACCCGCCAATCAACCCAATCATAAAAAACAGCGTGACCGGGAAATCACCCCATCGACTATAGTTATCAGAAGCATATCCAGTGCCCGTTATGATCGACACCCCGTTGAACAAAGACTTGCGAAATGATCGTTCTAGATCGGATGACACAAACGCCCAATTCCACAAAAAAAGAATAAATATCACCACAAGAACGCACATAAGAAATACACGTACCTGACTATCAGAAAACAAAGGTGCCATAGATCCATTCAAAAGTTGGACATATCGAACAAACGGTAAAGCCGCTGCCAGCATAAAAACAACACCTACATATTCAACCCCGGCACCAAGCTGGGCAAAACTGGTGTCGTAATTTGCAAATCCGCCCGTGGCGATGGTTGTCATCGAATGCACCAGCGCATCAAACAACCCTAACCCAGCCACGGAATAGGCAATCATGCACGCAATCGTCAGCCCTAAGTAAATTGACCAAATCGACCGCGCTATCTGGGCGGCTTGGGGTAGAATTTTCCCCATCGTATCGAAACCTTCGGTGCGGAACAAATGCATCCCACCAACACGCAAAACTGGCAAAAACACCATCGCAACAACAATAATACCGATGCCACCAAACCATTGCATCAAGCCACGCCACAACAATATTCCCCGTGGTAAATCCGACAGCCCAGAGAACACCGTTGAACCGGTGGTGGTCAATGCAGACATCGCCTCAAAGAACCCATCAACTAGACGCGCGTCGGTCGCACCTATCCAAAACGGAAGCGCGCCAAAGACAGGCAAAACCACCCAAACACCTGTTGTCAAAATGAACGTCTGTTGAATGGTCAAGCCACCCGTGTTGCTGTTGGAACATGCCAGCGCAATAGTTCCGCCAGAAATGACAGTAAGCAATCCAGAAAGACCAAAGACCCACCATTCGCCATTGCCGTCATAAATGTCTATCGCCATTGGCAGAACCATCGTCCCGCCAAGCGCCACAACCAACAGGGCAATCACATAGATTGCAGGACGTAAATCAAACATGAGGCAAGGCTTGGCGCTCCCCATGCAAACTGTCAAGCAGAGTTAGCGGTTAACCTCGATGGATCAGCGTTTCGAACATCTTGGGATCAAAACTCGATTGCTCGAACATTTCACCCCGACACAGAACAGAAATCGCATCATGGCTGTGCAGGCTTTCTTGGTGGCTCGCAACGACACGGAAATCACCAACACGCGGATCTGTCGCCAACGATTGGTAAAACAGCCGAACAGCATCTTCGACAAAGATCGGATTGGCTGCATTCAACTCCGCAAACGCTTGCTCATCTTCTCGCTTTACCATGACCTGTGTTTCGGTCGGTACGGCTTCATTGCAAAGGGCAACAAGATCCTCAAACCAAAGGACTTCGCCAGCTAATACCTCAACAGACACACGCGCTACGGACCGCTGTGAATGAGGTGTAGCTAACTGGCCGCGGGTGCGCCGCGCATGCTCCGACAATTCCAGTGAACACGGACAGGTGCTGGAATACACATAATCCAAATGCAAAATCCGCGTCTTTACGCCGTTGCGATACGTGCTTTCCAACGCGATATCGTAATACTGATACCCTGCAAGACCTGATCGAAGGGATTGTTTTTTCATCGGAAATGACAGGCGCATCTGGATACGCGCATCCAGACTGTCCAAATCCGTGACATAATCACCAAGTGCGGCATCCATCACGTCAAAGCTAAACACGCTTTCCGCATGGGCATAAAAAGACCGCATAATGCGGCTCATATTGATGCCCTTCTTATTTTCTTCCAACGAAACGGATCCTGTGACCGAGGTTTCCAACTGCATTTCACCCTTGTCGCGGGTCAAATACCGCAAAGGCAGTCGAAAATTGGAGATCCCCACATGCTGGATCGCCGTTTTTGCCCCACGGATCAGGCTGGCAGGTCCATTCTGCAAATCAGGTAGGCCCGCGATATAGGCTTTATCAACCGTCAAATCATCTGCGTACACATTTGAAAACGCTGGATAATCAACACCTAAGCCGCGCGCCAAAGCACCCGCTGCATCAATCGGTGCCAAATTCGCAAAAGCAGTCGCATCAGTTTCGGACGCCCAACGCCGCAAAACAGCCAGCGCATCTCTTGCTTCTTGTTCTGTCGGAGCAGGATTGCCCTCAGAATGAATTTCGGTCTCTATTTCCGGGTCATGAATGTTCATGAATTACCCCTTTGGTTTAACCGTGGATGCCCTTTATATGGCGTCACGAGGGTAAATTACCACCCATTTCGCGATTTTCATAAGGTCAGGCAGACAACGCCCCTCTGATATCAGCCAAAAGATCATGTTGGTCTTCCAAACCGACAGAAATACGCACCAAACCGTCCGAAATACCCAAAGAGCCTCGCTGATTATCGCTCAATCGCTGATGAGTCGTTGTGGCGGGATGCGTCACAAGGCTCTTGGCATCACCTAAATTGTTAGAAATTCGCACAATCTGCAGCGCATTCAAAAACTTAAATGCCGCGTCTTTGCCCCCTTTGATATCAAGCGAAATCACGGTCCCGCCCCGCGTCATCTGTGCCTTCGCTAAGGCTTGTTGCGGGTGGCTATTTGCAAACGGATAGGCCACACGGTTCAAACGAGCATGCCCTTCCAGTTCAGTTACCAAAAACTCAGATGTGGTTGCTTGTGCTTCACACCGCAACACAATCGTTTCCAGCCCCTTAACCATGACCCAGGCATTAAACGGGCTCATCGCCGCGCCCGTGTGTTTTAGATACGTTTGCAACGGGCCTTTGATAAATTCACGGCTACCCAAAACAACACCGCCCAAACAACGCCCCTGCCCGTCGATGTGTTTTGTCGCCGAATAAATCACCACATCCGCACCCAAATCGAAAGATTGCTGAAACACAGGTGTCGCAAACACATTGTCCACCACAACCACCGCGCCAACGTCGTGAGCAATTTTAGAAACGTTTTTGATATCAATAACTTCTAATGTCGGATTCGAAATGCTCTCTAGAAAAACAACCTTGGTGTCAGGCCGCACAGCCGCGCGCCAAGCATCCAAATCAGTACCATCAACAAGCGTCACTTCGACCCCAAATCGCGGCAGGATATCCTCCACAATAAACAGGCATGATCCAAACAATGCCCGCGCGGCGACCATATGATCTCCGGCACCCAACAACGCCATCAGCGCCCCGTTGACAGCCGCCATACCCGATGCAGTTGCAAAGGCATCCTCAGCCCCTTCCAGCACCGAAATCCGTTCCTCGAACATCCGCACAGTCGGGTTACCATAACGGGCATAAATGAACTCATCCTCGCCGCTTTCGATGAACCGCGCTTCGGCTTGCTCCGCACTTTCATACAAAAACCCTTGCGTCAGATAGAGCGCCTCGGACAATTCCCCATATTGCGACCGCTTCGCGCCCGCATGCACCAATTTCGTTTTTGCTGACCAATTTTCCATCGCCCACATCCTTTAATACGGGGCCGAAAAGGGGCAGCCCAACAAAAAACCCCAACCGTAACGACGATCGGGGTGCGAATGCTTCTGCCCTCGACCTTTTAGTGGAAAAACCTTTCAACACACGCTGAAACGTTTGATTAAAGTGGCCCACAATCCGGTTACAAATCGCCACTGAGTTTTTAATACGACAGCCAATGATAGCCGTCAATCCTCCAAAATTTGTATTAAGTTTTGAAATCACATTCGTATCCCTCGCCCGAAAGGTCTTGCTCCGTGGCGACTAACGCACCCAAACGCCCCAACTCATCCGCGCATTTTGCCCCCGCGCCATTGCCAGCGGTCAAAACCACACATTGATCTGACTGCGCATGAATCAGCGGCCCACCGGACGGCGTGAAAGACGTCGCACAACTGGCATAGGTCACTGAACGACATTCCAACCCAGGCATTAACCCCATCAGTTTATCCGCCAAAAACGACGCGACATCGCTGTTTCCTGGGCCGCGAAACCAGTCCTTCATTTCGAGCACAGTTTCCAATTGAATATCAACAGGATCACCACCAATTTTCAGATATATTTTCCCATCTGGGTACCGCACAGGTGGCAGAACATACGGCTCATAAGACAAATCAGGTGGCATATAAATCAACGATGGCATCGTCTTCAGTCGCGCTGCCTCCTTGTCACCAATTTCCAAAAACGCAATGGTTCGTGCGTAAACCTTCATAGGAATTGGATCGATCAACAAACCCTCCATTTTCGAAAATGGCCCGCAAGCCACCACAATCCTCCCCCCCTCGAAACGCGCCCCGTCAGAACACGTAACACTTACACTGTCGGCACTATAATCAACGTCCACAACGGCATCACGGTACACATCGGCACCACTTGCGCTTGCCGCTGAAATTTCGGCTGCCACAAGTTCACGCGGATTGATCCATCCACCTGTTCCCGTCTCATACAATCCAACAACACCTTGAGGGAAATCAAAGAATGGAAACTGCTCTTGCAACGCCTCCCCTTTCAAATCTTCAAACGGTATGTCTTGATCCGCCGCCACCTTTCGCGCGCCATTTATCAACCAAGCGCCCTCACCCGTTTCAGGCCCAGCGATCATCGCCCCAACTGGGTGAAAAAACGCCTGCCCACCAGCCTGTTCGATTTCGCCGTACCGCGCGATAGATCTGCCAGAAAACCGCGCCCAATCAGGTTTGCAGTCCAAACGACGTGTAATGCGCGCCTGATCATAATGGCTCGCAAACACACCGGTATGGGTCTCTTTACATCCGGGTTCATTCGGCCCCACCAGCAAAGTTTTCGCTCCCATATCAGCCAGATGTCGCGCGGCCGCACTTCCCATCATACCCGCACCGATCACAATCACATCATACATTCCACGTCTCCTGCATCGCTTCACACCACCACGCCGTTCGAAAGGCAGCAACCCGCTAGGCAAACTCACTTCTCGCTTGCAGTTCGCATCACCCGCCGCCACCTTGGCCCCAACACAGGAGAATGCAATGCAAGACGCCATCGACCTTTATTATTGGCCAACCCCAAACGGCTGGAAAATTTCCATCGCGCTAGAAGAATTCGACCTGCCCTACAAAACCCACCTCATCAATATCGGCAAAGGTGATCAATTTGCACCTGAATTCCTAAAGATCGCCCCAAACAACCGAATGCCGGCCATCACCGATCCCCAAGGGCCAGACGGTGATCCGATTTCCATCTTCGAATCTGGCACCATCTTGCAATACCTTGCCCGCAAAACAGGTAAATTCGGTGGCAACTCTGAACGCAATCGCATTGACGTAGACCAATGGCTTATGTGGCAAATGGGGGGTGTTGGCCCGATGGCTGGGCAGTGCCACCACTTTATTAAATACGCTCCTCACATGGAGCCACCCCAAGATATCCCGTACGCCAAAGATCGCTACCGCGCTGAAACGGCTCGACTTTATGGCGTATTGGATCGCCAGCTCGCAGGCCAAAAATACATTTGCGGTGACTATTCCATCGCAGATATGGCCATCTGGCCTTGGGCAAGCCTGTGGGAAGGCCAAGAACAAACCTTGGGCGACAAACCAAACCTTGCCGCATGGTTAGACCGTGTCGCCGCACGCCCCGCCGTTCAACAAGGCCGCGCCCTGCACGCAGAATTGCGCTCCGATAATCGTGGCAAAGACGCCCAATCCAATCTTTTTAAGACCAAATGACGTCCCTGCGCCTGCTCGCCTGTCAAATTAATGTTCCCCCGATGACGACACTGCGCGAACGGGATGCCCACCTCGATGTTATGGTCAAGAAGGTTGACGCCGAACTTGCAAACACTCCGACCGACGTCGTCGTCCTACCTGAACTTGCATCCCTCGATTACGCCCGTGCAACTTTCGATGAACTCGAAACCCTAGCTGAACCGCTTGACGGGCCATCTTTTCAAAAATGGTCTACCTTGGCCCAAAAACACAAGTGCCATGTCGTATACGGGTTTGCCCGCCACGCCGAAGGGCACAACTTCATCTCAACCGCTGCCGTTTGCCCAGATGGAAAACTGATCGGCCATTACGACAAACTGCACCTCTGCCATTACGGCGCTGGCATGGAAAAAGATTATTTCACCGCTGGCGGTCACATCTTCACCTTCACTGTAAATGGCATCAAGCTTGCGCCAATCATTTGCTACGACATCCGCATCCCAGAACTTTGCCGCACCCTAACGCTCACCCACAACGTCGATGTGATTTTGCACTGCGGCGCGTATTTCCGCGACGAGAGTTTTGCAACATGGCACCCCTTCGCCCAAACCCGCGCGATGGAAAACCAAATTTACCTTCTCAGCCTAAACCGCGCAGGCAAGAATTACGGCGAGTCCCTGTTTTGCCCTCCGTGGATGGACGAATTAACACCCCCTACACAGTTTCCAGCGCGCGCAGAAATGCTCAAACACATAACAATAGACCGCCAAACGATCGTTAAAACACGCAAAAACTACACATTTCTAGGCGACCGTCACGCAGATTACACCGCGCTCTAAAAACGCGATGCTTTTGTTTCTTTGTTCCAAAAAATACCCGCGCCCTATGCCGCAGCTTTACCGAACTTCTCAATCATAAACTGCAACGCCAACCCCAATCCGTCAGGCGCAATACCATGCCCAGTACCCTTGGAAACATGCGTAAATACTTCAAACCCCACACCTGTCAGCGCCTCGGCGGCCTCGGGCATAGAAACGGGTGGAACCACATCATCGACATCGCCGTGGATCAGCAAAATCGGCGGTTTTGATTGCACATCGCCCAAGGCTTCGGGCTGCAGCAAACGACCCGAAAATCCGACGATACCAGCCAAAGCCTCACTGCGGCGCGGGCCAACATGCAAGCTAATCATCGTTCCTTGTGAAAACCCAACCAGCATCGTTTGCGCGCCCGTCACACCCTCGGCTTTCATCGTCTCGCTAAGCCAATCATCCAGCAAAATACTGGCTTCATCCATGCCCGCCTGTGCAGCTTCCTCCGTTGATCCATCCATACGTGGGATCGGAAACCATTCAAAACCCGCAGGGTTCATCTGACACTTATTTGGCGCATTAGGCGCGTAAAAAACTGTATCAGGCATGTGCTCTGCCAATGGATCACCCAGCGACAAAAGGTCATTTCCATCCGCACCATAGCCATGCACGAAAACCACCAGCGATTTCACCACACCCGATTTCGGGGCCTTACGCCCACTTTCCAAAAGCGCCATCAGCGTATTCCTTCTCTATTTTTAATCACGCGGTAGTACGCCCATAACAGCCGTGCCGCAACCGCGCGCCAGGGGGACCAATCCACGGCAATCGCTTTCATCTGTTTTTCATTCGGTCGCACGTCCAATTCAAACAAAACTTTGGCTGCCTCTTGCAGTGCCAAATCACCGTTCGGAAACACATCAGAACGCCCCAGTGATGACAACGCATAAACCTCGGCTGTCCAGGTCCCGATCCCCAATATTTTGCACAACTCTGCAATCACAGAATCATCAGACATCGCTCGTAAACTGCTGTAATCTAATTCGTTATCAGCCAATGCCTTTGCATACCTAACTTTGGGTCGTGACAATCCAACGCCTTGCAAATCCGCCTCAGATGCCATCGCCACATTGCTTTGAATATGAAATCCAGCCGCCTCTACCCGCGCCCAAATCGCACTTGCAGAGGCAATCGAAACTTGCTGACCAACAACCGCACTCAACAACGCCTCAAACCCATCGCTGCGCCTGCGCAGCGGCAGCGGTCCAGTCTCTTTTAACGCCTCTGCAAATCGTGGATCAAACGCCGCTAACCAAGCCGCACCTTCTGCTACATCTGCATCTGTTTCGATAATCCTCATGCGTCCAACCACGCCACACAATCTTTGACCGACCAAACAACAACGCCCCCAGGCCGTTTTGGTCGTTTTTGCATCACCACAGGCAATCCCAACAGCCGCGCTGCATCCAATTTGCTGCTTGATCGCTCCCCACCAGCGTTTTTCACCACAAGCCAATCTATTTTTTCACGCTTAAAAAACGACACTTCCTCTTCGACGGAAAATGGCGGCCGCCCGACCACAAATTTCCCACCTTCAAACGGAAAATCCCGTTGTGGTGGATCAATAACACGACACAACAATCGTCTGCCCGTTAACCCTGAAAACTGATCGAGCGTTTGCCGGCCCGTCCCCAAAAACACCGTCGCGCTTTGCGGGATAATGTCAGCGACCTCTTCAAATTGCGCGACAAACCGCCAATCATCGCCGTCTTTCGGCTTCCAGCCACGCCGTTGCAAAATCACGTGCCGCACACCAACGCGCTTACACGCCTCGGCGCCATTCCAAGTCATCTGCGCCGCAAACGGATGCGTGCCATCCACAACCGCATCAATCCTCTCAGCGCGTAGATATTCGGCTAATCCATCAACACCGCCAAACCCACCGACGCGCGTCTCGCACCCCAAATCAATCGGTTCGCGCGTTACGCCAGCCAATGATGCCACAATGTCATGTTTTCCAGATATTTCACCAATCAGTGCTCGCGCCTCTGACGTTCCTGCTAACACCAAAACCCGCATCAGTCCGCTTGCCCAAGCACATTTCCAGCGCGGTCAATCACCACAATATCCACGGCAACCTCGGCTCCACGCAGCTGCGCCAAAACCGCAGCCTTAGCCATCGCCGCAATTTCTTGCGCCAGCTCAACACCTGCAATCTCAATCGCTTCCAATGCCGTATTCGCCCCCGAAACATCCGCCAGCCCCAGCCGCTCCGCCACGCCGTTCAATGCCACAAAATCCACTTGGCTGCGCGACGAATGTAAATCAACCGCGCCCAATGCCAGCTTGGTGATCTTGCCAATTCCGCCACCAATCGTAATGCGTGGCACAGGGTGTTTGCGCAAATATTTCAATAATCCGCCTGCAAAATCTCCCATGTCCAACATCGCATGCTCTGGCAACCCAAACATTTCCTGCACCACACGTTCGGACGTCGAACCAGTACAGCCCGCGACATGATCTTGCCCACCTGCGCGCGCCACATCCACACCACGATGAATGCTCGCAATCCACGCCGCACAGGAAAATGGCCGCACAACGCCAGTGGTTCCAAGGATCGAAAGCCCGCCCTTGATCCCCAACCGAGGGTTCCAAGTCTTCAACGCAATCTCTGCTCCTCCTGGAACAGAAACCGTAATCTCTATATCCCCAGAAACACCATAAACCGCAGCCATTTCTGCCACGACACCACACATCATTTCACGCGGAACTGGATTGATCGCTGGTTCCCCAACGCCGATCGGCAACCCTGCCTTTGTCACAATTCCAACACCTTCGCCTGCCTTAAAAACAACGCCGTCCGCGCTGGCCGTAACACGCGCCACAATCAACGCACCGTGCGTCACATCAGGGTCATCACCCGCATCTTTTGTTATTCCGACTTCCGCCCAACCATCCCCCAGCTCTTGATGCGCCAACGGAAATACTGGCATCTCACCGCGTGGCAAAGTGATCCCAACTTCACGCGGAAATCCGGTCCCCCACAGCGCCATCAACCCCGCTTTTACAGCGGCGGTGGCGCAGGCGCCTGTGGTCCAACCACGGCGCAAATCTCCTGTTGGTTTGCGTGTCATCGCGCTGATTATAGGCGTGAAAAATCCTGACGCCAACGGCTCAAATTACGTCGTGTATTTGCTTGGAAACGTCAGCAGATCGGTACATAACAAACCTATGACAACGAATCCTCTTCCCAACAGCGATTGGCCCACCTTGGAACAAGGTTGGGTCTGGCTTTGTGGTGCGGGCCCAGGCGATCCTGGTTTGCTAACTTTGCACGCACTTAATGCCCTGCGCCAAGCGGATGTTATTGTTTATGATGCCCTCGTTGATAAACGCATTCTCGAATGGGCTGGTCCGACTACAACGCTAGAATACGCAGGCAAACGCGGCGGAAAACCCTCGGCAAAACAACGCGATATCTCGCTGCGCCTTGTCGAGCTTGCCAAACAGGGCAAACGTGTTCTGCGCCTCAAGGGCGGCGATCCATTCGTGTTTGGTCGCGGCGGAGAAGAGGGCCAAACCCTCGTTCAACATGGCATCCCCATCCGCATCATTCCGGGCATTTCCGCAGGTATTGGCGGCCTTGCCTATGCGGGCATTCCCGTCACCCACCGCGACGTGAACCAATCTGTCACCTTCGTAACGGGCCACGATCAATCAGGCGAAACACCTTCCTCGCTCAACTGGAAAGCCATTTCCGACGGCTCCCAAGTCCTCGTGATCTACATGGGTATGAAACACATGGAGCGTATCACCGGCGAATTGCTTGCCGCTGGTCGCGCCCCAGATGAGCCCTGCGCCGTTGTTACATCGGCCACCACTCCCGATCAAAAAGTCCTCGAAACCACCCTCGCCACGATGGTCGCCGATATCAAAAAATTCAGCCTGACCCCGCCAGCAATCGTCTGCGTCGGCAAATCTGTTCTCATGCGCCAAACACTCGATTGGGCCTCGATGGCCAAAGGCGAAGCACCGCGAAACACCGATCCGCTCGGTCGCGGCCGACCAGCCGAAACAGGCTAATGCCGGGCCTGATCCTCTCTGCCCCCGGCTCTGCCAGCGGCAAAACCACCATTACACTTGGCCTGTTGCGCGCTCTCTACAATCGCGGCGTGCCCATTCGTTCTGCCAAATCTGGCCCCGATTATATTGACCCGCGCTTTCACGCGGCGGCCTCTGGGGCCGAATGCCTAAACCTCGATGCTTGGGCCATGACGCCAGACACAATCCGCAACCTCGCAGAGGGCGACGAAACCCTCCTGATCGAGGGCGCAATGGGCCTTTTCGACGGCGCACCTCCCAACGGCAAAGGCGCGACAGCTGACCTTGCGCGCATTCTAAACCTGCCAGTTATCCTGATCCTAGATATCAGCCACCAAGCACAATCCGCCGCCGCAATCGCGCACGGTTTCGCCACCCTCGATCCTACGATAAACATCGCGGGCTTGATATTGAACAAAGTCGGATCGCCACGTCACGAACGCATGGTCCGCATTGCGCTTGAACCGCTGAACATCCCAATTCTCGGTTCGATCTTACGCCAACCAAATCTGCAAACCCCCTCGCGCCATCTGGGATTGATCCAGGCCAGTGAACACCCCGATTTAAACGCGTTTCTCGACCAAGCAGCTGATATCGTGGAAACCTCCGTCGATATCGACGCCCTTTTCGCGCTGGCCACACAACAAATTCAGTCCAAAGCGCCAGCAACGATCTTGCCGCCACCCGCCCAGCGCATTTCCGTCGCATCTGACACCGCCTTTGCCTTTGCCTACCCCCATTTGCTGCAAGGCTGGCACGCGGCAGGTGCAGAAATTCAAACTTTCTCGCCGCTCGCGAACGAACCACCTCCGCCTTGTGATCTTGTATTCCTACCCGGCGGTTATCCTGAACTTCACGCAGGCAAACTCGCCGCAAATGAAGTTTTCCTAAATGGCTTGCGCACATCCCCCTCCATCTATGGCGAATGCGGCGGTTACATGATGCTCGGCGAAGGTCTGATCAATGCTGACGGAACCCGCCATAAAATGGCAGGCCTGCTATCGCTCGAAACCAGTTTCGCCAAACGCAAATTGCACCTAGGATATCGAAACCTCACCCCCAATGGTGGCCAGTGGACCACACCTCTGAAAGCCCACGAATTTCACTACGCCACAACATTGAAAGCAGACGGAAAACCGTTATTCAGAACCACCGACGCCGAAGGCACATCCCTCCCAGACATGGGCCTACAAAACGGCAAAATCTCAGGCTCGTTTGCACATGTGATTGCGCCTGACTGAGAATCACATCCCCTATTTCGCGTCTAATTTCGCTTTTTGACGGGCTTCAAACTGCTCCCAAATATGCATGCGACCGTGCTGCCGTGCATCAGCCAACCAGAGTTTTTTGCGAACACCTTTAGGCTCCAGTTTGTGATACACACCTCCAGAAAATTTCGGCCAATCAATCGCCAATCCCTGACGAACCATTTCTGCGGAAATATCCCTGCCTTCTTCCGTAAAGCAAAGCGCGACCGTTCGCCCATAGCTATCTATTTCAGTAACTTCCGCCCGAATTTTCTGACCTTTGCACATATGGATCAAAGCCCATTTCGCCTTTTGCCCGTAGGGATGGTTCAACTCTGGCGCGTCTACCCCATACAATCTCACCTGAGTTTTGTTGATGATCAGGCTATCGCCGTCAATAATACGCGCAAACCCTTCTAAAACTCTTGGCAAAGGCAACGGCGTTGCACTTTTGTTGTCAAAGACCTGTCGTTTGACGCGCTTTCTATACTGGGGGTTAGGCCGAAATTTAGGCGGAATACGTCGTTTACTCCGGCGATTGTCTCTCTGCGTATTTGAAAAAATGATCGCAAGGACGACAAAGCTCAAAATGAAAAAAACCACCACCTCCACGAAAAATCCCTTTTGACAAAACTTCAAAATCAATACGTAAATTCAACCTAACATTGTTCTGCGCCAAAGTCCCACCGAATTGTTCTGGTCACCGACCCCCCATGCTTCTTCTGGCCAAAAATATCCAAACCCCAACGTCACAAACATTCCCCTTGCCCTTGCCCCCCAATCCCCACTACCGATTACCTCATGACCAATGCTGCAAACATGACCCAAGACCAAATCGCCAAGCGCAATGTGCTGATCCTGATCATCGCCCAGGCCGTCCTTGGCGCGCAAATGCCGCTCCTGTTTACGTTTTCAGGTCTCGCAGGGCAGCAACTCGCATCTAACATCTGCTTTGCAACGCTGCCGATCTCACTTATCGTCTTTGGCTCCATGACAACCGCACCGTGGCTCTCTGCTTTCATGGCACGTTTTGGGCGCACCAAAGGCTTCATGCTCGGTGCTGCAGGCGGTGCCACTGGCGCACTGCTATCGGCCATCGCAATTTACATTAGTTCCTTTCCACTGCTGCTACTCGGCTCTTATTTCACGGGCATTTACATGTCCGCGCACGGCTTTTATCGCTTTGCCGCCTCAGACGCCGCCTCAGACGATTACCGCCCCAAAGCCATCTCATATGTCATGGCTGCAGGCCTCGCGTCGGCTGTGATCGGCCCGCAACTCGGCTCTGCCACATTTGATGCACTGGTCGTCCCGTTCATGGGCGTTTATGCCGCCGCATTCGTGCTAAATTGCATCGGCTTTGTCATCTTCCCGATGTTGATCTCAGGCACAGCAAAACACACAACAGCAGGCCCATATTCAGGCCGCTCCCGCCTTGAGCTGCTAAAATCCCCCCGTATCGCGACCGCAGTGATTTGCGCGATGGTGTCGTATTCCCTGATGAACCTCGTGATGACCTCCACGCCCTTGGCCGTCGTTGGGTGCGGGTTCTCCAAAGACACGGCTGGTCATATCGTAACCGCCCACGTCCTTGCGATGTTTGTTCCTAGCTTTTTCACAGGCCACATCATCGCGCGTTTCGGCGTTGAACGGGTCATGGGCGCAGGCCTGTTTATCCTCATGGGCGCAGGTGTTGTCGCGCTCTCTGGCGTCGATCTTTCGAACTTTTACATCGCGTTGATCCTGCTTGGTATCGGCTGGAACTTCGGCTTCATCGGCGCAACCGCCATGCTTGCCACCGCCCATACCGCCGATGAACGCGGTCCCGTCCAAGGCATGAACGACTTCCTCGTCTTTGGCCTCGTGACCATCGCATCACTGGCGTCAGGGGGCCTGATGAACTGCTCTGGCGGCAATCCTGTTGAAGGCTGGAACGCCGTAAACTACGCGATGGTCCCCTTCTTGGCGCTCGCGTTCGGCTCGCTTGTTTGGCTTTCGATGATTACCCGCAAAAAAGCATAAATGTTCTGGAAAACAAATTTCATAAGTGAAGACCTCGCCCTTTGGGTGTTCGACAACTAGGCTTGGGCAATAAATCACTACGGCCCCGCGTTTTGGCAAAGCCCAAGCAGCCTCGTGCGCCCAACCAAAGATTATTTCACGGCAAAAGGTGGCGGCGATCACGCCTCAGCCCTCGGTGTTTTCAATGACGTTAAACGGCTCCTGCACCTTAATCATCTGAAAATTAGGCTCGAACCAATCCCTCAACTTGCTCCCGAGCATAGCTTTGAACATGGCCAAACCAGTATGATTGCTGGCCAATACTTTCACGATGATGTCGAACCTCTGATCACCTACAACCCATTGGTGATGGGCAAGCCGCTCGATTTCATTTCGATGTTGGCCCATGAACTTATGCACGCCAAACTCGAACCGCATGTTGAAACACTTCCAGGGGGCGAAGGGGCGCACGAACTTGCAACCGATCTGCACTGCATTATTCACGGCTTTGGCCTTATCCAATTGCAAGGCGCTGCAGATGCAGGTTGGTCAGGCTATATGACCCAAAACACCCGCGCCTTTGCAACTGCGATCTTTACCGATCTGACAGAATCCCAAAACCTCATCATCGGAAATTTACGTGGTCGCGAAGCAAAACTCATGAAAAAAGCCACCAAAGCACTCCGCAACTGGCAGCCCGAATTAGATGGCATCAAAGCAACCCTAAAATAGCTTCAATGTTCCTTAGATATCTAATATCTTCCCAAAGCAGACATCCAAATCAGCCGCAATTTTTTGCCGGCATCTGACATCCCCAAACCACCTGCCGCAACCAACGCAGGGTCTCGCACGGCTTGCTTCAAAATTCCTCGCGCGACCCAGTCGGCACGCAGCGCAGCCCGCGCGCCCTTCGAAGGCTTGCCCATCATTCGACGGGCTGCCTCAGCGCGTGCCAAACCTGCCTCTGCCAGCGTTTTGATACCCGTCGTCGTGCCATCCACCAAAGGATAGCGCGCGGCTTGTTCCAACGCAGGAACAGCCAGCAACAATCGTGCAACCGCACATCCCGCGCCATATTCATACGCTGCGTCCCCGTCTCCGCCGCAGGACGCAACAGCCAAACCCATCAAGCCACCACCTGTTGCGCTTAAATATCCGTCCAACGCATCCCCATCTGCATGGGGCTCTTTGTAAATATCCCACTGGCGCGCGCCAACGATCCCATGCAACCAATCACGGCGCAATCCCGTTCGCCGCACCAATTCAGCTAGCGGCGTAACAACTTGATGTCGGCGAACCGCCCCACCCTCAAAGATTTCCTCGATAGCATCAAACCACCACTGCAACCGCATTTCCGCGATCATCGGTTCTGCCGTCACCCAAGGCGCACGCGACACCTCGACGTTAAAGGCATACAAAACCATCAACGCGTCGCGCGTTTCGCCGCTGGCGGTCATCGCACTTAGAAACCGATCAGGATCACCCGTTCGAACCGTTTGCGCGCATTGCGCAATATCTTGGGAAATCTCGCTTTGCATTAAACCCCGCCTAAGAACTCTGCGATCAAAGCCGCTGTTTGATCCTGCAAAAACACATCCAAGTGCGAAACGCCATCCAAAACATGATAGCTGCCCTTGTCTGTCACGCCCGTCATCAAAGTTTTATATTCCTGCGCCCTGAACGCTTCGTCATCTGCGCCAACGATCAGTTTAAATTTCGGTAACGCAGCGATATCCGCAAAATAATCCGCACGCGGTGCATAAGACGTGTTTAACCGATAAGAATACGCCCCCGTCATGGTTTCAGCCAATCGCCCTTCAGGAAGGTTAAACTGAAGCACAGTTGCACCATTGGCCAAGGTAATCCCGACATTGTTCAACATCGAAAGACCAATCATACGGCGTGTTAAGACATGGCCCCACCCGCCTGCATTTTCCCGCATCGTTGGCGCATTATATTTTAGAAAAGGCGCGAGCAGAATTGCTCCGTCCAGCATCTCGCCATGGTCTCCGCCCGCAAATCGCGTCACCAATCCGCCGCCAGACGAATGCCCAACCATAACAACTTTTTGCCCTTCAGCGCGGTATTTTGCGATCAAATCAGCCAAATCGTCTTCGTACTGCCCGATGTAATCCACGTCACCGCTGCGGCCATCCGCACCAAAATGTCCGCGCAAATCAGGGAGCAAAACTTCTGCACCCGTCAGGCTAATTTGCTCTGCCAACCAATCATAACCACCGCCGTGCCCGCCAGATCCATGCACGATTACAACCAACGGGCCGTCACCGCCGCGAACCCGCACATTCATCGTTGTTCCATCACGCGCGGTGTACCTTTCAGGCTTAATTGCAACGTGATCAAACACCAACTTTTCAAACGCAAGCCCCTCGCCCTCAACTTTACCCACGGGCCATTGCGACAGGATCAATCCACCAGCAATCAACAGATAAATCCCAGCTGAAATCGCAGCAAACCGCAAAACCTTTAACACAGTGCCCATCACTTTATTCCTCTTCCAATTCAAAAACGTCATGCACCGAAACCTTCAATTCCGCTGCAATTTGTAGGGAAAGCACCGTGCTTGGTACAAAAATCCTATTTTCGATCGTGTTGATTGTTTTGCGCGACACGCCCACCGCTTGCGCCAACTGCGCTTGTGTCAAGCCAGCAGCGCTGCGCAATTCCTTTAGGTGGTTGCGCAATTTTGGCATCAAAGCCCCCGCAAGCTGATGAATGCAAACGACAGCAAAAATGCCGCCGCTGTTAAGGTTCCCATCACGGCATAGATCACTTCAAACGTCGTCAATTCCCAGGCCAAAAACGGTGCAAACCCAGGATACATAGCCACTGCGACCCAAAACCCGATCTTCGCAGCTTGGTTCATTTCCATCTTGAACGTCTCGTCAGATGCTTGCTTTCGCGAACCGCTGCTGGCCTGCCAAAACGCGGCAAAAATTGCGATGCTGGCCACAACGCCAGCGATCCCCGGGATAAACGGGTACACAGGATCAGGCCGCGCCATGATCAGTGCAAGAACCGCGTAACACAGACAAACAAACCCTGCTCCGCCCATCAAAATCCCACGCAATCGAACCAGCGTTTCCCCGTTCATGACGCCACCTTTAAGCCAATAATCCCAGTTAAAATTAACGCCACGCTGGCCACCCGCAAGATGCTGGCAGGTTCACCAAACCAGATCACCCCAAAGATAAACGTGCCGACGGCGCCAATACCCACCCAAACGGGATACGCTGTGCTAAGCGGCAGATGCTTCATTGCATACGCCAGTAACCAAAACCCAAAGAATGCAGCAACACCGGTCAAGATGCTCGGCCCCACTTTCGTAAAACCATCCGACGCCTTCATTGCCGTGGCCCAAACAACCTCTAACAGTCCCGAAATCAACAATATAAACCAAACCATCGCGCATGCCCTTATGTAACGTTGAGGTTACATTTAAGGACTCACAAAAGTAACGTCAAGGTTACAAAGAAAAAATCTCAGCCCGCCAACCTCGGCAGGGCCCATTTTCAAAACAAAGGCGTCAGCAGGCTCAACCCCGTTAACATCGCAGGACTGCGCAAAATCTAGGCCGTCACAGCGCCATCGCGCAACAACTTCCAGTTAATGGCATCGGTCAACGCCTCAAAACTCGCATCTACGATGTTGGCTGATACCCCAACCGTGGACCAGCGCTGCCCGTCACCATCTTGGCTGTCGATCACAACACGCGTAACCGCTTCGGTCCCGCTGCCCGTGATACGCACCTTGAAATCAACCAAATGCATGTCATCAATGATGCTTTGGTACGGCCCCAAATCCCGTTCCAATGCCCGCCATAACGCATTCACTGGCCCCTGGTCATTTCCGACCTCATCCATGCTTTCACTGGCCGACAAATGTTTCTGGCCGCCAA
>JABBAP010000019.1 GCA_018607905.1 Paracoccaceae bacterium | reverse complement strand
GCCCTCCTAATTCGCTAAGCCCTAAGACTTACTTGATGATTTTTGACACAACACCGGAGCCTACTGTGCGGCCGCCTTCGCGGATCGCAAAGCGCAGGCCTTGTTCCATAGCGATTGGGGCGATCAGTTCTACGTTGAACTTCAAGTTATCCCCAGGCATCACCATTTCTGTGCCTTCTGGCAGGCCAACTGTGCCTGTTACGTCTGTTGTGCGGAAGTAGAACTGTGGACGATAGTTTTTGAAGAACGGAGTATGACGGCCGCCTTCTTCTTTCGTCAGAATGTACACTTCGCATTCGAATTCTGTGTGTGGGTTAACCGATTTCGGCTTACACAGAACTTGGCCACGCTCAACGTTTTCACGATCGATACCGCGCAACAAAACACCAACGTTATCACCAGCTTCACCGCGATCAAGCAGCTTGCGGAACATTTCAACACCCGTACAGGTTGTTGTTGTTGTGTCTTTAATGCCAACGATTTCAATGCTTTCGCCAACATTGATCACGCCGCGTTCGATACGGCCAGTTACAACAGTACCGCGACCAGAGATCGAGAACACATCCTCGATTGGCATCAGGAATGGCTCGTCAATCGCACGTGGTGGCTGTGGGATGTACTCGTCAACTGCTGCCATCAATTTCGCGATGGAGTCTTTGCCGATTGCGTCGTCACGGTCTTCCAAAGCTGCCAAAGCAGAACCAGGAATGATCGGAATGTCGTCGCCCGGGTAGTCGTAATCTGACAACAACTCGCGGATTTCCATTTCAACCAATTCCAACAACTCTTCGTCGTCAACTTGGTCAACTTTGTTCATGTAAACAACCATCGACGGGATGCCAACTTGGCGGCCCAACAAGATGTGCTCGCGGGTTTGTGGCATCGGGCCGTCGGCTGCGTTCACAACCAAAATCGCGCCGTCCATTTGCGCCGCACCCGTGATCATGTTTTTCACATAGTCAGCGTGGCCTGGGCAATCAACGTGTGCATAGTGACGGTTCTCTGTTTCGTACTCGACGTGAGCAGTGGAAATAGTGATGCCGCGTGCTTTTTCTTCCGGTGCGCCGTCGATTTCGTCGTACGCTTTAAAGTTGTCCGAAAACTGCTTTGTGATCGCAGCTGTCAGCGTCGTTTTACCGTGGTCAACGTGGCCGATCGTACCGATGTTACAATGCGGCTTATTACGTTCAAACTTCTCTTTTGCCATATCGCTGGCCTCCGTCGTCTTTAGCGCCTCTGCGCTGTTATGAATGACCTTATCTCTAAGGCTCAAAGCGGTGCACCTGCACCCCTATTCTTGATGCGTGTCAGCTAATGCGCCTTGGCACAAAAATCAACCTGTATTGTGCGCGCGTGCCATAGTTTATCGTGAAACGCGGCTTTGCAGGGGATGCATAGCGTAATTGCGTCGCACGGGCTGGCGGCCTTGGACATAAAAGCTATAGTTCAAAGCGACGCCCCTAGATCGGAACGAACAGCCTATGCCTGACGCACAGATGCCCGCCGAACTGCCCCCCAGGGTTGAACTTGTGACCCGTGTGATGGGCCTTTGGGAGACCTTTCAGTTAACCCGCAAAAACCTGTTGGCGATCATCCCACACGTCGCGGTCAAACAGCCGATAGTTTCGGGTAAAACGGGGATCATTCGGTGGCACATGATAATGGATCCAACGGCCAACCGTCGAATTCTAAAAGAAAAGTTGGATATTTATCCGAAATCCGACGTGACCAAAAACATCCTGCGCCCTGCGATTGGGGATAGTATGTTCATCGCTGAGGGTGCCCATTGGCGTTGGCAACGCCGCGCCGCTGCCCCTGTGTTTTCGCACCGCAATATTGCGAGCCTTGCCCCGATCATGTCTGCCAGCGCCGAGGCCGTGTGTGAACGCCTTGCAACGGCGGACGGCCAAGCGGACGTGTTTGATGAAATGGTTCGCGCTACATTCGAGGTGATCTCGGACGTTACCTTTTCAGGCTCTGGCACCATGAACAGCGACGCGGTGCACAAAGCTATCGACAATTACATCGACCAAACCGCGAGGGTTTCGCTGTTTGATATTTTGGGCGTGCCAACTTGGGTACCCCGATTTTCGCGCCTGTTTGGCCCGAACTCGCTCACCAAAATGAAAGACATCGCAGATGAAAGCATCGCGCGGCGGCGCGAAAGCGGGGCGAAGGAAATTCCCGATTTGCTCGATCTTTTGATGGATGGGCAAGACCCAAAATCCGAACGTCAAATGAATGCGTCGGAGCTGCGCGACAATCTTTTGACCTTTATCGTGGCGGGGCATGAAACCACCGCGCTCACGCTCAGTTGGGCGCTATATCTGTGCGCGTTTGATCCAGCGGTGCAGGAAAAACTACGCGCCGAAGCACAATCTGTTTTGAAGGGCGAGGTCGCGACAGCGGATCACGTGGGCCAAATGCCGTACTGCGAACAGGTGATAAAAGAGACCTTGCGCCTGTACCCGCCTGCCGCGTTTTTATCACGAACAGCGCAGGCCGAAGACGTGTTGTTTGGACGCAAGATTAAGCCCAAAGACACCGTGATGCTGCCGGTTTACGCCCTGCACAGAAATGAGCTGTTGTGGGAAAACCCAGATGCGTTTGACCCTGACAGGTTCGGTGAAGGGGCCAGCTATGATCGGTTCAGCTGGCTGCCCTTTGGTGATGGCCCCCGCGTGTGCATCGGATCGCATTTCGCCATGGTCGAGGCACAAATCATCCTGTCGACCCTGATTTCACGGTTCAAATTCGAACGCATCAAAGGCAAAGACCCGAAACCAGTTCTGGTGGTAACGTTGCGCCCAGATGGCGGCGTACCACTGAAGGTGACGCCAGTTTAAAGGCTATTTCTTTAACGCCGCATGAACCTTTGCCATATCACAAGAATGTGGTCCTGTTTTTGAGCCAGTATGCGCACGTACAGACCCGTCCGCCCCAATAATCGCGGACTCGCCTTGGTAAGACAATCGTACCGATCCATCCGCCAAGACATCTGTTTGAAAACTGTAGCCGCCACCTCTGGTCGACCCATTTTTAAATGTCAGTGTCATCTTCCCAAAAGAAGTTTGTGCGGTGCATTTGTGCTTACCTTTGGCATTTGCAGGGGCCGAGGCGAAAGCCAAAACAGCGGCGACGGCAACGATAGACGTGGATGTCAAAAACAGTTTCATAGAAATCTCCAATTTTTTAATTATTGGTATGAAACACCAAGTCGTTAGGCTTGTCCATGCTCCCACGGGAAACGATCCAAGCGTTCATAGCCAGTGTCTGTCACCAAAACCTGCGTTTCCAGCTTGACGCTTTCGGTGCCTTCCGCCGCGATCAAACTCTCGATGCAGATGACTTGGCCCGCCTCAAAATGCCCGCCGTGCGCACTATCGAAATCCACGTGCAGCGGGATCACGGGCCATTCATCGGCCATGCCAACACCGTGCGCCGCCAGTGAATAGCGATAGGGTTGATAGGCGTCAGGGATTTGCCAACTCTTCTCATTGAACTCTGCAAAACTCACCCCCGCTTTCACTAACGACAAGTTGTGATTTATCTGATCGAGCGCAGCGGAATACACCGATTGCTGCACTCCTGTCATCGGCGTGTACCCACAGGTCCAGCTGCGCGACAGGTCGGCGCAATATCCGTAGGGGCCGATCATATCTGTATCAAAGGCGATCATCTCGCCTTTCTGGCAGGCTCGCGAACTGCATTCTTTGTACCACGGATTGGTGTTCGGCCCACAGGTCAACAGCTTGGTTTCCAGCCATTCCCCGCCCGAACGCGCGTTTTCAAAATGCAGATGCGCCCACAGCTCATTTTCCGTCACACCCGGAACCGAATGTCCGTAAATCCGCGCCATGCCAGCCTCAGCCACGCGAATGGTCCAGCGCATCAGCTCAATCTCGTCATCCGATTTAATGGCCCGCGCCATTTCGGTGATCTGCCCCGCGTCAATAACCTCGATACCCCGTTTGTTCAACGCGGCCACCCCTGCGGGTTCCATGCGATCCACCGCCAAACGCCCCGCACCGCCCAGCGTTTCGGCAATTTCATCCGCCCAAGCATCCAAAAATTCATCCACACGTTCGCCCGCATGCATAAACATCCAGCCTTTTGAACGGCGCACTTCGTCGATGCCAGGCAACCCATCACACAAATGTTCACAGCCCTTAAACTCGAACATAATCCCAGGGCCACCGTTCAAGATCAGCGCGTACCGCAATGGGTTGTGCGAGGTCCAAACCGACATGTTCGAACAGTCAAACGCGTAGCGAATATTCACGGGATCATACAGCAGCATGCCCGCCACATCGTGTTGATCCATCACCGCGCGGTACCGTGCCAAACGGTACGCACGGGCGCGATCCAGCACCGCATCTGCGACAGGAGATATTAGCGGTTTATCCGCACCCTCGGCATTTAAAAACGCCTGTTTGCGGTCATCTTTGAACGGCTGCGTCATGCTTGCTCCATGCTGGAGGTACGGATCATGCGGCGACGATGGCCGCTGAAATCATTGATCGGATAATGCAGCGTAAATCGGTTGTCCCAGATCAGCACATCACCCACAGCCCAGCTGAACCGACAGGTGAATTCCGCCTTTTCTTGGTGTTCGAACAAATACCCTAACAGACCCGCGCTTTCGGCCTCACTCATTCCAACAAACCGATTGGTGAACATCCGCGTCACGTACAATCCTTCGGCCCCCGTAACGGGATGTTTGCGCACAACGGGATGGGTCGCGCAATAGGCTGGCTCTTCGCGCCGTTCATACCAATAATACGAATGGTTCGCCTCTAATCGTTGCAGCACATCCTGCAACTTGGGCGACAGCGTTTCAAACGCCCGAACCGTAGAGGCAAACGCCGTATCACCCCCAACAGGCGGAATTTCCAGCGCGTGCAGGATCGAGGTATATCCCGCAGGTTTCAACCAACTGATATCCGCGTGCCAGCTTTCGCCTCCAAACATCGCCTTGTCCTGTGGCTCACGCAGCAGCTCCAAAACCGCTTTGCAATCGTCATATCCGTTGTCCACCAGCGGGTGCAAAAACGGATGGCCAAACCGTTCGCCCAATGCCGCCATCGCAAATCGATCCAGCGATTGACCGCGCAATCGCAACACCAAATGCGTATCAAGTGCGCTTTGCAATTCCGCGAACCCCGCATCACCCAGATTGGACAGATCAAGCCCCGACACATCCGCACCCAGCGCCCCTGCGATCTGTGAAAGCTTCATGATGCACGCCCATAAAACCCGACGCGTTCTTCTTCGCTAAACATCACATCTGGCGTTTCGTAATAGG
Organism: Paracoccaceae bacterium; assembly: GCA_018607905.1. Classification (GTDB taxonomy): domain Bacteria; phylum Pseudomonadota; class Alphaproteobacteria; order Rhodobacterales; family Rhodobacteraceae; genus Amylibacter. Next base: position 67,850 of record JABBAP010000019.1, on the reverse strand, counting down.
AAAATACCGCGATCACACGATCCTTGACGCCCTGCACTGGCGTTACACGGTGGGCGGTATTTTTGCCTGCAAACACGTTCAACGTGCCTGCCGAAAGGGTAATTTCGCGCGTGGCTTCTTGGCCCCGTAACAGCCGCGCAACACCGTCATAATTCGGATCATCGTCACTGCGCAAATCAGAGCAATACTCGAACCCGCCACCCTGTTCAGGGGCTTGCAACAATAGGGTCGTGGTGAATTCAGACCGATCAAAATGCCAATTCAACGCTTGGCCTTCGCGGTAGGCCATCACGTTCACCCGTGCCAATGGATCCGCCATTGTGTGCAGCGTTTCCTTGCCGATACAGGCCGCCAAGAATTGCGCAAACGGTGCCCATTCGTACAGGGCCAGCAATGCGCCCTGCCCCAATTGATCGCCACACAGCGTTCTGTTCGAGGTTTCAAATCGCGCCAGCGCTGGGTGATCATCAGGCACATCGGGAATGGATTTCTTGAAATAGATGTTGTGCATCCGCGCGTGCTCAAAACTCTCAGCCTCAAAACGGGGCATCAAACCATCCGCCACATCAGCCGCCACGTCCACGCGCATCAGCCCTTCCAGATTGAACATACCCTCCGCGGCAATATCGGCGCGGCACCGATCCACCAAATTTTGCCATTCAGGCGTATTCGGTTCATCAATCGGAAAGCGGGTCAAATCAAGAATATCATGCATAAGGGCACACTGCCCCGATCACCGCCCGAACGCTATCATAAATACGACACCGCTTAGTCGCAGATATTTTGCAACGCCCGCCATTCAAAGGGTGTCAAGACAGGTTCGTAATTTGCATCGCCAACCACATCGGCGGCAACGGCGGCATTCGCACGGCCATCCAAATCAGGGTGGCTGGCAAGATGAGACATCAGCCCGCTTTGACCGCCATGTTTATCTTTCAGCGTTCTGAAAAATTCTGCAAATGATGCAGCGGGCAGTTTCGCATCGGCCATCAACTCATGGGCAAATTCATCCGCATCCGATTCCGCACCTTGGGCGTATTGCGCAGAGATCAGCTTTTCCGTCAAAACCAACGCCATAAACCCGCCCGCGAAATCGCCAAACACCATGCCGAGAATACCGACAGACCCAGCAGAGCGCAGCGTCAGGCGCATCGGATCGCGGTTCATCACGTGGCCTATTTCATGGCCCAGAACGCCTGCCACTTCTTCAGGGCTTCGCGCTGCATCCAGCAATCCTTCGAACAACACAACATTGCCACCGGGCACGGCAAAGGCGTTGATCATTTTGTGCTTAAAGACCTTCACTTGCAGATCATACGGCACCTCAGTGTCGCCAAGCATGCGTGCTGTCATTTTTTGCAAGGCAAGCACGCCGTCAGGGTTCGAACAGGTCAGGTCTTTCTCGTCAGATCCACCCAGAAACTTGTGGATTTGCGTCATCGCGGTTTGCCCAATCGCGGCTTCACGCTCCACAGGGATCATCGTCGCCAGCTGGTTTGAAAGCGCAGGCAGGATCACAAACATAATTAACGCAACAGACGCAACAGCGCCGCCAGCCCAGAACGCCAACTGGCGCAGTTTGGATTTCTTCACGACCACTTTGCCCAACTTCGGGGCAGTCTTGCGAATGAGGTCTTCAGCGGCGCCGTGCAGCAGGATCAGCCGTGCAATCCCGTCTTGCCCAAGGCTCAACACAATCCCCTCATCGCGGGCTTGCTCGCGCACTTCGCGCAACTCTTCCAAGGGCCAAATAATCTCGGCGGACTCAGCGGGTTGGATTACCAAAACCCGCGTGTCGTGGCGCGTGTCCATGTGAACATTTACCGGCAGTTGTCGCGCCGATTTGCCGTCGAAATACTTGCCCTGTGCAGGTGCGTTGATATCCATGACCGTCTCCCTAAATCGCCGCGCCAACATCCAGCGCATCGGCAAAGCCTTCGGCCTCGACCATTTCATCACGCGAACGCTGTTGAATATCATCCAGTGCTTCTGGGTTCAAAATTTGGGTTGTTTCCACATAATGTTCCAGCACGGGTTGGCTTACGAAAATCATCCCGAACACACCGTAACTTAACAGCATCGCAAGATAGCCGATCACAAACAACGCGCCACCGATGTAAAACCCGATGCTCATGTTTTCTGGATTGAACAGCTTTTCGCCCTCGGCCAGCAAACCGAACGTGGTCAGCCCCATAAAGTTGCTTGCAACAACAGAAAAGGCGGAAAACACCAAACCAGCACAGGTAGACGCCAACAGCGCCCCAAAGATATAGGTCCAAAACACTTTGGATGCGCGGGGTCCAGTGATGAACCCAACCCTTTCACCAAGCCGCTTCTGATCGGCCAAAATGCGGAAACTTTCCACCGCGTAATAGGCGAACGCATAATAAAACCAAACGCCGCCGATAAACGCGAAAAACAGCCAAACGGGTTGCTCTGTTGTCCACGCCAACAGACTCGGAACGACGATCAAACCAGCGGCGATAAAATAGTGTTTCATCGCGGGATACAGGCTCGTCCACTTGCCGCCCTGCACGAATTTTGTGTTGCCATACCACGTGCGATCAATCTTGTATTTTTCCAGCCAAAACGTCTGACGTGGTAACAACAGGCCCAGCGAAATGATCGTAATAAACCAGTGCACAAGTGCGCGCCAAACATACCCCCACGCGGCCGCATCAACGCCGAACCGAACGCCCCGCCAACGGGTACGCGACAAGATATATCGCCGCGCGCGGTACTGCGCATAAAAGATAAACGGGATCACCGCCAACAGCGTTGCTTGGCCCAAAGCCACCTGCAGCACTTGTGATTCTGGTCCGTCACCGCCCGAAAAAACGGACAGACCGACGAACGAAAGCAGCACCTGAAACAGGCCCAGATAAATCGCCAAAAACGCCACCGCGATCAAAAAACCGAGCAGTTTTTCAAGGCCATTGCCCGTGTATTCCATCGGATCACCGCCCGGTGCCGTGGCTGACCAGAAATATTTACGGATGCGGGTTTTGGCCCAAAAACGGTAAAAGCCGAGCGTGATTAGCGTGAGCAGTGCGGTTCGTAACGCCAGCCAGAATAACGGGCCCTGTGTACCGCGATAATCAACGTCCATCGGCGGGCTGGCGGCTGTTGCTGTGCGCGTATCCTCGCGGTGCAATCTTGAAAACGGGTCATTGGAAACATCACTGCTCATGATTTGTCCCTAAATTTATTTTTGTTGGGCGCGATACTGCGCCCAAACCGTCAAAATATCAAACTATTCTCAGAACTTGTTGTCGCGCGGGAACCCACGCGGCGCCATCCGCCCAGCGCTGGCCCGTTTGCCTGTCCATTCGTCCAACTCAGTTTCGGTGCGCGTGCGCCCTGCTGGGTCCAGCCAGCTGAGGCCCTCGGCGCGTACAAATGTGGTCGCGTCGTTCAGGCCGCCGTCTTTGTATTTTTGCAAACGCACGCCCTTGCCACGGCCCATTTCTGGCAGCTCCTCAATAGGGAAAACCAGCACTTTGCGGTTTTCACCAACGCAAGCGACGAAATCACCAGCAACTGTCGAACAGATCGACGCTTTCACATCGCCTTTGACGTTCAGCACTTGTTTGCCCGTCCGCGTCTGCGCGATCACATCGTCTTCGGACACGATAAACCCGTCGCCAGCCGTGCTCGCCACCAACAGTTTTTGCCCCGCTTTGTGCAGGAACAACGTCACCATTTCGGCCTCATTTGGCAGATCAACGATCAATCGCACAGGCTCGCCCATGCCGCGCCCACCTGGCAAAGTCGCACAGCCCAGCGTGTAAAAACGCCCGTTCGAGCCCATCAACAACAGCTTATCCGTGGTTTCCGCATGGAACAGGAAGCGGCCTTCGTCGCCGTCTTTGAACTTCAGCTCTTGGGTCAGATCGATGTGACCCTTCATGGCCCTGATCCACCCCATCGAGGAACACACAACCGTGATCGGCTCGCGCTCGATCATCGCTTCAAGCGGCACTTCTTCAAACTCTGGCGCGTCGGCCAGCTCCGTGCGGCGTTCTCCGCCCACAGTTTTCTTGCCAAACTTCGCGCGTGTCTCTTTCAACTCGCCGATGATCCGCTCCCATTGCAGCTCTTCAGAACCCAGCAAGGTTTCAAGCTCATCCAACTCTTTCCACAACGCATCGCGCTCGTTGCGCAGTTCCATCTCTTCCAGCTTGCGCAAAGAGCGCAGGCGCATGTTCAAAATGGCCTCGGCCTGCACTTCGCTCAGTTGTTCAGCACTGGCTGCAATCACATCGGATGGGCCGCGATAATCGGCCTCGGACATGGCTTTGGGATGATCCAGCGACCAATCTTCGCGCAACAACGCCTCTTTGGGTTCTTCGTCATACCGGATCACGTCGATCACGCGATCAAGGTTCAGGAAGGCAAGGATAAAGCCCTCCAACACTTCCAAACGACGCTCGATTTTATCGACCCGAAACTGCGACCGGCGTTGCAACACTTCGCGGCGGTGATCAATAAAGGCACGCAGAACTTCGCGCAAAGAACAGACCTTGGGCGTGCGCCCGTCGATCAGCACGTTCATGTTCAGGCTAAACCGCGTTTCCAGATCGGATTGACGAAACAGCGTTTCCATCAGAACGACAGGATCAACAGTTTTGGCACGGGGTTCCAGCACAAGGCGGATATCTTCGGTGCTTTCGTCGCGCACATCTGCAAGGATCGGTATTTTCTTGGCGTTGATCAGTTCTGCGATTTTTTCGATCAGCTTGGATTTCGCCACTTGATACGGAATTTCAGTGACAACAATCTGCCACTGCCCCCGCCCCAAATCCTCGGTTTCCCAGCGCGAGCGTACACGGAACGAGCCGCGCCCAGTCGTGTACGCTTGCAAGATGTTTTCTTGCGGTTCGACCAATATGCCACCCGTCGGGAAATCTGGCCCCGGCACGAATTGCATCAGTTTTTCGATCTTGGTGTTCGGGTTTTTGATCAGTTTGATCGCCGCTGAACACAATTCTTCGATGTTGTGGGGCGGGATGTTTGTGGCCATCCCCACCGCGATCCCGGTGGAGCCGTTGGCCAGCAGGTTCGGGATTGATGCAGGCAAAACCGAAGGTTCCGTCAGACGCCCATCATAATTGTCGCGAAAATCGACTGAGTCTTCTTCAAGACCCTCCAGCATCGCCTCGGCGACACCTGTCATCCGTGCTTCGGTGTAACGGGCCGCCGCAGGGTTATCGCCGTCGATGTTGCCGAAATTTCCTTGCCCATCCACCATCGGATAACGCACGTTGAAATCTTGGGCCAAACGCGCCATCGCGTCGTAAATTGCCGCGTCGCCGTGGGGGTGGAAATCCCCCATCGTGTCGCCACTGATCTTGGCCGATTTCAGGTATTTACCGTTCGACGCCAGCTTAAGGCGCGACATCGCGTACAGAATGCGACGGTGCACGGGTTTCAACCCATCGCGCGCATCGGGCAACGCGCGGTGCATGATCGTGGACAGCGCATAGGTTAAATACCGATCACCGATTGCACGGCGCAGTGTTTCTACGGTGGTTGCTCCACCTTTTTCGCTCATGTTGGGGTCGTCTGTATTATCTGCCATAGATCGTGTGATAACGAAGCGATCTAAACCCGTCTAGGGGACAGTTCACAATCAATGCAAACCGCGAAAATTATTTCGCATTCCCCCGTTGAAACCCCAGATTTAGTACTTAATTCGTTCAGTAATGGGGACGATGCCAAAGCGGCATCACAGTTTGTAGGGGTACACATGTCCAGAATATTCAACTTTGCTTTGCTGTTTTTACTGGCAGGAATTTATTACGTGCAAACCGATGGGTTCGGGGCGGCGAACGCCACTGTCGATCGCACAGCTGAACCCGTTGTCACACAGGTGGCCCTGGTTGACGTTCCAAAGATCGTTGTCCCAGTAAAAGCTGTCGTCGCGGCGGTGCCCGTTGATCCAAACCTGTTAACGGCTGATGAATTGGCGGCAATTCAATCTCATTTCCTAGCCAAACGCCTAACCGCCAGCACCGTGATCGTAGAGGTCAAAACCGCGGCTGCACCAAAATTGGTCGACACAACTGAATACCTGCAAGTGTCGGGCCGATTGGTGAATGCGCGTGCAGAACCAACAACATCATCCGCCGTTCTGGCTAAATTGCGCCGTGGCACCAAAGTAGAGCCAACAGGTGTGTCGGATGGAAATTGGGCACAGGTGATTGTGTCTGATACGGGTCAATCCGTCTGGATGCATTCAAATTTCTTAGCGGCACAATCCTAAACAAACGCTTGCAAAACGCGCATGATTGCTGTCCCTCAAGGGAAACAAATGCAAGGCGTTTTCATGGCTAAATCAATTCTTATCACGGGCTGTTCCACGGGCATCGGCTATGACGCAGCGCACACGATGCACAAACGCGGCTGGCAGGTGTTTGCAACCTGTCGTCAGCAAAAAGATTGCGACCGATTGCAATCCGAAGGTCTGACCAGTTTCGTTCTGGATTATGAGGATGAGGCCAGCATCACAGCGGCGATTGAAACCTGCCTTACCGCCACAGGCGGCACGCTCGACGCGCTATTTAACAACGGTGCATACGCCATCCCCGGCCCGGTCGAAGACCTAACTCGCAACGCCCTTCGCGCAAATTTTGAGGCGAACTTTTTTGGGCATTTCGATCTAATCAATCAACTGATGCCAACGTTTCGCAAACAAGGCCGCGGGCGTATCGTCAATTGTTCGTCCCTGCTTGGCATGACCGCCCTGCGCTATCGCGGCTCCTATAACGCCACGAAATTCGCGCTCGAAGCGATGACGGATACGTTGCGCTTGGAACTGCGCGACACGGACATCAAAGCGATCCTGATCGAACCCGGCCCGATCAAAACCGATTTCCGCAAAAACGCGATTATTCAATTTGATAAATGGGTGGATTGGGAAAATTCCCAACTGCGCGATCTTTATGAAAAGTCACTGCTCAATATGCTGAAAAAGGTTGGTACGGGTAAAGATTCTGGCGAGCTTGGCCCGGAGGCTGTGACAGCCGCACTGATTAAAGCGGTGGAATCCTCGCGCCCGAACCCGCGTTACTTTGTGACGTGGCCAACACGCCTGACCTCCACGATACGGCGTCTCTTGCCGACACGCTGGTCAGATGCGATATTTGCGCACTTCTAGCAGAAACAGGTGGCCGTTTTCGCCCACACGCTTATGTCAGGGGTAACGAAAGGTGGTTTGCCATGGAATATCTCTATTATCTGGTGATTTTCGCGATCCTCGCGGTTTTGGTTGTTCTGATGATCGGCCTAGGCGCGTTCACAACGGGCGGCGATTTTAACAAGAAATATGCCAACAAACTGATGCGCTATCGGATCATCGGCCAAGCCATCGCAATCGCGTTGATCCTGATTTACGTAATCATTCGCGGAACAGGAAGCTAACATGGTCGTTCTAAACAAAATCTACACCCGCACTGGCGATAAGGGCGACACGGCCCTTGGCAACGGGGATCGCGTGGCAAAACATTCCGCCCGCGTCACCGCCTATGGCACCGTCGATGAAACCAACGCGACCGTGGGTTTGGCCCGCTTGCACGCGACTGGCGATATGGCCGATGCGCTGGCCCGCATTCAAAACGATCTGTTTGATCTGGGCGCAGATTTCTGCCGCCCCGACATGGAAAAAGACGCCACCGCCGAATACCCGCCGCTGCGCATGAACGACGCGCAAGTGGATCGGTTGGAATCCGAAATCGACGTGATGAACGCTGATTTAACACCGCTGCGCAGTTTCATCTTGCCGGGGGGTTCACCGCTCGCTGCGCACTTGCATTTGTGCCGCACCGTTTCGCGCCGCGCCGAACGCTTGGCGGTAGAACTGGCAACTTTGGAAACCGTGAACCAAGCAGCCGTAAAATACCTCAACCGTTTGTCAGACTGGTTTTTCGTCGCGGGCCGCGTTGCCAATAACAACGGCACGGATGATATCTTGTGGGTGCCGGGCGCGAACCGTTAAACCTTGGCAACAGGTTGGCGCAGGATCGTTTTCAACTTTTCAGGGGCAACGCGGCGGGGATCGCCGATGTAAATCTCGTGGTGTAATCCCGTCATTTTATACCCGTTCTCTGGAATAAAACTGTGGTGCATCTGTTCCAGAACGGGGCCTTCCTCATCGTATGATCCAACATGCAATACCTGCACTGACAGCCCCTCATCATACGCGCCAAACCGCAGCTTCTCCAAACTCTCACGCTCGGCCTTTGGCTCTTTCATCTTGCCCTGCTTTTCGATCACCGCGGCGCGGGCATCCGAGACCTGCAGCCCTGTAAACCAATCAGGTTGACGGATCATCATGCGCCATTTCCACGCCGATTTTTCGCGCGTGATGAACGTGTTCATGTCATCCGCCCACCAAAGCCCTTCGAGCGGAGCAACGCCGTAATCGCGACCCAACTGCTGTTTGGAGAAGAACTTCAAATTGTAACTAACGGAATACAACGCGGCGACGGCTTGGGCGTAAACGGCGCCACTCGGCTCTCCCTGCCCCTCAATCGACAAGAACGGCATCGCGGGCACATCCAGCACGTCAAACCGCCCGACCTTGCCCGAATACAGCGCCTTATCCTGCTTTTTGAAATTTAGCTTATCCATCAAATCATCCTCCTTTAGCGCCCCAATTCTCGCCTTTTCAACGCACACATGGCAACGCCTGCGCCGCGACCTGCTGACGTTTCCTGACAAGATTCCGCGCCACAAACGCCAAAATACCGATAACTTGACGTCATAGGCCCATCCGCGTCGATTTATCTCTATTCACGCCGTTCTGTTTTTTGTAGACGCGAGTGTGAGATTCTAACGATACCCCATTTTTCGGGGTGAACCTGTCAGGAGAGACGCAATGAAGGTTTTGGTACCTGTCAAGCGCGTGATCGACTATAACGTGAAAGTTCGTGTCAAAGCGGACGGCAGCGGTGTTGATCTGGCGAATGTCAAAATGTCTATGAACCCGTTCGACGAAATCGCAGTAGAACAAGCGATCCGTCTAAAAGAAGCCGGAACAGCAGAGGAAATCATTGCGGTTTCCATCGGCGTGAAACAATCCCAAGAAACACTGCGCACGGCACTCGCTATGGGTGCGGATCGTGCGATCCTTGTTGTTGCAACGGATGATGTTCACAACGATATCGAGCCTTTGGCCGTTGCTAAGATCCTGAAAGCAGTGATCGACGAAGAACAGCCTGGTCTGGTTCTTGCGGGCAAACAAGCCATCGACAACGACATGAACGCGACAGGCCAAATGCTGGCGGCGCTGACAGGTTGGTCACAAGGCACATTCGCATCCGAGTTGGACATTGACGGCGACACCGCCACAGTGACCCGCGAAGTTGACGGTGGTCTGCAAACGATCAAAGTGAAGATGCCAGCCATCATCACCGTTGATTTGCGTTTGAACGAGCCGCGTTATGCGTCCCTACCAAACATCATGAAAGCCAAGAAAAAGCAGATGGATGAAAAGACACCTGCAGATTACGGCGTCGATGTGACACCGCGCCTGACAGTTGTCAGCACGGTCGAACCCGCTGCACGCGCAGCCGGTGTTAAAGTTGCAGATGTGGCCGAATTGGTTGCGAAACTCAAAGACGAAGCGGGGGTTATCTAATGGCTGTACTTCTTCTTGCAGAAATCAACGACGGCGAATTGTCCATGGACCAAACAGCGAAAGCTGTGTCTGCGGCAACGGCCCTTGGCGATGTAACTGTTCTGGCCTGTGGCGCGACGTGTTCCGCTGCTGCTGCTGAAGCTGCGACAATCACTGGCGTGTCCAAGGTGCTTTGCGCCGAAGACGCACAATATGGTCACCGTTTGGCAGAAGTAACTGCTGATTTGATCGTATCTTTGGCTGGCGATTATTCCCACATTGTGGCCCCTGCCACGACAGACGCAAAAAACATCATGCCACGCGCGGCAGCCTTGCTCGATGCGATGGTTATTTCTGATGTGACTGGCGTTGTAGACGGCGACACATTCGAGCGCCCAATCTATGCGGGTAACGCGATCCAAACTGTGAAATCTTCTGATGCGGTTAAAGTCATGACCATTCGCACAGCTGGCTTTGATGCCGCTGCCGCTGGTGGTTCTGCATCTGTTGAAAACATCGCAGCTGCAGGCGCAAACGATCTATCCTCTTGGGTAGAAGACAAGCTTCAGGCGTCTGATCGTCCAGAACTGACATCTGCAAAAATCGTTGTCTCTGGTGGCCGTGGCGTTGGTTCAGAGGAAAGCTTTGCAATCATCGAAGCTTTGGCTGACAAACTGAACGCTGCTGTTGGCGCATCACGCGCGGCGGTGGATTCTGGTTACGCACCGAATGACTGGCAAGTTGGCCAAACAGGCAAGGTGGTTGCACCTGATCTGTACATCGCTTGCGGTATTTCTGGCGCCATCCAACACTTGGCTGGCATGAAAGATTCCAAAGTCATCGTTGCGATCAACAAAGACGAGGAAGCACCGATCTTCCAAGTTGCTGATTACGGTCTGGTCGCCGATCTGTTCGACGCTGTTCCAGCCCTGACAGACGCGCTTTAAGCGATCTTAAAACCTATTTGAAAGGCCCGCCTTCTGGCGGGCTTTTTGTTTTTGGGCTGGCGCGTTAGATTGCCCCGATGAAACGTGCGCTCATTCACATCGGCCCCCATAAAACCGGCTCCACTTACATTCAACAGATGATGAAAGTGAATGCGGATCTGTTTCCAGAATCACACGCAGCGCACTTGAAATCTGATCCCCTGTTCAGCGCGCTTCAAAGCCTGGCGATCAACATTCGCACCCATGCGGATTTGGCGCAGCGCCTGCCCGCGATCCAAGACACCAGCGCCCAAATCGCCCGAGGCCTAAACGCCGAAAACACCCTGTTCAGCAGCGAAGACCTGCTTGGCCCTGTCCCAACGCTTGCAGGTGTCAGCGGCCTGTACCCGTTCGTTGATCAAACCCTACCCGCGATCCAATCTGCGTTTCTGGCCGCGGGTGTTGAGGTGCAATTCTTCTGCTACATCCGCGAATACGACGATTGGCTCCGCTCCGTTCACGCCCATAGATTTCGCGGCCGCGAACGCCCTTTTGCGCCGCGCAAATTTAAAACCCGCAGTGCCCTGCCCAACGATTGGGCCGACTTTATCGCACGACTGCGTGCCAGCCTTGGCCCTGCGAATGTCGCCAATCTAAGCTATGAAACCGACGCCGCATCAGGGCGCATGGGCAGCGCCCTTTTCCGCGTTTTTGGCCTGTCGGAGGGTGTTTTGAACCAAATGGATTGGATTGCGCCCGTGAATGTTTCGCCACGTTCGCCTTGAACCAACACCAATCACGCCTAAGCTGCCCAAAACCAAAGGAGCCAGCCATGCACATTGATCCGACGCCCGAACAATTCGCCGCCTTCAAAGCGCTGGATCGCGAAAAACCGTTGAACATGCTCAATCTGGTAAAGCTAAAAGACGCGGCCGATTACAAAGACGGGCGCGGCGGAACCGGGGCCGAGGCCTATAAATCCTACGGCAAAGAAAGCGGGCCGATCTTTGCAGGCGTTGGGGGTGAAATCATCTGGCGCGGCACGCCAAAGGCCATGATGATTGGCCCAACGGATGAGGATTGGGACGTTGCCTTTATCGCCCGTTACCCCTCCCTGAACGCCTTTTTGGCGATGGTCATGGACCCCGCCTATCAGGCCATCGTGTTCCACCGCCAAGCCGCCGTCGCCGACAGTCGCCTGTTGGCAAACCACGAATTGGATGGGGATGCGAATTTCGGTTAAATCTCTTGATGGTGGGCGCACAAGGTGTAGATTGCTGGGTAACAACAGCGGGATAAATTTATGGAAATCAAATCTGTCAGCATAATCGGCGCGGGCCAAATGGGCAGCGGAATTGCGCAGGTTTTTGCAGGAGCAGATTACGAGGTTCGCCTGTATGACATTTCCAAAGAAGCCATCGACAAAGGCATCGCGAACATTACCAAGACCCTTGATCGCGCCATCGGCAAATCCCTGATCACCGAGGACGACAAGAACCGCACCCTGAAAAACATCAGCCCTGTCAATAGCTTACAAGATTGCGGCGCTGTGGATTTGGTGATCGAGGCCGCGACAGAACGCGAAACCATCAAACACGCAATATTCGAGGATATCTTGCCCCACATCGGCAAAAATACGATCCTAACGTCGAACACCTCGTCCATTTCCATCACCCGTTTGGCATCGCGCACAGATCGCCCTGAACGGTTCATGGGGCTGCATTTCATGAATCCCGTGCCGATCATGCAATTGGTCGAGCTGATCCGTGGAATTGCCACCGACGAAGAAACATATTTGTCTGTTGAGGCCGTGGTTGAAAAGATCGGCAAGACATCGAGCACGGCCGAAGATTTCCCTGCTTTCATCGTGAACCGTATTCTGATGCCGATGATCAACGAAGCGATTTACACGCTGTATGAAGGCGTCGGTAATGTAAAAAGCATCGACACATCGCTGAAACTCGGTGCGAACCATCCGATGGGGCCGCTGGAGCTGGCGGATTTCATCGGGCTTGATACGTGCCTCGCGATTATGAACGTGCTGCATGAAGGCTTGGCCGATACGAAATATCGCCCCTGCCCGCTGTTGACCAAATACGTCGAAGCGGGTTGGTTAGGTCGTAAAACCAAACGTGGCTTTTACGATTATCGCGGTGAATTCCCCGTTCCGACCCGTTAAAATAATGCGACGCTAACGCGTCATTTTCAGTAGCCCCCTTGGGGCGATTGCCTCCGGCGGAAGTATTTCTGCGAAAAAGAAAGACGATGACATGAGTGAAGATACCGAACGCCACGCAATGAAAATGGCCAAGAAAAAGGCTGCGCGCGATAAGATTATGGCCACCAAGACCGATAAAAAGGGCTTGGTTATTATTCATACGGGCAAAGGCAAAGGCAAATCCTCCGCCGCGTTTGGCATGATTTTCCGCTGCATCGCCCATGACATGAAATGCGGCGTGGTTCAGTTTATCAAAGGCGGCATGTCCACGGGCGAGCGCGATTTGATCCTCTCAAAATTCACCGATATCTGTTCGTTCCACACGATGGGCGAAGGCTTCACTTGGGAAACCCAAGACAAAACACGCGACATCGAAATGGCGCAAGCCGCATGGGAAAAAGCCAAAGAATTGATCCGCGATGAGAAAAACCACATGGTTCTGCTCGATGAAATCAACATCGCCCTGCGCTATGATTATATCGACGTGAACGAAGTTGTGACGTTTCTGGTAGAAGAGAAACCAGAGATGACCCACGTGGTTCTAACGGGTCGCAATGCCAAAGAAGAGCTGATCGAGATTGCCGATTTGGTGACAGAAATGGAGCTGGTGAAGCATCCGTTCAGGTCGGGTGTTAAGGCGCAGATCGGGGTGGAGTTTTAATCCACCCTTTTAAATTATCGCCTGCGAAATTTCTGCGTAAAAATTAGTGACAGTGATACGGTTTGGAGCCTGCGTGGCATCCGGAAGCGTTCGTTCCGCCTGAATGTGCTGTTGCGTGAAATGGCAGGGTTGCGAAGGTTGTGAAAAGGGCTGCTAGAACGAAATACTTCAAGGGATACTCCAACTTGTTAATGTATCCTTAACGTATTGTTAACACATTTATCTGTCAATAGTGTTTGGAAACAATTGCTTATCAAGTTAACTGATAATCTTAGGAAAGTTTTATCTCTCTAATGCCGTTAGATCGCGGCCTTACGACCAGTTCGTTCGCTTGATCATCCGCACGTTATCCATGCGTTCAATATAGTATCGATCATCGTCGTACCTGTCGCTCAATGCCTCGACTAGGTCCTCTGGCCACAGATCGGGAATGACCTCGCGCGCGACGGGTGGGAAGCGTTCTTCGAACTTTTGCGCCACTTGATTGCGCCGAGAGGCCGTTTCTGCGGGGTGCTTTTTCAGGTACTCCTGCATCAAGCCAATCCCCTTGAGCGACATGCCTTGATCAAGCGGCACATCAGCGGCGACCAGGTCTTCTTTGTTGGGCAACCCAGTCAAAGCCTGCGCCACGCTGCGCCAGATGTAGGGGTAATCTTCAAAGGTCCAAACATTTAGCGGAACGTCCGCTTCGCGCCCTTGCACACGGTGCAAATATTCCGACCAGCGCAGCGCAAGCGGGTTGCTGGCGGATACAAACTCCTGAAAGGTTTGGTCGGGATTGCTGGCATAAGCCAAATTGTAACACGATGGTAGAAAATTCGCAGGATTGCGCAGGGCACAAAACAGCTGCGTGTTTTCTGGCCCGATCAATCGCATCAAATGCGCAACCGTCGCACTGCCACGCGGGTACAGGATATCGTTTTTGGTGGGCCACATCGCAAAACCGCTGATTGTCGGATAAACGATCACAATTTTTTCGCACGCTTTTCCGCCCGTCAAACTGTTGATCAGTTTCGGCAGTGTCGTTTCATCGTCAGTGCCTCTGCGCATGGCACGAATTGCAGGCGCAAATGCTTTGTCCAACACCTCGATTGATGGGGCACGCAACATCGCCACGGCGCTCGCATCCACGGCGGTTGGTTTTTCCCCGTGCATAAAAGGATCAGACCCAAGCAACACGGCAAAAGCCTCCACATCCTTTGAAACACGCGCAACCTGCTCTGCCTCAGTATGGCGGCCCATCCCTTGGGCGATGCACTGTTTGATCACGCCCTTGCGCACAGAATTTGCGATAAACCCGCCAATCACAGGCGGCATTCCTGCAAAGAAAACTTCTTTCGTAACCGCCCAGCGTTCGTCATTCATCCATCGGCTGGCCATGATCGCGAAATACACGTTTTCCTCAAATGTGCGGATAACCATGCGCGAAACCGCACGCTGCTGCGCACTTAACCCCTCATCAAAATCCACTCCATATTTTGATTCCAGATGATCGCGGATTTGGTCGCTGTCGGGAATAACCTCGGTGCCATCCAACAAAATCGGGAACTTTTTCTTGGGCGCTTTGCGCGGATCAGGATTCACGTCCAGTGCGTATTCCAAACCAGACATTTCCAGCAAACACGCAGCCTTAGCCGCAAAGGGGCTGCCACTCAGCTCGCCAAATGCGGCGGGATAGATCGTTAATTTCATCATCATCTTCTCCTTTTTTGCCATTCTGCACCAACCCTGCTGTCACTTTGTGTCAGCAGCCTGTAGTATACCCAAATTATGGCTAAATCAGAACGACTACTCCAACTTATGCAACTCTTGCGGCTTTTGTCACCACCGGTGCAAGCAGCCCAACTTGCCGACGAACTCAGCGTCTCTTTGCGCACAATTTACCGCGACATCGACAGTTTGCGCTCTGCGGGTGCAATTATCGACGGGGCGGCGGGCTTTGGCTACTCCCTAGTTGAGGACACCGCCATGCCGCCAATGTTGTTTAACGTCGATGAAACGGAGGCTTTGGTCCTCGGTCTGCGCGAAGTGATCGAGGTCGGCGATCCCGTCTTGGCCGATGCTGCCCGCAACGCGCTCGCCAAACTCGCCGCCAGCCTGCCAGATCGCCTGTCGCGCCAAATGCAAAACTCCGTGCTCAGCGCGAAACGCTTTCACGCCCGCCCGACCATTTCAATTGACGTATCCGTTTTGCGCATGGCCGCACGCAACGAACAGGCCGTTCACATTTATTACGCCGATGCCAAAGGCGCGCAAACGGATCGCACAATTTGGCCGCTGTCCCTCGTGTTTATGGATCAAACCCTGATGCTGCTGGCGAAATGCCAAATGCGCCAAGGCTTTCGCGCCTTTCGCGCCGATCGCATCACACAGCTGGAAACCACCGATCAATCCTTCCGCCCCCATCGCACAAGTTTGTTGCGCGATTTCCTTGCCGAACTGCAAGCGCATGATTCCGCCGAACAAGCCAAAAAATGAATTTGCTTTTGTCGCGCACCGATCCCAAGTATAGTTAACAAAAAAAAGCGGTCAGAGCAGGAGCATCGCATGTTCAAGAAAATTACTTTAAGCGCCATAATGGCGCTCGCACCCGTATTTGCACAGGCAGCGGCCACCGTGACAGAAACACCCACCACCCCAACAAAACCCATCTATGATGGCGTAAAAGTCGCCCAAACGCAGGCTGGCTTTCAACAGTGGATCAAAACATTCCGCAACAAAGCCTTGTCCAAAGGCATCTCGGCGCGCACCTATGATCAGGCGTTCAAAGGCGTAACGCTGAACACCCGCGTGATCAAAGCGGACCGCAAACAGGCCGAATTTTCGCGCGAAATCTGGGATTACCTCGACACTGCCACCTCCCCCAAGAGGGTGAAAAACGGCAAAGCGATGGTGAAAAAGCACAAAAAGCTGCTGCAACGGATTGAAAATAAATTCGGCGTTGAATGGTCCATCGTTGTGTCAATCTGGGGGTTAGAATCCTCCTATGGCACCAACATGGGCGATATCAACATCGTCGAAGCCCTCGCCACACTCGCCTATGAAGGCCGCCGCCAGAAATTCGGTGAAAACCAACTGCTGACCGCGCTCAAAATCATCCAAAAGGGCGATATCACCCCGAACCGCATGCTCGGATCATGGGCAGGCGCGATGGGCCACACACAGTTCATCCCCACATCATTTGACGCGCTCGCCGTGGATTTCACGGGCGACGGCAAACGCGACGTTTGGAACCCGCGCAAACCCGACGATGCGCTGGCCTCTACCGCCAACTACCTGCGCAAAAACGGCTGGGTCAAAGGCCAACCTTGGGGCGTCGAAGTGAAACTCCCCAAAGGGTTCAACTACGGCAACGCTTCGCTGAAAGTAAAAGCAACGCCAGCCCGCTGGGCCGAACTTGGCGTGTTCATGATGAATGGCAAAAAGATCCCGAACTATGGCAACGCGGCGATCTTGCTACCAGCAGGCGCAGACGGGCCAGCCTTTGCTGTGTTCAAAAACTTCTTCGTCATCAAACGCTACAACAACGCCAATTCCTACGCGATGGCGGTTGGCCATTTGGCCGATAAAATCAACGGCGGCGGCGAGTTTAAGCGCGAATGGCCACGGGGCCCGGGCGCGCTAAACCTGAAAGAAAAAACCGAAGTCCAGGAGCTGTTGTTGAAAGCCCGCTACGACATCGGCGATGCGGACGGGATCATCGGCCCCAAAACCATCGACGCACTGTCGGACATGCAGATCAAAGCAGGGCTGCAACCCTCTGGCAAAGCGGATCAAGACGCGCTCAAATTTTTGCGCAAACGCGTAAGATAAAAAACCCCAACCCCAGCCACTGCGCTGGGGTTTTTCGTTAAAGGACAGGCCATGACCAACACCGCTCTCATCACGGGTGCCTCCGCTGGCATCGGCGCAGAATTCGCCCGCTATCACGCAGCCAAGGGCGGCGATCTGATCCTAACCGCACGACGTGTCGAAACGCTCAACGCGCTTAAGGCGGAGCTGGAATCTGCACATAAAATCACGGCGCATGTCTTCGCGGCCGACCTCGCCGTTTCTGGCGCAGCCCTGAAACTCTACCAAGATGTCATCGCCGCTGGTCTGAAGGTGGATGTGCTGATCAACAACGCGGGCTTTGGCGGCATCGGCATTCACACCGACCTCCCACTAGATCAAGAACTTGAAATGATCGACCTCAACATCAAAGCGCTCGTCACACTCACCCACGAATTTGGCCGCGATATGGCAGCCTCTGGCGGCGGTAAAATCCTCAACGTCGGCTCCACAGCTGGCTTTATGCCGGGGCCAAATCAATCCGTTTATTTCGCCACCAAAGCGTTTGTGAAATCCTTCAGCCAAGGGGTCGATCACGAGTTGCGCGGTAAAGGCGTGACCTGCACCGTGCTCGCGCCCGGATACGTGGAAACCGAATTTGCAGAACGCGCTGACATGATCGGAACCAAACTTGCCAGCGGCGGTGGCGCCACGGCGGCCAGCGTTGCCAAACACGGCTACGACGCGATGATGGCGGGCAAACTGGTAACGGTGAACGAGGCGATGCTCGGCTTTACCGTGAACTGGGTGATCCCGTTTTTACCCCGCCGCATGGTTTTGAACATGATGCAAAAGATGCAGGCGAAATGACGTGACAGATTGATCACGCAATGCTGCAATGCAGCAACATAGTTCAATTCAGCAGCTTTCGCCAAATTAACTGTTGAACCGAATCTTTTCCTTTCGTAAACGGCACATCCCGTAACTTGGGTCTTTGCAAAGGCCTATAGGAACAGACTTTAACGGATGGTTTTCGCGAAAACCTCTGGTGCGCCCGGCCTTGCCGATGTGTATGCCAAAGCTGCTCTGAACGACGGGTTTGCGTATGAAACAGGTCTTTTCTGGTTCGAATCCAGTAATACGCTCAGTTGATGTAGCTCATCTGGTAGAGCAGTAGACCGTTAATCTATTTGTAGGTGGTTCGAATCCACCCTTCAAACCTGGTCAACCCGCAAGGGCTGGGGTTCGACTCCCCACTACGTTTTGGTCGTAGTATTCGGATACCGAGGCTGGTCGCAGATCATACTCGGACACCTTGAAACTGTGCTTGCACAGCAACATGGTAAAACAGCATGTCCGCCCTTTGGGGCTGCCGACCTGCGTGTTATGCGCTTTGCCACGGGCGAAAGACGGTGTCGTGATTTCGATCGAGATACCAGAATCGCCTGCGCCAGCCGCCCCTGACATACGCGTCCGCAACGCCAAACGGCAGGCTGGTTTCGGTATCCACACCAACAAATGCGCTGTCCCCAGCGCCCCGAAATTTGGGCAGTTCCGCCCAAACCGCGATCACATTGATTGCGCAACCCGCGCCACAAACGGCGCTCACAAAACTTAAGGAGACTTTCGCAAATGCGTTAGCAAATGAACTGGAGAAATATGATGCGAATGAAAGAAATGATTGAACGGTTGATGGGGAACACTCACTTGACCGTAACGGAAAACCACCGTGTTTTGGTGATGCACAACGGGTCCCACGTGGACATTCTGGGCGCTGGCCGCCACGCAGTAAAACGGCGCGAGACGCATTTCACTTGGTACGAATTGGCCGATGGCCGCTTTGTTTCAGACCATGAAAAGGCACTTTTCCGTGCAAACCCTGCACTGGCAAATGCCCACCTGACACAGGTGTCGGCCACCGATACCGAAGTGGTCGTTGTCTCTCGCGAAGGGCGGGTCGCGCATGTTGTCATGCCTGGCACACGCGCCGTTTTGTGGACAGACGCTGGCCCTTGGGTACTCGATCGCATTGATATCTCTGGGGATTTGGCCGTGAAACGCAGCCTTGCGATGCGTTTGATGCAGGCGGATAAAACGCTGGCATTGACCGCTTTCAAGGTCGACACGGGCACGCTCGGTTTGCTGTCTGTGGACGGCGCGTTTGATCGAACGCTCGATGCGGGCTCGCATTGGTTTTGGAAAGTTGGGCGTGTTGTCACGCTCAAACTTGTCGATCTGCGCCACTGCACCCACGAGGTGACAGGTCAGGAAATCTTGACCCGTGATCGCGTGACTGTGCGGGTCAACTTGTCTGCGCAATTCCGTGTCACAGATGCGGTTTTGGCGGCCACGAAAACCCCCGACTTTGTCGAGGCGTTGCACCGGTCGTTGCAGTTGGCGTTTCGTAAATCACTGGGGTCCAAGACCTTGGATGAATTGCTGGGCGACAAAGCTGCCGTAAACGTCGAGGCCGCTGCCGAGGTGCGCGCACAAATGGCCGATCTTGGGCTTGAAGTGGGTGACATCGCGTTGAAAGACGTGATCTTGCCCGGTGAAATGCGCGACATCATGAACACGGTTGTCGCGGCCCAAAAAGAGGCGGAAGCCAACGTCATTCGTCGGCGTGAAGAAACGAGCGCAACCCGTTCGCTTTTGAACACCGCCAAAGTGATGTCGGAAAACCCCGTCATGTTGCGATTGAAAGAGCTGGAAGCTCTGGAAGTTGTCGCTGGTAAAGTCGACAAATTGACGGTCCACAACGGAACCCAAGGTTTAATGACTGATCTGGTGAAATTGACGGATTAAATAGCAAACTTGTGGCGGGCGGGGCATTTATTGCGTCGCCCGTTGCGTGTTGCAATTGTGCCATTAACCTTTGGTGCCATACGTTTTGCCATACAGGTGCCATACGCTTTGCATACCGTTTGCATACGCTTTGCAGCCCCAATTTTGGCGTTGTAAATTCGCCACGCAGTGTGACCTTAACGCGGCGTGCGTTGCGCTATTCTGCGCCCCAATCCGCACTCATCATCTCTCGTAATCGGCTGGCCGTGCGTTCAAATTCAAACGCCCCCGTCCCCGTTTCATACAAGGATTCTGGCTCTGCTGCTGCGCTTGCAATCAGCTTAACTTTGGCCTCATAGAGCGCGTCAATCAGCGTCACAAATCGTTTTGCCTCATTCTGCCCTTCGCGGCTCAGCCTTGGAATATCTTTTAAAATCAATACTCTGATGGCCTTTGCAATCGCTAAATAATCCCCTGGTCCCAAAGGCTGCCCACACAATTCGCGAAACGTCGCCATCGCCACGCCGTTGTGAAATGCGGGCAAAACGATCTCTCGTGATTTATGATGCAGCACCAAAGGTTCGCGGACAGCCCCCGCCACATCGGTCCAAACCCGCTGAATCGCCATTTCTGCCGCTTCGTCAATCGGCGTAAAATAGGTCTTATGACCCTGCAAACGGTTCTGGCGATGGTCCGTTTCACTGTCGAGGTTATACACCTCCATCCGGTTCTTAATCATTGAAATAAAAGGTAAAAACAGGTTTCTATTCAGCCCATCTTTGTACAGATCATCGGGATGACGGTTCGACGTTGTTACAATCACAACGCCCGCTTCAAACAGTTTTTCAAACAGCCGCCCGACGATCATCGCATCGGTAATATCGGTGATTTGCATCTCATCAAAACACAAAAGCCGCGCAGATTTGATCACCTCGGCGGCCACAGGTTCAATCGCGTCCTCCACACCTTTTTGTCGCGCTTCATGCATAAGCGCATGAATTTCCTGCATAAAAGCATGAAAATGCACCCGCCGTTTGCGCGGTTCTTCGGAATGATCATAAAACAGGTCCATCAGCATGGATTTCCCACGCCCGACCCCGCCAAAAAGGTACAATCCCTTGGCAGGTTCAACCGATTTTCCGAACAGCCCGCGCAGCCCTTTTTTCACAGGCTTTTGCAGCGTTTTTGCCACAGTATCGAACAGCCCCAGCACCGCTTCTTGGGCGCTGTCACGCTGTAAGTCCCCCCGCTTAACACGGTCTTCATAAATCTTTGTTAGGCTCGTCATCACCGATAAAACCTTGCACCTGCGCGTGTTCTTTGTTCAGAGTTTCCTAACAACTCGCGGCTTTGCCCGCAACAAGGGCGCGACCATGACTGCACAATCGAAAATTTTCACACCGATCCTAATCGCCTCTTGTCTGATCTTGATGACGGGGTTTGCCATTCGATCCACCTTTGGCGTTTTTCAAATTCCCATCGCATCCGAATTTGGCTGGTTGCGCTCTGAATTCTCACTCGCGATTGCAATTCAGAACCTCGCTTGGGGTATCGGCCAACCCATTTTCGCCGCTATCGCGGAAAAATTCGGCGACCGTCGCGCCATTTTCATCGGCGCGCTCACCTACGCAGCTGGCCTTGTGCTCTCATCTGCTGCCACCACGCCAGGTGCGCATCAAGCGATTGAAATCATTGTAGGTTTTGGTATCGCAGGCACTGGCTTCGGCGTCATTCTTGCCATCGTGGGCCGTGCTGCATCGGATGAAATCCGCTCCCTCGTGCTCGGTATTGCCACTGCATCAGGCAGTCTTGGCCAAGTCATCGGCCCGCCAATAGCCGCTGCATTGCTCACGCAAATGAACTGGTCCAGCGTTTTTCTGATCTTCGCCGCCGCGATCCTCTGCGTGATCTTCCTGCTCCCTTTCCTCAGAAGCAAACCCGTCGCCTCCAAGTCAGAGGTCGAGGAAACCATGTCGCAAATGCTGTTCAAAGCAGCCAAAGATCCAACCTATTCGCTCATCTTCCTCGGCTTCTTTTCTTGCGGCTATCAACTCGGTTTCATCACCGCCCACTTTCCCGCATTCATCACCGAAATCTGCGGCCCCATCGCAGCAGGCGGGATGCTCGATTCTATCGGGGTTTCCACGACCAGCATCCTTGGCGGTGTTGCCATTGGCGTCATCGGTATCGCCAATATCATTGGCACAATTGGCGCAGGATTGCTTGGCAAGCACTTCCCGAAAAAATACCTCCTTGCAATGGTTTACACAGGCCGAACCCTGATCGCCGCTTGGTTCATCATGACCCCGATGACCCCCACAACGGTGGTTATTTTCAGCTTTCTGATGGGCCTTTTATGGCTTGCGACCGTCCCGCTTACCTCGGGCCTGATCGCGCATATTTATGGGCTGCGATACATGGGCACACTGTATGGAATCGTGTTTTTCAGCCATCAACTCGGCGGGTTTCTGGGTGTTTGGCTTGGCGGCGCGTTGTATGATATTTACGGGAATTACACGATTGTTTGGTGGGTCGGCATCGGGGTCGGCGCACTATCTGCAATCCTGCATCTGCCGATCAGAGAAGCGCCATTGAAACCCCTAGAAGCCTAGCCACCGATGTGCTGCGTTCCGCGTTTTGCCGCCAATTTCACTTGTTTTTGGCGCTCGCGAAATCGCTCTTTGCGGTCTTCGGAATGGTCATCAATGCACTGGTGACAGGTGACGCCGTGTTCGTATTGTGGGCGGTCAAAATCCGCAGGGGCCAGCGGCATACGGCAGGCAAAACACAGCTCGTATTCGCCTTCTTGCAATCCGTGACCAACTGAAACACGGCTGTCAAAAACGAAACATTGCCCGTCCCAACTGCTCTGTTCCTCGGGCACATTTTCCAGATATTTCAGGATACCACCCTTTAGGTGATACACATCTTCAACGCCTTCGCCCAACAGGTAGTTCGTTGATTTTTCACATCGAATCCCGCCTGTGCAAAACATTGCAACCTTTTTACCCGCAAAATCATCTTTGTTCTTTTCCCACCAAGCAGGGAATTCACCGAACGATTTTGTCTGCGGATCAACGGCGCCTTCGAACGTGCCAATCGCAACCTCGTAATCGTTGCGCGTATCAATCACAACCACATCATCTTGTGCGATCAGTTCATTCCAGTCTTCGGCTGCAACATAGTTGCCAACGTTCAGCGATGGATCAACTTGGGGCTGCCCCATCGTGACGATTTCTTTTTTCAACTTCACCTTCATCCGCAGGAACGGGATTTCGTCGGTGAAACTCTCTTTATGCTCAAAATCGGCACAGCCGGGCATGGCGCGAATATGCGCCAGTGCAGCATCAATCCCAGCGCGGGGGCCCGCGATGGTGCCGTTGATGCCCTCAAATGCCAACAGCAAAGACCCTTTGACGCCACCCGCATCGCAGACAGCCTGAAGCGGGCCTTGCAAGGATTTGTGATCCTCAAAACGGGTGAAATGATAAAGAGCGGCAACAACAATCTGTGACATGGCGGCGATATAGCCCTGACCGTTGCAAAATACCAGTCTACAGACCATAAATCGTTAACCATAAGGAACGCACCCATGACCCAAGCTCTGATCATGATCGACATCCAAAACGATTTCTGCCCCGGTGGCGCGCTTGCTGTTGAAGGCGGCGATGAAATTCTCGGCGCGGTAAATGCCATGCAAAATGATTTCCCTGTACGGGTTTTGACGCAGGATTGGCACCCGTCTAACCATTCCTCTTTTGCAGATAATCATGACGATGCAGATCCGTATTCCACCACCGAAATGCCCTATGGCACACAGGTTTTGTGGCCCCGTCATTGCGTGATTGGCAGCGCGGGTTCGGCATTTAAAACGGGGTTGAACACCGACACCGCCGACATGATCGTTCGCAAAGGCTACAACCCAGAAATCGACAGCTACTCCGCATTTTTTGAAAACGATCACAGCACCCAAACGGGCCTGCACGGATACTTGCAAGAACGGGGTGTAAAGGCGCTCACCCTCGTTGGTTTGGCCACGGATTTCTGCGTCAAATTCTCGGCGCTTGACGGGGTGAAACTTGGGTACACGGTCACCGTTATTGAAAGCGCGTCTCGCGGGATCGACCTCGGTGGTTCGATGGAGGCAGCATTGATCGAGATGAAAGACAGCGGTGTTCTGCTTGCCTAACTGGACAAGCGGCTAAACCCCTGCTTTAACTGCCTTAAACCAATCGGAGGCCGCGTCATGGTCGATATCGCTACCCGTGTTTATAACCACAAATGGAAGATCGACCCGATTGTGCGGTCCTTGATCGACACGGATTTTTACAAGCTGTTGATGTGCCAATCGGTGTTTCGCAACAAGCCAGACGCGAATGTCACGTTCAGCCTGATCAATCGCACCAAGACGCTGCGGATTGCCGATATTATTGATGAGGGCGAGCTGCGCGAACAGTTGGATCACGTGCGCTCCCTGAGCCTGTCACGGGGCGAAAGCACGTGGCTGCGCGGTAATACGTTTTACGGCAAACGCCAGATGTTTCGCTCGGATTTTATGGAGTGGTTTGAGAACCTGCGGCTGCCGCCCTATCATCTGGAAAAGGTCGATGGGCAGTACGAGCTGACGTTTGAGGGCACTTGGCCTGAGGTCATGCTCTGGGAAATTCCCGCGCTGTCGATCATCATGGAGCTGCGTTCGCGCGCGGTTTTAAAGGGGATGGGCAAGTTCGAGCTGCAAGTTTTGTATGCCCGCGCCATGACCAAATTGTGGGAAAAGATCGAACGTCTGCGTGAAGAGCCCGACCTGCGCGTGGCAGATTTTGGCACGCGGCGGCGGCACTCTTTCATGTGGCAAGATTGGTGCGTGCAAGCCATGAGGGAGGGTCTGGGCGACAGTTTTACCGGCACGTCCAACTGTCTGATTGCGATGCGCCGCGAGGTCGAGGCGATTGGGACAAACGCGCATGAATTGCCGATGGTTTATTCTGCACTGGCGGAAAATGATGCCGAGTTGGCGCAAGCGCCTTATCAGGTTTTACGCGATTGGCAGGACGAGCACGATGGTAATTTGCTGATCATCTTGCCTGATACCTATGGCACGCAGGGCTTCCTTGAAAATGCCCCTGATTGGCTGTCCGAATGGACGGGTATTCGTGTGGACAGCGGCGATCCTGCAATTGCGGCGGAAACTGCGATCAACTGGTGGAAATCGCGCGGCCAAGACCCGCGTCAAAAGCTGGTGATTTTCTCTGACGGGTTGGATGACACAAAAATCATGGATCTGTTCAAACAGTTCAACGGCCGTGTTCGTATCGGTTTTGGGTGGGGCACAAAGCTGACAAATGATTTCCGTGGATTGGTTCCGAACGACGCGCTCGCACCGTTTTCGCTGGTGTGCAAAGCGGTTGCCGCGAATGGGCGTGCAACTGTGAAACTGTCGGACAATCCACGCAAAGCGATGGGGCCGGCCGATCAAATCGAACGCTACAAACGGGTGTTCGGGGTCGGAGAACAAGAAGCGATCGACGTCGAGGTTTAGGTTTAATCGCGTTCGATCTTCCCGCGCAGTTTCTTCACTTCGCCACGTTTTGTTTTACCGTCAAGGCGTCGCCGCTTACTGCCCAGTGTTGGTTTTGTTTTGATCCGCCGTTTTGGCACCAGCAAAGACTGTTGGATCAATTCAACCAATTTTTGCTGCGCCAACTCGCGGTTCATCGGTTGGCTGCGGTGGGCTTCGGCAGTGATAATTATTGCGCCGTCTTTGGTCCAGCGTCGCCCTGCCAGCCGTTTCAACCTTGCTTTGATTGCAGGTGTCAGGTTGGGCGAACGCGCCGCCTCGAACCGCAGTTCAACAGCCGTAGAGACTTTGTTCACATGCTGGCCGCCAGGGCCAGATGATCTGTGAAAGCTCTCTGTCAGCTCCCAATCATCAAGGGTGATATCGTCGTTGATCCGCATAATACGCTGATTTTAGCACAGAAATTTCTACTGTTACAACGTGGCCTGCCAACCAATTCTGGCTTGTGTCATTCGCGCAAGAATGCGGGGCCAGCCGCGTCTGCCAGCCCCGCATATTTTCGGTTTAGCTGTCTGCTAAAACCCCGCCTTCATCAGTAGCTGCCGCGTATTCGGCAGGATCAATCAAGCCATCCTCATTCGCGTCAATCGCAGCAAATACTGCTGGGTCCACTTCCGCATGACCCGCTGCAAACTCTTCAACGCTCAGAACGCCGTCGGCATTTACGTCCATTTCGGACATCTCTTTTGCAGTCGCGAAAGAGGCTGTGGCCGCCACGGCTGCCAGTGTCAAAACCAAGTTACGCATAAAATTCTCCAGTTCGTGTTTTGAACGAGGAACGCAGATTGCGCCCTCTGACTACAAAGACGAAATTTAGGTGGATGATATTCCATGGCCGGTTTTAGGTGGCAGGAACTTGCCCCATTCCACCCTGCGTGCAGGCGGAAACTGGCTCTGGGCGGGTTCTGACCTAACAGGTTTTAGCAGGGCCATTCTATAGTCACTGCAATCCCCTTTCACATCGGAGCACGCCCATGAATCACGATAAACTGTTCGATCATTTGGAAGATTTGCTTGTTTATGCACGTCATTTGACCCGTGACCGCGAACAAGCGGAGGATTTGGTGCAAGACGTGGTTCTGCACATCCTAAGCCGCGAAACCTGTTTGTCGGACGTTGCCAATCCCCGTGCTTATATGGCGACCACGCTGCGAAATTTGTTTCTGGATCAAACCCGCAAACGCGGGCGTATTCCGTCCATGGTATCAATTGACGATCACGAACCTGCCGATATGTCAGGCGATGCGTTTTCTGAGCTGGCCTGCGCAGAAACATTGGCCGCGATTGGGCGTCTGCCCGAGGAATATCGCACCGTGATGCGTCTGCGGGTCAATGTGGGGATGTCCTATTCAGATATGGCGGATCGTTTGGATTTGCCAATTGGCACGGTAATGTCGCGGATCAGTCGCGCGCGGTCCAAATTGCGTGCGTTGATCTAAAACGGAAAGAGCCCCGAAAACACGATCGGGGCTCTTCTCGAGATTTGGAGGTGGCAAGCGAGATCCGAAAATCCAGACGCCAGGCTCATGCGAAGAAGGGCTGCCTTCTAGACACGAACCTCGTGTGTAACCTTAACCAGCTGCTCCTGTTTCCCAATAATCATTGGCACCTCCTTTTCGATTGTTTCAAACGTGAGAATTACATCCCACATCGAAAAGGTGCCACGACTTGTGGAAAACGCAAAGAACTTTCTGCATTTTCTACCAGATTTTGTGGTTAACCAATTCTCAGAATTACGCGGATTGCGATTTTCCAGACAGGGTAGAAACCAATATTCGGAACGGAACCAGCGCGAGGAGTGCGAGCGAAAGTTTCACCACCCAGTCGGCAACGGCCAAGCTGACCCACAATGGTAAGAACGGCCCAAAGCCCAGTAAAGGAACGCCCTCTGTCGCCCAGCTTACGTCATTGCTAGGTTCGATAAAGGTTAGACTGGCTGAAAATGCGATGGTGAAAAAGATTGCGGTGTCGATGGATGAACCGATGAGAGTTGAGGCCAAAGGCGCACGCCACCACACGCTGTTGCGCAGGCTGTTAAACACGGTCACATCGATCAACTGGGCCGTTAGGAATGCGATTCCAGAGCCAATTGCGATGCGCAACGTCACCAGCGGACCAAATTCGCCCATAATTTGCGTGCCGATGAACGAACAACCGATGCCAACGATGAAACCAGCCAACACGACTTTGCGTGCAGCAGATACGCCGTAAATGCGGTTCATGATGTCGGTCACAAGGAACGCGATGGGATAGGTGAAGGCGCCCCATGTCAGCCAATTGCCAAACAAGAACTGCACCAAGATGTTTGAGGCGACAACCACTGTCGCCATGGCGAGCACGCCGATGACTAAGCCACGAGACATTTCATTACTCCGTTTTGAAAAGGTAGCGGACACTTTTGCCCAAGGTTGGGCTGGGGCGGAGTACCCCGTTGCGCATCGAGGCACAAGGGCTCGCGTAAATTATGTTGCATCCAAGAAACGGGCGGCGGTGATGTTGTGCAACACTCTTGGCAGATTGGCCAATTTTCTTATGATGCAGCCACAGAACACACGTCTTTCGGAGGCCAGAATGGCACATTGGACATTACATTGGCTCGATGCGACTGGTGATTTGAGCGCGTGGCGTGATCGCATCACAGCGCAGATCAACGATGCCTACCGTGTCATGGCACCGTTTGTTGATCCAACGTCAATGGATATCCTGATTGAGCGGGGCAATGAAACTGTGACGCCTGAAACGGGGATGCGCACCGATATTGCACGACCAAATTTGGCGACGCTGGTTTTTGATCCCTACAACGAGAATTTTTCTGCGACGCTGAAAAGCGGGTTGATCAAACGCCAGATGGTCAATACTTCGCACCGCGCGATGCGCGCCGCTGGGCCTGGGTATGGTTTCACCCTTGGCGGCGCGATGGTTAGCGAAGGCTTGGCCGCGCAATTTGTGCGGTTGGTGTTCGACAGCGCGCCAGAGCCCTGGGACGCGGCAATTTCGGACGATGTGCTGAACAAAGTTTGGCCTGATCAACGCACGATGATGACAACCAAATTTGATCACGGCGAATGGTTTTCGGGCGCGGGAGATAAGCCGAAATGGCTTGGGTATACGCTTGGCACCAAGATCGTTGAAAACTGGTTACTAAGTGGTGTGGAGCTGACACCGAGCCGATTGATCAACGTGCCAGCCCCGAAAGTTTTGAACGCCGTACCCCTTCAGGCGATGGTGTCCTGACGGCGTAGCGACACGACGCAGTACACCAACGGGATCATGGCAACAGCGCTCGCGCAGGCGCGGACTGTGTTCATTGGTGTCCACTCAGAAGAATATGCGATCCAAACACTGGCGGCCTCGGCTCCTAATGCGCGGGCGTCGACACCTGCGAGCGCCTCGTTAAGCGGGATGTGATGGAGTATCGTTACAAGAAACGCACCGCTAAGATAGATCACGACGGCGATTCCCGCCAACACCGCTGCGCGGCGACGCCCGCTGATGAAAGCGCAGATTGCGGCGGCCAATGCGAAGACTGGTGTTAAAAAGAACGTCACGAAAAATACCGGATTGCGCACCACGGTGTTGATCCCCTGCATTCCTTCAATCGCGGAAATTGGGTTGGTAATATCAAACCCTGGCATCACAGTGTTCGAGAATGCAAAGAAGAACCCTGCCATAATTCCCATCAAAACCAACGTGCCGATGGCCAATGCTTCGCCTACGTATTTCATCGCTCAACTCCTTTATCGTACAAAACTTTACGGATTGCGTTATTTCGTACATTTCTATACGATCCTTGTCAAGCAGCTAGGATTTGTTATGGAAACCGAGAGCCAAAAAGAACGCCGTTTACGCATAGAAGATGCCGCCTATGCCGTACTGCAGGACAAGGGCTACAAAGGCACGTCGATGCTAGCGATTGCGAAAAAAGCGGGCTGTTCAAACGAGACGTTGTATCGGTGGTATGGCAACAAACAGGCCTTGTTCGCGAGCCTTGTTGTGGCCAATGCCGAGATTTTAAAACCCCAAATAGAACAATTAATTCATGCAGATGGCGACACGATTGAAGAACTGCGCCTGCTTGGACCACGCCTGTTAGACGTTGTCACCAGCCGAAAGGCCGTTGCGCTCAATCGTGCGGCGGCTGGCGATGTGTATCACACAAAAACGCTGGGCGCGGCGATTGCTGAAGGTGGCAAAAATACCATTGCGCCCCTTGTCGGGCAGCTTATCCAAAACGGATTGGATCGGGGATTTTTGCAAGGCGGCACTGCACAGCAAATTGGGCAAATTTACATCGCGCTGTTGATTGGGGACGTGCAAATCCAACGCGCGATTGGGGTGATTCCCGAACTTACCCCCCAAGAACGCAACAACCGCGCAGACAGGGCCTGCGCGGTCAT
Organism: Paracoccaceae bacterium; assembly: GCA_018607905.1. GTDB lineage: Bacteria > Pseudomonadota > Alphaproteobacteria > Rhodobacterales > Rhodobacteraceae > Amylibacter. The sequence goes on along the minus strand of JABBAP010000019.1, from coordinate 37,896 downwards.
TCAGAAACTTTATGGGGCGTGATTAACCGCCGACAGCGACAATCGCTTTGGCGATAATCGGGATCAGCTGTTCGTTCAAACCCGCCACGTTAAACCGACTGTCGCCAATCATGTAAATCGCGTGCTCTTCGCGCAATTTCGCCACTTGTTCTTCGGACAGACCTAGACGCGAAAACATGCCGCGATGCTCTGCGATAAAGCCGTAGCGATCAGACCCAGTTTCGGCACGCAGCGCATCCGCTAACTGCTTACGCAGACCCAACATGCTTGTGCGCACCTCTTCCAGTTCTGCTTCCCAATCGGCGCGCAATTCAGGATCCGTAAGAACCATGGTCACAAGACGCGCACCGTGATCGGGCGGAAAGGAGAAGTTCAGGCGGTTCAGGCTCGATAACATGCCTTGCGCCAACGCCGTATTGCTCGCGTCTTTGGACACGGTGATCACCAGACCACAGCGTTCGCGGTAGATCCCAAAATTCTTGGAACAAGACGCCGAGATCAGCATTTCTGGGCATTTCTGCGCCAGCAGACGAACACCAAACGCATCCTCTTGCAGGCCATCACCAAACCCTTGATAGGCGATATCCACAAACGGAACCGCGCCTTTGGCGATCAGCAGATCAGCAACATCGCCCCACTGTGTTTGGTTCAGGTTCGCGCCCGTTGGATTGTGACAACAGCCGTGCAAAATAACGACATCGCCAGATTTCACATTCGCCAAATCACCCATCATGCCGTCAAAATCAACGGTGCGGGTTTCCATATCCAGATACGTGTAGGTCTGCATCGGTATGCCAACGCCTTTGACCATCGCAGGGTGGTTTGGCCACGTCGGGTTCGACATCCAGATCGTTGCATCGGGGGACGCAACTTTGATCAGCTCTAGGATTTGACGGATCGCACCCGTACCACCCGGGGCATGGGCAAACGCCAAACGATCGGCAGCCACGCTATCGCCCAGAACCAGATCGGCCATCACTTTGTGAAACGCGCCGTCGCCAACCAAAGCGGTATAGCTTTTGGTGGTTTCTTCGTTCCACAAGAGTTGTTCGGCCTTTTTAACGGCACGCATGATCGGTGTGTTGCCGTTCGCATCTTTGTAAACGCCAACGCCAAGGTCGATCTTATCCGTGCGCTCATCCGCACGAAACATGCCGCTTAGCATAATGATTTTATCAGGTGGTTGCTGCGTGAGGTTCTCAAGCATGTGTCTATCCTAGTTGGGGCGCTGCGCCCGTTTCTACTTTTAAATCTTCGTAACTGCCCCATTCGCTCCATGATCCGTCATAAAGGGAATGATCGCGGTGGCCGATAATTTCGAGCGCGAGGGAGAGCACGGATGCCGTGACGCCTGATCCACATGTCGTGATAATCGGGCGGCGTAAATCGACACCTGCTGCCGTGAAGATCGCTTTCATCTCAGCGGCAGTTTTCATCGTTTGATTATCGTTCAAAAGCGTTTTGAACGGTACATTTTTGGAATTTGGAATATGGCCAGCCCGCAATCCTTCGCGGGGTTCTGGCGCATCGCCGCGATACCGTTCTGCGGCGCGCGCATCGACGATTTCCGCTTGGTTCAACTTTGATGCCAAGGCAACTTGCGTCACATCGCGCACCAGCGCCGCACTGCGATTTGCGGTCATGTGACGGTCTTTGATCATCGGCGGTGTGTTTTCTGTTGCGTGACCATCTGCCAGCCATTTGGGCAGGCCACCATCCAACACGGCGATATTTGTGTTGCCCATGTGACGGAACAACCACCAAACGCGGGCCGCCGAAAACAGGCCTTCGCCATCGTAAACCACAACGCGGTGCCCATCCCCAACGCCAAGCCCGCGAAGGCGCGACATAAATTTTTCAACAGGCGGTGCCATGTGGGGCAAATCAGAGTTTTTGTCAGAGATATCGTCGATATCAAAAAACCGCGCACCCGGAATGTGAACCGCGTCAAACAGAACTTTGGGCTCACGGTAATCTGTCGGCAGATACCACGACGCATCTAGGATACGCAGATCAGGTGCGCCTAGATTTTCAGCCAACCAATCAGTTGAAACAAGAGTTGCAGGATCATCGCGAGACATTGTTATCCACCTTTGAGATGTCTATTTCGCATTATCCCCACGGGCGTTTGGATTCAAGTGCGCTGTTAGAATAAGAAACGCGCGCCAGCTTTCACTGACACGCGCGACTTGTGCACCAACACTCTAGTCAGGCTAAATTAGCCTTTGTTCATTGCGCTTTTGATCATGCCAACAACGGCCAAAACAACTGCGCCACCAACACCACCGCCAGCAATCTGACCAGCGATACCTTCTAGGTTGCCGCCAGCAACCGCAGAAATGATCTGCCCGCCGATGCCACCGCCGACAAGACCAGCGATGGTATTACCCAAAATGCCGAGATTGAAGTTCTTCAGAACAGCGCCCGCAGCGTTACCGCCGATGGCACCAGAAACCAGCTGAATAATAAGCCCAGTAAAGTCCATAATTTTCTCCCCTATAAGATCGCCGCTTTTTGCGTCGCTTTCTTGTATGTGGACGTCAAATCCGTGATTTCAAGGCGAGCAAGGATAAAGGCTAGCTCACCCCATTTATCAATATCTCAGCAAAATTGTTTTTTGGTGGAAAATTTTCGACCAAAATTGAATTATTCAGGATATTTTTCAAAATAAATTGAATATTATCAAATTATTGGGATCAAAAATTTGGCAAGAAACGCTACTTTTATAAAAAAGGAGCCCCGCCATGATCGCTAAAATCTTCACAGACCACCCCGCATCCGTAGACGAGACCTATTTCGAGCATTTGGCCTTTGCGTCAAAATTCGCCATCACCTTGATGGTAGCCGCAGGTGCTGCGATGATCCACGCGATCATTCCGTGTTTGTGTGAAAAAACCGCCAGCAAAGCGGTCGCGCGGCTGTACGATAAAACCCACAATCGCGGCGCTTGATCTTAGCTGTGATCGCGTAACAAACGGCCCTTTTGCTTGGCCCAATCGCGATTCTTTTCGGTTTGGCGCTTGTCGGACTGGTTTTTGCCCTTTGCCACACCAAGCAATAACTTGGCTTTGCCCTTATCATTGAAATACAATTTCAACGGTACCAGCGTCATACCTTTGCGCCCGATCCCTTGCCACATCTTCGCAATTTCGCGTTTTGACGCCAACAGCTTGCGACGACGGCGTTCTTCATGGCCAAAGGTTTTCGCCTGCACGTACAGGCCGATGTAGCTGTTGATCAGCCACAATTCACCGTCTTCAATGGCTGCATAGCTTTCGGTGATATGCGCAGACCCATCACGCAGGGATTTCACCTCGGAGCCCATCAGCATCATGCCGCATTCAACCGTATCCTCGATGGCATAGTCGTACCGCGCCCGCCGATTTTCGGCGACGAGTTTGTTGTTCGGATCAGCTTTCTTATTCGGTGCCATTAATTTGTTATCCTAACACCATTCAAATGGTGCATTTCTTCTTCGCTGGGTGGCTCCCACATCGCGTTGATGCCATCAAACATTTCGCGGGTCACTTCAAATTGGAACGTCTCGGCTTGTTCGGCGTTGCGTTTCAGAACCCGTTGCCAGCGAACATCGCTGGGAACATCTACATAGTGGAGCTGAACCGAAAATCCATGCTCCTGCGCCCAATTCACAAAAATTTCCCGCTCATGGCTGTTCGTAAAGCCACAGTCGAAAATGCACGGCGTGCCAAGGCGAACGATCTGCTCTGCCATTTTGCGCATCTGCAAACAGTTGCGTTGTACCCGCTCGTAAAACCATTCGAACCGCAGCTCGACTGGTTTATCTGCATTGTGCAAACGCTCCATCCATTCATCAATGGCGAACCGCACACCGCGCAATTCATCAGCCAGCTGAAACGAATAGGTGGATTTACCAGCGCCAGTGCACCCACACACAAGATGTATGTCGTATATGGGTGTCTGCATGGCTTAGTTGATCAGGCCCGCATGGCGCATTCCTGCGTCCATCTTGGCCTTCGTCTCATCTAGTAATGTTGTCAGCGGCAAACGAACCTCATCAGAACATTTACCCAGCTGGCTCGCGCCGTATTTTGCGCCGATCAGGCCCGGTTCCGTGAACACTGCACCGTGCAGTGGCATCAGTTTGTCCTGAATTTTCAGCGCGGTGGCGTAATCCCCTGCAAGCGTTGCTTCTTGTAATTGCGAACACAATTTCGGCGCGACGTTGGCTGTTACGGAAATACACCCAATGCCGCCTTGCGCATTAAACCCGTGGGCCGTGGCGTCTTCGCCAGACATCTGGATAAAATCTTCGCCGCAGTGGATGCGCTGCGCACAGACACGGGCCAAATCGCCAGTCGCGTCTTTCACGCCCACGATGTTTTTGTGTTTCGCCAATTGGCCCATCGTTTCTGGAACCATGTCGATCACAGAACGCGGCGGAATGTTATAGATGATGATCGGGATACCAACTTCGGCCACGGCTTCGAAATGGGCGATCAAACCGCGTTGTGTCGGCTTATTGTAGTACGGCGTCACAACCAGCGCACCATCCGCGCCCACATCTTTGGCAAATTCGGTAAACCGCAGCGATTCCGCCGTATTGTTTGAACCCGCACCCGCAATAACGGGCACGCGACCTGCCGCCGTATCCACGACAGTTTTGATCACATGCTCATGCTCTTCATGGCTCAACGTCGGGCTTTCGCCAGTGGTTCCAACGGGAACAATACCGTGCGTGCCTTCAGCGATATGCCATTCGACCAGTTGTTTAAGCGCCTTATCGTCCACCTTACCGTTAACAAACGGGGTGATAAGCGCGACGTAGGACCCTTTAAACATGGCATTGCCTCCGGTTTGGGTGATTAAGTTCGTGGTTCAGATAACAGGGATATTCCCAAAACGAAACGACAAATAGAGCAACGAAAAATTGAATTGATCCATCGGGGAAATGAAATAGGGTATAATCTGCGCTATCTACGGTGCTTTCGGGGGGGGATTTGCGGGTTTTTATTGCAGCAGGATGGCTAGGATGCCTTGCTTTGCTTCCCTTTGGTGCATTCGCACAAGAGGAAGACGGCGATCTGTTGGCAACCGCCTTTAGCGCGATCAGCTCCGAAGATTGGGTGACCGCCGATCATTACGCCAGCCAAATGTCCGATCCGATTGGCAGCGATTTGGTGACCTGGCAGCGGTTGCGTCGTGGTGAAGGGCACTGGGATGAATACGCTGATTTTCTGAAAGAGAACCCTGAATGGCCAGGATTACAACGTCTGCGCCGACTTGGTGAGGCCGCCATTCCGGAAAACCACAACGCTGCCGACGTGCGCGCCTATTTCAGCAAACAACTGCCCCAGACAGGCACAGGGTCTTTGCGTTTGACCGAGGCCTTTGCCACGCAAGGGCGCACGGCTGACGCCCGAAGCGAGGCTGTGCGCGCTTGGACTACGCTCAACCTGCAACAACATGAAATGACGGGGCTGTTAACCAAATTTGCCGGCAGCCTGTCACGTTATCACCAAAAACGGATGGATTTCCTGTTGTGGGATGGGCACACCCGCGAGGCAGAACGCATGTTGCCGCTTGTTTCGCCCGACCAACAAAAACTTGCGCTGGCGAGGATCGCGTTGCAACGCGCAAGCAAGGGCGTGGATTTGGTGATCAAAGAGGTTCCGGCTTCTCTGCAAAATGATGGTGGTCTTGCCTATGATCGGTTCCAGTGGCGCGTTAAAAAGGGTCGTTGGGACGACGCCCATAAATTGCTTGTCGAACAATCCTCAAACATCAAAAAACTGGGTAAGCCCGAAAAATGGGGCAATCGGCGCCGTGGGTTTGCGCGCCGTGCCATGCGGATGGGTGAAATTGATCTGGCCTATTGGCTCGCCAGCCAGCATGGGTTGTCATCTGGTAGTGATTTCGCAGACCTAGAATGGCTGTCTGGGTTCATTTCACTGACAAAACTAGACGCGCCAGAACAGGCCGTTGTTCATTTTCGCAATCATCGTGATGCCGTGAAAACGCCCGTTAGCCTGGGTCGCGCAGGGTATTGGGTTGGCCGCGCCGAAGAAAAACGCGGCGATTTTGATGCAGCCGTTGATGCGTTTAATCTTGGCGCAAAACATCAGACCAGTTTTTATGGACAATTATCGGCCGAAAAGGTCGGTGCTGAACCCGATCCACGCCTAACAGGCAAGATTGTGATTCCAGATTGGCATGAGGGTGCATTGGGCAAATCGCGCGTCGTGCGGGCGGGTATTTTGCTGCACTATGCCCAAGAACAAAACCTGATGCGCTGGTTTTTCTCTCATCTGGGTGAAACCACAAGCGAAGTAGAATCTGCACAACTTGCAGAATTGGCCTTGGAATTGGATCGCCCCTTTGTCGCGCTTGGTGTTGCCAAAGAGGCCGCAAAACGAGGTTTCGTAATCCCCAAAAGCTATTTCCCAGTGACAGAGCTGGCCCGTTATTCCGTTGACGTTGACCCAGAGGTCGCGATGGCCATTGCGCGGCGTGAAAGTGAGCTGAACCCAGAGGCCATTAGCCCTGTGGGTGCGCGCGGCTTGATGCAGGTCATGCCTGCAACAGCGCGACAAGTTGCTGGCGATATCGGCGTTGAATATTCCAAGAACCGATTAACCACTGATTGGCGCTACAATGCGAAACTTGGCACGGCCTATTTGGGCGGCCTGTTAGAGATTTATGAGGGATCGTTTGTGCTGGCCTTTGCGGCCTATAACGCGGGGCCAAATCGTGTTGACACATGGATCGAAACCTATGGCGATCCGCGCGACAGTTTGATTGATCAAGTGGATTGGATCGAACATATTCCGTACCGCGAAACCCGCAATTACGTGATGCGCGTGATTGAATCGCTGCATGTGTATCGGATGCGGTTAAGTGGCGAAGTTGAACCGATCCGTCTGACGCAAGACCTCACGCGAGGTTAGGCTTTGGCCACCTGTTCGCGCCACAGTGTGAATATTCCAGCCACAACAATCAGCCCCGCACCCGCCGCCGTTGATAGTGGCAGCGATTCACCAAAAATCGCTACGCCAATCATCGATGCAAACACCAACTGCAAATATGCAAAGGGCTGCACAGTGCTGGCCTCGGTTTTTTCATAGGCTTTGATTAACAGATAATGCCCCGAAGCCCCTGTCACGCACAGCAACGCCATCCACCACCAATCTGGCCCGGCCATTGGTTCCCAGTAAAATGGCCCGATGATCGTCATGATCACAAAACCACCAAGGCCCGTCCAAAAGAAGCTGGTGGCTGCAGTGTCCTTGGCCGCAGCCAGCCGCGTTAACAGATTATAAAGCGCGAACAGAACCGCGCCGCCGATGGCGATTAAGGCGTAGGGCGAAAACACTTTGAACCCTGGTTGCAGGATAATCAGCATGCCCACAAACCCAACTGAAATCGCGCCCCAGCGCCGCCAGCCGACAGATTCCCCCAACACAGGCCCAGACAGGGCCGCAACCATCAATGGATAAATTGCGAAAATGGCATGGGCTTCGATCAAGCCAAGATAGGTGAAGGCCAGAACCGTCACGAGAATTTCAAAGGCCAGCAGTACGCCGCGAAAGAACTGTAAAATGGGTTGCTGGGTGCGCGCGGTCGCCATAACGCTGCCATTTCGAATGCGCGACACGGACACGACGAAAAACAGGAAAAACCAATAGCGAATCATCACGATCATGAAGACGTTGTAACTTTCCGCCAAATGGCGCGAAATCCCGTCCTGAACCGCGAAAATAAACGTGGCGACCACCATCAACCAGATACCCGCGCGTGCATTCGCCTGTGTCATGCCAAAACTCCGCGTGTCATGTGGCGTTTGCGTCCGAACCCTTTGATCCGCTCCACTGTGAACCCTGCTTCGGCCAGTGATTGGCGCACGTGGCCCGCTGCGGTGTAGGTTGCGAATGTTCCGTTCGGTGCGGTGTGTTTGCCCACCTCAGCCATTAAATCAGCGCCCCACAGTTCTGGATTTTTTGCAGGCGAAAACCCGTCCAAGAACCAAGCATCCGCCGCGCCGTCCCATGCTGCCAAGGTTTCGCGTGCATCACCGCTGATCACCTGCACATCCAACGTTTCGGATTGCGCAACCCCTGTATCTGCGTCCCAAATCTGCGCAAACATATCTGCGTGCTGCGCCAATTCAGGCCAAGCAGATTGCGCCAACGCCATATCCGCAGGAGACATCGGGAATGCCTCAAAACTCGTGTATTTCAGCGGTGTCGTTTGCCCTGCATCCAACCATGCTTTCCATGTGCACAGCAGGTTCAACCCCGATCCAAACCCCAGCTCCGCCACATGGAATTCTGGGGCAAAACGCGCTGGCAAATCGTTGCCGCCCAGAAACACAAATTCCGTTTCTGCCATTCCGTTATCAAGCGAAAAATACGGGTCGTCAAAACGCAACGCGATCGGGATTTTCCCGTCTCGCCATTCCAACGTTGCATATTCAATCTGGTCGCTCATGCCCCAATGCTCTAGGTCATGATGCGAACGAAAGGAAGTCGCAATGCGCGTGATCGTAGTGGGTGCTGGAATTTGGGGATTGGCCTGCGCCTATGCCTGCGTGCGCCGTGGCGACAGTGTTTCAGTTTACGATGCAGGCCGCATTGGCGACGGCGCGAGCGGCGGCATCGTCGGCGCGTTAGGCCCCTATGTTCCAGACGAATGGACTCAGAAAAAACAGTACCAGTTTGAGGCGTTGGACACTGCCGCTGGCTTTTGGAAAACCGTCGACGCGCGATCAGGCATGGCATCGGGATATGGGCGTATCGGGCGCTTGCAGCCGTTGATAACCCAAAAGGCAGTCGCGCTTGCAGAAGCGCGCGCCATTTCCGCCCAAGAATTATGGCAAGGACGGTTTGAATGGCGGGTCGAAAATCGCCCCGATACAATGAGCGAACACGCCGCTCCTTTTGGCGTGGCGCATGATACCATATCGGCCCGCATTCACCCCGCGAAAGCGACCACATCGTTGGGGGCCGCTTGCCAAGCATTGGGCGTGAGCCTGTTTGAAAATCATCCCGTTACAACCCTGTCCGACAACGCCATTTCAGGGCCTTGGGGCACGGCCAGCGCAGACGCCGTGATCGTCGCTGCAGGAGTTGCGGGCTTTGAGATGATCGCCCCTTACACGCCGCTGCACCCAGGGTCGGGTGTAAAGGGGCAAGCCGCTGTGTTAGGCGCAGACATGGCAGGTCATCCACAGATTTACGCGGATGGTGTTTACATTATCCCGCATGCAAACGGTGCTGTCGCTGTTGGCTCCACATCGGAAAAAACATGGACGGCTGACGGCATTGATGACCAGTTAGACACCGTGATTGCCAAAGCCCATGCCATTTGCCCTGTTTTAGAAAATGCCACCGTTCTACAGCGTTGGTCGGGCATCCGCCCAAAGGCGCGGCGGCGTGATCCGATGCTGGGCGCAGTTCCCACCCTTAAGGGCGTTTACACTGCCCTTGGCGCATTCAAGATCGGCTTTGGACTTTCGCATAAAATCGGTGAAACGGTTGCCAGCCAAATTCGCGATGAACCCGTTGATATCCCTGAGTGTTTCACGCTTGATTGGCACATGGCTAAGTAGCAGTTGCGCTTAAACACATGCGCCCATCAGGACCACGCGCCCAAAGCGAAATTCCCTCTGCCTCTGGCTTTGCACAAAACGCGACCTTTTCGAAATCGAACAATGGCGCGGTTGCACGAAAGCGGAATGTATTCACGGTTCCAAGCAGGCTTTGCGCCAAGTTCAAAAGGTTTTGCGCAAGCAGAGGGCCGTGCACAATCAGCCCGTCGTACCCTTCGACATTTATCGCATAATCGCGATCATAATGGATGCGATGGCCGTTAAACGTCAGCGCGGAGTATCGAAACAAATCAGTGCTGGAAAACTTTCGTGTTTGCTTGACAGTTTCATCTGTTGGCGCAATCGGAGGCACGGGCTTTGGCGCATCCAAATCCGCTTCGCCACGATAGATCAGGGATTGTTCCTCAGTCACACAGACACGTCCATCTTGCGACAATTCATGGCGCAAAGTCACAATTCCCAGCGATCCAGTGCGCGCGTCTTTGCGCTCTACATTTACGATCTTAGTCTTTTTTCGCGCCGCTTGCCCAATGATCAACGGCGCATCAAATTGCAAATCTCCACCCGCCCACATGCGGCGCGGTAGGCCCAAATTGGGAATGAAATCGCCCGTGCGTGGGTGCCCGTCGCGACCCAATTCAGCAGGTCGTAAGCTCTCCCAGAAATAAGCGTAATGCCAGAATGGCGGCAACGCATCACCCACGTTAGGTGGCGGCCCAGCCAGATCCAACATCGCGTGAAACGCGCCAGCCCGCGCCGGATCAAGTTGATCGGTGATTTGCTTGGATTTTCCAATATTGTCCATAATGCTATTCTTGGCGTGGAACGCACGATATACGCAAGGGAGATCAAACAGATTAGGGTTAAATTGTGAAAGTTACGGCGATTGATCATTTGGTTCTTACTGTTGCCGACATCTCGCGCACGGTGACGTTTTATTCAGATGTTCTTGGAATGACGGCGCAGTCGTTCACTGTGGCCGATGGGTCTAGGCGAACAGCGCTTGTTTTTGGCACACAAAAAATCAATCTACATTCGGCCAATGCACCCTTTGCCCCACATGCAGCCAATCCCATGACTGGTACGGCTGACCTGTGCCTTTTGACGGACGATGATTTGGGCAAATGGGCAGATCACATTACGACATTCAACATTGAGGTCCTTGAAGGGCCAGTTGCAAGAACGGGTGCACAAGGCCCAATCAGCTCGCTCTACCTGCGTGATCCAGATCAGAACTTGATCGAGATTTCTACCTATGGCTGATATCCTCTCGCGACTAGATATCAACCTAACCGTTTGGCTCGCGTGCTTTTGTGCGGTCACGCTGTCGTCTGGCATCCAGCGCCTATCTGGCCAGGCCTTTGGCATTGTTGCCGCCCCACTGATCGCCCTTGTCGCCCCGCAATTTTTACCCGCAGGCCTGCTGTTACTCGGGATCACAGTCGGGCTAACGTCCACCGCTGTGGATTTTTCCGCCCTCACCCGCGCCGAAATCATACCAGGTTTCTTTGGCCGCGCACTTGGGGCGGTGATTGCCGCGATGATTGCCGCGTCGATCACCAACGTCGATTTGATCGCGGGATTAACGGGCTTGGCTGTGCTGATTGGCATCGCGCTCAGCCTATCAGGATTGCGCATTGCCATCCGCCCCGTCAGCCTAATCATCGCGGGGATCACGGCTGGATTGATGGGCACAATCACCGCAGTTGGCGCGCCTCCGATGGCATTATTGTATCAATACGAACCCGCCAAACGCGCCCGCGCGATGCAAAACGCATTCTTCTTTTGGGGCATGTGTGTTTCCGTGCTTGCACTTTCGTGGCAAGGATTGATCGCATCAAAACACTTGATCTTTGCGGCCAGCTTGCTGCCCGCTATCGTCCTTGGATTGGCCGTTTCCATGCCGCTTGCAGAACGCTTGGAACGCCATGCAATTCGTCCCTACGCGCTCGGCTTGTCGATTATCGCTGCAACCACATTGATCGCGCGATTGCTGCTGAATTGATCACTTTTTGCGACGACGGCCCTTCACAATTTTGCGGCCCTTGTGTTTGATTCTGCTGCGTTTGCCGCTGTCGGATTTTGGCATCGATTTGCCGCCAACCTCTAACAGCTCTAACAACAAACCACCCGTCAATGGCGTGGCCTCTGCCAAGCGCACGGTGGCGGGCATGCCGACCGAAATCACACGGCCAGATCGCTCCCCTGTTAGCGATTTCATCTCGTCATTATAGACCCAGTATTCACGCCCCAAAGACGAAAGTGGGATCATCCCATCCGCACCAGATTCGTCCAGCTTCACAAACAAACCAAACCGCGCGATTCCCGAAACACGGCCCGAAAATTCATTCCCGACCCGTTCAGACAGAAACGCCGCTAAATACCGATCTGTGGTATCGCGTTCCGCCAACATAGATCGTCGTTCGGTCTGAGAAATCCATTCACCCGTTTCCTGCATCTGATCCACATCTTCGGGCAGGATACCATCGTCGTCCCAGCCATGCGCTTGGATCAATGCGCGGTGCACGATTAAATCGGCATAGCGGCGAATGGGCGATGTGAAATGGGCGTAACGGCGCAGGTTTAACCCAAAATGCCCCATGTTTTGTGTGCCGTAATACGCTTGTGTCATGGAGCGAAGAACGGTCATGTTGATGACCTCTGCATCTTCGGTTCCCGCCGCTGCATTCAGCAATTTGTTCAGGTGCATTGTCTTCAGAACCTGCCCTTTGGCCAATTGCAATCCAACACTATCCGCCGTTTCGCGCAAGGCCTCCAACTTCTCAGGCGATGGTTCTTCGTGCACGCGGTACAGGAACGGACGTTGCTTTTGCTCCAGCGTTTCAGCCGCACACACGTTGGCCATAACCATGAATTCTTCGACCAATTTATGCGCATCAAAGCGATCACGGAATGCCACGCTGGTAACCTGACCCTCGTCTGACAAAATAATCTTACGTTCTGGCAGATCGAGGTTCAGCGGCTGGCGTTCATTTCGCGCCTTAGTCGCACTTGCATAAGCCGCAAACAAATCGGCAATTGGCCCTGCCAGCAGTTTCGTCGCATCATCAAACGTGCCATCTGCCGCCGCTTGCGCCTGTTCATAAGACAATGATGCAGGCGAACGCATCAGGCCGCGATGAAATTCATGTCCCAGCCGTTTACCTGCCGAATTTAAGACAATCCGCAACGCCAAGCAGGCGCGATCCACGCCTTCGTGCAGGGAACACAAATCACCTGACAACGCATCGGGTAGCATCGGAACCACACGATCAGGGAAATAGCTGGAATTGCCGCGTTTGCGCGCCTCTTTGTCCAGCTGCGATCCCGGCCGAACGTAATGCGCCACATCCGCAATCGCGACCCAAACGATATGGCCACCTTCGTTTTTTGAATCTTCATCAGGAAGTGCGCAGATCGCATCATCGTGGTCACGCGCATCTGACGGATCAATCGTGAACAACGGCAGATCACGCAAATCGGAGCGTTTTCCCAAGGCCACAGGTTTCGCCGCTTCGGCCTCGATTACCACATCATCTGGGAAATGATCGGGGATACCATGCTGATGGATCGCGATAAGTGAGATAGATTTCGGTGCCATCGGATCACCCAAAACCTCGACGATGCGAACCTTGGCCAAACCTGCGTGGCGCTGTTTGCCCAGCTGTTCTGCCTCGACCAGTTCACCGTCTTTGGCACCACCTGTTTCGCCCGCAGGCACGATGGATTCGCGATCTGATTTTTTGTCGACAGGCATCAACCGCCCGCCTTCTGATCCAACGCGGTAAATCCCCAACAGGCGTTGCGGCCCGGATCCGATACGACGGATTAGGCGGGCTTCATATTTGAAATCTTCGTCTGTGGAGGGCGAAAGCCGTGCCAAAATCTGATCATTTGCGCCCAGCGCTGGATCACCTTTTTGCGGCATAATCAGAATGCGCGGCGCATCGCCTTCGCCTTTCCATTCCAACGGTTTAGCCGTCAGATCACCGTTTGCATCGGGCGGCAAAACCATCAGCACGGATACGGGTGGCAATTCATCCGAGTCGATGTACGTGCGGCGTTTCTTTGCCAGAAGGCCATCCGCCGTCAGCTCTTTAAGCATCCGTTTCAGCTCAATTCGATCAGCGCCCTTGATCCCAAACGCGCGACCTACATCGCGTTTATTGGTTTTGCCTGGGTTCTCTTTGATCCAATCTAGGATCTGTTCTTTGGTCGGTATTTGTTTCATGCCCCCCGATTATCACGGAGGGCATGAAACGTCATTGCCAATCGTTCGCGGCTGCTGATTAAGCCTCGCTTACCGTAACAAGGGCTGGTTTGCGACTATATGCCAGCACAAATGCGCCCAGCACACCCGACAACAATGAACCCACCAAAACGCCCAAACGGACAAGATTTTGGTGCTCGACGTCATCAAACGCCAGCCCGCCGATGAACAGCGACATGGTAAAGCCGATACCCGCCAGCAGCGATGCGCCGTACAATTTGCGATAGGTGATGCTGTCAGGTTTGATCGCAAGGCCGGTCTTGACCGCAACCCAAGCAACGCCAAACACGCCCACCTGTTTGCCGATGAACAAACCAGCGGCGATAGCCAGCGGTAATGGCTGCCACAAATCGGACCACGAAAACCCAAACAGCGGTACACCAGCGTTGGCAAAGGCGAATACTGGCATGATCAGAAACGCCACCCAAGGGTGCAAGGCATGTTCATAATCTTGCAACAAGGAGCGCCCGTCTTTGCCTGGCGCCAACGGGATTGCAAAACCAAGCGCAACCCCCGCAAGCGTGGCATGCACGCCTGATTTCAGAACCGAAGCCCAAAGGATCAGACCAAGGATGATGTAAGGCGCGCCTTTGGTGACACCCGTGCGGTTCAAGATAACCAAACCAGCCAACGCCATCCCAGCAATGGTCAACGCGTAGAATGACAAGGATGATGTAAAGAACACCGCGATAATCATGATCGCTGCCAAGTCATCAACCACGGCTAACGCCAGCAGGAAGGTCTTCAACTCGGACGGAATACGATCACCCAGCAAGGCAAGCACGCCCAGCGCAAACGCAATGTCTGTAGCGGCTGGAATTGCCCAACCGCTTGCCTCGGCGCTGTCGATACCGACGATGGCCACAAAGATCAGAGCGGGGGCAACAATCCCGCCGATTGCACCGTAAACGGGCAGCGCTGCGCGTGACCATGTGGACAATGCGCCGCGAATGACCTCGCGTTTGATTTCCAACGCCACAAGGAAAAAGAAGATCGCCATCAACCCGTCATTGATCCACAGCAACAAAGGTTTGGAGATCTTGAAGTCCCCAATCGCAACGGTCGTTTTCAAGTTTAGCAACGCATCGTAAATCGGTGCTAAAAAACCGATGTTTTCAAACAACAGGCCCAGCAACGCACCTAAAGCAAGGGAAACACCCCCTGCAACTGCTGCTGACATCCCAAAAACCCGCGTAGCCATTACTCTCTCCTAAAATTGACGTGCACTTGCACCAAATTTAGGACGTTTTTACAGGCTTCAAGCTAAACATGACAAAATTACTTATGTATGAGACATAATTACGCAGGACGAAGGCGATTGAGGTCCTCAAGTGTGTCGATATCCTGCAAAGAATCAATCTTCGCAACGGACAGTGCGCCAAGCGTTTCAAGCGTATCTTGCAGCGCAAATTCACTGCTCCAACGCACGTTTTCGAACAATTTACTTGGCACAGCACGCATATTTTTCAGCCCAATTAACCAAAATCCACCATCAGGTGCGGGGCCAACAACCGCATCATGATTGCCAAGCGCGCGGAACGCTTTGGCGATCAACACAGGCGATATATCCGGGATATCCGCGCCGACAATTACCACAGGACAAGCGGGTGCAGATCGAAAAATACGCGCCATGCGATCCCCCAAATCACCCGCCCCCTGCGGTTGACGGATTACGGACGGTGGCCAAACGCGGCTTTCGACCCCTTCCACATCAGGGGACACAGCCAATACAGTTTGCCAACGGCGATCACGCGATAATCGCAGGATCAGCTTTTTGGTTTGATGACGAAACCACCACGCGGCACGGGTGTGCCCCAAATCCCGACCTAACCGCGTTTTCACACGGCCTGGATGGGGTTCCTTTACCATGATGTAGAGTTGTGGCGTCACGCGAAGTAGTCGGTGAGGATGCGCGAATAGATGGATTTCAACTGGTGGATTTGCGCCACTTCGACACGTTCATCCACTTGATGCATGGTTTTGCCCACAAGCCCAAATTCCACGACGGGACAATGGTCTTTTACGAATCGCGCATCGGACGTGCCACCCGTTGTGGACATCTCTGGCTCCACCCCAGTTTCTGCCTTCACCGATTTTGCGATCAGTGCTGACAACTCCCCAGGTGGGGTGAAAAAGCTCTCGCCTGATACTTGTGTTTTCATATCAAATTCAATGTCGAACAGGGCGGCAACACCCGTCATTTCCCGCGTTAACCATTTGATCAATGCCTCAGACGACCACGTGTCATTGAAGCGAATGTTCACCGTTGATCGGCACTGCGCGGGGATCACATTATTTGCGGTGTTGCCCGTATCAATTGTAGTCACCGCCAAGGTGGACGGGTCAAAATGTTGGGTTCCATCATCCAGTGTGTGCGCCGCCAAAGTTGCCATCAACTGCGCCATCGCTGGCAGCGGATTTTTCGCGCGGTGGGGATAGGCCGAATGCCCCTGCACGCCAGTCGCGGTGAAATACGCCGTCATCGAGCCACGACGCCCGATTTTCATCATCTCGCCCATCGTATTTGGGCATGTCGGTTCGCCCACCAAACAATGATCAATCCGTTCGTTGTTGGCATCCATCCAATCCAACAACGCGACAGTTCCATCAAGCGCAACGCCCTCTTCATCCCCCGTAATCGCCAGAACAATCGAGCCATCAGGCGGTGTCTTTGCCACAAAATCAATTGCAGCAGCGGCGAAGGCCGCAACGCCAGATTTCATGTCCGTGGCCCCGCGCCCATACATAAATCCATCTTTGATTTCTGCACCAAAGGGATCAACGCTCCATGCCGCAGCGTCGCCAACAGGAACAACATCTGTGTGCCCGTTAAACCCAAACGTGCGCCCGTTGGCCCCCTGCCCCCAGCGCGCAAAAAGGTTGGAGACCTCGCCGCGATCCGCACGACTGCACGTAAACCCAGCGTCTGACAAAACCTGTTCGAGCAAAACCAATGCGCCCCCTTCGGTCGGTGTGACGGAGACGCATTTAATCAAATCTGCAGTAAGCTGTGCGGGATCAACGGGCGAATGGGACATTGGGGAACTCCTTTACCGCCAGAGTTATCGCGCCGCCCGCGCTGCTGCAAGTCAGGGTCGTTTAAAATCGTCGCTTACCGTGCCTTTGAAACAGCGCGGGAAAAACGGATAGCTGTCAGTGGCGAAATAAACATAGGTTCCATTCACCATGCTGCCATTACATTCATCCAGATTACCCGCGCCTTTGGCATAGGTCCAATCTTGCACATACGCGCCATCATAGCGGCCAAAGGGCGCAGTGGGTCGTTTGCCAGATTTCAAAACATACGAAGAACTTACCTTGCCCGGGACATAGTGAATTTCAAACCCGTCTGCCGCATACCCCATCAATGATGTGCCGTTAATGTTGATCAACGCCGCTGGCATCCCGTGATAATGGTACACGCCGCGATTATCGACATGCGCGTTATTCGCATCTATGCCAAGTTGTTGCGCACTGCCCATGCCTTCTAAATTCCAACCAGAAGCGCGATCACGGCTGAACCCACGACGGCTGCTTGCGTCAAACCAATCCGCGGTACCTGGGCGCATAATGATGCCCGTCAACGTAACCCCTGACACAGGAACGCCGCCAACAGTTTTGCCTGTCAGTGCTGGCGTGGCATCAACGCAAAGCGATACTTTCCGAGCTTTAAAGCTGTTCGGATTGCCCTTGTTTGGAAACTGGCCAATCGCGTGGTTCGGCGTACCGTTCGATTTGATACACCGTTGGTCGCCGCGCAGTTTTATCGAAACCTGGTTGGTTTTTGAAGCACCTGCCAACAACAAAGATGCAGCGGCAAGAGCGAAAATCGAAACTGTAATTGCAAAGGTTTTTTTCATTTTAATTCCTGATTGGCGTGTTGTGAGAGTGATACGTGATCAGCCCATTTGTTCCGTCGAAAAAAATTCGCAAGCGGCGGTAATGCAAACTGGCTCCACCTGATCAGGCAAGATCACCTCCAAAGAATACGCATGCAAAAGCAATCGGTTAGATTGTTTTTGCACGACTTCATCTGCATAAAATATATCCCCAAGAATAGCATGTCCAACCGCCGCCATATGGACCCGCAACTGGTGACTGCGCCCTGTTTGGGGGCTCAATTCTACGATGCTACTTTCCGATTTACGGCCCAACACACGCCAATGCGTCACCGAAGGTTTGCCATTTTCATCCACTTTTTGCAGCGGCCGATTTGGCCAATCGCGCATCAACGGCAGATCGACCGTTCCAGATTGCTCAATCTGCCCAGTGACCTCGGCGAGGTAGGTTTTCTTTACTGTGCGTCGTTCAAACTGCCAGTTCAGCTCTTTTTGCGCTTGCGCCGTTTTGGCGAAAACCATCACGCCAGATGTGTCCGTATCCAAGCGGTGGACCAATCGGATTTCGCGATTCATGTCCAGCAATCTGCTCAGCAAATTATCCTGATGTTCAGGCAGCCGCCCTGCAACAGACAACAATCCAGATGGCTTGTTAACGAAAATCAGCTCTTCGGTTTCAAACAAAATTATGATCGGGTCATTCGGCGGATTATAAATGAACGGTGGGCGCATAAGTTTGGCATAACTTGAACCTTACGAAAGGGAAAGTGGGCAATCTGGCGTTCAGCGCACCACTGGATTAGGCTGGTGGCAATTCAGCGGAGCAAGGCGGCCAATGGCGATGACACGAAGAACATTCACAAAGGCCACCGTTGCTACTTCGGCACTTGTTGGAACAGGAACCGCAGCGAAATCAGCTGACGTAGATGTCGTGATCATAGGCGCAGGTGCGGCAGGGTCAAGCGCGACAGATGCGCTGATCAAAGCAGGGTATTCGGTAATTTGTGTCGAAGCGGCAAATCGCATCGGCGGGCGCGTTTACACAGACACGTCAACTTTTGGCGTACCGTTTGATCACGGCGCACACTGGCTGCACAATCGCGCGATCAATCCATTTGTAAACATGGGCAAAAAGCTGGGGATGAAGGTCTACAAAGCGCCTGCAAACGAGCGGGTCTTTATCAAAGGCAGGGGATCTATCGGTGCAGATGGCGGCGCGTTTTGGGATGAGTACAAACGGGTGACGCGCGCGATCACATCCGCCGCGAAAAAGCGCAAAGATATTTCAGCGGCTGATGCGGTGACATCCCACAATGAATGGACAAATACCGCCTTTGCACACGTCGGGTCGCTGTCGATGGCGCGCGATATGGATCATGTTTCTGTGATGGATTGGTACAGTGCCCAAGACGGCAACGATTGGTTTTGTGCCCAAGGATTTGGCACGCTGCTATCAAAGCAATGGGCCAATGTACCCGTTTCCCTAAACACCAAAGTCACGAAAATCGACGCGTCACGCGATGCAGTCACAGTTCAAACCTCAACTGGCACAATCCACGCCAAAGCAGCAATCGTGACCGTTTCACAAGGGGTGTTGGCCAGCGGCGCGATCAACTTTTCGCCAGCAATGGACAGCAGTATGAAAAGTGCGATTAACGGGATCACGATGGGCAGTTACAATCACATCGCGTTGCAATTTTCAGGTGGTACAATTGATGTGAAACCTGACAGTTGGATTGCCTATCACCTTAGCGAACGCAAAGCAGGCGGGCCAAAAGGCGGTGGAATCCTTGCGAATGTCAGCGGTACAGGCTTGTGCTATTTCGAGGTGGGCGGGGGCTTTGGCCAGTCACTCGAACAACAGGGCAAAGCAGTGATGGTTGATTTCGCGCTGTCAGAAATGTCCGCCCTGTTTGGGGCAGGTATTCGCAAAGGGTTCATCAAAGGAACGGCAACGCAGTGGGGTTTGAACCGCCACGTTCTTGGGTCCTATTCAGGTGCAGAGCCAGGCCAAGCCGCGACGCGCCGATACCTGCGCGATCCAATCGCTGATCGGATATTCCTTGCGGGTGAAGCCACCAGTTTTGGCGAACAAGCCACCGTGTCCGGTGCCCACAAAGAGGGGCTCCGAGCAGCGGCAGCTGTGTCTGATCTTTTGGCTTAGGCTTTCGCGCGCTCGCCTTTGGGGTCATAAAACGGCTTGCTTGAAACTTCCGCTTCTACTCGAACACCAGCCACTTCGATCTCGAACTTAGATGCCAGCACATCTGCCAAAGCTTCGCCTTGGCAAGGCACATACCCCATGCCGATCGCAGCACCCAAATGGTGGCCATAGCCGCCAGAAGACAGATACCCGACGATCTCGCCGTTACGAATAACGGCCTCGTTGTGATAGAGCAGCGGTTCGGACTCTTTCAGCTTAAACTGCAGTAAACGCTGGCTTAGACCTGTTTCATTTTTGCGTAAAACCGCATCGCGCCCGATGAAATTTTCCTTTGCCGTTTTAACTGCAAACCCCAAGCCCGCTTCCAGCACGTGATCCTCGCACGTGATGTCATGGCCAAAGTGACGGAATCCTTTTTCGATCCGACACGTATCCATCATGTGCATTCCACACAGTTTCAGATCAAAATCCTGACCAGCCTCGGACAGCGTTTCAAACACATGCCCGCACTGATCGGCAGAAACGTAAACTTCCCAACCCAGTTCACCCACATAGGTCACACGATGCACCCGCGCGAGCCCCATGCCAATTTCGATTTCTTGGGCCGTACCAAACGGATTTACATCGTTAGAAAAATCATTTGGCGAAACGGCCTGCAGCACTTCACGCGACCTTGGCCCCATGATCGCCAGCACACCTTCGCCAGCGGTCACGTCAGTGATCACCACGTTATAATTGCCCTGATTGCGTTCCATCCAAACCTGATCCGCAAGGCGAGTCGCTGCAGGCGTTACCACCAAATACGCGGTTTCAGACATGCGTGTCACGGTCACGTCGGCCTCGATCCCAGCACGGTTATTCAGGAATTGAGTGTAGACGATTTTGCCAATCGGGACGGAATAATCGCCGCCACCAATATAGTTCATAAACGCCTCGGCATCGCGACCCTCAACACGGATTTTACCGAACGATGACATGTCATACATGCCTACATTTTGGCGCACAGCCATGTGTTCGTCGCGCACATTGCCAAAGAAGTTTTGGCGCGACCAGCTGTACTGATATTCTGCATCTTGGCCCTCACGCGCGAACCAGTTCGCTCGTTCCCAACCTGCGATTTCGCCCATTACGCCAGCGCGCTCCAGCAAGTGATGATGGAATGGCGTGCGGCGTACCCCGCGCGCAGTTGCCTTCTGACGGTACGGAAAGTGGTCAGCATACAGCAGGCCCAACGTCTCTTTCGAGCGTTCATACAAATACGTTTTGTTGCCCTGGAAAGGCTGCATACGGCTGATATCTACATCGCCCAAATCAAACGGTTTCTGCCCCTCGTCCATCCACTGCGCCAACGCCATACCAGCACCGCCAGCAGATTGAATTCCGATAGAATTGAACCCAGCAGCCACCCAGAAATTATCCAGCTCAGGCGCAAGACCAAGATGGTACGCATCATCGGGCGTAAAAGATTCTGGCCCGTTAAAGAACGTGTGGATGCCAGCCTCAGCCAACATCGGTAGACGCTCACAAGCGGCCTCTAGGATCGGTTCAAAGTGGTCAAAGTCCTCAGGCAACTGGTCAAATTCAAAATCCGTCGGGATACCATTCATCGCCCAAGGTTTCGCGTTTGGCTCGAATGCACCCAGCAGATATTTGCCGGCATCTTCTTTGTAATACGCGCATTCATCGGGAACCCGCAGTACGGGCATTTGCGTCAAGCCAGGGATCGCTTCGGTCACAATGTAAAAGTGTTCGCAAGCATGCAGTGGTACATTCACGCCCGCCATACGGCCAACTTCGTGGCCCCACATCCCGCCACAGTTCACAACCATATCGGCTTTGATGTGGCCGCTTTCACCGTTTTCATCTGTCCAATCAACGCCCGTAACTTTGCGGCCCTGTTTCCTGATGGCAGTTACCGCCGTGTGTTCAATAACCTTGGCGCCACCGTTGCGGGCACCCTTGGCCAATGCCAACGCGATGTTCGCAGGATCGCCCTGCCCGTCGAGCGGCAGGTAAACACCAGCCGTCACACCATCGATGTTCAAATGCTCATAACGTTCTTTCACCTCAGCCGGTGAAATCTCTTCAACTTCTACGCCAAAAGCACGCGCCATCGACGCCTGTCGGAAAATCTCTTCTTTGCGCTCGTCAGTCAGCGCAACAGTGATCGAGCCACAGCGCTTGAACCCCGTCGCAACGCCTGTTTCAGCTTCTAAATTGCCGTAAAGCTCTTGGCTATACTTCGCCAATTTGGTCATGTTCGCGGTCGCACGTAGTTGCGCGATCAGGCCCGCAGCATGCCACGTTGTGCCAGATGTCAGCTGTTTGCGCTCCAGCAAAACCACATCTTTCCAGCCAAGTTTGGTCAGATGATAGGCAACTGAACAGCCGATCACTCCGCCGCCAACGATGACGACACGGGCTTGGGTTGGAACATTGCTCATGGGTAACTCTCCACATATTTTGCCGTTTCACAGGCAGACATTTTATTTAAATCTACGCGCCAATTCCGCGATATGGGCTGGCCCAACTTCGCAACAACCGCCAATGATTGTAGCGCCTACGTCTACCCATGTTTGGGCAAAATCAGCGTATTCATTTGGGCCGAGGTCTTTGCGCGCGCTCAGCACGTCAACAGTTGGGCTATCTTTTAAAAACGCGCCATCTATATCGGTGAAACCGTTGGCATATGCTCCAAACGGTTTGCCCGCTTTGGCGATAATTTGCAGCGCATCTTTCACGCCTTCAGGGCGCGTGCAATTGATCAAAACGGCCTCGACATGGCTTGCATCCATCAGGGGAACAACATCGGCCAAATCCTCGCCCGAACGCAATTTCGTGCCGTCTTCGTCCGTAACGCTCAACGCAATCCAAACGGGTTTCTCCGAATGAAACGCAGTTGCGTCGATCACATTTCGCGCTTGTGCCACGGA
The DNA here is from genome assembly GCA_018607905.1 of Paracoccaceae bacterium. Lineage (GTDB taxonomy): Bacteria > Pseudomonadota > Alphaproteobacteria > Rhodobacterales > Rhodobacteraceae > Amylibacter. Next base: position 15,104 of record JABBAP010000019.1, on the reverse strand, counting down.
TGAAACAGTCTCTGCGATCAAGAAGTCCACATCGCTGTTCATCGCGCCAATCACATCGCCATACAATGCGCGTGCATCCTCAACCGTGTGATCAAAATCGGTGCGATATGATGCACCCAAAGGTCCAAGCGCGCCTGCAACCTTACCAGATCCATGTTGATCACGCGCGTCTATTGCCGCATGTGCCGCCGCCTGAACCAGCTGCGTTAACTGATCTTCATACCCAGATCCGTCCAACCGATCAGGCAAAACGGGATAGGTGTTTGTCGTTGCAATATCTGCGCCAGAGGCAAAGTATTCGGCGTGCAATTCGCGCACCAAATCAGGCTGTTGATGCATCACGCTGGTGGACCAATAAGGCGTCGCTGGCACATCAGATCGATGCACCAATTCTTGGCCGATGGACCCATCTAAAATCGTAATTGTCATGCACGGATCCGATCGTTTGCAGCATCCCAAAGTGGTTCATCTTTTTGCACAACCGCTTTGTGCCGTGCGCCAAAAATCTCCACTTCCAACTCAGTTCCTGGCGCAGCCAAATCAGCCCGCACCATGCCCAGCGCTACGGATTTGTTGATCCGATACCCCCAGTCGCCCGATGTGGTTTCACCCACAACTTCGTCGCCGTTCCAAAGCGTTGACATGTACGGTGCATCTGCATCGCCCGCATCAACGATCAACGTCACAAACGACTTTTTAACGCCTTGCTGTTTTTCGGCCAACAACGCTGCTTTACCCGGGAAGTCTTGCGGTTTGTCGAAACGAATGAACCGCTCAATCCCGCCTTCCAATAGCGTGTAATCCGTGGACAGATCGCCTTTCCAGGTCCGGTAACCTTTTTCGATCCGCATGGAGTTCAGCGCATACATACCAAACGGCACGGCCCCCGCATCGCGTACAGCATCGTAGGCATCTTTCGCATCATCAAACGAAGTGTGAACCTCCCAGCCCAGCTCACCCGCGAACGAAATGCGCATCAGCTTGGCAGGTTTCCCTGCGAACGTGGTGCTTTGCAGGCTTAACCAACCGAGCGACAAATCCGCGTCAGGTGCCAATCCCGCGATCAAATCACGCGATTTTGGACCCGTCACAATCATCGTGGACCAATCGGTTGTAACATCTGTCAGAAACAACGAACCATCCGTTGGCAGGGCTTTTTTCAGGAACTCAAAGTCATGCCATTGCGCAACTGCCGCTGTCATTAGCCAGAAATCATCTTCACCCCAACGGATGATCGTCACCTCGGTCACGATGCGCCCGCGGCTGTCTGCGAAGTACCCTAAATTCATGCGGCCTGCTTTTGGCAACGCCCCCGCGATCTGGCAACGCAACCATTCCGCAGCCCCTTCGCCCGCCAATGTGTAACGCGAGAAACCCGGCATATCGAGCACGCCAACATTGTCGCGAACTGCTTCAACTTCGTCTTTGATCCGCGCCGTCCAAGGGCCTTCACGGTTCCACGTTTGCGTGGCTTCATGGGACGTATCATCACCGTCTTTGGCAAACCAATTTGCCCGCTCCCAACCGTTATACGCGCCAAATTGCGCACCCGATTCCAACAAACGCGCGTGGTTCGGTGACAGTTTTTTGTCACGCCCAGCAGGCCATTCGTGATGCGGGAAATGCATCGCGTATTCGTGGCCATAGGTTTCCATCGCCTTAGACAGACAATAATCGTGATCCGCAAAATCCGTGTAACGCCGCGCATCTGTTGCCCACATATCCAGCTCTGTTTCACCATGCATGATCCATTCAGACAAAACTTTGCCAGCGCCGCCGCCTTGGGCAATACCAAAGGTAAACGAGTGACCCTCGAACGCATTTTTTACGCCGGGCATGGGGCCAATCATCGGCAAACCATCGGGGGCATAGGGGATCGGGCCGTTGATATTGCGGTTAATTCCTGCGGTTTCCAACAACGGAACACGCGCCATCGCGTCCTCGATATAGAACTCCAACCGTTCCAAATCATCGGGGTAAAGTTGAAAGCTGAAATCTTCGGGCATCGGGTCTTCGGGTGTAACCCAATGGGCCTTACAATTACGCTCATACGGGCCAAGGTTCAGGCCATTTTTGTCTTGGCGCAGATAGTAGCTGATATCAACGTCGCGGATCAGAGGCATCTTGTGGCCTTTTTCTTTGGTCCACGCCGCCAATTCAGGGATTTCTTCGCTCAGGAAATACTGGTGCGACATGACAACCATCGGCACGGTGCGCCCACCAAACGGCTTGAACATCTCGCCAATGCGCTGCGCATAATAACCCGCACAGTTCACCACGTATTGTGCGCGGATTTCACCTTTTTCAGTCTTAACAATCCACTCATCGCCGTCGCGATCCAAACCAACAACAGGACAGAACCGTTCCACCCGCGCCCCTGCATCACGTGCGCCTTTTGCCATCGCTTGGGTAAGTTGCGCCGGGTCAATATCGCCATCATAAGGGTCCCACATGCCACCAACCAAATCATGGGTTTCCAAAAACGGATTATGTTCCTTCAACTCCGCGTTGGTCAGGATATCCATTTCAATCCCCTGATACCGCCCCATGCCAGCAACGCGTTCAAATTCCTGCATGCGTTCTTTGGAATGCGCCAAACGGACCGAACCCGTCACGTGATAATTCATCGGATAATCAACATCATCGGCCAAGGTGCGATACATTTCCAAACCATAACGCTGCATGTTCATAACGGCCCATGAACTGGAAAAATTCGGGCAATTGCCCGCTGCGTGCCACGTGGACCCCGCTGTCAGCTCGTTCTTCTCCAAAAGAACGCAATCGTCCCAGCCTGCTTTGGCCAGATGGTACAATGTAGATGTGCCAACGACACCGCCACCGATAATGACCACACGGGCCGTAGTTGGAAATTCAGACATGTTAGTCTCCCTTAGTCGAGCACAAGTTTGGCAGCGAGGCCGCCAAATAAGATTGCAGTTATTTTGTTCAAGAACTTGACGCGGGTGCGCAGGGCATTTGAAAACACCCCCGCAGCCACACCAAGCGTAAGGCTGAAGGCAAAGCCAAACAGCAAAAAAATTGCGCCAAGGATCAAGATTTGCATCCAAATCGGCCCAATGGCGGGGTCGGTAAATTGCGGAATAAACGCAAAAATAAACAGCGCCGTTTTAGGGTTCAACACGTTGGTCAAAAACCCGCGCTTCACCGCCGCGATAAGGCTCTGGGCAGCACGACCATCGGCGACATCACCGGTCGCACGCCAGGCCTGAACCGCCAGAAAAATCAAATACGCCGCACCAATATAGCGGATCGCGTCATATGCCGCAGGATAGGCCAGCAGCAACGCGGACACGCCAGCCGCCGCCAAAACAATGTGAACCGCCACGCCCAAATTCACACCAAGTGCTGCTGCCATTCCTGTTTTAGGCCCGCCCGAAATACCAGAGGCAGACACAAACACGAAATCCACACCAGGTGTAATATTCAACAACAAACCTGCCCCGATAAACGCGAGCAAAACTGCGGGATCAAAACTGGTCAACACGTCCCACATCAGTATTGCGCCACCTGTTCAACGCCATCTTCGATGTCGTAATAATCGCCTTTATCCGCGACAAAAATATGTTGCTCGGTTTTGATACCAGTCGGGCCATCCAACGTACCAGTGGCTACAGACGTCGTGTACTCACCGTCTAATTGCCAAAACAGCGACGATCCGCATTCAGCGCAAAATCCACGCCGCGCCGCGTTTGATGATCGGAACCATTTCAGCCCAGCCTCTTTGGTCACCGTAAACTTATCTGTCGGAACCTGTGTCGCGCTCCAATAATGCCCGCTGGTTTTGCGGCACTGCGTGCAATGACACGCCATTGATGGGCGCAATTCACCTTCAAGCGTGTAGGTAACTGCGCCGCACAAACATGATCCTGATTTCATATCATCCTCCATCAATAAACAGGCGGGGCGATAACCCAGATCGCCACGGCTTCCTCATCCCACGGATTGGACCAGCGATAAGGTTCGCCGCGAATTCGAAAACTGTCGCCCGGCTCCACATCAAACTGGCGCGCGCCAACCCACAATCGCAACTTGCCCGAAATCAGATAGCCGACCTCTTGCGTTGGACGCGTATCAAAGGTGCGCATTTCTGCACCCGCTTCGAATGTGGAATGGAACATCTCAAAATCATCCGTCAGATCGGGTGACAACAACTCTTCGGTTAATCCATTTTCACCGCTGCCAACACGTCGTCGTGCTTGGGAGCGAACCACGTAACCTTCTTCTTCAGGGATCGCTGGGGCTTGGCCAAAAAAGATCGACACCGAAACATCCAACGCCTGCGCCAATCCTTTCAGCTCTTCGATTGAAGGATGGGAAATATCTCGTTCAACTTGGCTCAACCAACCAACTGATTTCCCGCAGGTTTCGGCCAGCTCTACCAACGTCACATGACGCGCTTTGCGCAACGTACGCAAATCGGCCCCAAGTGACGCAGAAAGATATGTCGAAGTATCAGGCATGATTCCCAGTTCATGAAATTATAGATGAAAATTTCACCAATAATTTCACCAATGCAAGTAAAAAAACGACACCGTGTCCGTTTTTTTGGTGTTTTTGTATTTTTCTGTTTGCATTGTACGCCAGCGCCCACACGCCTATGCTTGCTCCGAACGGGAGACATAAAATGCAGCGCAACGACCTGACATTTCCAAAAACGACTTTTCTAGGCCGCATTGATGATAAATCATGGGAAGAGCTTTCATCCCTTTGGACCGTTAGAACCTATCCAGCCCGTCATTTCATAATTTCTGCCGAAGATCGTGAAAGCGATGATGTGTTTTTTGTCATCAACGGCGTTGTTCGCGCTACGATTTACACGGATGCAGGACGCGAAGTTTCGTTTCTATCATTTTCAAACGGCGATTCCATCGGCGAATTTTCGGCCATCGACGAAGCACCCCGTTCCAGTGATGCGGTTGCTGAGAAAGAAAGCCTCATCGCACGATTGCCCGCCGAGCAGTTTCGTAATTTGGTTAAAACCAATCCAAACGTCAGCTATGCTCTTTTGATGCTTATGATCGGGCATTTGCGCCGTCTGTCCAAACGTGTGGTAGATTTCAACGCAAAAACGGCTGATGAACGTCTACGCGAGGAGATCCTCACGCTTGCCCTCAACCATGCTGGCGACGCGGATGAAGTGTTGATCGAGCGCCCGCCGACCCAATCCGAGCTTGCCTCTGTCGTGTTTTCGTCACGCGAAAGCGTTGCTCGAGAAATGGGTCGGATGCGCAATGCGGGCGTCGCGCTGCGGGTAAAACGCAGTTTACACATCCCGAGTATTCGTAAATTTGAGGCCTACATCGAACGCTCCGCGCCCTAAGTTACCTCGAGAGCGCGCTTTTGTATCGTTACAAACGTAGCCGAAATAATCCGTAGATCGCCAAAATCACTGCAATCCCGCCAGCCACTGCATAGGGCAGGCGCAGCGCAAATTCGCGGCCCATTTCTGGTTCGGCAAGCGTGACAATCAGTCCTGCCAGCAAAGCACCAACAGGCATCAAACCCCAGCCAAAGAACCTGTAAATACTGTTCACTCGCCCCAACAAATGGTCAGGTATCAATCGCTGGCGATACGAAACTGTCACAACATTCCACAGCAAGCCTGCGAACATTTCAACGAACAACGCAGCGGCCACAACCCACACATTTGAGGTCAGAAAAATCACAACGAACATCAGTGGGAACAGCAATAGAACCGCTTGCAAACTTCGTTCCGAGCCAACACGTTGGACAATTGCAGGGCAGACCAAGCCACCAATCACGCCGCCTGCAGCACCTGCCGTCAAAAGCAACCCATGGCCAAAGCCAGACAGGTTCAAAATCTCTTGGGAAAACAGCACCAATATCGTCAACGCCATGATCGCAAGCATGTTGGACACGCCCAGCATAATCGCCAAACGCAGTAATTTTGGATGCTGCCACAACCAGCTAAACCCCTCTTTTGCCTCTACCAATAAGGGCTTTTTTATCGGCGCGCGCCGCGGCGGGACGGTGATTAGCCAAACAACCCAGGCCGCCAAAGCAAAGGTAATCGCATCGAGCGCAAAGGGTGCAGGAACGGCATAAGCGATCAAAAAACCAGCCAACGGCGGGCCGATGAAACTGCCCATAATTTGCTCGATGCTCCAGATTTGACCGTTCGCACGCTCCAAATCAATTGACTCCACAACAGATGGCAATGCAGTTTGTGCCGCGTTATCGCGCACCACCTCGGCGGATCCCAACAGAAACGCCAAACATGACAGCGCAAAAATGTACCAGCCTGCACCGCTTGGCGGCGGCAAATCTGGCAAGGTAACAATCAACGCAACGACCCCAGCTGTTAGCAACAACCGCAATAAATCCGCCATAACCATCAATCGCTGACGATCGCCACGATCCGTAATCACACCGGCAGGAAGCGAGAAAAGCATCCATGGCAAACGAGTCGCAAAAGCTACGGTTGCAATCAAAATGGGATCGCGCGTAATCAACGAAGCCAACCACGGAAACGCCAATGCGGACACGCCATCTCCGAGATTGGAAATGGCAGATGCTGAAAATAATAGCCGATAATTTCTATTTTTCGCGAGCAAAGACATATGGGCCAATTGCTGCTTTTTGTAAAACAATGTCAACTACTTAAAGTTGAACTTGCCACGCCCATTGATAAATAAGGGATCGCCGCCAAATCTATTGTGAAATTACGCCGCTTTACGGGTGAACGTCAGATTCTTCTCATCTGATAGCTTTGGCTGAAACTTGTACCCATCCAGATCAAAATCCTTCAACCCCGCAACGGTTTGGACACGGTTTTGGATCATGTACCGCGCCATTGCGCCGCGCGCGCGTTTTGCAAAAAAGCCGATCATTTTCAGCTCGCCATCGCGATCCTCTTTGAAAGACGGCGTTATCACGGGCGACTTCATCAGCTTTTGGTTAGCTGCTTTGAAATATTCGCTACTGGCGCAGTTCACAACTGGCGCGCCGTCCGACGCCGCGTCCATCGCCTTGGCCAATTTCTTACCCCAATAGGCATACAGCGATGGGCCTTCTTTGTTGGCCAAACGGCTGCCCATTTCCAACCGATACGGCTGAATGCGATCCATTGGGCGCAGCAACCCATACAACCCGCTCAAAATACGCAAATGATCCTGCGCATAGGTTTGATCTTGCGAATTCAGATTTTCCGCATCCAAGCCAACGTAAGTATCGCCGGCAAAGGCCAACATTGCTTGTTTGGAATTTTGTTCAGTCGATTCTTTTTGAAACCCTAGAAACCGCTTTCGATTCAATTTCGCCAAATCTTCGGAAATCTTCATCAGATCACGCAACTCAGAAACGCTCAATTTTTTGGCAATACGCGCAAGCCTATTGGCATCCGACTGATATTCTGGAAAAGTTTCGAGCACGCCCTCGGGCATTGCTTCAAAATTCAACTTCTTCGCAGGGGACAGAACTGCCAGCATTTTTCGGCTCCAAAATGTGTTATCATCTTATTACGAATTTAACGTCAAATCGCCAAGGGTAAAGCACAGGCAAAGAAGCGAAAGATTGCTTTGTGGTGCCTTTTATTCGGCTGAAATTTCCTCAAAAAATGCGAAACCAAACCGCTCGGCTTTGATATCGCCAACACCAGCGATCCGCGCCAACGCTTCCATATTTCCCGGTTTCTTTTGCGCGATTTTTGACAGGGTTGAATTTGAACAATTCAAAAACGTATCCATGCCGCTTTCTCCACGACTTAACCGCACCTGCGCGGCCTGCAACCGATCAAATAATTCGCCAGCATCCCGCCCTGCCAATTTACGCCGCGCAGGGTGCACTTCTTCTGAGGTTCCGTTAATCACTTCTAAAAATGGGGCGGCATATCGTTTCAATTTCACCGCGCCCACACCTGGCAATTTCGCAAAACCATCAATGTTTTTGGGCCGCGCTTCTGCCATCGCAATCAACGTTGCATCAGGAAACACAACATAGGCGGGGGCCTGCATCGCCTCGGCCAACGCGCGGCGTTTCGCCTTTAGTGCGGACAACAGCGCCTCGTCTTCATCTGCGACCATCGCCTTAACGCGGGTTCGCGCTCCGCGTGTTTTCACAACCGTGTCTTTGCGCAGCTCAATGGTCTCTTCTCCGCGCAAGATCGGGCGCGCCTTTTGGGTCATACGAAAGGCACCGTGCCGTTCCATATCAGGGCGAATTAAATCATATCCCATCATCTGGCGGAATATGCCCTGCCACTGAGATTTGTCGTATTCTTTGCCAATCCCAAAGGTCGGTAAATCATCGTGCCCACGTTGTTTGATCCTATCTGTTTTCGTGCCACGCAGCACGTCAATCAGATGGCCTGCGCCAAAATATTCACCCGTTCGCAAAACCGCCGATAGCGCTTTTCTCACCGCTTCTGTCCCGTCAAAAATTTTGGGTGGATCGGCGCACAGATCGCAGTTTCCACAGCCGTCTGTCTCATCGCCAAAATATCGCAGCAAAACGCGGCGCCGACATCGCCGGGCTTCGGCCAACCCTAACAACGCGTTCAAACGTCCATGATCCGCTTCTTTCCGTTCCGATGGGGCCAAGCCTTCGTCGATTTGCGCGCGGCGCAACCGAACATCATCTGCCCCATAAAGCGTTAATGTGTCCGCTGGCGCACCATCGCGGCCAGCACGGCCTATTTCCTGATAATAACTCTCCATCGATTTGGGTAAATCCGCGTGCGCAACCCACCGAATATCGGGCTTATCCACCCCCATTCCAAACGCGACAGTTGCCACGACGATCAAACCATCCTCGCGCTGAAACCGCGTTTCAGCCAAACGACGGTCGTCCTTTTCCATGCCTGCGTGATAGTGCAGCGCCGAATGCCCAGCATCACGCAGCGCAGTCGCCAGCGTTTCACATTTATTGCGAGACGAACAATACACAATGCCAGACTGGCCTTTGCGTACATCCACAAAATCCAACAGTTGTTTACGCGGGCTGTTTTTAGGTTGAAATGCCAAGTGAATGTTCGGACGATCAAACCCTTGCAAAAAAGTCGTAGGCTGCACGCCACCAAACAGGCGCTGCACGATTTCATCACGGGTTTCGGCATCCGCTGTGGCGGTAAAGGCGGCCAATGGCACGCCCAAATCATCACGCAAGGTCCCAATTCGCAGGTAATCTGGTCGAAAATCATGGCCCCATTGACTGACGCAATGGGCCTCATCTACGGCAATTAACCGCGTGTTTACCTTTCGCAACAGCATCACCGTGCCAGGGTTCGCCAACCGTTCTGGCGCAATATACAGCAGCTTCAAACGCCCTTCCTCAAGCGCTTGAAACACCTCTTCTGTTTCTTCTTCGGTATTCCCAGAAGACAAGGATCCCGCCGAAACACCAAACGCATTTAACGCGCGCACCTGGTCACGCATCAACGCAATAAGGGGCGAAATGACAACCGTTACACCATCCAAACACAACGCAGGCAGTTGAAAACACAACGATTTCCCACCGCCTGTCGGCATAATCGCAAGCGTATTTTCCCCTGCAATAACGGCATCAACAACCGGCCGTTGACCATCGCGAAACTCCGCATGACCAAACACTTCTGACAACAACTTTAAGGGGGTGTCCTGATCGTCCAACATCTTGCTTTTTGTATCTGCTCTTTGGGTAGTTTTGACAGGTTGCTGATGGCTTAACAACCCGTGTCCATCCCCCCATTTCCATCTGTAAATGCTTGCGATAAAACCGTTCGTACAATGGCAGACAAGAAATCCAAATCCCTGTATTATTTTGCGCAGTATCTGCCGATCGTGACAATGATCGGTGCATCGCATCTGTTCCCTTTTGATGCGCGATGCGCTATTTTCAGCCGCGTCGCTGGTTGGGCCGTACGATGGTTACCTCCGTTTCGAATGCGCGTCGATGAAGGCCTGCAAAGAGTCTATCCAAATCTGTCGCGCCGCGAACGCAGCCGTATTGCAGGCCAAGTCGGGCGAAATGTTGGGCGGACACTAACGGAAATTCTTCACAATACTGAATTTAGCACAAAACTAGATCGCTTTGATGCGCAAGGCCCAGGCCTTCAAGCACTGATTGACGCTAAGGCGGAGGGAAAAGGTGCCATTGTTATTTCTGGTCACTTTGGCCAATGGGAAGCAATCCGCCACTACCTCAAATCCCAAGATCTGGAAACTGGCGCCTTATATCGCCCCAACTCAAACCCGTATTACGAGCCTCATTTCCTTGCCGGGATCAAACAAGGCGGGGCACCGATTGTTCCAAAAGGCAGTGCTGGAACCATACAAATGGTCCGCCACATTCGTAATGGTGGGTTTTTTGCCATCCTTGCCGACCAATACGTACAAATGTCCAAGAATATCGCCTTTTTGGGCCATGAAACGCAAACCACAACATCCCCTGCAGAGCTGGCCTTGAAATACGGCGTTCCACTGGTTCCTGCCTTTGGATTGCGCGACGAAAACGCGACCAACATCCATATCACATTCCAAGAACCGATCCCGCATTCCGATCCCATCACCATGATGACAGAGTTTAACGCACGCATGGGGGTGCAAATTAACGCCAACCCTGGTCAATGGTATTGGCTGCACCGTCGTTGGAAACATTAGGCAAGCCTTTACAAAGACACCTAAAGTCAGTCAAAACAAGGGATGTTTTTCCACTGGGGTTGCTGCGTGTTGTTGATCCGATTGCTCACATTTTTTGTAGCCCTACCATTGCGGATTTGGGTGATGGCCCAGCGCATCACTGGTAAAATCACGCCTCAAGTTGCCCGAAATCGATTTGGGAATGCGACCACTCCCAAGCCCGTTGCACCCCTAATTTGGGTTCACGCGGCGTCATTAGGTGAACTTTCTTCTGTGCGCCCCTTTCTGAGCCACCTTTGCAAAACACAGCCAAATCACCGCTTGTTGATTACAACCAACAATCCTGCTGCGCTCAGTGTGGCGGCGCAATGGCGCGACGTTCCAGCGATATTGCAAACCGCACCGCTCGATATTCCAGCAGTGTTGCGAAAATTCCTAAACCATTGGCAGCCCGTCGCCTTTGTAAATGTTGAGACCGAGGTTTGGCCAAACCGCTTTGCGGCACTCGCCGAGCGCAAAATCCCTTGCATCGGCCTTAATGCGCGCATGTCCGCTAAATCTGCGAAACGGTTCGCAAAATTTGGCCGATCTATTGGCCTCCAGCACTTCAGAGCAATTTATGCACAGAGCGCCGGTTCCGCCGAAAATTTTCGCAAGATTCTTGGCCCTAAAGCTATGATTGAATGTATTCCAAATTTCAAATCTATGGTGAAATTGCCCCATACAGACCCAGCTTTGGCATCGCGTTTTGATCGCAAAACTACCCTTCTCGCTGCCTCCACACACGAAGGCGAAGACGCCGTAATTCTATCCGCATTTTCTAAGTTGGCTGCAAAGAACAACGCGCTTAAGTTGATTATCGCACCACGCCATCCAGACCGTTTCGCAGAAGTTTCCAAAACTGCCACCGACATGGGATTCATGCCTAAACCGTTAAGCGACGGAACCGAAACAACCGTCTACATTGTTGAACGGCTCGGCCAACTTCCACAGCTCTATGCACTTTCTGCCGCAACATTTGTTGGCGGTTCTCTTGTACCAGAAATCGGCGGACACACACCCTATGAACCGATCCGCGCGAACAGCGCGATCATCACGGGTAAATTCACTATCAATTTCCTATCTGAATACCGCGCGTTAAACGATGCAAACGCCTGCCAGATTGCCAACCCAGGTACATTGCACCAAGCCTTTTCAGTCGCACTTGAGAACTCGACCCAATATGCAAAAATGGCGCGATCTGTTTTGCCACCAATAGAAAACTCAGACGCATTATTCGCGAAAATCATCCAGTCCATGGAGATCACATGAACCGGTTGTCCTATTCGATAAAGCGCGCGCTAAAAGGTGATGTATTTTTGCAAAGCCTCTCGGCAAACCGATCAACCCTCGTGGGCGAACTTGCTGACAAAACAGTAGCCGTGATCGGAAACGCCCGCAGTCTTTCGAAACAAACCCACGGCGCAGTAATTGACGCCTGCGATATCGTCATCCGAATGCACGCCGCACCATTGCCACACCCAAAAAGTCACGGCACGAAAACCACATGGCTCGCGCTTGGAATGCCGGTTGATCAGGCCGTCATTCAAGATCGCGCACCAAACCGTCTGTTGTGGATGGCCAAAAAACGGAAACGCCTAAAGTATCGGCTCGCAACCGCCAGCGGATTCTACCTACACCCCAAATCCGAATGGGATGTGATGGCGCAAACCTTGAACGCACCACCAACGACTGGGGCGATGTTAATTGATTTTGTGGCACGTTCAAACGCACAGAACATCAATCTTTTTGGCTTTGATTTCTTTGCCAGCCTATCTTTATCTGGTCGAAGAACCGCTGCACAGGTTCCCCACGATTTTGATGCTGAAAAACACTTTGTCACAGAATTGATGCAAAATGATGCGAGGGTTGTGCTGCATGGCCAGACCCACTAATCCGAGTGCAAGCAGAAACAAGAGGGCGACATGGATCGAAGCGCATCAATTGCTGACGTTATAGACACTAATCTGTCAGGGTTGGAGGCATTGAAATCCGCCCTTAAAACGCCAGAACTTGCGACGGCATTAAATGATGCGCTGACCTTGATTGCAGACATGAAAGGCCGCTTGATTGTGGCTGGTGTTGGCAAAAGCGGGCTGATTGGGCGCAAACTTGCCGCCACTTTCTCGTCAACTGGCACGCCAGCGTATTTTGTACATCCGGCCGAAGCAAGCCACGGCGATCTCGGAATGATCCATTCAAACGACGTGATTATGTTGCTCAGTTGGTCAGGGGAAACAAAAGAACTCTCTGATATTTTGGGATATGCCCGTCGTTTCGGGGTGCCTGTCATTTCGATCACTGGCGGCAAAGGCAGCACGTTGGCCCGATCTTCGGATGCGCCGCTGGTTTTGCCCAAAGTGGACGAAGCGTGCCCCCACAATCTCGCACCGACCACTTCAACACTTTTGCAACTCGCCATTGGTGACGCGCTTGCAATTACGTCGCTCAAAATGAAAGGCTTTACAGAAGCCAGCTTTCGCGATTTTCATCCAGGCGGAAAACTCGGCGCTGCCCTCACTCCTGTTAGCGATATCATGCACCAAGGTGACGATATTCCGACCGTCGATATCGACGCGCCAATTATGCAAGTCTTGGGGGAAATTTCCCGTAAAACCCTTGGCATCGTGGGCGTCATTAACAAAGATGGAATCCTTCAAGGTGTGATTACCGATGGCGATATTCGCCGTCACCTCGAAGCCAGTTCCGAAGGCTCGATGAAAGAAGCGATGTGGAACACACATGCCCGCGCATTGATGACGCCTGGTTCTATCCTTATCGAACCAGAACGCTTAAGCGCACGTGCTTTACATGTTCTTCAGAGTAATAAAATTTCCGCTGCGTTTGTGGTCAAAGACAATAAACCCATTGGCGTCGTCACGTTGATGCAACTTCTTACAATGGGTGTTGCGTAGATTTAGCGCCAAACGCGCCAAGAGACAGCAGCGATCGGACCCATTCTGACTTGTTCGAAATTGAATCAATCAACGTAGCCTGAAGCGTTTTAGGTTCTAATTGGGCACGTATTACCGAAGCCGTTGATGTGCCGCGCAAAGCAATACCGTTGCGCGGGTTTGCCAACAATTTCTGGCTTTCTTTTGCCAATCCTATCCGCGCAACTGCATAATCAATACCTGCTTCGGTATCGGCTTGCGCCCAATATTCGATCGCACCATTTAGTATCGGCCCGTTTTCGGTAAATCCGGCCAACGAAACGGTGACTTGTGTCCCCACCGGAAGGATTGAAACCTGCGCGAGCGGGACACGCAGATCCGCAACGAATTGCTCCGCTTCTGATCCCTGGATCTCAATAATTGTTTCTTCAGTGTCAAATCGCGTTCCGACCGGCACAGGCCTAATGCGGCTGACATGGCCGCTTTGTGGTACTGTCAAACGTGGATTTTCCAAATACGTTTCAAGCACCGCTTTCTGAGTGATTTTCAGCGCCACATCTGTAGACAAATGTCCAATTCGCATAAGGCGGGCACGATATTGTTTACTGCGCGCCATATCCAATTCACTGGTAAGCGTATTCAAATCTTGTATCAAAGCATTGCGGTCTAAGGCGACGTCAACACTGGCATGCGCGCGTAAAACCGAATGCACTTCTTTTTTGGCATCTTTTACGTGAACGCCTAAAACCATTGCCAACTTTTGGTTCAGTAATGCCAAACGCGCCTGCAACACGCCTAAAGCCCGCTCTAATCGCAGAACCCTAGTTTGGTCTTCACGCTGCCCCGCATCACAATCTGCTTGCGCGGCACGAATGAGCAATTCCAGCTCTTGATCACGTTCAGTTTCAGGTGGATTTATCACTCTACTTTCATGGGGCGACTGTTCCGCCTCGTTTCGTGTTTCGTTAGGGCGTAACAGGCACGCACGCAGAACATTGGCAACAACAATGCTGCGATTGATATGTGAAAGCTGTGCACGCATCGCGGCCTCATCCAGAATAGCGACAGTTTGGCCCGCCCGTACCAATTCTCCTGACTTCACCAGCAATTCCTTTAGCGGAACGCCAGCGGGTAACTGTAATTTTGTTGGAGTTTGGTTCGGTTGTAACGTCCCGACAAACCGTTCAGTTTGGGGAACGGTGATCAAGCTGGCAAGGAAAAACCCGCCAAGGATCAAGGCCGCAAATCCTAAAACAGCCCACGTAAACCACAAAAAAGGCAGAAAACTAATGCGCGCTTTAGGGGTCGGATCATGCGTTTGTCGCATTGTCGCCTACTCCAGCTAAACTGCTGTTTTTCTGTAAATCTGCAGGCGGTTTGTCACCTGTTTTACGGGGATCATATGTATCCAATCGGCCTAAAACAACGCGCTGATCTTGTTCAACTGTCGCGTCCACTTGCGAACACAAGTTGAAAACAGCAGCAAGTGGAGACAATCGCCCTTGGCCATCAGTTTCTACTGCTTCGTTTTCCGCGCGCGCCAAAACACCTGAAGAAACGGGAAGGTCGCGATCAA
>JABBAP010000027.1:66475-74472 GCA_018607905.1 Paracoccaceae bacterium | reverse complement strand
GTATGGCACTTTTATTTGTTAACTTTGATTAACGGCCTGCGAATCAGAGCAGAATAATCGATTCGTTTCCCCAGCCAACGCGGGTTTTTGCGCCGCGTTCGAGCACGGCCCGCCCAGCGGTGTTGCGCATGGAGATTTCTACGGGTTTTTCGACGCCTTCGATTGTGACCTCGTAATAGGTCATGTCGCCGACGTAATAGGCATCGGCGATTGTTGCGGGGACTTCGAACTCGGTCGCTTTTTGGTCGTCGTACAGCAGGGTCAGCATTTCTGGGCGAATGCCTGCTTTGGTATCGGGGCCGACGCCGCTTGGGGCTTGTTCGTGTGGGATGAGTGCTGGGCCTAGGCCTGTGACTTCGCAGGCAATGCCTGCATCGGAGTCCGATTTGATCGTCACATCGAGGAAATTCATCACGCCGATAAAATCTGCCACTTGGCGGGTGATTGGGCGGCGATACAGTTCTTGTGGGGAGGCAAGTTGTGCGATGCGCCCGTCGAACATCACGGCGATGCGGTCCGACATGGTGAGGGCTTCTTCTTGGTCGTGGGTCACGAGGATGAAGGTGATGCCGACGGCGCGTTGAAGGTGGCGCAATTCGGATTGCATTTGTTCGCGCATCTTTTTGTCGAGCGCGGAGAGCGGCTCATCAAGCAACAGCACTTTGGGTTTCAGGACGAGGGCGCGGGCGAGGGCGACGCGTTGGCGTTGGCCGCCTGACAGCGCGTGGGAGGCGCGGTCGCCAAATCCATCGAGGCCGACCATTTTGAGGGTATCCGACACCAATGGGCCGATTTCGGATTTCGGTGTTTTGCGAGCTTTCAATCCATAGGCGACGTTTTCGGCTACGGTCATGTGGGGGAAGATCGCGTAGGATTGGAACACCATGTTGGTGGGGCGTTTGTTGGCAGGGACGCCGTCCATGGATTGGCCGTCGATCATCAGGGTGCCTGCGCTGATATCTTCGAACCCAGCGATGGTGCGCAGCAGGGTGGTTTTGCCACAGCCCGATGGGCCGAGGAGCGAGAAGAATTCGCCTGTTTCGATGTCAGCGCTTACATCATAGAGCGCTTGGAAGTCGCCATAGAATTTGTCGATACCAGAGAGGTGGATGATTGGATCGGTCATAGGAATCCTCCGGCATCTTCGATGCCTGTCTTACGCGCGGAACGGCGTCTGAAATATTCTGCGAGCGAGAGCAGGCCAAGGGAGAGCACCAGCATGACGGTGCCAAGGGCCATCAGGCTCGGGAGTTTTTGTGGGAAGCGCAGCTGGCCCCAAATGTAAACGGGTAGGGTCGGTTCGGTGCCAGCAAGGAAGAAGGCGATGATAAATTCATCAAGTGAAATGGTGAAGGAGATCAGCATCGAGGACACAATGCCCGGCATCACGAGGGGAAGTGTGACGAGCCAGAAGGTGCGAAACCGTGTTTGGCCCAGATCGAAGGAGGCTTCTTCAAGGCTTTGATCCAAGTTGAGGAAAGCGGAGGACAGGATCGCGATGCAGAACGGTGTGCAGATCAGGACGTGGCCAAGGACGATTGTGTAGAGCGACAGATCAAAGCCGAGTTGCAGGATCACGACCAGCAGCGAAACGCCGACGATGATTTCGGGTAGAACCAGCGGGATCATGATGAAGGCCATGATGGGCTTTTGGCCCGGGAATTTGTAACGCGCAGAGGCGCGGGCGGCGAGGGTGCCGAGGATTGTGGAAATCGCGGCCGTGGAGAGCGCGATCAGCAGGCTGTTTTTGGCGGCGACGTGCAGGGTATCGGCACCGATCAAGACGCCAAACCATTCAGTTGTGAAGCCCTTGAGCGGGAAGGACACGACGGAGCTGTCGTTGAACGCGAAGATCGGCAGCAGGAACGCAGGCGCGTAGAGGAAGATGAGGAACAGCGCGATGTAGAGTTTGAACCAACGGGATGCCATTATTTTTGCCCCGCCAGATATTTACGATTTATCCAAACAAAGCCGATGGAGATGATGGACACGAGGAACATCGCCGAGAGTGCGAGGGCCGCGCCCAATGGGGCGTTGTTGGCTTTTTTGAATTGCAGTTCGATCATGTTGGAGATCATCAATCCGTTTGGTCCGCCCACAAGGCGCGGCGTGACGTAATCGCCGATGGTGGGGATGAACACGATGATCGTGGCCGCGATGATGCCGGGCGCTGCGAGGGGGAGTGTGATGCGACAGAAACGGCGGATCGGGCCATCGCCGAGGTCTTCGGCGGCTTCGAGCAGGGAACGGTCGATTTTTTCCAGCGCGACGAACATTGGCAGGATCGCGAAGGGCACCCATGAATGGGCGAGCGTGAGGACGACGGCGTTTTGGTTGTAGAGGATGAACGAAAGCGGTTGTTCAATTGCGCCAAGGCCGAGGAGCGAGCCGTTGATGACGCCGTTGTAGCCGAGGATGACCTTCCACAGGAAAATCCGCATCAGGTAGCTGGTCCAGAACGGGATGGTGATCAGGAAAATCCACAGCGGTTTGCGTTTTGGCGCGACGTGAAAGCTGACGTAATAGGCGACGGGGAAGGCGAGGAAAACGGTGAGCGCGGTGACAAGTGCGGAGATTTTGAGCGAGCGCGCCATGAGGGTTTGGTAGATCGGTTCTGACCACGCCTCGATGTAGTTTTTCATCGTGAAGGTGCGATCCAGCGTGAGGTAATCTTGTGTCCAAAAGGACAGCGCGATGACCATTGCGATGGGCGCGGCGAGCAGGAGGAGCGCGTAAACAAGAGGGGCACTAATGAGCGCGAGACCTTGGGCGCCGTCGGAGCGCCGCCATTTGGTAAAGGCGTTCAACGGCGTTCCTTCAAAAGGGCTGTGTTTTGTTGTGCAAGCGTGCCTTCGGTTGGTTCTGTGGTTTGAGACAGAATAGGCATGATGGTGCGCAGGTGATCGTGATAGGTTTTGAGGCCGTATTCCAGATCGGACAGCATGATGCCGTCAAAAGCGGATGATTTCGTCGCTTCGCAGGCCCAGATTGTAAGCATCTGGTCTTCTTTCACGGTGTCATTGTCGATACGCCCCGACAGGTACCGCGCCGCCTTCATTTCGCGGCTCTCATCCGCGTGGCCGACAATGCCGCCGCGTTGTTTGGTTTGGGTCGGGGAAACGGGGATTTCTTGGTAGAAGAACACGCCGTCTGGGTAGAGGCCGATGACGGTGTTTGGGAACATCCCGAAATAGACCCACGCGTTTTGGTGGCTGTCTGGCAGGCCGTCTACTTTTGGCAGGATTTTGCGATAGTTGCGCACGCTCCATGATTTGGAGGGGCCTTCTTTGAACGGGCCAAAGGAACGGGAGGTGCCGTTGATGTAGGGTTCGTCGAAGTAATCTTCGCCGTATAGATCGTGCAGTCCCGGGTGGGCTTGGCGCACGTGATAGCCTTCGTTGTCCACATCGCGTACGGATTTCCAGTTTACGTCAGCCGCTTCAAAAATGTTGGTGGGTTCGCGGCAGATCATGTCTTCGGTGCGGTAGGGGCGGATTTCATCATCAAAACGGCCCATGACGGTCGCGACCGAAGGCTGCGGACCAGGTTGGAAACGCACAAAGACAAAGCCCATCCAGATTTCCATTTCCAGTGGCTTCAATCCCCATTTATCGGGGTCCAGTGGCGGGAAGGTGTCTTTGGATGCGATGCCGCGCAGGGTGCCGTCTAGATTATAGGCCCAGCCGTGGTAGGGGCAGATCAGCGCCTTGTTGCAGGTGCCACGATCGTCGCCCACAACACGGGAACCGCGATGGCGGCACAGATTGTGAAAGGCGCGGACTTCGTTGTCGTGGCCACGGATCACAAGGCCGCGTTCGTCAGCGATATCAAGGGTGACGTATTGGCCTGCGTCGGCCACTTCGGAGATGTGACAGACCAGCTGCCAGTGGGTGCGAAATAACATGTCGCGTTCAAGGGCGAACAGTTCGTTCGAAAAATACGCCCAGCCCGGAAGGCCAGAGCGATCCCAGTCAGCTGGAATTTCGGATTTGTCGTCGAGCATTCGGTAGTCTCCCCAGTTTGCTATGGAACGGCGAAACGCGCGCCAGAGCAAGTAAAAAGTTAAAGATGACCTTCGGTGCGCAGGTCGGCAGTGACCTTTTTAATGGCGGCGCGCAGGGTTTTCACAAGGAAATCCACATCTTCGCGGGTCAGCGTGAGAGGCGGTGACATGACGTTGAGATGCCCAATGGGACGCACCAACAGGCCCATTTCCTCGGCTGTGTTGGAAATGCGTTTGCCGATGTTAAGCTCGTCTGGAAGCAGTTCTTTCGTCACTTTGTCTTTAACGTTTTCCACACACATCATCAGCTTTTTGCCGCGCACATTACCGACGATTTCAAGATCGTTGAGGGTGTTGAGTTGTTGCTCAAAATAGGTGCCAACGGAGGCTGCATTTTCCATCAGGTTTTCGCGTTCCATGATTTCGATGTTTTTAAGGGCGGCGGCGCAGCAGACGGGGTGGCCCGAATAAGTGTAGCCGCTGGCGAACCAACGGTTTTCGTCGCCTTGGGAAATGACATCGTGGATGCGGTCGGAATAGATCATCGCGCCCATCGGCAAATAGCCAGAGGACAGGCCTTTGGCAGTGGTGATGATATCGGGGATGACGCCGAATTCGGATTCGATTGCGAAAAAATGGCCGAGGCGGCCAAATGCGGTGACGACCTCGTCGGCGACAAACAGGATGTCGTGCTTTTTGCACACTTCCCACATGCGTTTGAGATAGCCGCTTGGTGGCACAAGCACGCCACCAGAGGCTTGGATCGGTTCGGCGAAAAATGCGGCGACTTTATCTGCGCCGATTTCTGCAATTTTGGCTTCGAATTCGCCGACCAGTTGATCGGTAAACTCGGCCTCGGAGATGTCGCCTGCAGCGCGGTAAAAATGCGGGGCCGAAACGTGGTGAATGCCGTCGCTTTTATACTGAAATTCGGGGACTCTGTCGGCGGCTTTGTTGCCGATGGACATCGTGAGGTAGGTCGAGCCGTGATAGGCTTGATCGCGCGCGATGACGTGGGTTTTTTCAGGGGTGCCGTTGCAATGGTTGTAAAAGCCGATCAGGCGATAGGCGCTGTCCACGGCGGTGGAGCCACCCGTGGTGAATTGCATGCGGTTTAGATCACCGGGCGCAAGGCTGGCGAGTTTTTCGGCGAGCAGGGCGGAAGGGCCATTTGTCATGTCCACAAAGGTGGAGGAATAGGCGAGTTTTTCGATCTGTTCAGCGATGGTTTGCGCCATTTCTTTGCGTCCCAAACCTATGTTGGTGCACCACATGCCGCCCACTGCATCGAGGTAGGTTTTGCCGTTCGCGTCGGTTAAATGACAACCTTCGCCAGAGGCGACAACCATAGCGCCGTCCTTTTCGAAGCTGTCGAAATGGGTCCACGGGTGCAATGCGTGGCGTTGATCGAGCTCGCGAATATGAGCTTCGGCGTCGTTCAGGCGGTCCGTGGTCAGCATGATGTTTTCCCTATTGTTGGCGCAAAGTAGACAAGAGCGGACGGCGAGTTTCAAGCGGATTAGTTGCAAGCGCGTCGGGCTTAAATCAAATTTACCATATTTTACGGGGCATTCCTAAGAGGCTATTAGGGTTCGTCTGAATAACTGGTCGGGAAATCCAAATGTGAGAGTCCCATGGCCAGAAATAGAGATACCCAAGCTTCGAATTCATCAGATAACGCCAGCAGAGCAGGGGGCCGACTGGGGCGCGATGAATCGGATCGCGGGGATCGCAACAACGGGAACGACAGAGAAGTTCAGACGGGTCGGGGGGATCGCTACGATCACACAAGCCGAAACGCCAGAGAAGATCGCGCTGATCGGAGCGACCGGCGGGCGAGAGAAGATCGCAATGACAGGGCGGATCGCAATGACCGCGAGGACCGCAACGACAGGACGGATCGGAATGACAGGGCGGATCGCGAGGATCGCACCAGCCGACGGGATAGGGATGACCGCGACGACCCAAATGCTAAGGTAGAGCCGAGCGCGAAAGAGGACACGCAAGATAAAGACGTGAGCGTCGAAAAAGGTGACACTGCGACGGCGGGGCAAGCCAGTGCGGGGAACGGCGCTGGGGCCGCTGCAGCGAAAACCACTGCTGCGACTGAGCGCGATATCCGCGTTGAAGGCACTGAGGGCGATGATCAGATCGCGGGTGGATTTGTCGGCACGCAAGGCAACACGCTTGCAGGGGAAGACGGTGTTGATTTCGTCAACGGAAATGTCGGCGATGACACGATCCAAACGGGTGCAGGGAACGATCTGGCCGCCGGAGATATGGTTGGCAGTGAGTGGAGCCTGTTCGAAGGCAGATGGGAATATAACGCGGATAACATTTCGACCGGTTCGCCTGTGGTGCGAAATTTCGACGATGTGATTTCCACTGGTGCGGGCGATGATGTGTTGCTTGGCAATGGCGGGGATGATCAATTATTCGCAGGTGCGGGCGATGATTTAGTGAACG
This sequence comes from Paracoccaceae bacterium, assembly GCA_018607905.1. Lineage (GTDB taxonomy): Bacteria > Pseudomonadota > Alphaproteobacteria > Rhodobacterales > Rhodobacteraceae > Amylibacter. The sequence continues at coordinate 68,003 of JABBAP010000027.1, read as the reverse complement.
CGGGCACTGGTGAGGATCGTGCCTTTGGCGGTGACGGCAGCGATATTTTGAACCTCGAAGATGGGGATGATTTTGGCGTTGGCGGACGCGGCGCAGATACGATCAACGCAGGCGACGGCGACGACGTTGTTTACGGTGATTTAGCTGATGGAAACATTTTGCAAGGCACACCAGAGGGCGTTAACCCGACCAGTTTCGCGCAGTTCGAGGAGGCAAATTCTGGATGGGCTGTGACGGATATCGATGGTCAATCGCAGATGAGCCAATCCGTCAGCACAGATGCTGGATCGAATTACACAGTGTCGTTTGAGGTGGCCGCGAACATTGCGAGCGGGGCAAGCAGTGCCAAAGTTGAGGTAATGTGGAACGGCGAGGTCGTTGGCGAAGTTGAGGTCACGTCAGGCGTTTACGAGCGGTTTGAAATTGACGTTCCAGGTGTTGGGGGCGACGGAGAATTGACGTTCCGCGAGGTGGCCCCTGCCGATACCGGGCCCGAGATTAATTCTGACGGGCCAATTGCGTTTTACGAAACAGAAGTTTCAATCGGCGGCGAAGATGTTTCGGTATCCGCGTTTGCCCCTGGGCAAGCCAAATTGTACCAAGTGATTGATGGGCAATTAAAGGTCTTTGATCCAAGCACAAATGAATACGAAGATGCGGGCGATCCCACTGGGTTGGGGCTGAATGCGATCGGGTTTAACGTCGAAGACGATCTGATTTATGGCATCGCGAAACAGGCTGGCGTGGATTCGCTCGGCAATGCAGTTGACGTGCCAGATTTGGTGATGCTCGATGCGGAGGGCAATGCGTTCCGGATTGGGGACGCACCCCATGGCGACTTTGTTGGAGATTTTGACGATAGCGGGAATTTATGGACGTTCCAAAACGGTTTGAACCGTGTCACCAAAATTGATGTGGATAACTTGGATGCCGATGGCAATCCTACCAGTCAATCGTTTGATTTGCCGAGTGATCTGTTTGGCGGAAAAATCTATGACATCGCATTTAATGCGGCGGACAATAGCTTTTATGCCGTTGAAGCGCCGGGTCAAAATGGTGGCGAAGGTGCAGTCCACCGCATCGACATGAGCGAAGTCGAAGCGGGCGGTCAGCCCGTCGTCACATCCCTGCCAATTTCGGGCACGTTGTTTGACGGTGAGATGGAAACGGGCATGGCGCAGGGGGCCTATGGCGCGGTGTTCCTCGATGGGGATGGCAACCTGTATTACGGAATGAACCGTGGCGATCACGATTTCGATGGAACCACTGAAGCGCAGGGGGGCATTTACGGTGTTCACATGGATTGGGAGGATGGAACGGCTTATGCCGAGTTTATGGCGGAATCTGAATCTACGGGTCGCAATGATGGTGCGGTTGATCCGCGTTCGCCCGATGCTTTTGCGCCCGTCGATACCGAAGCGACCGTTCTGATCCGCAATCCAGAAGTGACTGATCTGTCGGGTGGCGATGACAGTTTGCGCGGCGGTGCTGGCGAAGATGAAATCTATGGCGGCGGCGGTGATGATGA
>JABBAP010000027.1:0-66375 GCA_018607905.1 Paracoccaceae bacterium | reverse complement strand
GTTTGCGCGGCGGTGCTGGCGAAGATGAAATCTATGGCGGCGGCGGTGATGATGATGATGTTTTGTCTGGTGATGCCGGCAATGACGCAGTGTACGGCGGCGAAGGGAACGACGATATTTCAGGCGGGGCTGGCGATGACAGGCTGTATGGCGGTGCTGGGAGTGACACGTTGTCGGGCGGCGACGGCGATGATCGCATTCAAACCGATGGCGGCAACGACACGGCCTATGGTGGCGACGGCAAAGACACGTTGGTTGGCAATGACGGCCAAGAAGAGCTTTATGGCGGGGACGGCGCAGATTTCATCCTTGGACGCGGCGGCGACGACATAATCTTTGGCGGTGCTGGTAACGACAAAATTGTGGGCGGATCAGGATCTGACACCATCGAAGGGGGCGCTGGGGACGATCAATTGTGGGGCGGCGAATGGTCTGCGGATGGCAGTTCAGACACGTTCATTGTGTCCGCTGGGAGTGGCAAAGACATGATCCACGACTTTGAGGCAGATAACGATGTAGTCGATTTATCCGCCTATGGATTGGAGTTTTCGGACCTTGCCAACCTGATGTCAGATCAGGGTTGGGCCACAGAAATTGACCTGAGCGGATTGGATGGCGGGCAAGCGGGCGACAAGTTGATCCTGAAGTCCATCGACCCTGATGACCTGGATGAAAGCAATTTCATTCTTTGATCAAAACTGGCGGGCACGCGATTACAAGCGAGCCGCCTTTTAAGGCGCGAATGCAGTGAAAAATGTGAACCCTTTGACCCAGATCAAACGGCTGATGCTGCCATTGGTGGTGTTCAGCCTGATCACGAATCTGGCTGTTTTGGTCAGCCCGATTTACATGATGCAGGTTTTGGATCGCGTGGTGCCAAGCGGCAATTTGAATACGTTGCTGTTGCTGTTGCTGGTGGCGCTGGGCCCAATCGCGACCCATGCCATCGTCGAATTTTTTCGCGACATCTGCCTGACGCGCACCGCACGTTGGGTTGAAACTGTTGGCGCGCGCGCCGCATTAAAAGCCAAAGGTGAGGAGCGTCAGGCCGCGATCAAAAACGTCGGGGAGCTGGCGGCGGCCTTCAAAGGTGGCTTGGCGGTGACAACGCTTAACATCCCGTGGGTTCCGGTTTTCTTGTTTGCGTTGTTGTTAATTCATCCCCTATTTTTAGGGCTGATTGCGGGCATTGTTGGTGCGACCTGGGCGCTCTCAAAGGTGTGCGAATTTCTGACAACGGATGCGCAGCGCCAAGCAAGTTCAATTTCCAGAACCGAATTAACGACGCTGCAAGACGCGATCGACACGGTGTTGGTTGCAGGTATCCGCACCATTCTGGAGAACCTGACAAGGCGGTTTTTTAGCTTGCAACGCCAGCGTCACATGTTCGAAGAACAGGCTACTATTACGCAAACTCTGCAAACGTCGGTGTCTGGTTTTTTGCGAACGTCGGCGCAGATATTATCCCTGACGTTGGGCGCATTTCTGGTGGTTCGCGGAGAGCTGACCGCAGGTGGGATGATCGGGGCGTCGATCATTACCGCCAAAACCATCGGCACGATCGAAGCCAGCCTGACGAGCATGGCGAATATTCGATCGACGTTCACGGCCTATCAAAATTTGGGAACACAATTATGTGCAGAAAGCCACGGCCCAACCGAGGTTGAATCCTTGTCGGGAAAGTTGGTTGCGCAGGGTCTGATTTTTCCGCGCGGCGGTGGTGCGCCACCGCGTTTGGATCGCGTTACGCTCGATCTGGCGCCGGGTGAATGTTTGGCGATTGTGGGGGATTCAGGCAGCGGGAAAACCACGCTGTTACACGCGTTATGCGGCATTGATCCGGCCCCGATTGGATCGGTGTTTTTGGATGAAAGCGAGGCCCGCGTTTTAGGGCCTGAAACCATTGCGCAAAATATTGGGTATCTGCCGCAGCAGGCCCGATTGGTGAAAGGCACCTTGGCGGAAAATATTTCCTGTTTTGAGGAGAACCCATCTGACACCAAAATTATCGCGGCGGCGCGAACGGCTGGCGTGCACGGTTTGATTTCGGCACTGCCGCAAGCCTATCAATCGGACATGGGGTCGGCGGCCTATCTTTTGTCGGCGGGGCAAAAACAAAGGGTCGCGCTGGCGCGTTCAATTTATCAAAAGCCGCGGTATTTGTTTTTGGATGAGCCGAACGCGTTGCTGGATGCAATTGGGGAGCGGCAATTGTGCGATACGTTGGCGGTTTTGAAATCCCGTGGGACAACGATTGTGATGGTGTTGCACCGTTCAGGTATTATGGGGTTGGCGGATAAAGTTTTGATGATGGATCAAGGCCGGATGGCAGATTTTGGCCCCCGAGCCGAGGTTTTAGGGCGGATGAGCAACGGCAAACAGTGTTTGAAAATCCCGCTGAATGCGGCCTCGGTGCAAGATTTGAACGATTGGATTGTGGCGCAATTTTCACGCCATTCCGACCAAGAGTTTTGTGTCAAAGCGGCGATGGTTGGCACGGAATTGTTCAATGCAGCGTGTCTAAATGGCCCAGCCGATGAACAACGCGATGCGATTTTTACCTTCCGTTTTCAAAAAGAACATTTGTGCGAATTGGTGCTGCGTGAAGAACGCCAATCCGCCGCTGCCGAAAAAATGCCGAAGATAAAATCGCTTATTCAACATCCCGAGGTCAGCATGCTGGATCTGCCGTCCGATGAAATTGCGCTGGCAGTGGTGGCCCAAATGGCGGACGCATTAAAGGTGGAAAATATTAAAGATGCGTCGCTGTTTTCTGCCATTTTATCGAGCGATAAATCCCAATCCGCAGCCAACGATTTGAGGCCCCATTGATGGAGCTGCAAGATACAGAAAATGCGTTGCCGTTTTCGGTTACTCGCCCTTTGTTCATGGCTGCGATCATGCTGGGTTTGGCGTTGTTTGCGCTGGGAACCTGGGCCGCAGTTGCTCCATTGGCGACGACAATTCGCGCGAACGGCACGATTGCATCCTCTGCTCCAAGTTATGATGTGCAGCACCCTTTTGGCGGGCATATCGTTTCTGTGATGGTCGAGCATCAATCGGTGGTTTCGATTGGGCAGGTCATTTTTGAACTGGATGTTTCGGTTCAAGGGAAAAACCTGTCGCTGGTTGAGGGGCATATCAACCAGTTGCGTGCAGAGAATGAGATCATCCGAAACCTGCTGGGGCTGGCGGCGCGCGATGACCTGAGCGGCGCGCCTGATCCTGCGTTAATTGCGCGGTACGACGGTATGCAGATGCAGCTGGAAACGGAAATTGGAACAGCAGAGGCGACAGCGGGCGCGGCCGTGTTACGCGGGCAGGCGATTGAAGCAGGAATTGCGATTTTGCAGCAGCGCGTGGCGGCGTTAACGCAGCGATCCGAGCAGATGACGGCGTTGGTGAAAAAAGGTGTTTTGGCCGCGGCCCAAACAGAAGGGCAGACCGATTTATTGTTGTCTGTTCAATCGCAAATAAACACGCAGATGTCGGATTTAATCCAGCTTCGGGATCAGCGGGACCAAGCAGAGGCGAATGCCCGAAACTTGCGCACAAAACATCGCGTTGCCTTGCTCAATCAGTTGAAATCGAACGGCGAACGATTGCCAGAATTGCAACGCCAAGCAGTGAATTTAAGGTCGGAAATTGACAGCGCGATTGTACGTTCGCCCGTGGATGGGGTGGTGGTTTTGTTGGGGTTTGATACCGAACAAATGTACGCGCCGCGCGGGACAACTTTATTGACGCTGGCCCAACCGCTGAAAGATCCGAGCGTGAATTTCACGATTCCAACCCAAGCAATTGATCAGGTGCGTGCCGGGATGGAGGGATCGCTGACCATTCCCGCGTTGCCCCAGCGAAATCTGCCGAAGGTACGTATTCGGCTCAGCTCAATCGCGCCCGATGCCAAACGGGATGCGGATGGAAATGTTTTGGGCTATCCCGCGCAGGCGCAAATTAACCCCGACGACATGAAAAAAATCGTCGCGGCGATGGATGGCGATTTGCATTTGGCAACGGATATGCCCGTAAGCATCGCGCTTGAGGGGCGGAGCGTGACCTTTGGCCAATACCTGTTTGCACCCTTTATGACGATGTTCAAAGGGTCGCTACAAGATTAGGGATTAGCGCCCTTTCCATACGGGATCGCGCCCCTCGGCAAATGCTTTTGCCCCTTCCAACTGATCCTCAGAAGCGTAAAGCGTATCGACGGATTGCAGTTGTCTTTTGGTAATGCGATTCATCGTGTCTTGGAATTTGCTGTCTTCAGCATCGCGCACGATTTCTTTGATTGCGGCGTAAACCAGCGGTGGGCCGCTTTCCAAAAGACGGGCCAAATCCCAGGCCTTTTCCATCAAATCAGCGGCGGGATGGATGTGATTCACAAACCCCCAACGATGCGCTTCCTCGACATTCAGCCAGCGACCCGTCAGCAACATTTCCATTGCGACGTGGTAGGGGATGCGTTTGGGCATTTTGATGCTGGCGGCATCTGCCACGGTGCCTGAACGAATTTCAGGCAGGGCGAAAGACGCGTGATCTGCGGCAAGGATAATGTCTGCGGAAAGCGCCAGTTCCAATCCGCCACCACAGCAAATTCCGTTCACGGCCGCGATGACGGGTTTGGTCATGCCGCGCAATTCTTGCAAGCCACCAAAACCGCCGACGCCGTAATCACCGTCGACCGCGTCGCCGTCTGCGGCAGCCTTTAGATCCCAGCCTGGGCAAAAGAATTTCTCGCCGCCACCGGTGATGATTGCAACGCGCAGTTCGGGATCGTCGCGAAACGCGGCGAAGGTGTCGCCCATGATTTTGCTGGTTTCCAGATCAATGGCGTTCGCCTTTGGGCGGTCCAAAGTTATTTGCAAAATGCCGCCTTCGCGGTGGGTTTTGATCGGGTTTGTCATGTGTTCGCCTTATGGTTTGGGGTCGCGGCGCAGCAAAGCATCTGCGGCGATTGCGTCTGTGGGTGTGCAGATCAGCGGGTTCACTTCAACTTCTTCCAAGCCGTCGGCGTTGGCAAGCACGTAGTTTTGGATCGCTTCGATTGCATCGAGAATCGATGGCATATGCGCAGCTGGTGCGCCGCGAAATCCCGACAGGAGTTTTGCGGATTTCAAGGAAAGAAGTGCGGATTCCATGCCTGCACGCGTCGCCGGAATGAGAAGGGAGGCGCTGTCGTTCAGAAGTTCGGTGAGCGTGCCGCCTGCGCCAAGCGTAAGGACAAATCCGTGCGCGGGGTCTTTGACAACCCCGACGAGGAGTTCGGCCACGCCGCCTGTTAACATTTCTTCAACGAGGAAGGCATCCGTTGGCATCGTGGTTGCGGCGTCTGTGACGGATTGAGCGGCGTTCAGGTTCAGGGCAACGGCCCCTGCTTCGGATTTGTGGGCGATGCCTTCGCCCTTTAGCGCGACGGGAAAACCGATGGCTTGTGCGGCTTTTGCGGCCGCGTTTGGGGATTGTGCGCGGGTCGATATTGGAACGCGAAGGCCGTGGCTGGCAAGGGCGGTTTTTGCCTCGGCTTCGGAAACGATTTGCGGGTCGTTGCTGGGCGTTGGCAATAAAATGGGTGCGGTTTCGGGTTGGGTGAAACTGGCGGCGGCCGCAACGGACTCAATTGCTTCGGCAAGGCCGAGCATCGGCACGACCCCCAATTCGGCCAAGCGGTTTGCCACGGTTTCGGACAAGTTTTCAGGCAGTGTTGTGACCATTGCGACGTTCGCGCCTGTTTGCGCCTTGGCACGGCCAGCGGCGGCGATGGCGCAATCCCAATCGGCATCGCTGCACCGATCTGCGCGAGGGAAATCGACGATCAGCAACGTGAGCGCGAGGTGGGGTTCCATCATGGCGGACCACGCGGCGGTCATGGCGTCGGCGTCGCGCCAAATGTAGGTGTGATAATCGAGCGGATTGGCCAGTGCCACCATCGGGCCGAGCGCTGTGCGAAGGTTAGTTTTTTGCGTTAGCGTGAGGGGTGGGAAGGTGACGTTGTGGCCAACGGCGGTGTCTGCAGCAAGGCTGGCTTCGCCCCCTGAACAGCTGATGGACGCGATTTCTGCGCTTTGCAGTGCGCCCGTGAAATGCAGGAGTTTGAGGGTTTCCATAAAGGTTGGCAGGCTGTTGACCCGCGCAATATTCAGTCGTTTCAGCAAGGCATTTGCACCGGCATCGCCACCCGCGACGGATGCGGTGTGGGAAACGGTTGCGGCTTTGGCTTGGTCGGATTTGCCGACTTTGAGGGCGACGATGGGCTTGCCCAATTGCTGCGCCACCGCTGCCAATTTTTCGTAGGCGCGGATGTCGTTGAAACCTTCGATGTGGAGGCCGAGCGCGGTGATGCGTGGATCGTTCAACAGGTGGATGCCGATATCTGCCATGCCTGTTTGCGCCTGATTTCCCGCGCATGCGATGGTGGCGATGGGTAGGGCGCGCTGTTGCATGGTGATGTTGATCGCCATGTTGGACGACTGGGTGATGATCGCAACGCCGTTGTTAACGGTTGCGCCGCCGTGTTGGTCGGGCCACAGAATTGCGCGGTCCAAGTAGTTGATAATGCCGTAACAATTGGGGCCGAGGATCGGCATGTCGCCTGCGGCTGTGACCAGTTGTGCTTGCAGATCGGACCCTGTGTCGTCTTCCTGTTCTGCCTCAGAAAATCCAGAGGCAAAACAGATTGCGCCCCCTGCGCCCATTGCGTTCAACTGGGCAACGACATCGAGTGTTACGTGACGGTTTACGCCGATAAAACAGGCGTCTGGCGGTTCTGGCAAATCGGCGAGTGATGCGTAGCTGTCGATACCCGCAAGTGGTTTTTGTTTTGGATGAACGGGATAGATCGCGCCAGTAAAGCCGATTTTGATGGCTTGTTCAGCCACGGCTTCGCACCATGCGCCGCCGCCGATGATGGCGATGGATTTCGGATTAAATAGACGTTGGAGTGTCATAAGTTCGTAACCTTAGACGAATGGGCATGTGATTGCTGTGACGGGATTTGGATATTTTGGGCCAAAAGAAGCAAGGGTTTGTTAACCAGAATCGCGGTTAGTAGTTTTGCGGTACAGGTTGGGAAGCCGATGACCGCGCCAGGAGAAGGTCCTCTGTCAGCCGGAAATGGGGCAGAGGACTGGACCTTAATCTGCCACTTTCTTCTGGCCTTAAATATCCCCCGCGCGGAGCGCATTAAACCTATGCACCGAGCGGGCGCAACAGATCGCGGCTGATGATGTGGCGTTGGATTTCGGATGTGCCGTCCCAGATACGTTCTACTCGGGCGTCGCGCCAAAACCGTTCTAGCGGGTAATCATCCATCAGCCCCATACCGCCGTGTATTTGAATTGCGGTGTCGGTAACACGCGCCAACATTTCGGAAGCGTAGAGTTTTGCGGAAGCAATTTCGCGGTTCGCTGGCAGGCCTTTGTCGAGGCGATCAGCGGCGGCGAGGGTGAGCAGATCGGCGGCGTCGATTTCTGTGATCATGTCGGCGATTTGAAAACTGACGCCTTGGAATTTACCGATTGGCTGGCCAAATTGTTCGCGTTCTGCGGAATAGTTCAGCGCGTAATCAAACACGCGGCGCGCGCGGCCCACAGACATTGCGGCGACGGTGATGCGTGTGGCGTAAAGCCATTCGTTCATGACCGCGAAACCGCCATCAACTTCACCCAAGACCTGCGCGTCTGGCAGGCGGCAATCGTCGAATTCTAGGATCATATTTTTGTAGCCGCGATGGGATACGGATTTGTAACCGTCGCGGATTGTGAAGCCAGGTGTGCCGCGATCCACGAGGAATGTGGTGATGCGTTTTTTCGGGCCCTTTGGCGTGTCGTCTTCGCCTGTAGCGATGAAAACGATGATGAAATCGGCGTGTTCTGCGCCCGAGATGAAATGCTTTGTTCCGTTCACGACCCAATCACCGCCGTCACGTACCGCGTTGCATTTCATGCCGCGTACGTCAGATCCGGCACCCGGTTCTGTCATGGCGAGCGCGTCCATCCGTTCGCCGCGCATGGCAGGCATCAGGTAGCGTTCGCGTTGTTCTGGATTACACGCCATCAGGATGTTTTGCGGGCGCCCAAAGAAGTGGTTGAGCGCCATTGAGCCGCGCCCAAGTTCACGTTCCACCAGTGCGAAATCGGTGTGGTTTAGGCCAGCGCCGCCGACCTCTTCCGGGAAATTACAGCCGTAAAAACCAAGCTCTAGGGTTTTGCGTTTAATCTCATTCGCGATCTCAGCAGGGACTTCGCCAGTGCGTTCGACCAGTTCTTCGTGGGGGTAGATTTCTTTTTCAACGAAGCTGCGAACGGTTGAGACGATCATCTCTTGTTCTTCGGTTAGGCCGTATTGCATGGCGGTGTTCCCTGTAGAATTTTTACGATTTTGTGCGCTTTTTAGAATGTTCGCGCAACCGTTGTTTCATCGCTTCTTTGCCTTGGGCTGTGCCGTCGTGCCAGCTGCCAAACAGGCGGTCCCACGGCACATCGAGGTTGCCGTAGTTGCATTCAAAAAAGCGGTGGTGGATTTGGTGGTGGAACATGCCCAGATTTAGGCGCTTTTTGTTACGAAACATCACGCCCTCAAAGCCTGTGTGGGTTGTGATTGCGTATAGGCCGTAGAACATGAGGTGAAAGATGACGTGGACGGGATGGCTGGCGATCGCAAAGTGGGTGAGCACGGTGCCAAAGTAGAACAAGTGTTCAACGGGGTGCATAGACAGGCCAGACCACGGGCCGATATCGGTGTTGCGGTGGTGCAGGGCGTGAAAGCGGTACATCAGGCCCGTGTGCAAAAATCGGTGCATCCAGTAGAAATAAAAGCTCTCCCAGATGGGGATCAGGAAGAAGATCGCGACGAACCAGATGGGGTTTGTGTCAAACGTGATAACGTGGGCATAGCCGTTGGCCATCGACCACCAGAGCAGGCATTCGAATGCGGACCAAATTGTGACGCCCGAGGCAATGGTCCAGAGCATGTTGTCGAGGAGTTGGCTGTCGAGCGTGAACATCCGGCCCATGCGGGGGAATGGGCGCGGATCGTATTTTAGAGTGGTGTCCTGCATCGCGTATTTGTGGAACCACAAATGCAAAGCGCCTGCGAGCAGGGTGACGATCACGGCGTTGCGCGCCCAAATAAGGGCGATCCACCAAACCTCAAACGAGGCCGCTTGCGCGAGTGTTGGGCTGGCGAGCGCAAGGCTCGAAAATGCGATGGCGACAATGGCGAGGTGGACCGTGATGAAAAACCAGCTGTCGAAATACCAACGAAACGCGGCGTAGGGTTTGGGGGGCCATTGCCAAAGCGGAGAGACTTGGATCGGGGTTTCAGGCAGGTGGTTCCACTCTTTGCGGGTGGTCATTGGTACATCTTCTTTTTGCGCGCGCGGGTCTCAACTGTGCCCTCGGCCGTGCCGTTGTGGAAGGTGCCGAACCAGCGGTCCCACGGCATTTCTTGGTTGCCGTAGTTGCACTCGTAATAGCGGTGATGCAGCGTGTGGTAAAACGTGCCCAGTTCCAACTTGCGTTTGTCTTTGATCAGCAGGGATTCATAGCCTGTGTGGCTCATGGCGGCCCCAGGCGCGAGGTACATGACGTGGAAGGCGATGTGCACGGGGCTGGAGGGGATGATCCAGTGGATGCACAGCGATGTCAGATAGAAGAAGTGTTCAACGGGGTGCATCGAAAAGCCAGACCACGGGCCGATGTTGATGTTGCGGTGATGCAGGGAATGCACGCGCGTGTACATGAACGGCACGTGCAGAAAACGGTGGATCCAGTAGAAGTGGAAGGCGGACCAGACGGGCAGCGCGAGGATAATCGCGATGAACAGGATTGGGTTGCTGGTGAATGTGATTGTCGGGACGTAGCCGTTGGCCATGAGCCAGAGTGAGACCGCCTGAAAGACAGTGATTTGGGCGATGCCGCTGGTGAGGGACCAGAACATGTTGTCTTTGACTTGGTCGCCAAATTTAAAGGTTCGGTTTTCGCGCATCATATCGCGGTGGGAGAATTTGAGCTCTTTTGCTTGGGCCTTACGCGTGTAGAAATACCAGTGCAGGCCGCCTGCAAAAACCAGCAGGGCACCCATGTTCACGGCCCAGATTTGGGCGACCCAGCCGATGGCGAATGTCTTGGTGGTTTCAAGGGATGGGTAGAGGAAGAACCAGCAGAATAGGCCCATCAAAAATAGGAGCATGAATTCGGACAGGCGCAGCCAATTGCGGGCGAAATAACCGCCGATTGAACGTGGGCTAGGCGGCCACTGCCAGATGGATTTATCGGGAAGGGGCAGGTCTGGGTGATAGTTCCAGTCGCGGTTTTCAGGCATTGTTAGCTTGCATAGTTGGAACCTTCGTCGTCGAGGATGGCTTTTAATTCGGCGAGGTGGCGGTCGGCTTGTTCTGGGTATTCTTCTTGCTCACTGGCGGCTTTTTCGGCGATCTCGTCGGATAGGACGCGGAGTTTTTGGCCTGTTTGTAATGCGCGGATGTAGGTTTCGGCGGCGCGTTCAAAATAGTACAGGCGGTTGAAAGTGTCCGCGACGCTGTCTCCGATGATCAGGATGCCGTGGTTGCCCATGATCATGACTTTTTTCTTGGGGTCGGAAAACAGGGCGGCGCAGCGTTCGCCTTCGCCTTCAAACGCGAGGCCGCCGTAGTGATTGTCGATCACGTAGCGATCAAAGAAAATGGCGGTGTTTTGATCGATTGGCAGCAGGTTGCTGTCTGCGAGAGATGCCAGAACGGTGGCGTGGACGGAATGCACGTGCATGGCGCAACGGGCGTGTGGGCAGTGGCGGTGGATCGCGCCGTGCAATCCCCACGCGGTGAGGTCGGGTGCGCCCGGTTTTTCGAGCACGTCTGGATCGTTTGCATCGAGCAGCAGCAGATCGGAGGCTTTGATCCGTGCGAAGTGCATTTGGTTGGGGTTCATCAGGAACTGTGTGCCGTCGTCGTTTACTGCGAAGGAAAAGTGGTTCGCGACTGCCTCGTGGAAATTCAGGCGCTCGGTCCAGCGAAAGGCGGCGGCGAGGTCTACGCGTTCGGCCCAGTGATCCATATTCGTGTGTAATTGTGCGACGGCCATGATGCTCTCCCTTGTTGGGGATATGAAGCATGGCGGCAGGGCCATTTGCAATGCTGTTTACGACGTGGGTTTGGCGTAAACGGATGGAAAACCCCACGGGATGGTGCCCCGCCCCGTGGGATTCGTTTGTGCTAGTTCGTTTTGAACTCTGGGTAGGCTTCCATGCCCAACTCAGAGCGGTCGAGGCCCATGATCTCGGCTTCTTCGTCCACGCGGATGCCAACGATGACTTTAAGGATCAGCCAGACCAGCGAAGAGGTGATGATCACAAAGAATGCAACTGTGAGGATGCCAAAAAGTTGTGCACCAATAGTTGCGGCAGGGTTGGTGAAGACCACGGCGATTGTGCCCCAGATACCTGCAATAAGGTGAACTGGGATCGCACCAACCACATCGTCGATGCGGAATTTATCCAGCAGCGGGATCGTGATGACCACAATGATGCCGCCAACAGCGCCAATCAAAGTTGCCATGCCAATTGATGGTGTCAGCGGTTCTGCGGTGATGGACACGAGGCCAGCCAATGCGCCGTTTAGGATCATTGTTAGGTCTGGTTTCTTGTACAACAATTGTGTGGCGATAAGGGCTGCGACCACACCACCTGCTGCGGCGGCGTTTGTGTTTACAAAGATGCGCGAAATGTCGGCGATGTCGCCCACGGTGCCCATCGCAAGTTGCGAGCCGCCATTAAAGCCGAACCAACCGAGCCACAGAATAAATGCACCAAGTGTCGCGAGCGGAAGGTTTGAACCCAAGAATGGTGTCACTTTGCCGTCTTTGTATTTGCCGATGCGCGGGCCGAGGATAATCGCGCCTGTTAGAGCTGCCCAACCACCGACGGAGTGGACGACTGTGGAGCCGGCAAAATCTTGGAAATTTGCGACTTCAAGGAAACCACCGCCCCATTTCCAAGACGCTTGGATCGGGTAGATCAGGCCTGTCAGGATGATGACGAATACAAGGAATGGCCATAGTTTGATGCGTTCAGCGAGTGCGCCAGATACGATGGAGGCTGTTGCGGCACAGAACATCAGCTGGAAGAAAAAGTCCGAGCCAACAGAAGCATAGGACAGATCGGCATCTGCTGCGGCTAAGCCAACGGGTTCGAGGGAGGTTGGGGAGAATGCGCCCAAAATGTTGGAGATTGTCCAAGCGTCGGCTGGGTACATGAGGTTAAAGCCGATGATGTAATAGGCCAAACAAGCAAAGCCAAAGAGGCCCATGTTTTTGGTTAACTGCATCGTAACGTTTTTAGAGCGCACGAGACCTGCTTCGAGCATAGCAAAGCCAGCGGCCATGAAGAACACCAGAAAACCAGCGATCAAGAAAAGAAGAGTGGTGAGGATGAAGCCCACTTCGGTCGGAACAGCGGTGGGCGCATCCTGTGCAAAGGCGGTTGCAGGAAGGAGGGTAGCGCCTCCCACGAGGATGATTTTTTTCAAAGGAGTGTTCATTGTCGTTTCCTAGTTCTTTGTCTGTGTCGGCCTAAATTGCGTCTTCGCCGGATTCACCGGTGCGGACGCGAACTGCTTGTTGGACTTCAAGTACGAAAATTTTGCCATCACCAATTTTGCCAGTTTTTGCGCTCTCTTCGATTGCGGCCACTGTTTGGTCGACCATGTCCGATGTCACTACTATTTCGAGTTTAATTTTTGGTACGTAATTCACGTCGTATTCTGCACCGCGATAGATTTCGGTATGGCCAGATTGAACGCCGTAGCCTTTGATTTCTGTAACCATCATGCCTTTGACGCCGATTTCGGTGAGCGCGGTGCGGACCTCTTCCAGCTTAAAGGGTTTAATTGTTGCTATGACGAGTTTCATCGTGTCCTCATTTGTTTGGGTCGGTGCATGTGTTTGCTGATGGGGCAAGCAACGAAGAATTGAGCGTCGGGTGCAATGCCTTGGCAATGCTGCAGTGCAGAAAACTTCGTTTTTGCATAAAAAATGTACACAACAGGCTTTCTGACCAAATTTTATGCAAAAAAGATTCTAACAATCGTGACCTCCTTGCACTCCACAAACATGTATAGAAAGACTATCTTAGGAAAAATGACCTAAATCAGGCACGAGCGGTTATGGCACAAAATGGAAAGCGGCGCACGTTGGTTGCGCCCAAAAGGGTGTTTAAGTCCAAAAAGGCGAAGGCTTCTGTCTCGTCTAGTGTGGCGTCGTCTTTGGCTTCCAAAATGACACCGGGCGCGGCCAAGAAAAAAGCGGCTGCGACCCCAAAGCCAAAAGCGAAGAAAGCCCCGAAGCGCAAAGCCAGTGGAAATATCTTTGTTCGGGCGTTCAAATTTGTGTTTGGCGGTATCCTTCGGATTTTGTGGTGGGTGTTTTCGCGGCTTGCGGTTGTGACGGCCGTGGTGGTTGGCGGATCGACTGCCTATTATTATTCGACATTGCCTGATGCGTTGGAATTGATGGATGATCGCCAGCATGGCTCGGTCACGATTTTGGATAATACGGGCCAAGTGTTTGCGTGGCGCGGGGATCAGTTTGGCGGTTTGGTGGATGCCGATTCTGTTGCGCCGCATTTGAAAAATGCCGTTGTTGCGACCGAGGATAAACGGTTCTTTCGTCATCTAGGGATTTCACCGCGCGGTATTGCGGGTGCATTGCGCACCAACATTCGCGAAGGGCGGCATCCGCTAAAGGGGCATGGTGGTTCAACGATCACGCAGCAGGTTGCCAAGCTGGTGTTCTTTTCTGACATGGGGTCCAAGGAACGCAAAATCAAAGAAGTGCCGATGGCATTCGCGATGGAGCTGAAATACACCAAAGCGGAAATCCTGACCATTTACATGAACCGCGCATACTTGGGTGCGGGCAGCAACGGGTTTGAGGCTGCAGCACAGCGGTATTTTTCGAAATCCGCATCTACTGTGAGCGTTCCTGAGGCCGCGATGATGGCTGGCCTGTTGAAGGCACCTTCGTCTACCGCGCCGACACGCGACATTGGTAAGGCGCAGGATCGCGCGGAATTGATCATAGGGTTGATGGAAAAACAGGATTATCTGAGCGCACGCGAAGCCGACGCAGCGCGGGCCAATCCTGCGCAATTGTCGGCCACGGCAAAGAGGCAAGTCGGGACATATTTTGCGGATTGGATCGTGGAAGACGGGCCAAATTTCCTTTTGAAGCAAACCAAAGAAGATGTTGTTATTCGCAGCACGTTTGACAAGCGGGTTCAAAAAGCTGCGGAAGACGGAATGAACTTTGTTTTTGAAAACAAGGTCCGAGAAGGATCAAAGGCGCAGGCCGCGATTGTTGTTTTGTCGCGCGACGGTGCGGTGCGTGCGATTGTGGGTGGCAAAAAGACTGGCAATGCGGGCGGGTTCAATCGCGGAACACAGGCATTGCGCCAGACAGGTTCGTCGTTCAAGCCGTTCGTTTATGCTGCCGCATTGCAAGATGGCTGGCGCTGGGACACGACCGTTGTGGACGAGGCATTCTGCATGAATGTGCCCGGTTCCGGTGAATATTGCCCCAAAAACTATACCAAGAAATATGAAGGCGAGATGTCGCTGACCAAGGCGTTGGCCAAGTCCAAGAACACGGTTGCGGTAAAGGTTGCGGTTGCGATTGGCACGGATAAAGTTGCGAATATTGCGCAAGGCTTTGGCATTCAAAACAAGATTTCCCCCGGACCAGCGATGGCGCTCGGGGCATCGGAAAGCACGTTGCTGGAAATGACCGGCGCCTATGCGGGCATTCTGAATGAAGGCGTGGCGGTAAAGCCGTATGGCCTTACAGAGCTGACCATTCAGGGTGAAAAGACGCCGATGATGGTGCATTCAAATGCGGCAGGTGAGCGTGTGATTTCCCAGCGTGCCGCGGGCCAGTTGATGTACATGATGAACCAAGTTGTTGAAGCTGGCTCTGGCGGTAAAGCGCGGATTGATGGTGTGGAAATTGCAGGCAAAACAGGCACGACGCAGGGCGCAAAAGATGCGTGGTTTATCGGGTTTAACAGCGATTATGTTGTTGGTGTTTGGATGGGCTATGACGACAACACAAAGCTAACGGGTGTGACGGGCAGCGGATTGCCGACGGATATTTGGCGCGAAACCATGACCCGTGTTTTGGATGGCCATATTCCAGCGCCGTTGCCGATGTTTGTGCCGCCGCGCAAAGTTGTTGAACCGACAGTAAATGCGCGCAACCCGTCGCGAAAAAAGAAGGGCAATGATCCATTGCGTGATTTGGCCCAGCAAGTTGAGCGCGACTTAAAGAAGCTGGAAAAAGACGCCGAGAACATCGTGGATAAAGTGTTGGGCAGCATTTTTGGACGTAAGAAAAACTAGGCAGGTGCAGGAGGCTTTGTGCGGTTAATTTTTTGGAACTGCAACATGGCGTTTCATCGAAAGATTGAGGCGATCCTGCCGTTAAAGCCAGATATTGCCGTGATTTCAGAATGCGCTGCGCCCGAAATACTGGCCCTACGCGGGTTGGATCGGTTCAGCCCTGAAACCTGCCTTTGGATGGGCAAAAATCCGAACAAGGGGCTGGGGGTGTTTGCCTTTGGGGATGTGGCGCTGCAGCGCGCGGAGCCGTTTTTCCCGACGCTGGATTTTGTGTTGCCCGTGGTTGTGACGGGCGCAGTGCAGTTTAACCTGCTGGCGGTTTGGGCGCAGAATGCCAACAGCGGTAACATTCGAAAACACACGTTGGGGCCGTTGCGGCGCGGGCTGACCAAGTACCGCGATTTTCTGTCTGGCGGGCCAAGCGTGATGGGCGGTGATCTGAACAACAACATCTTTTGGGACAAGCCAGGTTGGCGGATCAATCATTCCAAGATGGTTGCAACGGCAACGGATTTGGGGCTGGTCAGTGCGTATCACGAGGTGATGGGCGAACCCCAAGGCAGTGAGAGCATCCCGACACATTATTGGCGGGATCGTAAAAAGGACGGGCCTGTGTACCACATTGATTACGCGTTTGTGCCACGCAGCGCGCAGATCAATCGGTTTGAGGTGGGCAGGTTTGAAGATTGGGTCGGCAACGGATTGAGCGATCATGTCGCCCTGATCGTGGATATTACGTTTTAAACGAAAAAGGCGCAGCCAATGGCCGCGCCCAAATTCAAATTCCAGTCTGTTTAAGACGCGGTTTTGAGGTGTGCGATCAGTTTGTCGATGTCACCGCCGCGACGATCCAGCATTGCGCCGATTTCTTCGCGTTCAAGGCGCAACATTGAGATGCCTTCGATGATGATGTCGAACATTTTATCACGGCCAGATGCGTCAGACACTTGCCATTGCACCAAGAACGGGCGTTTACCTTTGAAGGTAACGCTGCTGTCCACCAGATAGCCGCGTTTGGACTTCTGGGATTTTGTCACCAAGATTTCTGCACCAATAAACTCGCGGAAGCGTTTGCCGTATTTGCGCGAAACGTATCCTTGGAACGCTTTGGTGTAGGCGTTGATTTGTGATTTGGATGCGCTGCGACGTGCGACGCCAAGCGATGAACGCGCGATCACGGGCACATCTGCGTATTTCGCAAAGATGCGTTCAAAATCACGGAACATGGCAGATTCAGATTTGCCAGCGTTAATGACGCGGAAAATTTCGCCCGTGAGTTTGCCGATCAGGCTTTCTGCGTCTGATTGTGACAAAGCCAAGGCTGGGCCTGCCATCGGAAGGGCGGCCATCATGGCCATTACGGCACGGCGGGTGAATAAATTAGTCTGCATAGGGATCCTCCAGATCCTCCAGGTTATCGGCGGAGGAACCAATATTGAAACGGCGGTTTTGCAGATACAAAGACCGCGCGGCGACATAGCTGTCCTCTGACTCGTAGAGGATGCCGTTAATAGCGTCGTCATATTCGTTGCGGTCGCCAACCTTGTCTACGACATAAAGCGGGAAGGTGACTTGGCGTGCTTCGGATGGCAAGAAATTGCCGACCGGATCAAGGAAGAAATCGACCACAAGCCCGTAAGTTTCGCGTTCAGTCCGTGGGCCGTAAACAGGTACTTCGAGGTATCGACCCTCTGGGAAGCCGTAAACCGCCAGTGTTTCGCCGAAATCAGTTTCAACGTCTTCTTCCATGCCAAGCGCGGTTGCTGCATCGAAAATGCCGCCAAGGCCGAAAATCGTGTTGGTCGCAAAACGAATGGTGTTTGTTGCCACATCTTCGAAGTTGAACTGCAAAAAGGAGTTTACGATTTCGCCCGGGATCGCGAGGTTCGCGGCGACGTTGCTGATGGCACGGTCTGCCTCAAACGGGACGGTTTTGCCGTAGCCACGCGCGACGGGCGCAACAAGATGCGTATCCAAGGCTTTGTTGAAGTTGTGAACCTTGCGGTTTTCAGCCTCGTCAGGGTCGTGGATGGCGGTTTTGGAGGACGGGGAAGAACAGGCAGAAAGCACAGCAAGTGCTGCGATGGAAATTAGGGCTCGAAAGGAATAGATTTTCATAATTGGCAACGTTTTTTAAGGTTTCGAGCCGCCGTCATACGCGGATCGCTGGTTGGTGTCGATATCGTGCAATGGTTTTGTCAGGATTGTTGTTTTTGTGCCGTAACACCACTAAAGAGTCCATCTAATGCGATTGCTATTTATGTCGAGTGCAAAATTGCGAGCGTTAAGTGATTGATATTGGTCATATTATTTCCCACCTTTTGTTTGAAGCATTTTCAAACGGCACTGAAACCGATAAAGTAACGCCTTAATGGTTATTCTTTAAGAGTATTGATAAAGTAATGTGTAAATTCAAAGCAGTAAAAGAACTGGAACACGTGTAATGGCTGGCGAAAAGATGCATTATCCAGTGGGGCTGGCGGAATTGCGTGATGTGCGTAAACGCAGCCGTGGTTTGTTTGTCTCGGTCGGATTCTTCAGTGTTTTCGTGAATTTGCTGATGCTCACCGGCCCGATCTTTATGCTGCAGGTCTATGACCGCGTGCTGGGCAGCCGATCTGAGGCCACGTTGATGGCGTTGTTTGTGCTGGTGGTGCTGCTGTATGCGCTGTTTGGCGTGCTCGATTGGGCGCGGGGGCGGGTTTTGGCCCGTGCTGGGGCACAATTTCAGACCGATTTAGATGAACGTGTGTTCAAGGCGGTTCTGCGGGTGCCCGCGCAGCCGGGATCTGCGGACAAAGTACAATCTGGACTGCGCGATTTGGAAGCCGTGCAAAAATTGATGACCTCGCCCGCGCTGTTTGCGGTGTGCGATATTCCTTGGACGCCGATTTTTGCCATCGCGATTTTCATGTTCCACCCGATGTTGGGCTATTTGGCGTTGGCGGGTGGTGCGTTGTTGATTGTGGTGACGTTTGTGAACCAGTGGGTTTCGAAACGCGGCATCATCGAGGCGCAGGTTCAAAGCGCGCAGGCAGATAGTTTTGCCAGCAGTGTGCGCGATGATCGTGAAGTGGTTCAAGGGCTGGGGATGCGCAGTTCTGTGATGTCGCGGTGGCGCAAATCGCGGGATCAATCGCTGGGATCAAGTATTAGATCGAGCGATCTGACAGGCAGTTTTTCATCCTTTACCAAAGCGTTTCGTCTGTTTTTACAATCGGCGATGCTGGCCCTTGGGGCGTATCTGGTTTTGCAAAATCAACTGACACCCGGCGCGATGATTGCGGGGTCTATTCTAATGGGCCGCGCGTTGGCACCGATTGAAATGGCGATTGGTCAGTGGCCGCTGGTGACGCGGGCTGGTCAGGGGTGGTTTAACCTGTCGCGCTTGCTCGAAATTGTACCAGAGGAAATTGCCCGTACGCCGCTGCCGCGCCCTGCGGCGTTGCTGGTTGCTGAAAACCTGACAGCTGTGCCCCCCGGTGAATCGCAAGCCAGCCTGAAGATGGTATCGTTTCGTGTAGAGCCGGGAACCGCGCTCGGGGTAATTGGGCCATCGGCGGCGGGTAAATCATCGTTGGCGCGGGTGATCTGCGGGATTTGGCGACCTGCGTCTGGTAAGATCCGTTTGGATGGTGCCGCGCTCGATAATTATGACCCAGATGTTTTGGGCGGCTACATCGGGTATTTGCCCCAAACCGT
Organism: Paracoccaceae bacterium; assembly: GCA_018607905.1. GTDB lineage: Bacteria > Pseudomonadota > Alphaproteobacteria > Rhodobacterales > Rhodobacteraceae > Amylibacter. The sequence goes on along the minus strand of JABBAP010000027.1, from coordinate 47,285 downwards.
GACTTTGTTTGATGCAACGATTGCCGAAAATATTGCGCGGATGTCGGAAACACCTGATTCCGCTGCTGTGGTGGACGCCGCTAAACGGGCGGGCGCACATGAGATGATTTTGCAGCAGCCACAGGGGTATGACACGCCGATTGGCAACTTTGGTGGGCGGCTATCAGGTGGGCAACGGCAACGATTGGGATTGGCGCGCGCGTTGTACGGTGATCCGTTGATCCTTGTGCTGGATGAACCGAATTCGAATCTTGATAGCGTAGGGTCGGAGGCGTTGAACGATGCCATTCGCACCATGAAATCCGAAGGCAAATCTGTGATTATCATGGCACACCGTCCTGCGGCGATTGCCGAATGTGAAAACCTGTTGGTGCTGGAAAACGGGATGCGCAAGGCGTTTGGCCCGCGCGACGAAGTGTTGAAAGATCAGGTGCGCAACGTGGCGCAAATCATAAGCGCGTTGAAAAAAGGAAAAGCATCATGAGCGGGCAAAACCCACCAGCGCGACGGAAATGGTCGGCCAAAATGCCGATGTGGTTTGGCATGCTGTCGGTTGCCATTTTGTTTGGTGTGCTGGGGGTTTGGGGAAATTTTGCCACCATTTCTGGGGCGATTATTTCCAGTGGCATGATCCAAGGCGAAAGCCTGCGTCAGGTGGTGCAGCACCCCCAAGGCGGTGTGGTCGGTGCCATTGATGTGAAAGAGGGCGACCGCGTTGAGGCGGGGCAAGTGTTGATCCGTTTTGACGATAAATTGCTGCGCTCGCAGCTGACAACTGTCGATAGCCAGCTGAAAGAGATTTTCGCGCGTCGCGCACGGTTGATTGCAGAGCGCGATGATGCAGACAGTCTGGTGTTCACGCCCGAGCTGGTGGAATTGGGCAAAACCGACCAATCCACGGTGCAATTGATGCAAGGCCAAACGCGATTGTTCGAGGCGCGGCGCAAATCGTTGCAGCAGCAAACCAAGCAGTTGAATGAGCGCAAAGTGCAAATCCGATTGCAGATCAAAGGGGTCGAAGCGCAGTTGGTTTCATCGTCCGAACAGGCCGCGTTGATCCAGCAAGAATTGGCTGGGCAGCAGTCGTTGCTCGACAAAGGGTTGGCGCAGGCAGGGCGTGTTTTATCGTTGCAGCGCGAAGCATCACGGTTGAACGGATCTGTTGGAGAATTGAAAAGCTCTGCTGCGCGCGGTGAAGCGCAGATCATCGAAACGGATATCCAGATTTTGCAACTGTCCAGTGCGCGCCGTGAAGAGGCGATCACCACGTTGCGCGATTTGACCTATACAGAAATTGAGATGATTGAGCGTAAATTGTCGCTGGATGAGACCCTGTCGCGCATGGATGTGCGCGCGCCGATGTCTGGGATTGTGCATGGCCTGACGGTGCATGCGCTGCGATCTGTTGTGCGTGCGGCTGATCCGATCTTATACGTTGTGCCATCGGACAGTGCGCTGGTGATTAGCAGCCGGATTGAGGCGATCCACGTGGATCAGGTGCATGTGGGCCAAGACGCGAGTTTGCGGTTTTCGACGTTTGATCAGCGCACCACGCCCGAAATTTTTGGCAAAGTCGTGAAGGTCTCGGCCGATGTGTTTCAGGACGAAGTGACGGGTGGGTCGTATTATTCGGCGGAAATTGAACCGAATGCGGGCGAGATGGATCGGTTGGGGGACGTTGAATTGCTGCCCGGTATGCCCGTGGAGGCGTTCATCAAAACCGAGGATCGTTCGCCGTTAAGTTACCTCACCAAGCCGTTCATGGATTATTTCAACCGCGCCTTTCGCGAGAGTTAATCTGCGAATTAGCGCTCAATTCATGTGGTTTTTCGCTTGCAGGTGAGGCCGTGTAGAGTAGCGTGGCGGCAACTTTTCTTTGGAGGATATCATGGCTGGAATTTACGAAACGCGGCTGAATGAAATGGGCCACACGGTGCCAGATGCACCTGCACCTGCGGCCAATTATGTGCCTTATGTGATTGTTGGCGACATGGTTTATGTGTCGGGCCAGATTGCAAAAGACAGCGATGGTTTGATTGTGGGCAAGCTGGGCGATGACATGGACATTGCGGGTGGCCAAAGTGCGGCGCAGGTCTGTGCGTTGAACCTGATTGCGCAACTAAAGGCAGCCTGTGGCGGCGATTTGGATCGGTTGAAACGGGTTGTGAAGCTGGGCGGATTCGTGAATGCGACGCCCGATTTTGTGGATCATCCCGCGGTGATTAACGGTGCATCCGATTTTGTCGGCGAAGTTTTTGGGGAAGCGGGCGCGCATGCCCGTGCGGCGGTTGGCTGTTCGTCTTTGCCCTTTGGTGTTGCCGTTGAAGTTGAGGGTATTTTCCAGATTTCCTGATGTTAGATGCGTTCAAAAAAGCGCCGCTGGCGCACCGAACCCTGCATGACGTGCGCGGTGGCCGACCCGAAAATTCAATGACGGGGGCCAAGGCTGCGATGGCGGCTGGCTATGGGCTAGAAATTGACTTGCAGATGTCCTCGGACGGTGTGGCGATGGTGTTTCACGACGATATTTTGCAACGATTGACGCGGCATTACGGGCGGGTGAACGAGCATTCGCTGGCGGAGTTGTCGGCCATGCGGTTGAGCCACGGTGATGAGGGTATTCCGACGTTTGCGGAGTTTCTGAAGCTGGTTGATGGCGCGGTTCCGTTGTTGGTTGAGGTGAAGGATCAAGACGGCGCGTTGGGGGAAAATACGCATGGGGCAGAGCAGGCGATTTGCGCAGATTTGAAAGGATACAAAGGTGCGGTCGCGCTGATGTCTTTCAATCCGCATTCGGTTGCCAATTGTGCAAAGTTTGCCCCAGACATTCCGCGTGGGTTGGTGACAGACCCGTTTTTGGCAGATGATTGGCCAGATGTGGATGGCGCGCGATTGACAGAGCTGGCGGGTATTCCTGATTACGACCGTGTTGGCGCAAGTTTCATTTCCCACAACGTGAATGATTTGGGCAGCGCGCGGGTTGGCGCGTTGAAAGCGCAGGGAGCGGCGGTGTTTTGCTGGACGGTTCGTTCGGCTGAACAAGAAGCGCAGGCGCGGCGGATTGTCGATAATGTGACGTTCGAGGGGTATTTGCCTTGAACCCGCAGCCGCCAAGGCCATTTTGTTTCAGATGACGGATGAAGCACAAATTGAAGTAACGGTTGTTGGATCGCTCGATCAGGTGGATGCGACAGAATGGGATTTGTGTGCGTGCCCCGAGGCGGGCGATGGCCGCGCGATTGATCCGTTCACCACCTATCGTTTTTTAAAAGCGTTGGAGGACAGTGGATCGGTTGGTGCTGGCACGGGCTGGGAGCCACGCCATGTTTTGGCGCGCCGCGATGGGGCGTTGATCGGGGTGATGCCGTGCTATGCCAAAAATCATTCGCAGGGCGAGTATATTTTCGATTTCAACTGGGCCCATGCGTACGAAAATGCGGGCGGGCGGTATTACCCGAAATTGCAGGTGGCGGTGCCGTTCACGCCTGCAACGGGGCGGCGATTTTTGACGGCTGCGGGCTGCGACGAGGTTGGGATGTCGGCGTTGGTTCAGGGCGCGGTGCAGTTGGCTGCGCAAAACGAATTGTCGTCGATCCATGCCACGTTTTGCACGGAGGCCGAGGCGTTGGCAGGGGCAGAGATGGGGTTGTTGCATCGCACGGGGCAGCAGTTTCATTGGTACAACGATGGGTATGAGGATTTCGACGGGTTCTTGGCTGCGCTGTCATCGCGCAAACGCAAAAATATCCGCAAAGAACGGCGGGTGGCACAGGATTTTGACGGCACAATCCATCAGTTTACCGGCGATCAGATCACGCCAGAACACTGGGATGCGTTTTGGCAATTTTACCAAGACACGGGCATGCGCAAATGGGGAACGCCCTATCTGAGCCGTGAATTTTTTGAAATTGCGCAGGACACAATGCGCGATGATATTTTGCTGATTATGTGCGAACGCGACGGGCATTGGGTTGCGGGCGCGATGAATTTGATTGGCCGCGATACGCTTTATGGGCGGTATTGGGGCTGCCAAGAGGATCACCCGTGTTTGCATTTTGAGGTGTGCTATTACCAAGCGATTGATTACGCGATTGAACATGGTTTGGGTCGCGTAGAAGCGGGGGCCCAAGGGCAGCACAAATTGGCGCGGGGGTATTTGCCGTCAACCGTGCATTCGTTGCACTGGATCGCTGATCCGGGGTTCAAAGATGCGGTTGCGCGGTTTGTGGATGCGGAACGCGATGCAGTGGATGAAGAGATCGAAATACTGACGGATTATGGGCCGTTTCGCAAAGATAGGGATGAAGATGATGGCTGAAAAACTGAGCGATGAGAGCGTTTTAGAGCCGCTGTTCGCAAGTGGTTGGGAGCGGGTTGCGGGGCGCGATGCCATTCGAAAAGAGTTCAAATTTAAGAATTTCATCGATGCCTTTGGGTTTATGACACGCGCTGCGATCTGGGCGGAAAAATGGAACCACCATCCTGAATGGTCGAATGTTTACAACCGTGTCGAAGTGGTGTTGATCACCCATGACGTGGATGGCTTGTCCGAGTTGGACGTGAAGCTGGCAAAGAAAATGGACGCGTTGGCGGGTTAGGGAATTATTATGGCTTGGATTGGTGAGTTGGTCGTGAACGTGGCCTATGCGGGTGTGATTCTGGTGGCTGCGATTTGGCTGAGCGGGTTGCTGCGCGGCTATATTATTGGGTTTTCGCGACAGTACGAGGACATTGACGAGACCCTATTTGCGTTTCTAGGCAGCATTGCGCGGTATGCGATGATCGGCTTTGCGATCATCTTTGTGTTGGCGCGGTTTGGGATACAAACGGCATCACTGATTGCGGTTATTGGTGCGGCGGGGCTGGCGATTGGGTTGGCGTTGCAGGGTACGTTGGCGAATTTGGCAGCGGGTGTGATGCTGGTGATATTCCGCCCGTTCAAGATCGGTGATTTTGTGGAATTGGGCGGACTGTCTGGCACCGTAAAAGAGGTAAACCTGTTCACAACGGAATTGGCGACGGGCGATAATGTTCAGATTATTCTGCCAAACGGCAAAGTGTTTGGGCAGGCGATCAAGAACTATTCTTTCCACGATACGCGACGTGTGGATTTGGTGTTTGGCGTCAGTTACGCCAGCAATCTAAAAACGGCAGAAGAGATTTTGCGCAAACTAATTGAGGCGGATGATCGAATTTTGACGGACCCTGAAAGTTTTGTGAAAGTGACAAATCTGGGGGACAGTTCGGTTGATTTCACGCTGCGGGTTTGGGTGGAATCGAGCGATTACTGGAACGTGAAGTTCGATCTAACGCGCCAAGCCAAGGATGCGTTTGATGCGGGTGGAATTGATATTCCGTTCCCGACTACGACCGTGGTTCGCGCTGAAGATTAAGGCAGAAAAAGGGGGCTTTGTCGGCCCCCTTTTAGAATTTTATACCGCTTCGAGCAGGGCTTCGCCGCCTGAAACATCACAGACGCCAGGGTTTTCTTCTTCTTGCAGCACTGTGATTTTGCCGTCGTCCACGATCATCGCGTAGCGTTTTGAGCGATCAATCAAGCCAACTGGCGGCGCAGAAAAATCGCGACCCATTGCTTTCGTAAACGACGCGTCGCCGTCTGCGAGCATCTGAATGCCAGCTTCAGTTGCGCCCGTTTGTTCGCCCCATGCTTGCATCACAAACACGTCGTTGACGGACACGCAGATCACTTCGTCTACGCCTTTGGCTTTGAATTGATCAATTGTGCGCATGAATGACGGCACGTGGGCCATCGAGCATGTGCCTGTGAATGCGCCCGGCAAAGCGAAGATCGCGAGTTTTTTGCCTTTGCCGAATGCGTTCAAATCCACCACTTCGGGGCCATCAGCGCCCATTTTTGAAAGTTTTGCGGTTGGGAGCGTGTCGCCTGTTCCGATAGCCATTGCAGTTTCCTTTTGAGTTGGTTTTAGGTTGAGCATAACTATAGTGCGGTGACGGCGGTGTGCCAGTCCAAACGGAGGCGTTTTATGGGTCATGTGGTTGTTGTGGGTGCGGGGCAAGCAGGGAGTTCTTGCGTTGCGAAGTTGCGCAATTCTGGTTTTGAGGGCGAGATCACCTTGATCGGGGCGGAAACTGCGCCACCATATCAGCGCCCGCCGCTGTCCAAAGGGTATTTGCTGGGTGAAATGACGCTGGAGCGGATGTATCTGCGGCCCGAGAGTTTTTACGCTGAGAACGGGATTGAGTTGATTCTTGGCGCCGAAGTGAGCGGCGTTGATGCGGGTGCGAAAACCGTGACGGTTGCTGGGCGTGATCTGAAATATGATGATCTTGTTCTGACGACCGGGTCTGCGCCGCGTCGATTGCCTGCAAGCATTGGCGGGGAATTGGACGGTGTTTACACGGTGCGCACGCTGGATGATGTGAATGCGATGGAGCCTGAGTTTGCCGATGGGAAACGGGTGTTGATTATCGGTGGCGGGTACATCGGTTTGGAAGCGGCGGCGGTTGCGGCGAAAAAGGGTGTGTCGGTCACGTTGGTTGAAATGGCAGATCGGATTTTGCAGCGGGTTGCAGCACCCGAAACATCTGATTTTTTCCGCGCTTTGCACAGGGCGCACGGCGTTGAAATTGTTGAGGGTGTGGGGCTGGATCGGTTGACTGGCGATGGGCGTGTGTCTGGCGCGGTTTTGTCGGATGGTCGCACGCTGGATGTGGATTTTGCGATTGTTGGTGTGGGGATTGTGCCCGAAATTGGGCTGGCTGAAATGGCGGGTTGTGTCATCGACAACGGGATTTCGACGGATGCTGAAGGACGTACCTCGGTAGATGGAATTTGGGCGGCAGGGGATTGCGCGTCTTTCCCGTATCGCGGTGGGCGTATTCGGCTGGAAAGTGTTCCAAACGCGATTGATCAGGCGGAAATCGTGGCGCAAAATATTATGGGTGTTGGCAAGGAATATGTCGCAAAGCCTTGGTTCTGGTCGGATCAGTATGATGTGAAATTGCAGATTGCTGGGCTGAATGTTGGGTATGACACGGTTGTAACGCGGGCGGGCGATAAGCCGGGTGATGCGTCGTTTTGGTATTTCAAGGGCGATGAGTTACTGGCGGTGGATGCCGCAAATGAACCGCGCAGTTACATGGTTGGCAAGCGGTTGATCGAGGCGGGGAAATCCCCTGACAAAGCGGCGGTGGCAGACCCTGCGGTTGTTCTGAAGACGTTGCTGTAATGCGGATTATTTCGGGGCGGTTTAAGGGAACTGCGCTGGCGTCTGTGGGCAATGGCGATGCGGGGGCGCATTTACGGCCCACGACGGATCGCGTTCGCGAGAGCATTTTTAATCTGTTGGTGAATGGCGGGTATGGGGATCCGATTTCGGGTATCCGCGTGCTCGATCTGTTTGCGGGAACCGGCGCGTTGGGGTTTGAGGCGTTGTCGCGTGGGGCGTCGTTTGTGCAATTTGTCGATGATGGGCGCAAAGCGGCGGCGTTGATTTCTGAGAATACAAAAATGTTGCGTGTGCAAGGCGAGGTGAAGCTGGCGCGCCGTGATGCGTGTAAGTTGGATGATTGGAACGGCGATCCGTTTGGGTTGGTGTTTTTGGACCCGCCTTACGGCAAGTCGATGGGCGAGACGGCCTTGGCGGCTGCGCTTGTCGGTGGTTGGCTGGCAGATGACGCGTTGATTATCTGGGAAGAAAATGCGCAGCAGGTTTGCCCTAAGGGGTTCACGATGTTGGACGCGCGAAATTATGGCGACACTTGGGTGCATGTTTTAGAGGTGGCTTAGGGCGTTGCCCTCTTGGCCCGAGGGCCAATTCACCCAGAATATTTTAGGCCAGAAGAAACGGGGGGCGGGTTGTTTTTAGCGCGCGTTTCGCGTTTGGTTTTCGGATGGAACTTATCAGCAAATTTTGGCACGGGCGATTGGGGTTTGTTTGGACCATTCTAGGGCTGATCGGGGTGTCTGGCGCGCTGAGTTATGGGGCGGCTTGGATCGGCTGGCCGGTGATTTTGGTGCTGGTGGCGGTGTCGATCTGGCAGGGGGTTGGGGCGGTTCGGTTTGGGGAACGGGTGCTTCGGGACGGGGCATTGTCGCGGGTTTATGGGGCTTATGCGTCGATGGGCGTGGCGTTGGTTTCGAATTTTTTGGTTGGCGTTGGAGTGTTGTTACCAGCGCCGCCTGTGGATTTGGCGGTTAAGGGTTATGCGGCGAAGGTTGCGGTTTTAGACGGTGTTGCGACTGTTTCTGGAGATATTGATTATCAAATTTTGACGGAGTTAAAGACGACGCACGGGGTGCGGCTAGTTGTTTTGCAAAGTGCTGGTGGCAGTGTGCAGGCGGGGCGGGCCATTGGGTTGTTTGTGTCGGCAAACGGCATTGATACGCGGGTGGATGGGCAGTGTTTTTCAGCCTGTACGTTGGTGTTCGCGGGCGGTGTTCAACGTGCATTGGGCCCCCAAGGGCAGTTGGGGTTTCACGGGTATCGGTTGGATGAATCGATGCGTGTGCAGACGGTGAGCAAGGATGTGATTGAAGACAAAGACCGTGCGTTTTTGATTGCACAGGGGTTTGATGCTGTTTTTGTCGAGCGCGTTTTTGCGACTCCGTCTGCGGATTTATGGACGCCAACGATAGCAGAATTAACGGCGGCGGGTGTTTTGCGGTAGGCGATGTTGCATACGCTTGCAAAATGGGTTGGGGCTGATAGTTTGACAGTCACGGATTTGTGAGAAGGATCACCCCATGACCAAAATTTTGACCAGCCATGTTGGATCATTGCCCCGCACGCAGGAGGTTGTTGATTTCATTTTCGCGCGTGAAAACGAGCAGCCTTACGATCAGGGCGCGTTTGATGCCTGCATGACGGCGGCGGTAGATGAAACGGTGCGCAAACAGGTTGTGGCGGGTGTGGATATTGTTTCGGACGGCGAGACATCGAAAATTTCCTATGCGACCTATGTGAAGGATCGCTACACTGGGTTTTCGGGCGATAGCCCACGCAATGCGCCCGCAGATTTGAAGATGTTTCCGACGTTTTTGCAGCGTTTGGCAGATGACGGTGGCACGCCGCAATACGCGCGCCCGATGTGCACATCCGAGGTGAAATCCAAAGGGCAGGGTGAGCTGAACAAAGATATCAGTAATCTGAAGGCGGCGATGGCCAAGCACGGCGTAGAGCGCGGGTTTATGAATGCGGCGTCGCCTGGGGTGATTTCGTTGTTCTTGCAGAATGACTTTTACAAAACCCGAGAGGCGTATCTAGGCGCGCTCGCGGATGCGATGAAGGCGGAGTATGAGACGATTGTGGCGGCTGGTTTGGACGTGCAGTTGGATTGCCCTGATCTGGCGTTATCGCGGCACATGCTGTTCGCCGATCTGTCGGATGCGGAGTTTGTGAAGGTGATTGAGGGCCATGTTGACGCGCTGAATTATGCGCTCGAAAATGTGCCACAGGAACAGGTTCGCGTGCATATTTGCTGGGGCAACTACGAGGGGCCGCATTGTTGTGACATCGACATGGACACGGTGTTCTCCACGTTGATGCGGACGAAATCGAAATATGTTTTGTTTGAAACATCGAACCCGCGCCATGCCCATGAATGGACCGTTTTCCGTGATCGCAAAAACGAAATTCCAGACAACAAAGTGTTGGTTCCGGGCGTTGTGGATACGACGACAAACTTTATCGAGCATCCAGAATTGGTGGCGCAGCGCGTTGAACGATTTGCGGACATTGTTGGTGCGGACCGCGTTGTGGCGGGGTCTGATTGCGGCTTTGGCACGTTTGCGGGTTTTGGCGCGGTTGATCCTGAAATTGCCTATGCGAAACTGGAAAGCCTGTCCAAAGGTGCCGGGATCGCAAGCAAATGACGCCGTCTTTGATGGCGCTGTTGCGCGACGTCGATACACCGACGGTTTGCAACGCGATTGAGGTGGCGCAAGGGAAACGCGGGTTCAATGATTTCACGCGCGGCACCATGCAATGTTCGGATGTGACACAAGCGGTTGTTGGCTATGCGCGGACTGCGAAGATTGCTGCCGTGGAGGCCCCGAGCGAGCCAGCGGATGTGATCAAAGCGCGGCGGATGGATTATTATCGGCACATGGCGGATGGCGGTGCGGGCTGTGTGGCGGTGGTTCAGGATCTGGATTATCCGCACGCGATTGGCGCCTATTGGGGCGAGATTAACACGACTGTGCACAAGGGTTTTGGCATGGCGGGCGCGCTTACGAATGGGGTGATGCGCGACCTTGGTGATTTGCCGAGCGATTTTCCTGTGGTGGCGGGATCCATCGGGCCAAGCCACGGGTTTGTGCATGTGCGCGAGATTGGCACGCCTGTTGAAATTTTTGGCATGACAGTGAACGACGGCGATTTGGTTCATGCGGATCGCCACGGCGCGTTGGTTATTCCGAGCGATTTGGTGGAGGTGTTGGAAGCGGCGATTTTGAAGCTGTTGGAGACCGAGAAAGTTGTGCTGGAGCCAGCGCGCGCCGAGGGGTTTGATTTTGAGGCGTTCGAGGCGGCTTGGGCTGCATTTGAGGCGTCGCGGACCTGAGGGCGGGCGGCGGACGCTCCGTTGGGGATATTTTGGGCCAGAAGAAGGTGGCGTTCAGGTCATTAGGTAGAGTGTGAGTGTGGTGGCGTAGGTGAAATCGACCGCAGCGCAGCCCCACGTGTACCAACTGAAAAATGGAATGCCTGCGCCGTAGTGTTTGGCGACGTCCCACAGGCCGTGGCCTATGATTGCGGCAATTACAAAGAGCGGTGACAGGATCGGGCCGAGCACGGACAGTGTGATCAAGATGATTGCGACCAGAAATTCGGTGGAAATGTAGCGGCGTTTTTGGATCGCGCTGGAGATGTAGACGCCGTTCATAATGATGGAGAAGATGGCGGCGATGACCCAAACGTGGGCTTTGGGCAGGCTAGCGTGGCTGATGATTAGGGCAAAAACATAGAGCGCGCTAAGGGCTGCAAGCCATGTTGGGCGTGGGAATATCTTGATGAGTCTGTGCATCATTTGTACTTGGTAATGCTTCCAGTAGCTGGAAGGTCAAGCAGTATGTGCGGAGGCGAGCGCGAGGCCTTCAACGATGCCGGTAAACGCGCTTTGGTGTTTTTGGGTGGCGTTGGGGAATCGCGCGGTAAGTTCGGATTGAACAGCCGACATCAGCGAGGAGCCGCCCACAAAAATGATGGTGTCGATTTGGTCGGTTTCGAGTTGCGCCATGCGCAAGGTCTCAGTCGCGGTTTCGCCAATCGCCTTGGCATGGTCGTGCAGAGATGCCGACAGGTTTTCGCCGTTTAGCGTGGCGGTAAGGCCGCGTTCGATCAGGCCAAGGTCAATCGGGGTTGCATCACGCTCGGCCTTGTTTGTTTCGATTTTGGCCCGTTCAATCGTAAAGGCAAGGTCGTGGCCAAGTTCATCTGTAAGAATGGTTTGCAGGCGTTCAAACAGGTGCGGATCGACGCCGACACGGATCAATTGTTCGACGTTGCGCCGTGTTTCTGCGGTGTACAGGAACGGGATTTTTTCCCACGTTGCGAGGTCTTGGAACAGGGCATTTGGGGCGGTGAGGAGTTCAGCGCCGAGTTCCTTGCGGATTTGTGTGCCACGGCCAAACAGCGGCATGATGTGATCAAAGCTGATGGATTTATCAAAGTTCGTGCCACCGATCCGCACGCCGTAGGAGGCGATGATTTCGGTGTCTTCGCCGTGGGTGCGAAAGACTGTAAAATCCGATGTGCCGCCGCCAATATCGACGATGAGGTTAAGTGATTTGTCTGGGAGTGGGCCTGCGGCGAGGGCGGCTGCCTCTGGTTCGTTCAAGAAGGTCACATCGCGAAACCCTGCGCGCTCATAGCATTGTTGCAGATCGCGTAAGGCCTGAACATCGCGCTGGGCATCGTTGGAATGGAAATGAACGGGGCGACCTGAAAGGGCATAGGGGAATTCGGTGTGGCAAGTTTCCTCGGCCCGCGTTTTGAGGGCTTTGAGGAAGCGCGCGATGATGTCCACGAAGGTGATCGTTTCGCCCATCATGCGGCGCGGTTCATGCATGATGGATGTGCCGAGCACGGATTTGAGCGAACGCATGTAGCGCCCATCTGATCCGTTGATCAGGGCGCGATTGGCGGGGGTGCCGAAGGTGGTTTTGCGGGTGTCAAAATCGAAAAATACGGATGTGGGCAGGGTCTGTTCGCCTGCTTCGAGTTCGATCAGGAACGGTTGGCCGTTCACGCAAATTCCAGCGGCTGAGTTGGAGGTGCCGAAATCTATGCCAAGGGTGTTTGTGGTGTTTTGCATTCGAACGGCTTTCGGTGAACGGGTGGATCGCCGATTTAGGGGAAAGGTGCGTAGGGTGCAAGGGGGGACTCGTGCATTCAATTCTGCACCCCGACAGCATTGCGGGAAAACAGGCTTTATGTTCGTAGGTTTTCATGTCTTGATGGTGTGAATTCACAGGATGGGAAGCACCGCGATGAGTTTTGAAACATGGATTGCCTTTGTGATCGCCAGTGCTGTTGTGGTGCTTATTCCTGGCCCGAACATCATTCTGACAGTTAGCCATGCATTGCGAAGTGGGAAGCGGTCGGGGCTTGCGACTGTTCCAGGTGTTTCTTTTGGGGCGTTGGTTGGCATGTCGGTTTCGTTGGCAGGCGCAGGGGCGGTATTGGCGGCGTCGGTTACTTTGTTTTCGATCCTAAAACTGGCGGGTGCTGCGTACCTAATTTGGTTGGCGTATTCGTTGTGGACAGCCCCTGTCGCGCAAACGCAGGTGGGCGCAAAAATAACCGCCCAGCCGTTGAAAACGTTGTTTTGGCAATCCTTCCTTGTAAGCGCGTTAAACCCAAAAGGGCCTGTTTTCTACATCGCGTTTGTACCGCAGTTTATTGATGTGGCAGGGCCTGCATTTTTGCAGTTTGCAATTTTGATTGCGACTTTTGTGGGCGTCGCGACGATCAATACATTGATGTGGCTGTTCTTTGCGAACGGGCTACGGATGTATTTTCAAAAACCAAAGGCCATGCGGATGTTGAACCGCACAGGTGCTGGGTTTCTATTTGTTGCAGGTATCTTTACAGCGCGGACGACACAGGCGTCCTAGGGAAACCTGTGTCGTGAAAAATATCGCCGATTTCTAAAGTGACATCGTCCGCCCAGCAGGATCGCTGTTGGCGCGGATGCGGAACAGGCTGGCTTCACCTGTCATGCTCGGCTCAAGGCTGTGGGCTACGTTTGGCGGGATCGCAACGGTGTCGCCAGGGTTCAGCGTGGTTGTGCCGCCCTCCCACGTGAGGCGCCAGTGGCCGCGCATTGGCATGATGACTTCGTGATCTGCGTGGGTGTAGGGCGTTGTTGGGATGGAGCCGCGCGTGATGAATTCTACGTCGAACCCCGGGCGATCGCGCAACAGGCCGCTTTCGCCGATCACGTCGCAGGGTTGGTTGTCGGCCAGTGCCATCATGTCCCAATAGCGGGCCACGTAATGGGGGACGACCTCGGTGGTTGTGGGTTCGGGGAACTCTTTGAGTTCTTCGTCTGTCAGCAGGGGCATCGGGCTCACGCCTTGGGACAGGGTTTCACCCTTTTTGGTGTCGTAGAGTTTGCTGTTGTCGCCAAGGATGAGGCCGTGGGCTTTCGCATCCTCGATCACTTGGGGGGCCCAAACAACGCCGCCGCCTGCATCGTCGCCACCTAAGATCGCCATGATCATGCCGTAGTCAGTGCCGATGTTTTCAAAGCCACGAAACATGTGGGTTGGGATGTTGATGATGTCGCCTTCTTGCAAAGTTACCTCGCCTGCGTCACCAAAGCGGCCCCAGAAGAAACGCCATGTGCCTTTGAGCACAAAGAAGACTTCCGCCGTGCGGTGGGTGTGCAGGGAGTTGCGGCATTTGGGCGGTTGACCCGCCGCGCCGATGTTAAAGCCAGGTGTGTCGGCGATGTGCACGTGTTGATCGGCGGATTCGGACACGCCGCCACCGATGATGGTGAAGTTTTCCTTTTGATCGGAACCCGGTGTGTGGGCGTCGATAAAGGCGGTTTTACATGGGATCAGATCGCCGTAACGAACGATGCGAGCTTCCATTTCGGTTGGGGTCATGGTGTTTCCTTTTGAAGTAATGCGGCGGGGTCTTCGCCAAGGTCTTTGAGCCGATCTGCGAGCACGCTGACTTGGCGGTCGAGTTCGGAAATGCGGGGGCCGAGCAGGGTTGCGATTTCACCTTCGTCGAAGCGTTGGGTTATGTATTTCGGGCAATTCACATCAATGGCGGTGATCTTGATTGTGGTGAGACGTTCAACGGGGCCTTGGCCCTCTACCGCTAGTTTTTCGGCGAGTTCTGGATCGTCTGAGGCCTCAACCATTTTGGCGTGGCCGATCATTTTGATGCGGGCTTTGGCAGCGTAATCCATCAGAATTAGGGATACGCGATCATCGGTTTGTAAGTTGCCTTGCGTGATGAATTGTTGGTTGCCATGGTAATCTGCAAATCCGAGCGTGTCCTTTTCGATGACTTTCAAAAACCCACGTGGGCCGCCGCGATGTTGGACATAGGGCCAGCCGTTTTCGACCGTGCTGGCGATGTACATCGTTGTCGTATTGGCGACGAAATCGCGAAACCGATCGGTGATACCGTCGGTCCAGCGGTTGGCGTACATCTTGGCAAATTGATCTCGCTTGCCGACCTTGTGTTGCAGATCGAGCGCGGCTTGGCCGAACAGATGGGTGTTGTAGGTGTCCACGGGTTATCCTGTGTGCAGGATGATCTGTTTCCAGACCGATGTTTCATCGAACAATGTGTATTCGCGGCGCAGGCCCCATGGACCGAATTCGGCGTGGCTTGCGCCCATGATGTAAACCTCTGCGCCTGTGGGTTGGCCAAATGCGCCCCAACCTTCGTGCTTGCCGTGCAGCGCCCAGCGGATGGCGGCGCGCGGTGGCATCATCGGATCATCGCGGCCGATTTGGTGTTCAATCGTGAAGGTGGCGTTTGGAAAGGAAGATCGAAGAGAAGTCCAAAATTTATCTGCATCGCCGTGGGAAATCCCTGAACGGCCGCCTGCGTATTCCAGCTGGCAGGCGCGGTCATATTCGGCGGGGATCACGGCGAGGTCTGCGCCCATGATGCGGGTCAAGATATCGGCGTATTTTTGGCCCCATTCATTGTCGTTGCCTTTGCCAAGGTATGGCCCAGCCTCGTCGATTGCAGGGGTGAAGGGTTTGATGCAGACCTCTGCGCCGCCCTCCCGCGTGATGGAATCACGGGCGTAATCGGCGGGATCCCAGCCCATTTGGCGTACAATTGCGCCTTGGTCGCGGATCAACCATTCGTCGTTAATCTGATTGTTGATGGCGTGGCAATCCGCGATGATGCGGTAGGATAGGCGCTTGCCTGTTGCTTTGCCGTAAACGCCATCGCCCGTGTGCGTGGCGGTGGAATGCAGGCGGTGAGAGGACAACATGCCGTCTTCGGGTGTGCCGCTCCAGATCACGTCTTCGCCGTAAAGGGTACGGTCAGGAAATTCGGCGAGGGTTGCCATTGTGGCGGCGATCACGCCTTGGTTGCCTTTCACGAAGCCCCCTGGGGAGCGGACAGGAATGTCGGGCGCGTAGTAATCGTGCAGCGTGGCGAGGCCGCGATCTTCCCAGATTTCTTTGGTGATGCCGATGATGTAATCGGGGAAATCTTTCCAACGATTGTCAAATCCACGCATGGTTTATCCTTTTGGGTCTGGCGCAGAGCCGCGAATGATCAGCGGTCCGTCGATTTCAATTGTGCGGGGGTGCGGCGCGCCGTCCTCAATCGTTTCCATCAACAGGGTGACGGTTTCGGCCACCATGCGATTGGCGGGTTGGCGCACAGTCGTGAGGTCGTAGGCGGGCCATGCAGCGGGGGGGACATCATCAAAGCCGACGAGTTTCACATCGTTCGGTACGTGTTTTGCGAGGTCGGATCGCAACACGTCCATGACAGCAAATGCCATGTGATCATTGGCGACAAACACGGCGTCTGGGTGATCGGTCTTGGTAAACATATCAAGTGCTGCTTGGCGGGCCTGATCGGTGTGAAAGTTGCCAACGGTGCGCGAATGGAGTGACAGGTTTGCGGATTTGAGGCCTGCGATGAAGCCTGCTTCGCGGTCGCGCTGGGTTGATGCGCCTTCCCAACCAGCGATGTAGCCGATGCGTTTTGGGGCGTGAGAGGTGAGGAATTTGGCGACTTTTTGGCCGCCTGCGAAATTATCAGATGTGACGCAGGATAGGTTTTCGCCCACTTGCGAGCGGTTGAAAAATACCAGTGGAATGCCAGCGGAGGCGCAACGATCCGCGAGGTTGGAGGACATGGAAACGGAGGCTGCGACGATGCCGTCGACCTGATAATCGAGCATGTCATCGACGATGGATTCGATGTTTTCAGTGGTGTTGGAGGCCATGAAAATCATCACGTGATAGCCGCGTTCTTGGAGGGCGTTGGACAGTTTTTCCATCGCATCTGGGTAGAAGTAGTTATCGAGGTAAGCGACGACGAGGCCGATAATGCGCGAACGGCCCGTGATCAGGGACCGCGCGAGCACGTTGGGGCGGTAGCCAAGGTCTGCGGCGGCTTTTTTGACCTTTTCAACAGTTTTTTGGCTGGCGGATGCACCTTTGGTGAACACGCGGCTGACGGCGGATTGGGACACGCCTGCGCGTTTGGCGACGTCTAGGGATGTGACCTTATCGTTGGGCATTTGATGCGGCCTTTATTGAGTATTTTTGGAACAAAGAAACATAAGAAGCCGCCCCAGTTGAGGCGGCACTTCGTTGGATGATGTTCCGGGGGTTTTGCATCAATCGGCTGTCCAACCGCCATCCACGAGGAGGTGGGTTCCTGTGACCAACGCGGAGGCATCAGACGCGAGGAAGAGGGTTGCGCCCATGATGTCTTCGACTTCACCGATGCGCCCCAATTTGATTTTGTCTTCGATCCACGCGACCAGTTCTGGGCGTTTGAAGGTTTGTTCTGTGAGCGGTGTGCGCACGAAGGTGGGGCAGATTGTGTTGACGCGGATGCCGTGTGGGCCCCACTCAATCGCTTGGGCTTTGGTGTAACCCTCGACCGCGTGTTTGGAACCGCAATAGACGGCGCGTTCTTGGCCACCGACGTGTGCCATTTGGGAGGAGATTTGCACGATGGAACCAGGTTTTTTCGCAGCGATCAGGCCTTTGGCGATAGATTGCGCGAGGAAATACGCGCCTTTGGCGTTGAGGTCGGTCATCGCGTCAAAGTCTTCCTCGGTGGTATCAATCGCGGGGGCGTGGCGTGCGAATCCTGCGGAGTTTACGCAGATATCATAGGGGCCAGTTTGCGCGATTTTGGCTTGCATGGGGGCGATATCCGCGACGTCCATTGCGATTGTGTCGACCTTCCAGCCCTCGGCACGCATTTCTTCGGCGGCACCCTGCATGCGATCCACGTTGCGTGCGGCCAGTGTGACATGCGCCCCGTATTCGGCGAGCGAAACGGCGCAGCCAAGGCCGATGCCAGATGTGCCGCCCGTAACAAGGGCGCGTTTGCCATCAAGGCGAAAGGAGGGAGTGCGGGGCAAGGTCATGGTGTGCGTCCTGTGTAAGGTGGTTTCAGTTTGTTGAATTCGCGCATCCGCGCGAGGACGTCAACGCCGAGCTGGTTAAATACGGAAAGGATGTCAACGAGCACCCAGTTTTCCCGAATGAGGCCGTTTTCAATGCGCCAGAAATCAAGGCTGCGCAGGGTGATTTTCTTGCCAGTTGGGGCGATGCCCATCCATCCATCGTTCAGGTGGGTTTGTGCCATGTTCGGCCAACCTGTGACGGCGACGTAGGGGCCATCGGCGAAAAAGTGGTGGGTGATTTCATCTTCATGTTGGCCGCGATCTGGCATGGCAGCGAGGAAGGGGATTTGGTGGATATCGCGAAAGCCCGAGACGCCGCGCCCTGTGCCGATGCCTGCGGGGCCGTACCAGCTAAAGTTATTGTGCCAGAAACGGGTTAGCTCCATGACTTCGGGGCCGCCTGTGGACGGGTGTTTGATCATGTGTTCGAGCATATCGAGGATGATCTGGCAGTTGGTGGCGTTCTGATCGGGTGTTGATTTTGCACGGTTCAGGCCGTCTTGGGTGGCGGGGGACGGTGCGCGCCATTCGCGGCCCAAGCTGGGGGCCATTGGCCATGCACCTGCCTGCATCATCAGTTCTGGGATGTCCCAAAGCGCCTGCATTTCGGTGATTTTGCCGTCTTGGATGCGGTAAAATTCGTGAAAGCGCATGTGGGCTTGAAGGCCCGTTGGCGGGATATCGAGGAAGGGGTGCAGGAAGGTGCCAGTGTAGTAACCGCAGCAGCCGATCCAAGTGTGGCCTTGGTTGCAGGTGCCGCTGGTGACGATCGTATCGCGGCGCTCAAGGTCTGGGATTGCGGATGTGAGCGGGGTGAGGGCAGTGTCGAAAAATGCGGTCGCGCCGTTGAGCGTTTCGAAGGGGAAGGAGAGGCGCAAGGGGGCGTCAGGGTGTGCGATATCCAACAGCTCACTACGGGCTGTTGCTGTGTCGCAGTGGTAGAGGGCAGCGCGGAATTTGGCGGTGATATCGTTCATGCCGCTGACCATGTGTCTGGTGTTTCGGGGTAGGTGATTGCGCGGAACGGCGGGAAATCGGCGTAGCGTTTTTGGCGTTGTTTTAGGGTTTCCGAGGGTTCTGCATTTGCTGCCAATAACGTGCCGCGCGGGGCGATGTAGCTGGAAATAGTGCGTTTTGGCTGTTCGTTCCAAGTGAGGTTGAAACAGGCGAGTTTGGGGAAGAACCAGATGGCGGAATAAGGGATGTGGTCATGCAGCCAATAGGCTAGATCGCGCCAGTCTCGGCGTGGGTGTGGATGGTCGCCGTACTGATCTGCGAACCACGGGATAACGACGGACACGCATGCGCCGATGTGGCCGTTATCGTCGCGGTAATCCCACATGCGCTGCGCCTTGTTCGCGCGGTTGTGGGAGCAGTTGAGTTTGTTGTCGTTGCCAAATTGGTTCAGCGTTGGGGAGCGATAACCTGATCGGATCGCAAGGGGGCCGAAGGTTTCGACCATCGGATCCAGCAGATTTTGCGCGAGGCCTTGGGCCGCGGTGATCATCGTGTCGGGATCGTCTGGGATATTTGGAATGCCGTGAAACGCCGAGATTTCAGAGAAGAAAAAATCACGCATGAAAAAGTGACGAGATAGGCGGGTGCGCCCCAAAGTTTCGAGTGACCACATGGATTTTGGGGCGCGAGTTGTCATGATTTTTCGGGTTCGCGGTAGGCCGCGCCTTCGCCGTAGGGCACATTGATGCCACCGTAGCGGCGCACGCGGACGTTGCATTGTTCGGCGTGGCCGACGAAGCCCTCAAGCATGCACAATCGAGAGCCGTATTCGCCGATGAGGGTTGCGGCCTCGTCTGTGGTGATTTTTTGATAGCTGTGGGTTTTGAGGAATTTCCCGACCCAAAGGCCACCCGTGTAACGGCCTGCTTTTTTAGTTGGGAGCGTGTGGTTGGTGCCGATGACTTTGTCGCCGTTGGACACGTTGGTGCGCGCGCCAAGGAACAGTGCGCCGTAGCAGGTCATGTGTTCTAGAAACCAATCGTCGCAGTCGGTCATGACTTGGACGTGCTCGGACGCGATGTCGTCCGCAACGGTAAGCATTTCGTCGTAAGTGTCGCAGAGGATCACCTCGCCGTATTCTTCCCAAGACACGGAGGCCGTGTCAGCGGTTGGGAGGATTTCGAGGAGGCGGTCGATTTCAGACAACGTGTCATCAGCGAGCTTTTTGGAGTTGGTCAGCAGGACCGAAGGGGAGTTGTAGCCGTGTTCGGCTTGGCCGAGCAGGTCCGTGGCGCAAAGTTCGCCGTCGACTGTGTCGTCTGCGATGACCATGGTTTCGGTGGGGCCAGCGAACAGGTCAATGCCGACGCGGCCGAACAGTTGGCGTTTTGCTTCGGCCACAAAGGCGTTGCCGGGGCCGACGAGCATGTGGACGGGATCAATGGTTTCTGTGCCAAGAGCCATCGCGCCGATGGCTTGGATGCCGCCCATGACGTAAATATCGTGCGCGCCGCCAAGGTGCATTGCAGCGATCACGGCTGCGTTTGGCTTGCCTTTGAAGGGCGGCGTGCAGGCGATAATGCGGGGTACTTTGGCGACAGATGCCGTGGCGACGGACATGTGCGCAGAGGCGACCATTGGAAATTTACCGCCCGGAACGTAGCAGCCGACGGATTGCACGGGGATGTTTTTGTGCCCCAAAATCACGCCCGGCATGGGTTCGACTTCGATGTCCAACATGCTATCGCGCTGGGCCTGGGCGAATTTGCGGACGTTTTCTTGGGCGAATTTGATGTCGGCAAGTTCGCGATCCGTGAGGGATGCGATCAGGGCGTCGATTTCGGATTGCGACAGTTTGAAAGACGCGGGGGAGTAGTTGTCGAATTTTTCGGACAGTTCGCGTACGGCGGCGTCGCCACCCGTTTCGATCTGTTTGAGCGTGCTTTCCACGATGGCGCGGGTTTTGGCGTCGTCGTCGGCGCGATCTTGCGCGGAGCGGGCGGTTTTGAGGTAGGTGATGGCCATGTGTGGTGTCCTGTCTTTCGAATTACGCGGGTGCGGGCGGCGTTTCTTCGCCCCGATCATAGATTTCCCAGCCTTTTCCGCCAAACACATCGACGCCGAGTTGGGACAGGATGTGGGGGAAATCGACCATGACCCAGTTGTCGATGATTTTGCCGTCTACGACTTTCCAGAAATCCATGTAGCGGATTTCAATGCGTTTTCCGCTGGCTTTGAGCCCCATGAAATCGCCGCCGTGGGTGGCTTCTTGACGCCCGAACGCGGCGGCCCATTCGCCCATGTAAAGGCGGGCTTCGTCGATGCAGGTTTTGTCGTGAAACGCGGCTTGGAATGGTTTTTGCCAGTTGTTTTGAAACTCGCGAATGCCCTGTTTCGATCCGCAACCGGTGTTGCCCATCCAGCGAAATGTTTCTGAGAAAAAATCGCCTATGTCGGCGATACGATGATCGTTCAAGCCGTCGACCATGCCTTCAATTACGGCGCGGGTTTCGGCAGTTTTTGACATATCTGTGTCGCGCGACAAGACGGCCTGTTCGGGGCGTGAACCTTTCATTTGGCGGCTTCCCCTTATGCCAGACGTTCGCCAGAGGTCGCATCGAATGCGTGGCAAATGGCGGATGGAACAGAGACTTCGACCATGTCGCCGATGTTGGCGCGGAAATCTTTGTGGGCTTTCACAGAGACCAATTCACCGCCTGCTTTGAATGTAACCATTGTGGCATCGCCGAGTAGTTCCATCGTATAGACGGGAGCTTTGATCTGGCCACCGCTTTCCGTGAGTTGCGCATCTTCGGCGCGAAATCCGAGGGTTAGGGGGCCGTCAGCGGCGGTCATCCCTTCGATTGTGGTGTTTTCTGCGGTGAATGTGCCGCCCGAAACGGAGCCGTTCATCAGGTTCATGGCGGGGGAGCCGATGAAGCTGGCAACGAAGGTGTTGGCGGGGTTGTCGTAGATATCGGTGGGCGTGCCGACCTGTTGCACGATGCCTGCTTTCATCACGACAACACGGTCCGCGAGGGTCATCGCCTCGATCTGGTCGTGAGTCACGTAGACGGTTGTGACCTTAAGTTCGTGGGACAGGTTTTTGATCTGCGCACGGGTAGAAACGCGCAATTTTGCATCGAGATTGGACAAGGGTTCGTCCATCAGGAACACGTTTGGTTCGCGCACGATTGCCCGCGCAAGGGCAACGCGCTGACGTTGACCACCCGACAGTTCTGCGGGTTTGCGATGCAGGAAATCATCCAGTTCAACCATCGCGCTGGCGCGGCGGACTTTTTCATCGTGGGTGGCTGGGTCTATTTTGCGAACCATCAGGGGAAAGCGGATATTTTCGTAGACGTTCATGTGGGGATAAAGCGCGTAGGATTGGAATACCATCGCCACATCGCGATCTTTCGGATCAAGGTCGTTGATCACTTTGCCGTCGATGATAATTTCGCCTTCGGTGATGTCTTCAAGGCCCGCAATCATCCGCATCGTCGTGGTTTTGCCACAGCCAGACGGGCCGAGCAGCACAAGAAATTCTTGGTCAGCGATGGTCAGGTCGAAATTATCGACACCAACAAAGCTGCCCCAGCGTTTGGACAGGTTTTTGAGTTGAATTTCGGCCATGACGTGCCTTTCGGAATCAGAATGAAGATGACAATCTGAAAAACACTAGACTCGTGGGAGGGGCTAGGGCAAGGGTTTTTTGCAAACGTATGCAAAACGGTAGGAGAGCCGAAATGAAAGTCGATGCGCATCATCATTTGTGGGATTTGGACGCGGTGCAATATCCATGGTTGATGGAAGACGCGGTTCGGTTTTTTGGCGACCCGAAACCCATTCGGCGCAACTATTTATTGCCAGAGTTTTCGCAGGGTGCTGGGGCGCAAGGGATTGGCGGTTCGGTGCATATTCAGGTGGGTGCAGCGGATGGCATGGCCGAGGCCGTTTGGGTTGACGGCGTTGCAAGCAGTGCAACGGATTGGCCGATGGTGCAGGTGGTGTTTTGCGATTTGACGGCACCAGATGTGGCCACGCAACTGGATGCGTTTGGCGCGTTGAACAGCGTTGTTGGGGTGCGCCAAATCGTTGGCCGTGCGCCAGAGGAAGACGCGAAATCTGGGACAAATGATCTGTTGGATGATCCCGCGTTTGTCGAGGGATTGCGATTGGCGGCGGCGCGCGGGTTTTCGTTTGATCTGCAATTGATCCCAGAATTGATGCCGCGCATGGCGCAAATTATTGCCCAAGTGCCCGAGTTGCGGGTGGTTCTGTGCCATGCGGGATCGCCGTATGATCGCACGGCTGAGGGTATCGCGAAATGGGCGGAGAATTTGCGCCATTTGTCGGCTTTGCCAAATGTGTGGTGCAAATTATCAGGGTTGGGGATGTTTGATCACGATTGGACGGCAGCCAAGATCGCGCCGATTGTAGGCCATGTTTTGGGCCAATTTGGTGCGGATCGGGTGATGTTTGGATCGAACTTTCCAGTGGACAGTTTGAGCAGCGACTATCAAACTCTGATGCAAGCCTATCGGGAATTGGTTCCCGAAACGGATCACGACGCGGTGTTCGGGGAGACGGCCACAGCGTTTTATTTTGACGGGAGAGAATGATGGCAGAGTTCACAGGACCAGAGGTTTGCGCAAAATCGGCACGGGAGGTTGTGGGCATGCTGCGCGCCAAAGAGGTGTCGCCAAAAGAGCTGTTAGATGCGTCTTATGCGCGGATGGATCAGGTGGGCGAGGCGGTAAATGCAACGGTGACGCAGTGCCGCGAGCGGGCCTATGCGCAGTTGGATCGTATTGGGGATGCGGACCCGTCAGAGCCCGGATGGTTGGGCGGTTTGCCGATTGGCATCAAAGATTTAAACGAAGTGAGCGGCGTGAAAACCACGATGGGCTCGTGGGGGTTGCGCGATAATATTTCGACAGTGAACACGCCGTTGGTTGATGTGCTTGAAAGCCGTGGCGGTGTGCCGACTGGCAAAACGAACACGCCTGAATTTGGCGCGGGCGGCAATACGTTTAACGATGTGTTTGGCTACACGCGCAACCCGTATGACACGCGCAAAAATGCGGGCGGGTCGTCTGGTGGGGCTGCGGCGTCACTGGCGGTTGGGGAAACGTGGTTAAGTCACGGGTCCGATTTGGCGGGCAGTTGCCGCACCCCAGCGGGCTATTGCGGTGTGGTTGGTTTGCGCCCAACCCCTGGTCGTGCGAGCGGTGGGCCGGGGCCAGCGGCGTTTTTGAATGAAGGTATCAGCGGGCCGTTGGCGCGTGACGTTGAGGATTGCGCGTTGTTTTTGGATGCGATGACGGGATTTGATCCGCGCTGTCCGATCAGTTTGCACGCCCCTGAGGTTTCGTTTCAAGATGCGTTGAAAGAAGACAAGAAAAACATCCGCATTGCGTTTAGCGATGATCAGGGCGGGTTTGCGCCCGTGGAACGCGAAGTGCGCGATATCTTGGCGGGCGCGATGAAAACGGCGCAGGGCGCTGGCATGGTGGTGGAAGAAGACTGCCCAGAAATGCCCGCGTTGTACGACAGTTATTGCGCGTTGCGCGGGATGCACTACGGCTCGGTCAATAATTTTGTGCCTGACGCCGTGAAGAAACATTTCAAGAAAACGCTGCAAGAAAACATCGACGTGGGCGTGAACCAAACGAGCCATGACATTTACCTTGCGCAACGCGGGCGCACCGAAGTGTACCAGCAGATGCGGGTGTTTTTGGAAGATTTCGACGTGCTGGCGATCCCTGTTGTGGGGCTGGAAGCGGGGCCAGTGGAGCAAGAATGGCCGCCGTTTGTGGACGGTGTTGCGATGCCAGATTATGTGGATTGGTTGCGGTTTTCGTTTTTGGCGACAACGGCCGCGCTGCCCGCGTTGGCGATGCCTGCTGGGTTCACAAAGTCAGGGATGCCAATTGGGATACAGTTGATTGGCCCGCCAAAAGGCGATGCGCTGGTGTTGCAAGTTGGGCTGGCGTTAGAGCGCGCGTTGAACCTGCCAAACGCGCCAATTGATCCGAACGTGCGCCATCTTTAGGCGGATTTGACGGGCACCACGGGGTAGATTTTATCGTACCCGAGCGTGAAGACGTAGGTGTAGCCGACGACAAATGTGGTGACGAAAATGTCAGCGATCAGGGCCTCAACCACGGTGACGTTGATAAGCCAAACATAGAGCGGCAGTGAGGTGATGGTGAGGGAAACCTCGAATCCAATGGCGTGCAACAAGCGGCCAAGGGTGGAGCGGTCGCTGGAAATCCGGCCTGCTTTGGCATCTATTTTATCAAATACCCAGTTGTAAATTAGATTTAAGATCATTGCCTTTAGGGACAGCAGAATGGCGAGGGTGCCGATTTCTGAGAAGGGTTTGTCAAAGAAAAAGGATCCTGCCGGGATGATCATCGAAACAAGAAGCAATTCGAACAGGAACGTGTAACGCAAGCGATCGCGGCCTGATCGGATGGGGACGGGCTGATCCATTCAAAGGGTGAAGGCGTGTGGCAATAGATCGGAAATGCTGTGGATCATGTGCTCGCCCGATTGGTTGGAGCAGATGATCGGGATGTCTGTGCCGTATTCATAGATGACTTGGCGGCAGATGCCGCAGGGCGTGATTTTCGTGTCTGTGGCGTTGGTGACGGCGATGGCTTTGATGCCGCGATGCCCTTGCGAGAGGGCGGAGGCGATGGCGCTGCGTTCAGCGCAGATTGTTGCGCCAAAGCTGGCGTTTTCGATGTTGGCACCACGAATGATTGTGCCACCTTCCATCAGGATTGCCGCGCCAACGGTGAAGTTGGAATAGGGCGCGTGGGCCTGTTCCATCGCGGCTTTGGCTTCGGATTTTAGGGATTGGATTTGTGCGTCTGTCAGGGTCATCGGGCTGGCCTTTGGGTTTTGGTGCAGATTAGACTGAAGCGGAGTGCGCGGCAACGGGTGTTGGCGATGAGTATTTTGGACAAAAGAAACGGTAGGTTGGAATGGATTTGCACGAGGCACGCGAACGGGTGGCATTTTTGGAGCGGGCGGAGGCGTTGAAGGACACGTTCCGATCTGGGTTTACCGCGGAGGGACGGCGCGAGGATACGGCAAGCCATACCTGGCGGTTGTGTTTGTGGGTTTTGGTGTTTGAGGATCAGTTGACAGGGTTGGATATGGCCAAGTTGCTGAAGATGGCCGTGTTGCATGATTTGGGCGAAGCGGTGTCTGGCGACATCCCTGCGACAGAGCAGGTGGGCGATAAAAGTGGTGAGGAGCGTGCAGATTTTGTTGAGCTGATGGGAGGATTGGATGGGGATTTGAGCGCGGGATTTTTGGCGTTGTTAGATGAATATGATGGGGCCACGTCGGATGAAGCGAAGGTGATCAAGGGGCTGGATAAGTTAGAGACGATTTTGCAGCATACGCAGGGCAAGAACCCGAGCGATTTCGATTACGGGTTCAATCTGGAGTATGGGCAGAAGTGGATGGATGGGCATCCTGTTCTGGGTGTTTTGCGTGGATTGGTGGATGAAAAGACGCGCGCGCGGATGGGGTAGGCCGCTGCTATTTTCGGGGAAGTGCCAAGCTTAGGGAGGTTGTGGCGTCGTCACCCACGGAGGAAAATCGAACAAGCAAAACGGCCCAATGTCGTGGATCATTTTTTGGATATTGCGCCCAAGATGTGAAATGATCCCAAGACCCGCCGCTGTGATTTACATCGAGCTCTAGAGCAGGGAAAGCGGCTTGAACCATCGCGGCTGCTTTGGTTTGGAATGCCGCGCGTTCTGTCGGTGTGAAGTGCAACAATTGGTCCGAGACGCTGCATCCATTGGAATGCCGGGTTAATTCAATCGCGCTTTTGGACTCGGCCCAGCGTGTTTCATTTGGCAGGCTTGATATGTCTTCAAACTGGGGCGGAATGGGGATCGTGCGGCCTTGTGCCAAGGGCACGCAAAACCTTTTGAACAGGTTTAGGGCTGCCAATGGGCGGTCCGTGGGTGTGTTCAAATTTGCCATGCCAAAATAGCCTGCGATTAATCCAACGGGAATGACTGCGGCGATTAGGAAACGGCGCATCTATTTGTGATAGGGCTGGCCGATTGCGGCGGGTGGCCTCGGTTTGCCGATGAATCCCGCGAGCAGGAGCACGGTGAGGATGTAGGGGATTGCCTGCATCAGCTGGCTGGGGATTTCGCCGATGAGGAAGAGCTCGTAGCCCTCGAGCCGCGCGGTTACCGCGTCTAGGAAGCCAAACATGAGGCAGGCGAAGAATGCGGTGAAAGGTTTCCAGTTGCCGAAAATTACGGCGGCGAGCGCGATGTAACCTTTGCCCGCTGACATTTCTTTTACGAAGTTGCCGCCTTGGGCGATGGACAGATATGCGCCTGCGATACCGCAGAGTGCGCCGCCAAGAATAAGGGCGCGGTAGCGCAGCCACGTGACCGAGATACCAGCGGAATCAACCGCTTGGGGGACCTCGCCGACAGCGCGAAGGCGCAGGCCAAAGCGTGTTTTGTACAGGATAAATGCGGTGAGCGGCACGCAGAGGAGTGCAACGTAGACCAGCATGTTGTGGCCTGAAATGAGTTGTCGATAGATACTGCCGAGCACGGGGACGCTGTCCATCATTTCAACGCCCCACCACTCGATTGGGGTGAAGCGATCCTCTTTTGGTAGGCTCGGTGTTTGGCCGCCGCGTTTGAACAGGGCGATGCCCAGAACGATGGTCAGGCCGCTGGCGAGGATGTTGATGGCGACGCCAGAGACGACTTGATCTCCCTTGTGGGTGATGCAGGCGAACCCGTGGATGAGCGACATGGTGATGCCTGCAAGGATCGCGCAACCAAGGCCAAGCCAAGCTGAGCCAGTGAGCGCGGCAACGGTGGCGGCGACGAATGCGCCTGACAAGAGTTTGCCTTCTAGCGAGATATCTACGATGCCAGAGCGTTCGGAGAAAATGCCAGCCATTGCGCAGAGCATGAGCGGTGTTGCGATGCGCAGAGTTGCATCAAATGCAAGGAGGGTTTGGTAGAGGAAATCAAGCATTTGCGTCCTCCTTTGTGCCGAATATTCGCGCCAGTAATCGGGCGAGCGGCGGGTTGAACATGTAGGCGAGCGCGCCTGAGAACAGGATGATCATGCCTTGGATCAGCAGCACCATTTCGCGGGTGATAACGGTGAATTCAAAGTCCAACTCAGTGCCGCCTTGGACTAGTGCGCCAAATAGCAGCGCGGCGAGGAAAATGCCGACGGGGTGGTTGCGGCCCATCAGCGCGACGGCGATGCCTGTAAAGCCGTAGCCAGCGGTGAAGCCGAGGATGAGTTTATGCGACACGCCTTGGATTTGGTTGATTGCCATAAGGCCCGCAAATGCGCCAGAAATGGCCATGGTGATGATGATGACGCGCGCGACGTTGATGCCTGAATAATGGGCGGCCTCTTGGTTTTGACCAACCGTGCGGATTTCGTAGCCAAGGCGCGAGCGCCAGACGAGGACCCAAAAGAACAGGCAAGCACATAGCGCGATGAGGAAGCTGGCGTTGAGAGGCGTGGCGGTGGTTTTTAGGCCGATCCAGCCGAGCATTTCGTGGATTTTTGGAAGCCAAGTTTGCTCGGGCAGCAGGCTCGATTGTGGCGAAAATTGACCCGGTTCGAGCATCATGCCTGCCAGCAGCCAAACGAGGAGAGCGGCAGCGATGAAGTTGAACATGATTGTGGTGATCACGATGTGGGAGCCGCGTTTTGCCTGTAAATATCCCGGTACGATGCCCCATGCTGCGCCAAACAGGGCCGCGCTGCCTATGGCGAGGGGGAGGGCGATTATGCCAGGGATGGGGGCCATTGCGAAGGCGACGAGTGTCGCGCCGAGACCGCCGAGGGAGGCTTGGCCTTCGGCGCCGATGTTGAACAATCTGGCGTGAAAGGCGATGGCAACGGCGAGGCCCGTGAAGATGAAGCTTGTGGTGTAAAACAGGGTGTAACCGAGTGCGCCTTGGTAGACGAACGCGCCGTTGATCATGACTTTGAGCGCGGCAAACGGGTTTTCACCGATGGCGAAGATGACGAGACCACACAGGACCAGTGCGGCGAGCAGATTGATCAGCGGGAGGAGGACAATATCGGCCCAACGCGGGAGGGGTGGGGTTGGCTTGCTCATGTGGCGGCCTCTGCTTTTTGACCGGCCATCATCAGGCCTAGGGTTGATCTGTCTGCTTTTTCGGCGTCGATGATGCCGACGTTTTGACCATCGCACAGCACCATGATGCGATCCGCGAGCGACATGACTTCGTCGAGTTCCACGGAAACCAACAGGATCGCGCAGCCTGCGTCGCGCAGTTCTAGCAGTTGTTTATGGATAAATTCGATTGCGCCGACATCAACGCCGCGTGTGGGCTGGCCGACCAGCAGCACACCTGGGTTGGCGGAAAATTCGCGCGCGATGACGATTTTCTGTTGATTGCCACCCGAAAAGTTTTTCGCGCTAAGACGGGGGTTTGAAGGGCGCACATCGAAATGGGCCATTTTGTCTTCGCAATTTTGTTGGATCGCCGAATAATCAAACAGTTTGCCGCTGCCCGCCAGTTCGCTGTCGTGAAAGCCGAGGATCATGTTTTCGCGGGCTTCGAAATCGAGGATTAGGCCGTGGGTGTGGCGGTCTTCGGGGATGTGACCCACGCCAAGATCGCGGATGATGCGGGGGCTGGTTGCATCCGCAGAGGTGACTTCGGTGCCCAGAATGTTGATCACGCCAGTGGTGAGGGGCAGCATGCCTGCGAGGGTTTCCATCAGTTGAGTTTGGCCGTTGCCCGAGACGCCAGCAACACCGAGGATTTCGCCTGCGCGGACCTCAAAGTTGATGTCTTCTAACTCGACTACGCCTTGGGAGTTTGTGTAGCCGAGATTTTTGGCGGAGAAGCGAACTTCGGCGGGTGTGGCGGGGGTGCGGGTTACTTCGAGCAGGACTTCGCGGCCAACCATCAGTTCGGCGAGGTCTTGGGGGGATGTTTCAGAGGTTTTGCGATGTCCGACCATTTCACCTTGGCGCATGATGGAAACGGTGTCGGTGATGTCCATGATCTCGGTCAGTTTGTGGGTGATCAACAGGACGGAAACGCCGTCATCGCGCAGGACTTTGAGAATTTCAAAAAGCTGGTCTGCTTCTTGCGGGGTGAGCACGCCTGTGGGTTCATCGAGGATGAGGACTTTGGCGCCGCCTTTGAGGGCTTTAATGATTTCCACGCGCTGGCGTTGGCCGACATTGAGGTCGGAGACGAGGGCGTGTGGATCGACCTCTAGATTGTAGGTTGTGGACAGGTGCGTGAGGCGTTCGAGCGCGGTT
This sequence comes from Paracoccaceae bacterium, assembly GCA_018607905.1. Lineage (GTDB taxonomy): Bacteria > Pseudomonadota > Alphaproteobacteria > Rhodobacterales > Rhodobacteraceae > Amylibacter. Next base: position 17,359 of record JABBAP010000027.1, on the reverse strand, counting down.
GCGCGCCCTTCGGATAGGGTAAGACCGCCTTCTGATCCGAGCATGACGTTTTCAAGAACCGAGAATGTTGGGACCAGCATAAAGTGTTGGTGGACCATACCGATGCCGTGTTCAATCGCGTCGGCGGAGGAGCGCACATCGACCTGTTGGCCGTTGAACGAAATGGTGCCTTTGTCGGCGCGGTGCATGCCGTAGATGATGTTCATCAGGGTGGATTTGCCCGCGCCATTTTCACCGATGATGCCGTGAATGGAGCCGGGCGAAACGGCCAGATCAATGTCTTTGTTCGCATGGACAAGGCCAAAGGATTTGGACACGTCTTTAAGTTCGAGTGCGTAAGTCATTTCCATCCCTCACCCTGTTGAAGGTGTTTTGTGGGTCTATGCCCAGCTTACGATTGGGTTCCCCGTGGGAACCAAAACGAAAACTGTTTTGGGAGGGTGAAGGCAGCCCGAAAGCTGCCCCCGGTGTTTGGCAAACGCCTGCTTACATTTTGCAGGTGTTGTCTGAACGGTAGTCGTGAACCATGATTTCGCCAGAAGAGATTTTTGCAGAAGCAGCGTCGATAGCGGCTTTCATTTCTGGAGTGATCAGGGCTGCATTGTTTTCGTCCAATGCCCAGCCAACGCCACCTTCTTTAACGCCCAAGATACGAACGCCAGTTTCAAAATCACCAGACATTGCGTCTTTCATGGTGTCGTATGCTGCAACGTCAACGCGTTTCAGCATGGACGTTAGAACAGAACCCGGGTGGATGTGGTTTTGGTTTGAATCAACGCCGATGGACAATTTGCCAGCATCAGTTGCAGCTTGCAAAACGCCAACGCCAGTTGCACCAGCAGCGGCATAAACAACGTCTGCGCCACGGTCGATTTGGGCTTGTGTGAGCTCAGCACCCTTAGTTGGGTCATTCCACGCAGCAGGTGTTGTGCCTGTCATGTTTTGCAGAACTTCTGCATCAGCATTTACCGCTTTAACACCCTGTTCATAGCCGCAACCAAATGCGCGGATCAGAGGGATGTCCATGCCGCCAACAAAGCCAACTTTGCCAGTTTTGGACGCCATCGCAGCAGCCATACCAACGAGGTAGGAGCCTTCTTGCTCTTTAAAGCCGTACTGGCGCAGGTTCGGGTGATCCAACCATGACACGTCGATAATCGAGAATTTCACGTCAGGGTTTGCAGCTGCAACAGCGGAGATTGCATCAGCCTGAGCAAAGCCCACACCCAGAACAACAGTCGCGCCGCGCTGAACCATTTTTTCCATGGCTTGTTGACGCTGTGCTTCATTCGTTACTTCGAATTCCATCACTTCGACGCCAGTTTCTTCGGAAAACTTTTTGATGCCGTTGTAAACGCCCTCATTGAAGGATTTGTCGAATTTGCCGCCCATATCGTAGATGACCGCTGGCTTAAAGCCGTGGCCGTCTGCAAGTGCGAAGCCAGCGACAGCTGTGAACGCGCCTGCGAGCAGGGTTGTGAATACTTTTTTCATGGGTTTCTCCTAGTTGATGGCACCGCAGCGGTGCCTTGCTTTTTAACGGCGCACGCGATTACCCGCGTTGACCGATCTCTCTTAATCTCTCTTCCAGAAACTCTCCTGCTGTTTGATGGTCAAGCTGAACCTCGGGTCGGGGGTGCATGAACAACGGTAGGGAGTAGCGGGATTTGTTTTCCTGTGCGGGTGGATTCACCACGCGGTGAATGGTCGATGGATAGTGGTTGCGGGACGCGCGTTCCAGCATGTCACCCGCGTTCACATTGATATAGCCTGTTCCACACGGAATGTCATGCCAATCGCCGTTCACGTCTTGGGCTTGCAGGCCTGGTTCGGATCCAGTGACCAGCAGTGTGATCAGGTTGATGTCACCGTGGGCCGCCGCGCGAACTTCGCCTGGCTGCACTTCATCTGGCAGAGGCGGATAGTGCAGAACACGCAGAAGATTGCTTTCGCTGTCTTTTACCATGTCTTTGAAGGGCATGGTGAGTTGAGATTTCACGTCGTCTGGGGTCGCTTGATCAAGCCAATCCAGCAGCATCGCGCCCATATCAACCATTTTAGAATGGAAATTCTTGGTCACATCAGAAACACCGTCTGGCAGTTTGTTCTTTTGATAGACGTGGTAAAATTCCTTGAGGTCTTTTTGCGCAGCCCCTTTGGCGTTTTCGGATTTATAGCCGAAATACCCTGATGGATCGCCCATATCTGTGGCGTCGCCGTCTTTCGCATCGGAGGCGAAATAGGGTTGCCACACATCGTACATGGCGCTGATTTCATTCATGTCGATGTCGTGGTCTTTGATCACGGCAAAGCCTGTTTCGCGCAGGGATTTTGCAAATTTCGCAGGCGCGTCAGGGTCAGATGGGCTGACGGCGAGTACGGAAAATTCAGTCATTTCAGTCTCCTTTAAAAACCAGTTTCGATCATGGATAAAAACCGTTGTTTCACACCTTCGGCATCGACGCCCATCGGGACCTTGTGTTTTGGTCGAGAAGGATCGGCAGACCGTGTGGTCTGACCAATGCGAGCGCCGTCCACGATAACCTCTAGGGCGTGGGTTTCAATGGTAAAATACTGCGGATCGGTGATTGCGATGATTGCCGAAGGGTCATGCATGTGGCAACCCCGCTCGCCGTAATGAGAGGCGTAGAAATCAAAGTAGAATTGCACGGCCTCGTTCAAAAAGCCGCCCAAAACAGGTGTGGATTTGGCGAGCCGTTCAAAATCGGCGGGGGTGCATTGGACTTGTGTGGTGACATCAAGGCCGACCATCGTGATGGGCCAGTTGGCGGCAAAAACGATATCTGCGGCGTGCGGATCGTTCCAAATGTTGGCCTCAGCAAAGTCCGTGACGTTGCCCAAATCAAGGCCGCCGCCCATGATGAACACCGCTTTGGTTTTCGCCGCGATAGACGGATCGTGTTGCAAAGCCCGCGCGATATTGGTCAGCGGGCCGATCGGGCAAAGCGTGATTTCACCCGGGTTTTCGTTGATCATGCGGCAGATAAATTCATGCGCAGGTTCATCAAGGGGTTTGCCCGTGATGGGTTGCGCCGCCATCGTGCCAAAGCCTTCGACCCCGTGCACATAATCGGAGACGCCGTTTGGCGCCATCACCAGCGGGGTGTTCGCGCCTTTGGCAACGGGGATGGTTTGTTTGCAGCGTTCGGCCAGCACGATTGCGTTGCGCGTGGCGATATCGGCGGTGACGTTGCCGAACACGCCCGTCATGCCGACGATGTCGATTTCGGGGTGCAGGGCCGCGTAAAAGATCGCCATTGCATCGTCGATGCCGGGGTCTGTGTCGATGATGATCTTGTGGGTCATGCGTGTTCTTTCAAAAAGGTCAGCACTTCGTCGCGCAGCGGGATCGCAGGGGCAGCACCCGCGCGCGTGACTTGAATTGCAGAGGCAGCGGCGGCAAAACGCAAGGCTTTGGCGGGGCTGTTTGACAGGGTAAATTCGGCCATGAACGCGCCAAGAAATGTGTCGCCTGCGCCAGTTGTGTCTTGGGGCGAAACCTTGAAACTGGGTTGGTGGATGGTTTCGTGGTGTGTGTGCAAATCTGCGCCCTCTGCCCCTTTTGTGACCAGCAAGTACCGCAAGCCAATGTCGCGTGGATCTTTGCCAAGTGCGGCTTGGAGCGCGGCGGCTTCGACCTCGTTCACTGCGAGAAGGTCGATGTGATCAAGCATGGGGATGGCGTGCTCTGCCTCAAACGGGGCGGCGGAATAGGCGACGCGCAGGTTTTTGGATTTTGCGGATTGGGCCAATTCATGCACTAGGTTGGTTTCGTTCTGACAGATAACCCAATCGGTTTTTGGGTTTGCCTTTTTCAACGCGGTCTCGATTTGATCGGTGGTGAAGGCTTGGTTTGAACCGCCAAATAGGACGATCTGGTTTTCCGCGCTGTCGGCCACAAAAATGACCGCGTGCCCCGTGTGATCGGGCACGGTTTTCACGCCTTCAAGGGACAGACCAAATTCAACGATTTGTTCGCGCAGCCATTCGCCGTCTGGTCCAACGCAACCGATGTGCAGAACGTCTGCGCCACAGCGTTGTGCGGCGATGGATTGGTTCACACCTTTGCCGCCCAAATATTTCTCGTAACTCGTGCTGGCCAGCGTTTCGCCGGGCGTTGGCAGGGATGCCACGCGGTACACAAGATCGAGGTTTATGGAGCCGAAATTTAGGATCATTTAGGTCAGTTTTCGCCACATTTGGAATCAAGTAGCGACCGACTTTAGTGTGTTTATATTTACAAGCCTAGCATTATTTTCGCCATATTTTTGCTTGACTGGCGGGGCGAATCACAAAAATCGCGGTGTTTAGTCCGAAGTGAGGATTTCCGACACTTTCAGCGCGCGCATGTTGGAACCGTCCACTTTCAGCTTACCAGACACAAACGCCATCGCAGGGTTCTGGCTGCCATCGAGGATATTGCGGAACACTTTTTCGGATGCTTTCAGGGTCACGTCAGCGGTGCCGTCGCCTTCAATCGCGCCTTGATCGGACAGCATGATGCTGCCTTCATCGGTGATCACCAGCTTGGCGGTGCCTTGCAGCGTACCCGTGACACGCGGCGCAAGGTGGGCGATGAATTCTTCGATGATTTTAGACACGTAAGCCTCCTGTTGATGCAGGAGGTTTACGGTTTGGGTTCGTGTATCGCAAGGATGTCTTGGCGTTACTTGGTGATGATTTCTGGGCCCATCACAAGGTTGGGCAAGAAGGTTGAGATGATCGGGATGTAGGTGATCATTATCAGGAACACAAAGAGCACGGCGAGGAAAGGAAGTGCGGCTTTGACCACGGCCATCATCGGCATGCCTGCGACGCCCGAGGTGACAAACAGGTTGAGGCCGACCGGCGGGGTGATCATGCCGATTTCCATGTTCACGACCATGATGATGCCAAGATGGATCGGGTCGATACCGAGTTGGATAGCGATGGGGAACACCAGCGGTGCGACAATCACCAGCAGGCCTGATGGTTCCATGAATTGCCCGCCGATGAGCAGGATCACGTTGACCACGATCAGGAATGCGATGGGGCCAAGGCCTGCGGCAAGCATGGCTTCTGTTATTTGTTGCGGGATTTGTTCGTCGGTAAGGACGTGTTTCAGGATCAGCGCATTGGCGATGACGAACAGCAACGTGACGGTGAGTTTGCCTGCCTCGAACAAAGTATCGACGGTATCGCGGTGCCAAAAGGCAATTGGCATGCGGATGAGGTCGCTGGCGAGGTCTGTTGGTGCGATGGATGTGTTGTTGGAGCGCGCGATGTAAAACGACAGGCCGATCGCCATGATGAAGCCAAGGGCGAGGGCGGCTTTTGGTTCCATGAAGAACCAGAAAGGCACCGCAAGGAGGGCCGTGCCAAGGGTGAGGATCGCGGCGGCGCTGCCTGCTTTGGCAGGGGTGGCTTTGAATGGGCCCATATCTTTGTAAACGAAGCTGGCGATGGCCCAAGCATAGAGGGCGGCGACGGCTGCGGCCTCGGTTGGGGTGAAGATACCGCCGTAAATGCCGCCAAGAATAATGACGATAAGGAACAATCCCCAGCCTGCTTCGAGCCCTGTTCTAAGGCGTTCGCCCCAAGATGCGCGCACGCCTTTGGGCATGTCTTTGATGCGGGCGATAACATAGATCGCGACCATCAGCATAAGCCCAGCGAGCAGGCCCGGGATGACCCCTGCGAGGAACATGCGGCCGACCGATACCTCGACCGCGGCGGCGTAGACGACCATCACGATGGAAGGTGGGATGAGGATGCCGAGCGTGCCTGCGTTACAGATTACACCCGCGGCGAATTCTTTGGTGTAGCCGACTTGGCGCATGCCCGCGATGACGATGGAGCCGATGGCAACCACGGTGGCGGGGGACGATCCCGAAAGGGCAGCGAACAGCATGCACGCGAAGACGCCCGCGATAGCAAGGCCGCCGTGGAAATGGCCGACGCAAGCGATAGAAAAGTTGATGATCCTGCGTGCGACGCCACCTGTTGACATGAAACTGCTGGCGAGGATGAAGAACGGGATAGCGAGGAGGGTGTAGTGGCCCTCAAACGCGTTAAACAGGGTTTGCGCGACCGATGCGAGCGAGGAATCCGAGAACCATAGCAGGAATAGGACGGAGGAAAAACCGAGCGAAACAGCGATGGGAACGCCGATCATCAACAGGCCGACGACCATCGCGAATAGGAGGATGACTTCCATTATGCGTTATCCTTCACGTATTGCGCGGCGTCTTCGATTTGATCTTCAGCTTCGTGGCTGACGATGATCATGGTGATGTCACCGCGCAGCAATCGAAAGGCGGCTTGAATAAAACGGAACACCAGCAGGGCCATTGATATGGGCATAATCATGTAGGGGATCAGGCGGGGCAATTTTTCGTATTCGTCGCCATCATTGAACGCGCCTTCCATCCAACTGAGGATTGCGGGCATGGGGATGTCGTCGGTTTCGTACCATGCTTTGCCGCGAAATTTATCCTCGAACCCTGTGGGGAACCAACGGCCCTCGGTGCCGGGAAGGTTGGCGAAATTGGCCCAGTAATCCCATGATCCTTTGAGCAGGAGCAACGAGAAGGCGATGCAAACACAGACCGCGATCAGGCTCATGACCTTGCGAACACCGGGCGAGACGAGGTTGAGGATCGCATCAACACCGATGTGCGCGCCGATTTTCACGGCGTAAGATGCACCAAGAAGAACCATCCACGCGAACAGGAAAACGGTAAATTCAACCGCCCAGAGGATGTTGGAATTGAACCCGTAACGGGCGACGACGTTGGCAAATGTCACAAGGGTCATGGAGCCGAGGATAAGCGCGATGAGCGTTTCCTCAAACCGATCCGTTGGTGATTTTATCTGGTGTGCCATTTGCAAATGCCCCGTAAAAATAGGGCGAGCCGTTGCAGGCTCGCCCAGATTTTAGATCAACTGACTTAGTTGGTCATCGCGTTGATTTTTTGCGCAGCGGCGATGTTTTCTGCACCTACGTCGCCTTCAAACTTGGACCAAACTGGCTTCATGGTTGTAACCCATTCTGCGCGTTGTTCGGCTGTCAGTTGGCGCACGGTGCCGCCTGCATCAATGATGGCTTGTTTTGCGCCTGCGTTCACGGCTGTGGATTCGCCGTTACGCGCTTGCGTTACTTCGGCCACGATTGTCATGAATTGGTCGCGTGTGTCTGCTTCCAATCCATCGAGCCAATCAACGGATGTCACCAAAAGATAGTCGATGATGCCGTGGTTGGTTTCTGTGACGCCGTCTTGGACTTCGAAGAATTTTTTGCCGTAGATGTTGGACCAAGTGTTTTCTTGACCATCAACAACGCCTGTTTGCAAAGCGCCGTAAACTTCGGCAAATTTCATCTTTTGCGGGGAACCGCCGATGGCTTCCATTTGGGCAACCAGAACGTCAGAGGATTGCACGCGGAATTTCAAACCGTTTGCATCTGTTGGCGAAACCAATGGCACGTTTGCAGACATTTGTTTCATGCCGTTGTGCCAAAACGCGAGGCCCTGAAGACCACGTTTTTGCATGGAATCTTTCATCGCCTGACCCGTGTCAGAGTTTTGGAAAGCGTCAACCGCGTTGATGTCGTTGAACATGAACGGAAGGTCAAAAATGCGGAACTGTTTGGTGAATTTTTCAAACTTGGAAAGCGACGGCGCGGCCAGTTGAACATCGCCTTGCAGCATTGCCTCTAGGACTTTGTTGTCATCGTACAAAGTGGAGTTCGGGAAGACCTCCATGCACATTTTGCCGTTCATTTCGTCGTTCACGCGCTGTTCCAACAATGTGGCCGCGATGCCCTTTGGGTGCTTGTCCGTGTTGGTGACGTGCGCGAATTTCACTACGACTTCGCCGTCTTCACAAGATGCGGCGGCGATGGATGGTACAAATGCGACTGCGCTGATGCAGGCGGCTTTCAAAAATGATTTCATAATTCTCTCCCAGTGGATTTGCGGATCGTGGTCCGACTGACATTAAATCATCGCAAGCTGGGGTTTAGTGCAAAGTGTTTTTTGGCCGATGGGCAAGGGATTGAAAGATAACGGAAAATTTACCGCCCTTTTGAAGGCGGAGCGATTTGTGCGAAATTTCGGACAGTTTGCCTTGTGCTTTATTTCACGGTGCACAGAATGGAGCAGCGCAGATTCGCGCAAGGATCGGATGCGATTTTGTGAAACGGTTACTGCCTTTTTTGGTGTTCTTAGGTGTCGCTTCGGTGGTCGCGCTGGGCGTTTACGCCTTAGCTTACCGCGCGAATTTAAACCAGTTACAGCGCACAGGAAACGTGCAGTTGGAACAGGCCGCTGATCGGTTGCTGGGACAATTGGAGAGCTTTCAACAGCTGCCAAATCTGTTGGTGCGTCATCCCATTGTTGTGGGTGCATTGAACGGCGCGATCAGTGTGGACGCGGCGAATGCCTATCTGGTGAACACGGCTTTGACGGTGGGCGCAGAGGAGATTTTGGTTCTGGATCGACAAGGGCTAGTGGTTGCTGCGTCAAACTTCGAAGACCCGTTTTCTGCTGTTGGGCAAAATTTGGCAGGGGCGAATTATGTTCAGCGCGCGTTGAAAGGTGGCTTGGGATATGATCATGCGTTCGAGCCGAGAGATCGGGGGCGAGATTTCTTTTTTGCGCGCGGTGTCATTGATGGCCAAGCACCACCCGTGGGCGTGGTTGTAGTACGCGCCGATGTGGCGCAGTTGGAATTTGAATGGGAAGTGGACGAGGCCGTTTTGGTCTTTGAGGATGAGTTCGATGTGGTGTTTGTGACCAACCGTGTGGAGTTGGTTTTAACGCGTGATGGCGCGGATGGCATGCGCGAGGAGGCCGCGCGATTGTTTCCGCGCGGGGAGGTGAAACCATTCGCAAAATATGCGCGATCCGATTGGTTTGGCGCGCCTATTTTCAATTTTGGCGCAGGGTCAGTGATGCCTGAACGGGCGTTGGTTCTATCGGAATTTATTCCGCGGTTAGGGCTGACGGCGAAGTTGTTTCTGGATACCAAAACTGCGGCGGCAAATGCGCGAATTTCGGCGTACCTTGCGGTTGCTTTGTTGGCGTTGATCGGGGCGGTTCTGGTTGCGTTGAACCAACGTCGTCGTCGGCTTTCGGATCGTTTGCAAGTAGAGGCGCAGGCCAATGCGCGGCTGGAAGCGCGGGTTGAAGAGCGCACAGCGCAATTGCGCGCGGCGCAGGATCAGTTGGTGCAGGCTGGCAAGTTGACGGCGCTGGGCCAAATGTCTGCGGGGATCAGCCACGAGGTGAACCAACCGCTGGCCGCCATTCGCAATTTTGCGGCGAACAGTGTGAAATTGATTGAGCGGGATCGGTTAGCTGAGGCATCGGAGAACCTTGGGATGATCACCCAGCAGGTGGAACGGATAAATCGGATCATTAAAAACCTGCGGGGATTTGCGCGCAATGAGGTCGAAGTGCCCGAACCCGTGGATTTGAATGTGGTGCTTGGCGATGCGATCCGGCTTACAGAACAACGGCTGCGCGACGGTGATGTGATGCTGGAAAATACGCCGATCGCTGGGCCGTTGATGGTGATGGGCGGGCCTGTGCGGTTGCAACAAGTCTTGGTTAACTTGATCGGCAACGCGGTGGATGCGATGGCGGATGCGCCGCAAAAAGTGTTGCGCCTGTGGGTGGAGAATGGTGGCGAAGTCGTGCGGATCTTCGTGGCGGATACCGGGACCGGGTTGCGCGAACCTGGTCGTGTTTTTGAGCCGTTTTACACGACCAAGGATGTGGGCGCGTCCAAGGGGTTGGGGCTTGGGCTGTCGATATCTTTTGGAATTATCGGCAGTTTTGGCGGGACGTTGAGCTGTCGCAACTTGGACAAAGGTGCAGAGTTTTGTGTTGAGTTGAGGGCCGCACCATGACGCGGCAGGTTCTTTTGATCGAAGACGACGATGCGTTGCGCGCTTCCTTGGCACAAATGCTCGATTTGGAGGGGATAAGTGTGATTTCAACCGCGCATTACGTGCAGGCACGGCGCACCATTCGGGCCAATTTTGCAGGCGTCGTGCTGACGGATATTCGGATGCCTCAGAAAGACGGGTTCGATATTTTGGCACTGGCGCAGGGGATTGATCCTGATCTGCCCGTGGTGATGTTAACAGGCGAAGGCGATGTGCCGATGGCCATTCGCGCGATGAAAGAAGGGGCCTATGATTTTCTGGAAAAGCCCTGCGAAACGTCGCATTTGCTGGGCGTTTTGAACCGCGCATTGTCGCACCGCGAACTGGTTTTGCGCGCGCGCAGGATAGAACGAAAAATGCAGCGCAGTGACCCCGCGTCGATGAATTTTCAAGGGGAAAGTGCAGCTAGCAAACAGCTGCGCAGCGATCTGCGGGCAGCGGCGGATACAGGCCAGAATGTGATGCTGACCGGCGCGATTGGTGTCGGTAAACGGCTGGCAGCGCACACGATTTTTACGTTGTCTGAAGGGCGAGAACGGTTTCAGATTGTGCGCGCACCTGAAACTGACCCCCAGAGTTTTACGATTGAAAGTGGGGCGGTTGATTTGTCGGTTCGCTCCTTTGACGAAGCGACGCCCCGCCAAGTTAGTTGTGTTTTGGATGCTGTGCGGGGGCGGGATGACGTGCGTTTGATTGCCTCGGCGATGCGCCCTGTTGCGGCGTTGGATGCGCTGGAGTGTGTTCACGTGGCGATCCCGAGTTTTGCGGATCGCCGGGGGGATATCGGTGCGATGTTCGAGGCAGTTTTACGCCAAGCCGTGCGCAACAGAAACTTGGAGATGCCAAGCGTTTCGTCAGAGGTGCTGCGAGATTTGGAGGCGCGTGATTGGGCGGAAAACTTGTTGGAATTGCGCAGGTTTGCCAATGATTTTCTGGAAGCGCATTCGCAAATCAGCAAGACACTGGCTGACCAAGTCGACGATTTTGAACGCACAGTTTTAGAAGAGAGTTTGCGTCGGTTCAAAGGCAAAGCCACGCAAACGGCAGCAGCTTTGGGCTTGCCCCGAAAAACGCTGTATGATCGTTTGGCGCGCCACGGTTTGCGGCCGCGCGATTATCAATAAATTGCGCCACGCGAATGTGATTGGCGCGGGCGCGTTGTGGCCGCTAAGTTTATGAAAAATTGAACGGAGGCCTTTATGTCCAAATCTAAAACTTTCACACCGACTCGGCGCGCTGTTTTGGTGGCCTCTGTTTTTGTTGGTGGCGTTTCGTTGGCGCTGCCTGTTTTTGCAACGGGGCGTATCGCAAAAGACGGCGCAACGGGCGCGGCTATTCGGGGTTATGACACCACTGCATATTTCGTAAAGAACGCAGCGACACGAGGGTCCGAAGTTTTTGCGGTCAATTGGCGCGGGGCGACGTGGCGGTTTGCATCACAAGAGGACGCGGATTTGTTTAGTGCGAACCCAGAAGGTTACGCACCGCAATTTGGCGGGTATTGCACACGGGCTGCATCGTTCAAAAAGCTAGTGCCTGCGGACCCCGAAGTTTGGCGTATTTACGACCACAAGCTGTATATGTTTGCCCAACCCGTTGGTGGTAAAAAGTTCGAACAGGGCCAAGATGCGATGATCAAAAAGGCAAAGGCATTTTGGGCGACTTTGGATTAGGGCGCGATTGTTGAAAACTATTGGTTGAACTTGTTAAATAAATAATCAAACATCTTCCATGCGCGGCTGTGCCGCCGAAAAAGGGAGATTCCAATGACATTTTCAGCAAAGTTCAAAATGGCCGCTGCAGGTATTGCAGCCGCAATGATCACGACGATGACGGCTGTGCCAACTGTGGCGCAAGAAGTAACGCTTCGGCTGCACCAATTTCTGCCACCCCCTGCCACTGTTCCAAAGGCGGTTCTGAAACCTTGGGGCGCCAAGATTGAAGAAGCCACGGGTGGTCGTTTGAAAATCGAACATTTTGATGCGATGGCACTTGGTGGGCGCCCACCACAGTTGATGGACCAAGCACAAGACGGTGTTGCGGATATTATCATGACGGTTGTGGGCTATACGCCTGGCCGTTTCCCACGCACCGAGGTGTTTGAGCTGCCGTTTATGATGACGGATTCGGTTGCAACGTCGATGGCATTTCAGCAGATGGTTGAGGAAGATTTCCAAGACAGCGAATACAACCGCGTTAAGGTTCTGGGGGCGTGGGTTCACGGGCCTGGTGTGATCCACACTGGCGGTGGTGTTTCGAAGTTGGAAGACATGCAGGGCCTGAAATTGCGCGGTCCGACCCGTATGATCAACAACCTTCTGGGCGAATTGGGCGCAACTGCGGTTGGTATGCCGTTGCCCGCAATTCCAGAGGCGCTGTCTAAGAAAGTGATCGACGGCACAGTGATCCCGTGGGAAGTGACGCCCGCGATCCGCCTGACTGAATTGGTGGGCAAACACACTGAGTTTTCTGGCAAAGAAGCGTTGTACACGGCGGCGATTGTGGCTGTGATGAACATCGACAAATACAACAGCCTACCAGATGATTTGAAAGCGGCCTTGGATGCAAACAGTGGCATGGCGTTGACGAAATTGGCAGCCGAAGAGATGCTGGCAGCAGATGCACCCGGTCGTGGGATTGCGGTGAAAGCTGGCAATGACATCACTGTTCTGGACGAAGCAGAGGTTGCGCGCTGGAAAGCAGCATCACAACCTGTTGTGGATGCTTGGATCGCAGAAATGGAAGGCAAAGGCATCGACGGTAAAGCGTTGATCGCACGGGCCAAAGAACTGATCGCGGCGAACGGCGGTTAAGACAAAGCGCGCGGCGGAGGGCTGACAGTGTTTGACGTTTTGGACAAAACTGTCGGCATTTTGGCGCGGGCAATGGCCATTTTAGGGGGGATCGTCCTGATCTTGCTGATCGCAATAACTTGCGTCAGCATCATCGGGCGGTCCCTTACTTTTGTGGGGTTGAACCAAGTTAAGGGCGATTATGAATTGGTCGAACTGGGCGTTGGTTTTGCCATTTTCGCATTCTTGCCTTGGGCACAATATGCCAAGGGTCATGCGCGGGTCGATCTGTTCGAGGCTGCGATGGCGCGGTGGCAAAATCTGGTCTCCGATTTGGCGTCTGATCTGTTGTTGTTGGCGATTGCCGTGATTGTTGGCTATCGGTTGTGGCTCGGTATGCTCGACAAACAAAGCTACGGCGAGACGACGTTCATTTTGCAATTCCCGATCTGGCAGGCCTACGGCGCGGGTGTTCTGGGCATGGCGGTATTCACGATTGTTTCGGTGTTCTGCGTGCTTCGATCGTTGCGATCCTTTGGGGGTGCGTCATGAGCAATTTTGAAATTGGGTTGTGGTCGTTTCCCGCGCTGTTGGTTCTGTTGTTCCTGCGCGTGCCTATCGGCCCTGCGATGGCGCTGATCGGGTTTTGCGGGACGTGGCTGGTGACGGGCACGCCGAACATGACCTTGGCGCAGCTGAAGAACCTGACATTTGGCACCTTCGCGAATTATTCGTTTTCGATCATTCCGCTGTTCCTGTTGATGGGTCAGTTTGCCACGATCAGTGGCATGTCGCGCGATTTGTTTAAGGCGGCAGAAGCATGGCTTGGGCATCTGCGCGGCGGTGTTGCGATGTCTGCGATTGGGGCATGTGCTGGGTTCGGCTCGATCTGTGGGTCGTCACTGGCGACGGCTGCAACGATGGGGCAGGTGGCGCTGCCTGAGCTGAAACGCTACGGGTATTCGGGCCGTTTGGCGACGGGTGCATTGGCGGCTGGTGGGACGCTGGGAATTTTGATCCCGCCCTCTGTGGTGCTGGTGATTTATGCGATCCTGACCGAGCTGAACATCGCCAAGCTGTTTGTGGCGGCGATGGTTCCCGGTATTTTGGCTGCGGCTGGATACATGATTACAATCGCGATTTTGGTGCGGATGAAAAACGAAGCTGGCACCGTTCTGGAACGCAAAACATTCGAGGAGCGCCTTTTGGCGCTGGTGCGGGTTTGGCCTGTTTTGATGATTTTCATGGCGGTCGTTGGCGGGATTTATTTTGGATTTTTTACCCCGACCGAAGCCGCTGCTGTGGGCGCTGCTGGTACGGGATTGTTGGCGTTGTTTTCGGGGCAATTGAATTTGCGCAAGACCGGCGATGCGATTTTGGGAACCGCAAAATCCACTGGCATGATCTTTATGATTATTCTGGGGGCGTCGCTGTTTAACAATTTCCTCGCGTTGACCCAATTGCCGCAAAACACCGCGTCTTGGGTCGGTGCGCAGGGGTTCAGCCCGTGGTTGGTTTTGTTCGCCGTGCTAGCGCTGTATCTGGTGTTTGGCTGCATCATGGACAGCCTGTCGATGATCCTGCTGACCGTGCCGATATTCTATCCAATTATGGTGGGATTGGATTTTGGAATGAGCCCTGATGATTTTGGATTGTGGTTCGGTATTCTGGTGTTGATCGTGGTCGAGGTGGGGCTGATTACGCCCCCTGTCGGGATGAATCTGTTTGTGATCAACGCGCTAGACAAAGACACGCCGATTGGCGAAACCTTTCGTGGGACGCTGCCGTTTGTGGTGGCCGATCTGGTGCGGGTTTGTATTTTGCTGGCGATGCCCGCGATTACGCTGGGGCTGGTCTGGCTGATTTATTGATCGCGCAGGGGTGACAAGGCGCGTTCCTCTGCGCCGATGCGGACCCATAACATTGCCGCGTTCAGCACGGTGAAAATGGTGGCGAGCCACCACAGGCCGAGCACCATTGGCGCGACGATTATTTCTGCCACGACCAGCGTGTAATTCGGGTGGCGGATGAATTTGAACGGGCCGCGTGTGACCAGCGGTTCTTCTAGGATGATGATGCGGGTTGTCCAACGTGCGCCAAGGCTGGCGAGGATCCAAACACGGAAAACCTGCAAGATTGCGAACAGCGCGAGCCAGAACAGCGACACGGGTTGGGTGTAGCCAAACACCACAAGACAAACGATCCAAGCGGAGTGCATCGCGACCATTGTGGGATAGTGGTTCGCGCCGATTTCATAGGCGCCACGATCCAGCAGACGTTTGGTGTTGGCTTTGGAAATCGCCAATTCGGATAGCCGTTGCAGGATGATAAATGCGAGGAAAAGAAGTGCGCCAGTTTGCATCAGTTTAGCCCTTGTGCGACGTGAAATGGGAGGAAGGAGGCCGTGAAACCCGGCCCCAAAGCGCAGGCCATCATTTGGCCTGTGGTGCCTTGTTTTAAGACGGTTTCAAGCACGAATAAAACAGTTGGGGCGGACATGTTGCCCGCTTTGCGCAGCACGTCACGTTCGGCGTTTAGGCTGCCTTGGTTTAGATGCAACGCGCCCTCGATTGCCTCGACAACTTTTGCGCCACCGGGGTGGCAGACATAGCGGTCAATCTGGTTGTGGGTTAGGTTCGCAGCTTGTAGCGCGTCGTCTACGGCGGGGGCGAAGTGTTCGGTCACAAAAGACGGGATGGAGCGATCAAAGACCACGCCAAAGCCTGTTTCATCCACATCCCAACCCATAATCCCCAACGTATCTGGCCACATTTTTTGATGCCCAGCGGCAACGGTGATTGCGCGCGATGTGGGCGTCTGTGTTGAAATGCACGCGGCCGCTGCGCCGTCGCCAAATAGAACCGATGCGATGATATCGGCCTTTTGCAACCGATCCGCGCGAAACGACAGGGAGCAGGTTTCAACGACGACCAGCAGAACCTTGGAGTTCGGTTTCGCAGCGGCGAGCGCCTGTGCAATCGACAGGCCAGAAACGCCGCCTGCGCAGCCTAGGCCGAAAAGCGGGACGCGCATGATATCGGCGCGAAAGCCCATGTCGTCAAAGGCCTGTGCTTCGAGTGTTGGGGTGGCGATGCCTGTGGAAGACACGGTGACTACGGTGTCCACGTCTGATCCATCCCAACCTGCGTTGGCAAGGGCGGTTTTTGCAGCTTTGATGAACAGCTTTTTTGCCTCGACCATGAAAACCGCGTTGCGGTCTTTCCAGCCGTGGGATTCCGAAAACCAATCGATTGGCACAACCGAATGACGTTCATCAATTTCAGCGGTGGCAAAGGTTTTGGCAAGCCGTGAAAACTGTGGGTATTTATCCCCGAAAATAATTGCCGCACGTTCCTGAACTTGCGATTGGGGAAGGGTGTGAGGCGGGAGCGCCGTCGAGAGGCCGTGAAGGTAAACAGACATGATCGCGCCTCTGATAATTTTAGGCGAAGATCGTGCCACAGATCTTGATCTTACGCGCAGATTTGATTTCTACAGTAAGATAGCGCGGTTTTACAATAGAGCGAATCTGGTGCGTCATGCTGGTTGGGGCGAGTGGCGCGACGAAGACCGGGTTTCGTTTTTAGGCAGTTTCTTCTTGTTGTGCGAAAAAGGACGTGCCGGTGGGTACTTCTGGTACCTCCATTTCATAAGAGGAGCATCGCACCCGCCCTGATGCTTTCCCGCGCACGATTTCGTGGGTAAAGGTGCTGGGGAGGTGGTTCGGGCTGAGCTCGATGGCGTCTTCTGCGTAATAGGTGGTGATGTAAAGCGTGCGTGGTGACGCCGACAGGTTGGGTGCTGAGCCGTGCAGAAGGCTGGCGTGCATCAAGCAAACAGACCCAGCTTTGCCGGTGCATTTTACGATGTTGTCTTCGTGTTCTGAAAACACCGCGTCGGACACGGAACCTGTGAACACGCCGTTGTGCCAATGGGAAAAAAGCGGGCCTTTGTGGGTGCCCGGAACAACCTCTAGCGGGCCGTTTTCCAGTGTGACGTCATCCAGAAATAAAAGGCATGTGATGATGTCGTCGTTGGTCATTGGCTGAAATGGGAAATCTTGGTGGAAATTCACTTTGGTTGCGGTTCCAGGTAATTTTGAGTTCAGCTTGCCGTGGTGAAACCGCAAGGCAGGGCCAATCAATTCGGCGCAAATATCAACGGTGCGGCCGTTTCGCATGATGTTTGCATAAACGCCTGAAACCTCTTCAGGTGATTGGATGCGGCGCAGGCCCGGAACCTCTGCGCTGTGACCGGGTTGCAAATCAAAGCGCGGGCGGCCATCTTTTGTTTCGCCAAAATCTGTGGTGTGGGATTTGCTTTCTTCTACCCACCCGTCAAAAGTGGCGCGCAGGGCGGCCAACTGTGCGGGGGTTACCGCGTCTTCGACAACCAAAACGCCGTCGCGCCAAAATTGATCTTTTTGCTCTGATGTCAGGTGCGCCATTCAATCCTCCCAAACCGAATCTGTTCCCTAAAGTTTACGAAGCAGGGCATTGACCAATGGAAAAATAACGACACTGCTGGCCCGATTGGGGTCGTTTTTCGCGTTTGAGGGGTAAAGTGGTGAGCCCTGATGGGTTCGAACCATCGACCTACTGATTAAAAGTCAGTT
>JABBAP010000003.1 GCA_018607905.1 Paracoccaceae bacterium | reverse complement strand
ACAATAAAGAAGAACGGTGGTGGCGTGAGAGAGACTTGAACTCTCGACCTCACGATTATGAGTCGTACGCTCTAACCAACTGAGCTACCACGCCGCACCGTGGCGCTGTTTAGGCAACTGAACCCAACCCGTCAAGCGGCGAAATCATGGGTTTTGGTGTTTCTCCACTCGCGGCCTGTCACGACCCTGCTCTTGACCCAACCTGCTTGCACCCGCTAGGGCTGGCTTTATGGCAAATCTTTCCCTCGATCTGGTCTTTTCTGCGCTTGCCGATCCCACACGGCGCGCGATCCTGACCCTTTTGCTCGAGGATGATATGGCCGTAACAGACGTGGCAGAGCCTTTTGAAATGTCGCTTGCTGCCATTTCGAAACACCTGCAAATCCTGTCGCGCGCTGGGCTGATCGAACAAGAACGCCGTGGACGGGTGAAATGGTGTAAACTGGCACCCGAAGCCCTAAAAGACGCGTCGATCTGGATGGAAGGCTTTGGCCAATTCGACGTCGTGAACCTCGATCAATTCGAAAAGTTTCTGGAAGCCGAAACAATCGCTACGGAATGACACGACCTTTTAGCCTTTCTTAGGTATTTTACCCGTATTGCTGATGTGTGAAATCCATTTGGCATCTTTTTACCGCAACGCTGCTCGTGATTGCTGTTTTGCCAACCTTTGCAGTGGCGCAAAATGACGACGGCGCGCGATGGATTCCGATCGGAGGATTGCTTGCCGACGTTGCTGCCACGGGCAGGGCCCAAAGCAAAACCGCGCAACCTGTCGTAAATTCTGGCCCAACAGAACAAGAAATGGCGTGGGCGCGAACGGCGTGGTCTTATTTTGTAGTGAACGCGCATCCAGAAACGGGTCTGGTTGCTGCCGTCAACAATTTCAATTCCACCACGCTTTGGGACGAAGGCGGGTATTTCCTTGCCATTGTTGCCGCGTTTCGATTGGGTATCTTACCCGAGCAAGAAGCAAAGGCGCGCGCCTCTAAAGCGCTCGATAGCCTTGCAGCTATTCCCCTGTTTCAAGGGAGATTACCCAACAAAGTTTATAACACTGGCACCCTAAGGATGACAGATTATGCCAACAAAGAAACGCCCAACGGCGTGGGGTGGTCGGCGCTTGATATTATGCGGCTTATGTCGGGGATGTTGATCGTCACACAACAATTTCCCGATCTTATGCCTAAGGCGCAACAGGTTATCAATCGCTGGAATATGGATTTACTCGCCTCTGAAGGGCGATTCCAGGGCATCGCGGTCAATGGCTCTGCAAACAATAAATTCGTTCAGGAAGGGCGTATCGGATACGAACAATATGCTGGCGTGATTGGCCTTGAACTTGGCCTGCCCGTTGAATTGGCGTCACGTTATTATCCGATCCTGCGCCACCAAAGGTATCATGACATTTTAATCCCGGGCGACATCCGCACAAAAGAAACCCACGGCGTTTCATCGGTCACAACATCCGAACCGTTCCTGCTCGAAGCATTGGAATTTGGCTGGCGACCGGCAAGCATCCCTGTCGCGCGTGCCGTTTATGAAGCGCAGATGTTCAGATACCAACAAACGGGCCACCTCACCGCGCTCAGCGAGGATCATATCAAGGGAAAACCGTACTTTGCCTATAATGCCGTTTTGATGGATCACACGCCGTTCATCTCGATCACGGCCAAGCGGGTGAATGTTTCGGACAAACGCGGAATTTCAACCAAAGCCAGCTTCGGGTGGTGGGCCTTGATGCAGGACGATTATTCGAACAAACTTTTGAATGCGGTGAAACATTTGCAAAGCGATCGGGGATGGTACGCAGGGCTGTTCGAAAGCGATCTAAGCGCGAATGAAATACTGACGCTGAACACAAATGCGGTGGTGTTGGAATCATTGCACTACAAAAATTTTGGCCCGTTGTTTCAACGATAGGTTCCAGCGTTAACGATCCGCCAACAGCATAATCAGCGCCACAATTGTTGCCGCCACACCTGCGAATATCAACATCGGTGGCAAGCTGGATCCAAAGGCCAACTCCCAAATAATTACCCAGCTGGGGATCAAATACGTGTAGGCCATCACCTTGGCAGAGGGTAAATGCAGGGTCGCAAATTGCACGCAAAAGAACGACAGCGCCGTTGAACAAATCGACAGATACGCCAGTCCGATCCAAAAAATAGCGGGCAGGGCGTCCCACTGAACTTGCATCAAATCACCAAACGAAAACGCGGTCAGGATAAGCCCACCCGCAATAATTGTACCAAGCGTAAAAACCGCGGGATGTTCGCCGCGGTTTAGCCGTCGCACCATTGGCGTGTAACAGGCATGGGCAAAACAGCCGACAAAAAAGATCAACTCGCCGCGCCCCACATCAAATCGCAGCATCGCCGCAATGTCGCCGCGAAACACAACCCAGACAGCACCAACGCCACCCACGCTTAACGCGAGTGCCATCCACCGCGTCGTAATCTGGCGCAACAAAAGCCAACCAAAACCAGCAGACATGATGGGGGTCAGCGTGAAAATCGCGGACGTTGAAATAGAGGGCGCAGTTTTCAACGCCTCGAACATCAACACGAAATAGATCGAAAATATGCCCCCCAGTGCAAAATACCGCCAAGACGCTTTGAAATCTGATGCCCGTAGCCGAGGCCCAAATCCAACAATCGCGCCAATAACCACTGCCGCCAGCCAGAACCGCGCAGCCGTCAAGGCCACGGGTTCAACAAGATTTGCGACCCGCACGCCCAAAGGAAAGGAACCAGCCACCAAAAGGGAAAATGCAAGCATTGCCAAATGGCCGCGCATGTAAGAAGAAATTGCCATACCCCTTCATATCGCTTTGCTGGCGCAGTGCAATCAGGCTAGTCTAACAGAATGAAAACGAATGCCCTTCAATCCGCACTAGAAGCTGTCTCAACGGTTTTAACACCCGCCCAAATGTCAGCCCTCGATCCAGTGATTGAACCGTTAAATACCCAAGGCTTGCTGGCGGTGTCGCCGCGTTCTTTGGATGAAATCATTGCAATTTTCGAAATTTGTAATTCAACAGGCACGCCGCTTATTGCGCACGGGGGCCGCACCAGCCTTGCGGGTGCGGTCGCTGCCAATGGCTCTGAAATCATGCTTTTGGGTACGAAAATGCCGAGTATTTTACGTGTCGATCCTGTGTCTCAAACCGTTCACGTTAGCGCCAACACCACGCTTGCCAATCTAGAAGTCGCCGCGCGGGCCCATAACCTCACGGCTGGTATCGACATTGCTGCGCGCGACAGCGCCACAATCGGTGGGATGATCTCGACGAACGCGGGTGGCATGGAAGCACATCGAAATGGCACGATGCGGGAACGGGTGTTGGGGTTGCAGGCCGTTTTGCCAGACGGAACGATCCTGAATGACCTTGCCCAAGTGCGCAAATGCAACGAAGGTTATGACATCAAACAGCTGTTGATTGGCGCAGAAGGCACGCTTGGGGTGATCACTGCTGCAACCTTGCAACTGCTGCCAGAACCGCCTGAACCCCACACATTTCTGCTCGCGCTTCCAGATGCCGCCGCCGCATTGGCTGTGCTTCAAACCCTCCAACAGAACACCCAAACACAGGTTTTGCGCGCCGAAGCAATGTGGAACGCTTTCGCCACCGAAAACGCAAAACTTCAAGGGTCCAACCTGCTGCAAACGCTGCCAAACGCGGCGCTTTACGTGATCTACGAAGTGCACTGCCCAAATGGAACCCCCGAAGAAACGGTTTTCGCCGCGCTAGAACCCCATTTCGAAACGGGCCAAATTCTTGATGCAATCGCCGCACAGTCTGTTCAGCAGGCGACGGATATATGGTGGCTTCGCGAAGATACACTATCCATCGGAACCGTGTTTCCGCACCGTGAATGGTTCGATATTTCTGTTCCGCTGGCCCATCTCGACAGTTTTGTGAAAACTGTCGAAACCCGCATTGCCGATCTGAACGCTGGCTTAAAAATCCACGTACTTGGCCATCTCGCCGACGGTAATTTGCACTATTCAATCGCCCACGCTGACCCAATTTCTGCAGCGCTGAAAGCCCGCATAAAACCAGCCATCATGGACGGTTTAAAAGATATCGGTGGCTCGTTTTCTGCGGAACACGGCATCGGCACAGAAAAACGCGAAGCGCTGCAAAAATACGGGGATGCAGGCAAATTAAAGCTGAACAGAATGATCAAACAAATGATCGACCCCAATAACATTTGCAATCCTGGCAAAGTGCTTTGAAACCCGCCAACCCTGCTTGACTCGAACATCCCAAACACCTAAACGACACTCATCCAATGGAAGCCACAGTCTTCCGGTCTCAGGATCGCCACCCGTCAGCGAGTTTCGCCCACGGGTGTAATTGTCGTTTGGGCAATTGGTTTTTGAGCCGGAATACCTACATACTTCCTGAACACGGCAGCACTGAAAGGACGCCACGGTATGTTTGAAAGTCTCTCCGACCGCCTCTCTGGCGTCTTTGACAAACTCACCAAACAAGGTGCGTTGTCCGAAGCCGATGTTGCCACCGCCCTGCGCGAAGTGCGTGTTGCCCTTCTGGAAGCAGATGTTTCGCTGCCAGTGGCGCGCGATTTCATCAAGGCGATCCAAGACAAAGCCACGGGCCAGAATGTAACCAAATCCGTGACGCCGGGCCAGCAAGTTGTGAAGATTGTTCACGACGAAATGGTGCATTTCCTGTCTGGCGAAGATGCGAACGCCGGCCAGTTGAAAATCGACAGCCCGCCCGCGCCGATCCTGATGGTTGGTTTGCAAGGCTCTGGTAAAACGACGACCACCGCGAAACTTGCGAAACGTCTGACGGAACGTGATAAAAAACGCGTTCTTATGGCGTCGCTTGATACCAACCGCCCAGCGGCGATGGAACAGCTTGCAATCCTCGGCACGCAAATCGGCGTGGATACCCTGCCGATTGTCAAAGGCGAAACACCCGTTCAAATCGCAAAACGCGCAAAACAACAGGCCACACTTGGTGGCTATGATGTTTACATGCTCGACACTGCGGGTCGTTTGCACATCGACGAAGAACTGATCGCGCAAGCAGCCGAAGTTCGCGATATTGCCAAACCCCGTGAAACACTGCTGGTTGTTGATGGCCTCACTGGCCAAGACGCGGTGAATGTCGCCACTGAATTTGACGACAAAATCGGTGTTACAGGTGTTGTGCTTACGCGCATGGACGGCGACGGGCGCGGTGGTGCAGCCCTGTCGATGAAGGCCGTCACAGGTAAGCCCATCAAATTCGTCGGTCTGGGCGAAAAGATGGACGCGCTCGAAGAATTTCACCCAGAACGTGTTGCAGGCCGCATCCTTGGCATGGGTGACATCGTTTCACTGGTGGAAAAGGCCCAAGAAACCATCGAGGCTGAGCAAGCCGAACGCATGATGAAGCGGTTCACAAAGGGTCAGTTCAATATGAACGACCTTAAGGGCCAGCTAGAGCAAATGCAAAAAATGGGTGGCATGGAAGGTATCATGGGAATGATGCCGGGCATGAAGAAAATGGCCAAACAGGTCGAAGATTCCGGCATGGATGACAGTGTTTTCCGTCGCCAAGTCGCGCTGATCCAATCGATGACCAAGAAAGAACGCGCTGCCCCTCAAATCCTGCAAGCCAGCCGCAAAAAGCGGATCGCGGCGGGTGCTGGCATGGAAGTCAGTGAATTGAACAAACTCCTTAAAATGCACCGTCAAATGGCGGACATGATGAAGAAGATGGGCAAAATGGGCAAAGGTGGCATGTTAAAACAGGCCATGAAGGGCATGATGGGCAAAGGTGGCGGTCTTCCAGCTGGAATGCCTACGGATATGGACCCAAAACAGCTGGAAGCAGCGGCCAAACAAATGGGCGCAAAAATGCCTACGGGTGGTGGTTTGCCAGGTTTGGGCGGCGGCTTGGCTTTGCCGCCTGGTCTTTCGGGGTTTGGTAAAAAGAAATGACCCTCACCAACGCCCCAACATTGGAAACAGAACGCTTGATCCTACGCGGACCACAGCTTGCGGATTTTGAACCGCTGGCCGTGTTTTACGCGTCCGATTATTGCGCTGGTTTTGGCGGCCCGATGAAACGGGATGACGCATGGCGTTGGTTTGCGTGCAACATCGGCCATTGGCACATCCACGGTTACGGCTATTTCTCGATCGTTGAAAAATCCTCTGGGAAACACGCCGGTCTGTCTGGCATCTGGAACCCAGAAGGTTGGCCAGAACCAGAGCTAGGCTATGCGCTTTTCCAAGAGTTTGAGGGCAAAGGCATCGCTTATGAGGCGTCCGTGCGTTCCCGACAATGGGCTTACGGCGATCTCGGCTTTAAAACCATGTCTTCGCATATTGTACCCGGTAACACGCGCTCGGTTGCGCTCGTTGAAAAGCTCGGCGCCGTGTACGAAAGCACGTATACAAACCCACACATGGGCGAAGACCAAATCTTTCGCCACCCAGCACCCGAGGCGTTGGCATGATCACAATTCCAACCCTTGAAACCGAACGCCTGATCCTGCGCGCCCCGCGCGAAGACGATCACGCACGCGAAGTTTTGTTTTACGGTTCTGAGCATGCAAAATTTGTTGGCGGGCAGCGTTCAGAAATGGGCGCGTGGGATGCAATCGCGGGTCGTTTGGGCCACTGGGTGATGCGCGGATATGGCTTTTGGCATTTAGATAATCGTGAAACAGGGCAATACGTTGGTCGCTGTGGTCTGATAAATCCATTTGGGTGGCCAGAACGCGAAATCGGTTGGTCTTTGATGCCTGATGCGCTTGGCCACGGGTATGCAACCGAAGCCGCCGTCGCGGTGCGCGATTACGCCTACAACACACTTGGCTGGACTACGGCGATCAGCTTGATCGACCCTGCAAACACTCCCAGCAAAGGTGTCGCAGAACGGCTGGGCGCGGCGTATGAAACAACTTTTGAGCACATTGAATTTGGCACCATGCACATTTGGCGTCACCCTCAGCGGAGGATTTGAAATGACTGACGCAATCGCAAAAGCTGCGGAAATCCTTAAAGATCACCGCGACAGCATTGATCGTCTTGACGCAATCCTCATCTATACTTTGGGCGAACGGTTCAAACACACACAGGCCGTGGGCAAATTAAAAGCCACGCACGACCTCCCGCCATCTGATCCAAATCGTGAAGCAGATCAAATCGACCGACTGGAAGATTTGGCTAAACGTGCGGATCTTGATCCCGAATTCGCTAAGAAGTTCCTGAATTTCATCATTAGCGAAGTTATCCAACACCACAAACGACACCAATCCTAGGGCATTTGCCCTACTCGCCATTCAAGGAGAAAACACCATGGCAATGAAGATCAGACTGGCCCGCGGCGGCTCTAAAAAGCGCCCATTCTACCGCGTTGTAGCAGCCGACAGCCGTATGCCACGCGATGGCCGCTACGTTGAAAAATTGGGTACATACAACCCATTGCTGGCCAAAGACGACGAGAACCGCGTTGAATTGAACATGGAACGTGTTCAGTACTGGCTCGGTGAAGGCGCGCAACCAACAGAGCGTGTTTCCCGTTTCTTGGAAACTGCTGGCGTTCTTGAGAAAAAAGAACGTGCGAACCTGAAAAAGGGCGAGCCGGGCAAAAAAGCCGTAGAACGTGCTGAAGAAAAAGTGAAAAAAGCTGCAGATGCTGCTGAAGCGGCTGCCGCCGCCGCTGCTGCACCTGCGCCTGTAGAAGAAGAAGTTGTCGCAGAAGAAGCACCAGCTGAAGAAGAAGCAAAAGCTGAGTAAAACAACAAGGATCGAAGAGATGCGCGAATTTTCGTCTGATTTTCGGTCCGAGTTTTTTGATCTCTTGAAGTGGCGCCGCGATGTGCGCCACTTCAAAACCGACCCAATCCCCCAAGACAGTCTTGCTGAATGCTTTGAGGCCTTTCGCCTCGCGCCTTCTGTTGGCTTGTCCGAACCGTGGCGCATTGTTCGCCTGTCTACGGATGACGCCCGCGCCAAAGCATACGAAAATTTCCAAACCCAAAATGACAAAGCACTCAGCGGTTACAGCGGTGAACAAGCCAAGAAATACGCCGATCTGAAACTTGCAGGTATGAAGGAAGCCCCGGAACAATTCGCGGTATTTTGTGATGACAGCACGACCAAAGGCTCAGGCCTCGGCGCGTCAACAATGTCTGAAGCGCGGCGATATTCTGTGGTTTCAGCGATCATGTCGTTCTGGCTTATCGCACGCGCCCACAGTCTGGGGCTTGGCTGGGTTTCAATCCTCGATCCAGAACAGCTTTGCGCTGATCTGAACGTGCCCGCCGATTGGACCCTCGTGGCCTATTTGTGCGTCGGCTACCCGTCCGAGGAAAGTTTGCAACCCGAGTTAGAAGCCAAAGGTTGGGAAGAGCGCGCGTTGACGTTAGATATCATCGACCGCTAACCGCGCATCTTACGCGGATTGGATTGATTATTGCTGGGGTCCTGCGACCCGTTAGGCCGCAAATCCATCCGTTTGTCGTGCCCAAAATTTGGCGTAAAACCCGTTCTTTGCCAGTAATTCGTCGTGTGTTCCGCTTTCCACGATCGCCCCATCATCCAAAACCACAATCCGATCCATCTTTGCGATAGTGCTAAGACGGTGCGCAATCGCCAGAACGGTTTTGCCGTCAATCACCTGATCAAGTGCGGTTTGAATGGCCGCCTCGACCTCACTATCTAGCGCGGAAGTTGCCTCGTCCAAAACCAAAATCGGTGCGTCTTTAAAGATGGCCCGTGCCAGCGCTATCCGTTGCCGCTGCCCACCCGAAAGCTTCACACCGCGCTCCCCAAGATGGGCATCGTAACCTGTTCGCCCTGCATGGTCTTCTAAATCTTGGATGAATTCATGGGCTTCCGCACGTTTTGCTGCAGCAAATAATTCGTCTTCGCTGGCCTCGGGCCGTCCGTACAAAATGTTGTCGCGTGCGGAGCGGTTAAACATGGCGGTGTCTTGTGTTACCATGCCAATCTGGCGGCGTAAATCTTCTTCAGATACGTCACGGACATCTAGCCCGCCGATACGAACTGCGCCTTTTTCCACGTCGTACAAACGCAACAACAACGACACCAAGGTTGATTTTCCGGCACCTGACGCGCCAACAATCCCCAGTTTTTCACCTGCCTGAAGCGTGAGGTTAATGCCCTGAACTCCGTTACCTTCGCGACCATATCCAAAACTTACGTCGTCAAACGCAACCACGCCACGCCCGTCCAAATCGGACGGATTGGTCGGTGCCGTCAACCGTTGAGGCGGCGTCAGCGTATTCATCGCGTCTTCCACTTCGCCTGTGTTTGCGTAAATCACCATCACAGTGAACCCGACCCAACCCGTCATTTGCGCCAGACGAATGGATACAACGCCAGCTGTAGTAATTTCGCCTGGCGTTGCCATGCCGCGGCTCCACAAAAACAACGTGCAGCCGATCAAAACCACAGGCAAAATGCCCGCAACCGTGATCATCGCAAGGCGAAACATCACAGAAACAACCTTAAATGTCAGCTCGCGATTGCGAAATTCGCGGATCGCAGAAATCGCTGCACGGTCTTCGTGATCTGCATGGGCGAATAGCTTTACTGTTTTGATGTTTGTAATCGTATCAACAACTTGCCCCGTAACACTGGCACGTGCATTGGCCCGTTTTTTGGATGTGGAGCGTACCCGTGGCAGAAACCATTTGATCATGTACAGATACAAAACCGCCCAGATGGCCAGCCCAACAGCCATCCATCCGTTGATCGTGGTTAGCAACAGGACCGACCCGATTAGGGAGGCCAGGGCGAAGAAAACGACGTTGATGGTTTCTGCAACTACATCTGTCATCGCGCGCGCCGCTTGCATCTGTTTTTGCGCGATGCGCCCCGCAAAATCATTATCGAAAAATCCGATATTTTGGCCCAGCGTCCAGCGATGTAGCCGCGTTAACACTAGCGGGTTCAGGTTTGTGGCAACAAGGATCGACGTCACCGCAGAGTTGCCAACGAACACCAGCGGGCGCAGGACCAAGAAGAACAAGACAGCACCGATAATAAGCGGTAGGTTTTGTGTCCAAAAATCCTGCGGCCCACTTTCGATCGCAGTATCAATCACTGCGCCCAAAATTATTGCGGTAAACACTTCTGCCAAGCCAACCAAGGCCGACAAAACAGCTGCCATTGCCAGCCACCCAAACGTCCCGCGCAAGGCCCAACGATAAAAGGGCCAAACGGTGGTTGGCGGGGGGCCGTCAGCGGGCGCAAACGCATCAATTTTATCTGCGAGCCACCTCATCCTTCTTCCAGCCCTAACATTTCGCCCGATTGCCGCGCCCAGAACCCAGCATAAAGCCCGCCTTTGGCCAACAGTTCTTTATGCGTGCCGATCTCGGCGATTTGTCCATCATCAAGCACAACAATCCGATCCATCCGCGCAATGGTGCTTAGGCGGTGCGCAATCGCAATCACAGTTTTGCCCTTCATCACGCCAGACAACGCCTCCTGGATGGCGGCCTCGCTCTCACTGTCCAGCGCCGATGTTGCCTCGTCCAAAACCAAAATCGGGGCGTCTTTTAAAACGACCCGTGCCAATGCAACCCGCTGGCGCTGCCCGCCAGAAAGCTTCACGCCGCGCTCGCCTACAAAGGCCTCGTATCCGCGCCGCCCGTTTGGGTCTTCTAAATCGGGGATGAAATCAGCCGCATCAGCGCGCGAAACGGCAGATGCAATCATCGCATCATCCGCATCAGGTCGCCCCAGCAGGATGTTATCGCGCACCGAGCGGTGCATCAGGCCAGGTTCCTGTGTGACCATTCCAATCGCACCGCGCAGGCTCTCTTGTTGCACGGTCGCGATGTCTTGGCCGTCAATTTCGATTTGGCCTTTTTCGGGGTCCATGAACCGCAACAACAGATTGACCATCGTGGTTTTGCCCGCACCTGATCGCCCGACCAGACCAACTTTTTCGCCTGCTGCAATTGTCAAATCCAACCCGTTCAGCCCGCCCTGATCACGGCCATAATGATGGCGCACATGGCGGAACCGAATTTCACCTGAATTTACAGTTAAAACAGGCGCTGCGTCCACATCAGTAACAGATTGTGGCTGTGCCAAGCTCTCCATGCTTTCATGAATTTTACCTGCATTTTCAAACAACATCGTGCTGACCCACATGATCCAACCCGTCATTGCGGACAGCCGCATGACCAATGCTGCAACGATGCTAATCTCGCCCAATGATATCGCGTCCAGCGTCCAGTTATACAGTGCTAAACCGATGACACCGACAATCAAAATTCCTGTCAGAATATTCAGTTCAAACCGAATACGGGTCCACAACCGCAGAAAAACGCGAAATTTCGCCAAATCCGCCTGTGCGGCATCCAGTGCAAAACCTTGCTCGCGCGAGGCACCGGAAAACAGTTTCACGCTTTCGATGTTGGTGTAGGCATCCACAACACGGGCCGTCACCATCGAACGGGTTTGCGACATTTCCTCGGATGCGAGTGAAATTTTGCGACCCATGAAAATGATGTAGGCAATGAACGCGATCAGCCACAGAACCATCGGAATGGCCAACACGCCACTGATACCCGACATGATGTAAAGTGCCGACAGGAAATAGATCGAGACAAACCAAACCGCGTCGAAAAACGTGAAAACATTGTCTTCGACTGCGGGGCCAACCTGCATCACGCGGTTCGCCAAACGCCCCGCGAAATCATCATGGAAAAAACCGCGACTTTGGCCCAACAGATGGGTGTGCGCACGCCAACGCACTTGATCGCGCAGGGATCCAGAAAGCGCCTGATGTTGCATCATCCCATTAAAATAATGGGCAACGGGGCGTGCAAACAGAATGAACAGCGCGACTAAGAACAGCTCAACGCCATACAGGTTCCAAACCTCTGATTTATCGGTTACATTTATGTAATCAATCACCTTGCCAGAATAGCTGATCAACCATGTTTCCATGATCGCCACGGCAAAGGACATGAACAGAATGAACGGAATAATGCGGCGAAACGGCTGCATTTCGCTGCCAATAAACGCAATAATGTCGCGCGGCGGTGTTCCAACAGAACGATCTGCGTAAGGGTTCACTAGGTTTTCAAAAAAACGGTACATAACAAACTTTCAACGTGTGTGCATTTGGGGGGCACCACGGGCTGCAATTTACACAAAGGTCTAAGATAGGCCAAAAGGCCAATGCAACAACGTGGTAGGATACGGAATAGGCCAACAGCCCACACCAAGGGGCTACAGGGTTTTCCCAGCCTTCTTGATTTTCCAGCAATCCATTTGTTACCTCATTGTTGATGTGTAAGTCGTAACACTGCACAAAAACGCTGTCACGTCTTTCTTTTGTTCTGCAATCAGGCTAGGCAATGCGTCACAAAACATCAAAAGGCAAAGCACACTTTGGCTGATAAAAACACCATCTGCGTTGGCGCAATTATGGGGGCGTTCGGGGTCAAAGGCGAAGTGCGCCTGAAATCCTTTTGCGCGAACCCCGAAGACATCGGCACCTACGGAACACTCACGTCCGAAGACGGCACGCAAACTTTTGATCTGGGCGCGACACGACCCGTCAAAGGTGGTTTTGCGACAAAAATAAATGGCATGCGGTTCAAAGACCAAGCCGACAAACTGCGCGGCATTCGCCTGTATGTGTCGCGTGATGCTTTGCCAAACTTGCCAGATGACGAGTTTTACCACTCCGATCTGACGGGGTTAAGCGTGGTGGACACGGGTGGTGAAATCATGGGCAAAGTGCGCGCGGTGCACGATCACGGGGCAGGGGATTTCCTTGAGATTCGCCTCAAAACGGGTGGCGATGTTTTGCTGCCGTTCACTACCGAATCCGTTCCGACAGTGGATTTAGCCACCAAACGCATCATCATAGACCCACCCGAAGGCGTCATGCCCGAGCCAAAGTCGGATTGATGTCAGACGATACCAAACCACGTTCCCACGGCATGAAAAGCCGCAGCCTGACCCGTTCGCACGGGCGTTTGGCTGTGCGTCCAACCCATAAACCGCGCGAGCTGCTGTCTGAAACACCCGATATCGCGGGGGCATGGCGGGCCAAGATTATCACGCTGTTCCCGGAATCCTTTCCGGGTGTACTCGGCCATTCGTTGACGGGCCGCGCCTTGCAAGAAGGCAAATGGGCGCTTGAAACGATCGAGTTACGCCAGTTTGGACACGGCAAACACAAAGACGTGGACGATACGCCAGCGGGGGGGGGTGCGGGCATGGTCTTGCGCGCCGATGTCGTTGGCGCAGCCTTTGATGCGGCGCGCCCTGGCACACCGATGGATCAAAACCGCTGGCCGGTGATCTATCTTTCGCCGCGCGGCAAGCCGTTTACCCAAGCAATGGCGCAAAACTTTGCCAAGGCCGAAGGGATGACCTTGTTGTGTGGTCGTTTTGAAGGCGTCGATGAACGGGTTCTCGAAGAATATAACGTGCAAGAAGTCTCGTTGGGTGATTTCGTGCTTACGGGGGGTGAAATCGCGGCCCAAGCCTTGATCGACGCAATCGTACGCTTGCTGCCAGATGTGCTGGGCAACGCAGACAGCACCGTTGACGAAAGCCATTCCAACGGCCTGCTGGAACACCCGCAATACACGCGGCCAGCCGAGTGGAAAGATCGCACGATCCCCGATGTTTTGACCTCTGGCCACCACGGTAACGTCGAAAAATGGCGTCAAAAACAGTCTGAAGATATCACAAAACAACGCCGTCCTGATATGTGGGAACGCCATGCGACTAAGGACAAAGACAGCTAAGTTTCTTTTGTTCCTAAATACTCAACCTGCATTGCCCGATAGCGGTGCAATCCCCTTGCAAACAACCACCGCCCAGCCTATACGCCCCAAGTGCTCCGAGCTATCTGGATTCGCTGCGCCGCTTTTGTGCTTTGCAATTGTTGGTGTCTGATCTGTAAGGACAGCAACGACCACACCCAAAACATGTTACCCCACCTCTGGCGGGCGCGCACCAAAGTAAGCCGCGAACCCGATCAAAGACACAGAGCTCTAGGAACGGCACAAACAGCGCGATAAAGCGCAGACAAAGGATTAATTCGATGAACATGATCGAACAGCTCGAAGCTGAACAGATCGCCGAACTTGGCGCAAACATTCCAGATTTCAAAGCGGGCGACACCATCCGCGTAGGTTTTAAAGTAACCGAGGGCACGCGCTCTCGTGTTCAAAACTACGAAGGTGTTTGCATTGCACGTAAAGGCGGCAAAGGTATTGCTGGCGCTTTCACAGTGCGCAAAATCTCTTTTGGTGAAGGCGTAGAACGTGTGTTCCCGCTGCACTCCACAAACATCGACAGCATCACAGTGATCCGTCGCGGTCGCGTTCGTCGTGCGAAACTTTACTACTTGCGTTCGCGTCGTGGTAAATCTGCGCGTATCGCGGAAAAAACAAACTACCGTCCGATGTCTGCTGAATAAGCAACCGGTCAAGAATTTCGAAAAGGCGGTCCTCGGGGGCCGCCTTTTTTCGTTCCAACAGCTGAAAAATGTGAAACTGTTTCCAATTCGACACAAATTAATGCGCATTAACCCCTATTGGTTCCAAATTCCCGCCACATTCTTCTGCGATCCTTGTTGGAATTGAGGTTTTGTTCGGGGTTTTATCTATGTTGTCCTTCTTTATGCGCACGTTTGCTTTGTCGTTTTCGATATTTTGGCGCGCACTGCCGTGTTGGGCATTTTTGTTTGCAATCCTTTACGCCCTGTTTTCCTTCCTCTCCAGTTCTCCGCTGATCTTCCTTTTCCTTTTGATGTTGGCGTTTGGTACATTAAGCGTTTTCATGATCTTCGTGCATATCCGATCGGGCTTGATCGTCGCTGACACGGTCAACGCGACCGATTTGGGCAAACTTTTCAAACGCTCTTTCAAATTCTTCCGGTTTTTTGCGATGTTCAACGGCATCCTCACGGGCCTCTCGATTGTGGCCTTTGTCTTTGCTGCGCGCATTGGCATTTTCGATCTAGACGCTGCCACAAATGCGATTACGTCGGGCTCAGATGAGGAACTCATGGCGTTTCAGGCCGAAATGATGCACCCCGCCGCCTATGCGTATTTCGCCGTAATGCAAATATTTTCACAAATGGCTTACTCCGCCTTGGCCGTGCCGATGGCCGCAAATGCAGCTGCCTGTACACCCAAAGGTCGCGATGTAGAAATATTTTGGGGCTTTGGTGCGCATACAATCCGCATGTTCCTTTTGAATTTGGTTTCAGGGACAATCGTTGTGGCGCTGGTCATCGCTTATGTATTCTTGTTGCTTACTATGCCAGTGTTTGATGGTTCTACGCTCCTGCAATTCGAAGACATCCAAGACATTACATTGCCAACGACTGTCGCATCTTATGCAATGCTTGCCGCATTGGTTCTGTTCCCCATCGCAGGGTTTGTTTGGATGGTTAGCCTTTGGTGCGCAGGTGCTACTGTGTGCTACATCGATCACCGCGATAAAAAACAATCCGCCAAAGACTTTGAAATGGAATGTATTTATGAAAAGCCACTGTCGATAGACGAGCTGCGTGAACTGCGTATGTCGCGCATGAACGGCATACCTGCAGAATAAGGGCGAAACCGCCAGTAAACCCAATTCAAAACAACGCAAGATAACGCCTTGCTCCGTTAGTTTTTCTGGTCTATACGGCGCATCTGTAATTCCGCAGGGCGACCGTGTTACCGGGTCAGAATAATCTGACGCCGCAATCGGATCAGTCCGCATTTTGGAGCTTGGAATATGAAAAAAGATTTGCACCCCGAATACCACATGATCGAGGTAAAACTAACCGACGGCACGACCTATAAAACCCGTTCTACATACGGCGAAGAAGGGTCCACTTTGGTTCTCGACATTGATCCATCTGCGCACCCTGCGTGGACTGGTGGTAACACACGCCTTATGGATGCCGGTGGCCGCGTATCCAAGTTCAAAAAGAAATACGAAGGTCTTGGCTTCTAAGCTATTCCCTCAATTCTTTGAAAACGCCGTCTCTAACCGAGGCGGCGTTTTTGATTCTACGGTTCAAATTTATCGAAATTTGAAATCGTTTCCATATTGGAAACAATATTGTATTCGGAATCGGCATGCCGCATAGTGCGACCAAGCCCAAACTGAACAACACAAATAAACAGGGCAAGGGACTACGATGGCGTATATTATCGTCTTTGGAAACGAAAAGGGCGGGTCGGGTAAATCGACCACGGCTATGCACGTTTTAACAGCGCTTTTGCGCAGTGGATTCAAAGTTGGCGCAGTTGATCTTGATTTGCGGCAACGCACGCTTGGTCGCTATATCGAAAACCGTATTGAATACGTTCGAAAAACCAACGTCACACTGCCTCAGCCACAATTGGGTGAAATGCCCTCCGCAGATGAACTGGATATGATGGACGGGGAGGAAGCAAAACTCGTCGCGTTTCAAAAAGCCATTCTTTCGTTGGATGAAGAAAACGATTTTATCGTTGTTGATTGTGCGGGCTCGCATTCTTCCTTGGCCGAATTGGCCCATGCGATGGCGGATACGCTGGTCACGCCGATGAACGACAGCTTTGTTGATTTTGATTTGCTTGCGCGAATTGATCTGGAAACCACTGCCGTCACGGGGCCAAGCGTGTATTCCGAAATGGTTTGGGAAGCCCGCAAAGCACGTGCAGAAACAGGCGCCCGCCCGATTGATTGGATCGTGACACGCAACCGTGTTGGCGCGCAAAACATGCACAACAAACGCAAAGTTGGCGCCGCGTTGAAAGACCTGTCGCGGCGTATCGGGTTCCGTCTTGCGCCTGGATTTTCTGATCGTGTTGTGTTCCGCGAATTATTTCCTCACGGGCTAACGCTTTTGGATATCAAAGATGTTGGTGGCGGTTCCCTAAACATTTCCAACGTTGCCGCGCGCCAAGAGGTTCGCGATTTGGTGGCAGAACTGAATCTTCCAGGCGTTGAGGTTACCTTTTAAACATCCGCAAAACGCGCCCATCAATCGCCGCCAAACCGGATGCAATGATC
>JABBAP010000038.1 GCA_018607905.1 Paracoccaceae bacterium | reverse complement strand
TGTAACCCCCGATTGATCGCACCATGCATTCAAAACTCCTCCTTCGAGCAGTTCCAGTGCTACACAATCAAACCTTAACAATCGTAAACACGCCCCCAAATTCGCAATCTTTTTCCCTAAAAATTAACAGGAAAAACCTAAAAATCGGTTGGCGCCCCACCCTCTGCTGTGCGGCGTTTTACAAATTCAGCCAGCTCTTCTTTGATCCCGTCATCAATTGGGGGCGGTGTAAACTCGTTCAGAATGTCCTTATACGTCTTATGCGCACGCTCCGCCGTCCACTTCCCGCCATCCAACTCCCAGGCTTCAAAATTGCGCCAATCACTTGCAATCGGACTGTAAAACGCGGTTTCATACCGATCTTGCGTGTGTTGAACGCCAAAATAATGGCCCTGTGGCCCGACTTCTGCGATGGTATCAAGCGCGATATCCTCGGGCCGCGTTTCGGTAATTACTGGCTCCATATACCGCTGGATCATCTGCAAAACTTCGCAATCCATAATGAACTTCTCAGGGCTAGCAATTAGCCCACCTTCCAGCCAACCAGCGGCGTGATATACAATGTTCGTTCCCGATTGCACAGCTGCCCACAAGCTATTGGATGTTTCCCACATCGCCTGCCCGTCAGGCACATTCGCCGTGCACACGCCACTGGATCGGATCGGCAAGCCGTAAAACCGCCCCATCTGCCCCGTCATCTGCGTCGCGCGCATGTATTCTGGCGTCCCAAACGCAGGTGCGCCCGATTTCATATCCACATTTGATGTGAACGTCCCGATCGCCACAGGGCATCCAGGTTTCACGATTTGCAGCAACACAATCGCTGCTAGCCCTTCGGCAATGCTCAACGTCACAGCACCCGACATGGTGACAGGCGCCATCGCACCCGCCAGCGTGAACGGTGTGACAATCACGGGCTGCCCACGCCGCGCCATACGCATCGCACCATCAAGCATCGGGAAATCATGCACAAGCGGCGACACCGAATTGATATTGGTAAACATGCGTGGGCTTGCATCGAACTCGTCGTCGCTCAATCCACCCGCAATCCGCACCATCTCCATGCCATCTTCGACACGCTCGCGCCCCAATGAATAGGCATGCACCACCTTATCCGTAACCAACAATTTTTCCTGCACACAGTCCAAATGGCGCACCGAGGCGTGAATATCGGTCGGTTCCACAGGATATCCGCCCGCCATGTGAATACAGTTAAAATACGATGTCAGCTTCATCATGTTGCTGAAACTCTCAAAGTCACCCGTCTTTTTACCCGTTTCCAAATCCCAGTAATTCGGCGGCGAAGAAACATTGCCAAAAACGATGTTATTTCCGCCAATAATCACGCTTCTGTCGGGATTGCGCGGGGTAATGGTAAACTCGCTCGGCGCTTTGCCGGCCATTTCCATTACTAAGTCTTCCTCGAAAAACACGGTCTGCTCGACAACCTTGCACCCAGCAGCCTTTAGAATGCCCAGCGCCTCTGGGTTAAGCATCTTGATGCCGATATTCGACAGAATGTGCATCGCGCCGCGGTGAATTGTCAGAACACCCTCTTCATCGAGCGGTTCTGTAGGGCGGTCAATGTTCTTGATATTGCGCCATGGCATCTGATCAATTGCAGCCGTTGATGTGCGCCGTGAATTGCCCGCGCGTCCACCGCTTCTGGTCCGTTTTGCCATTGATCTGTCTCCCGTATTCAGTGATCAGCCCGCCCACTCTGGCAGCAGCTTGTCGTTTTTAGTGCACCGTTTACGACAAAGCGTGACGATTTCGGCTGCGATTGATCGCAAATTCAGTCTTAAATGGCGCTACACGTCAATTGGTCCATTCCCATGTCTCATCCAAATATGTCACCCACAGCCGATCCAAAATCGCCCCCTCCGATTCGCATCGGCTTTCTGCTGATTGATGCGTTCTCGTCTTTGTGCATCACCGCGATGACTGGCCCGTTCCGCTCTGCCAATCGTGAACTTGGGGTCGATGTCTACACCTGTGATTTCGTGTCGATCGACGATAATCCTGTCGTGGCCTCTGATGGCCTGTCAATCCAACCCACTCTTTCTTGCAAAGACACGCAACATTTCGATTACTTTTTCACCTGTGCAGGTATGCAAGCCGACCCCGCAAATCGTCCAGCCCTCAATGCAACGCTCCACCGTTTTTCACGCCAATCCGATGTCTTTGGTGCTTTGTGCATCGGTAGTGTAATGCTGGCGCGCGCAGGGTTCCTCGATGGGTATGAATTCACGCTGCATTGGGAAAACCAGCCTGCTTTTTCCGAAGAGTTTCCCGACCTCAAAATCTCTCCAAACCTTTACGTCATGGATCGCGACCGCTGGACAGGCTCAGGCGGCCTGTCATCCATGGACATCGCGCTTCACATCATTGCCGAACATCACGGCATCGGCATCGCCAACGCGGTGGGCAATCAATACCAAATTGACCGTATCCGCAGCTCGTCGGTCGGCCAACGCCCCTATTCTTTAAATCAATACGAAACCCTGCCAAAAGCAATCCAAGCGGCCATCACAACCATGATTGAAAACATGGAAACCACGCTTCCGATCCCAGAAATCGCAAAAACCGCTGGTAAAACCGTCCGTTCCCTAGAGCGCATGTTTTCGCGTCACCTCAATTCCAGCCCAGCGCGATATTATCGTAAACTACGGCTTGAAAAGGTGCGCCAACTCCTCTGGCACACCAATCTTTCGATCTTGGAGATCGCCCTGATGACCGGCTTCCCCAGCCCATCCCATCTGTCGCGCCTATACCAAACCGAATTCGGCCTTAAACCTTCCGAGGATCGCAAAGATCGCTCGGCGTTACAAAAATAGCCCACTGCACAGCGGGCTTATCCCCACAGCTTTTCCGGAATTTCCGAAATATCGCCCAGAATAATATCCGCCAAATGCGCGATATCTTCTTCCAGTGCTGGCCCCGTCAAAACCCCAATCGTCTGCGCAACCTTTGCTGCACGCCCAGCGCCCAAATCATGGGTGCTGTCGCCAACCATCGCGATTTCATCCATCGCTAACCCAACCGCTTTGCCAAACGCCAGCAATGGCCCAGCAGCAGGTTTCACCCCATGCCCGCTGTCAAACCCAGCAACGAAATCAAACAGATCGGAGATCCCTTCGCCAGCCAACTGTTGCACTGCACCAGCTTCATAATCGTTAGTCACTATCCCCAACTTCATGCCCTTGGCTTTCATCCCAGAAAACAGCGCCTTCAAATCGCAAACAGGCAACGACGGCAGGCTTTCCAGATGTTTCACAGCCACCTCGTCCACATCCTCGAAACTCCAACTTGGCAGCAATTCCACCCAAGCCTGATTTATCTCGCCGGCTGACGCACCAACAACCATGCTGCCCGCCAAAAACTCTTTCGTTTCAAAATCATACCCCACGGCCTGCGCCAACTCGCGCGTCTTCGCCATGTCTCCACCCGACAACTCGGCCAAAACCAGATCACACCAAACAGCCCAAGTGTCCCCGTACTGAAACAGCGTGCCGTCCTTATCAAATACCAAACCTTTAATCGTCAAAACCTAGCCCTCCAAATTTCCCTCTAAATACCTGCCCTTCACGCCAGCTGCCACTCAACAAATGTTTCAGATTGACTTGCACTGGCAATTTAATTAACATAGTTAACTATGAAAGCTCCCTACGACCTCCATTCTGGCCTAGGCTATAAACTTACTATTGCGGCGCGAACCAACAATGCTAGCTTCGAAACCGCTTTGTCTACGCTTAACCTAACGCGTCAAATGTGGTGCGTCCTTGTGGCGGTCGGCGAACAAAACATCACCGCACCCTCTGCCATCGCCGATTATATCGGCATCATCCGCGCTGCCGCATCGCGAACGCTCAAACAGATGGAACGCGATGGCCTGCTGAAACGTGCTGCCGGAAATACCGATAAACGCACAACAACCGTGGCCCTGACGCCAAAGGGACGCGATCTGCTTTACCACTCCATGCCCCTCGCCCTGCAAACCCGCTCCTCCATTGATGCAGCCCTCAGCAATGCCGAGCAAACCCAACTCACCCACCTTCTCGAAAAACTAACGGCCTCCCTAAAAGCCACAGCCACAGGCGTCTGATCATGACCAAACTCTTTTCCTACAAAAACCGCGCACCACACCTTGGCCCCTACCCCCTGGAACGGTTGCGCCGCACAGATATCCAGCCAGACATCGCCACCCTGCCTGCGCAATCCCAGATGCACTTTCAAGCCGACAATCCCTTGTCCGTCGTCAACGCGATGGGCGAGTATCAGGCCATGATGGACGTGATCCGCAACGGAACCGTCAAAGCTGAAATGGCCACCATCCCATCCGATCCAACGGAACGCGCGAACCACATCAAAGCATTCGGCTACTATTGCGACGCTTCCATGATCGGCACGGCCCACATCACGCCAGACCTCTGGCTTGATACGCCGTTTTCCAACCCAGATGTGGATCGCCTGTCCGAAACCCTGCGCACAAAACAGGTCAAAACCCTCGCTTCTGGCATCGACATGATCATGGCGGGCCTGCGCGAAGCAATGGCCGCACCCGCCACAACCTGCGACGATCACACCAACGCCATCGTGTTCCTGTACGAATACCAGCGCGATCCAAAATCATCCGAGCCAGGCTCCGATTGGATCCAAAACGCACAATCCCACCGCGCCGCTCTACGCGCATCCGAAACTGCGTCCGTCCTCGCCGCCTACATCCGTTCGCTGGGGTACGCAGCACGCGCTCACTCGGCCTCCGCTTCAGATATCGACCTCACGCGGGCGTCTGTTGCCGCTGGCCTTACAATCAATCAAAACGGCATCGCCACCAACCCCATCCTTGGCACACGTTTTGGCCTTGCGGTCATCACCACCACGCTCGACATCGCGCCCGATCAACCGCT
Source organism: Paracoccaceae bacterium (assembly GCA_018607905.1). Classification (GTDB taxonomy): domain Bacteria; phylum Pseudomonadota; class Alphaproteobacteria; order Rhodobacterales; family Rhodobacteraceae; genus Amylibacter. Next base: position 70,595 of record JABBAP010000038.1, on the reverse strand, counting down.
CTCTGCCAACCAACCGCCGCTCTATTCGTACAAATTTGGCACAGGCAAGCACGCAAAATCCGCCCGCAATCGCGACCCCTACGCCAAACGCAACTTTGCCGATGGTCCACACCCCTACGAAAAGCTCAAACGGGTGGATGATCCAACAACCTACATCGACGCGCCCAACGTGGCCCGCGTTCCAAAACGCGCCGATATGTTTGCTCGAACCCTGTTTGGGGACCTCGGAAAAGGCCCTCAAGAAGCCGCGAAAAACGGCAACTATGTCCGCAAAAGCGCAACTGCCTTCGCCTTTCGCCACGCCCTAGGTGCGTTCGTTCTGCTCCAAGACGGCGGCAAAGCCGACCAAATCCACGCCTCGGTAACTGACCCCGCCCAAAACGCCGCCAACCTAAAAGCAACCGCCTATTTCTTGGGGTGCGACGGCGTCGGCCTCTCTGATTGCCCCGATTGGTGCTACTATTCCCACGACGCGATCGGCGAAGAACTCATTCCCTACCATTCCAACGCCATCTCCATCGTGATCGACCAAGGCCACGAAACAATGGAAGGCGCATCAGGCGACGACTGGATCGCCACGGCCCAATCAATGCGCGCTTACTTGCGCTTTTCCCTACTCGGCGGCGTCCTCGCCCAACAAATCCGCAACATGGGTTACACCGCAAACGTCCACACCGTTATGGGCTCCGAAGTTGTGCAACCGCCCCTCATGCTGCTCTCTGGTTTGGGCGAGGTTTCCCGCATCGGCGAGGTTATCCTCAACCCCTTCCTCGGCCCGCGCCTCAAATCGGGCACCGTCACCACAAACATGCCAATGGCCCACGACAAGCCCATCGATTTCGGCCTTCAATCCTTTTGCGAGGCCTGCAACAAATGCGCCCGCGAATGCCCGTCAGGCGCAATCACCGCTGGCCCGAAACTCATGTTCAACGGCTATGAAATCTGGAAATCCGACAGTCAAAAATGCACAACTTACCGCATTACCACCCCCGGTGGCTCCATGTGTGGTCGCTGCATGAAAACCTGTCCGTGGAACCTAGAAGGCCTGTTCGCCGAAGCCCCCTTCCGCTGGGCCGCCTCCAACCTTCCCTTTGCCGCCAAAGCACTGGCCAAACTAGACGACACAATCGGTAATGGCACCATCAACCCCGTCAAAAAATGGTGGTGGGATTTGGAAATGACCAATGAAGGCCCATACACCACTCCCGTGAAAGAGGTTAACCTGCGTGGCCTCTCCCCCGAACTTGACCTGAAATTCGAGGATCAAACCCTCGCCGTTTATCCTGCCAACATCCTACCGCCACCCTATCCGTGGCCCTTTCCAATGGACCGCGAAGCAGCGATCCAAGCCTATCATGACATGATCCCAGCGGATGAACACAAACGCCGCCGCGCGGCAGGCCAGCCCCCTGAACACACTTATGAATTTGACAAAACCGCAGACAAACCTGTCACGCGCGTTCAAATTTCACGCGTCGAAAAACTCTCCGATCTCGTCACGCTTTACGAATTCTCCAACCCCGACGGCGCCCCATTGCCAGTCAGTACCGCAGGCGCGCACATCGATGTGGTCGTCGCCCCCGAATTTTTCCGTCAATATTCGATGTCCCACGACCCTGCCGACCCGTCCAAATACCAAATTGCAGTCCTGCGCGAAGACCTAGGGCGTGGCGGCTCGCTCCTAATGGCCCGCACGTTTGAACCCGGCCGCATGGTGTTCATCTCAAAACCCCTCAACCACTTTCCACTGATCGAAGACGCCTCAAAAACCTACCTCATGGGCGGCGGTATCGGCGTCACGCCAATGGTCGCAATGGCCCATCGCCTGCACGCCATTGGCGCAGATTTCACACTGCATTATTCCGCATCAAAAGCCGATCAAGCCGCATTTGACCAAATCCTGAAAAACCAGCCGTGGTCTGACAAAGTCTCACTTCATTATTCCGATCAAGGTTCGCGCGCAGACCTCTCGAAAATCTTGAAATATGCCGAAGGTGCGCACGTCTATACCTGCGGCCCAGACGCTTACATGGCAGGTGTTCTCGAAACAGCCGAAGCAGGCGGCTTCCCAGAGGAAAACCGCCACATGGAATATTTCTCGGTTCCAGAGCTACCAGAATATGAAAACCACGCCTTTACCCTAAAATTGGCAAAATCAGGCAAAACTTTCGAAATTCCTGCGGATAAGTCCCCGACAGACGTGCTTCAAGATGCAGGCGTACAAATCGACGTCAAATGTTCCGACGGTATTTGTGGCGTCTGTAAGTGCAGCATCGTTTCGGGCGACGTCGAGCACCGCGACTTCGTTTTGTCCAACAAACAGCGCGAAACCAGCCTAATCTTGTGCCAATCACGCGCGGCCAAGGCCGGTGGCGTTTTGGAAATTGACCTCTGATGTTCAGCGAACACACCCTTGCGTTCGAGCACACCCAAGATACCGTTTTCAACGCTTTCGCATCCCTGCCGCCCGATTTCAAATGGGGTGACGGGATGCTTTATCCCGACACCACAACGCAGCCCTCGTCACGCGCAGGGGATCAACGTCTTGTCCTGCGCGATGCTAAAACCGTGATTGAGGAATACACCGAAACGCTCATCGAAATCGACGCGCCCGTAGCGATATCGCTCACGCTTACGCTTGATGATTTTGCCATGTCCAGAAACGCCCCCACAGGTCACCTATTGCCCAGCGCCGCCAGTATGGCACGCGCGCGCAAACACATTTCAGAAGGGCGGGCGACCAATCTAATCATGTCTCTAACGCTTAGCAATTTTGGTGCCGCCACCAACGCCACATTGATTATCGCGAACCAAGGTCAAACAGGTCCAAAATTTGGCGCACGAATATTCAAGCGTTTTGCCCCAAACCCCGCAAAAACTTTGCTAGATTGGCTAGCACATCAGCTGAACGCGCCAACGAGCGGCGCAAGTTAAGTCCAATGGGGCACACCCTGCCCAGGCAAAGATTGTTGCGCTTGGTACGGGGTTTGGTAATCCAAACGGTGATCATCGCAGAATTCGATCACCCATTGATCATCCATTAACAAAAAACCCAACACCGACGCCTGAAAATCAACATCTGCCGCGCTTGTGCGTAAATCATCGACACTTGCGCCACTGGCACCCAAAAACACATCGCGCAGGTCATCATTCCCAACAATCCAAGCAAGCGCTTGTAATGCAACAACTTCTGCGGCCTCTGGAGTCATTTAAAACAAATCCGTTTAAAATTATCTTCACTTATTAAAGGTTTCATTAACACCTTTGCGGTCATCTGTAAGGGCAGAACAGTTCCTGCGCCTATTTATCCTGCCGTTCACACCAATCAGTGAAGGAAAATCCAATGCCGGGACGTATTTTGGTTTTCGACCCAATCGTTACGAACAGAATAATGCTCAAGGCCCAGTTGTCTATTGAGTTTTTCGACGTGACCTTGGCCTCTGATTTTTCGGAATTGCAGTCACAGGTGCGCCTAAATACACCCGATTTGATCCTGGTTTCGTATCAGGCAGATCGTGCATCAAATTTTGAATGTGTTCACTGGCTTAAGGACAATCAAACCTCTGCTCATACGCCCGTTATCTTCCTCAATAACGCTGACGATGGCGCGGTTTGGGATCAATCCCACGATCTTTTGGTGGATGACGTTTTGCAATACCGCGCGTCAAAGTGGCTAATGACCTCGCGCCTAAACCTTTTGATCCGGAGCAAAGTGCGCCTCGATGCCATCACCGAACAACGTCGAACAATTTCTGATATGGGGTTTGCGGAACAATCCATCGCGTTTCCACCACCCCCAACAAAACGGATTATTGTTGATCTTTCCTTGGCCGCAAAATCTTTCGGCGGTCACGTTATTCGCCCTCTTGCCCAGCTATTGAAAACGGATTTTCCGAACCTTCAGTTGACCAGCGCACCTTCCAAAAAGCAGTCAAAGCATTCGACCAACATTTACATCATTGATTCAGAAACCCTTGGCACTGACGCTGCTTTGGCGCAGATGATCGCGCTTCGCCGCAATGGCGGCGCGGCAGCCCCGAACATCTTATTTGTTGTTCCCAAAGACAACGAAACAATTGCCCAGCGCGCCCTAGAATTTGGGGCCAGCGATTTTGTGTTTCAAACCGCCAGCGCTCAAGAAATTGCCAGCCGCATTCGCCGTATTTTATGGCATCACAATATCGCCCATCAAGCCGAGAAAACCATTTCCAAGCATCTGAAATCCGCGCTGCTTGATCCGCTAACGGGGCTCTATAATCGGCGGTATGCCATGCAGCATTTGAACAGCCTTATCCGTGATCGCTCCGACTCCAAAAGCACCGTCACGGCGATGGTTTTGGATCTGGACCGCTTTAAACGGATCAACGACACCTACGGCCATCTAACGGGTGATGCAGTTATTCGTCAAACAGCCCAGCGCCTTAAAAAGAACGTGCGGTCAGCGGATCTGGTTGCCCGCATCGGGGGCGAAGAATTCCTCATAATTCTAGAAAACGCCACTATAGAGCGGGTAAAACAGATCGCAGAGCGACTGCGATTTGAGATTTCCTCAAAAACATTTTTGGCAGACAGTGGCGATGCGATTTCAGCTTCCGCAAGCATTGGTGTAAGCGGCACAAAATCGACTTGGGCTTCAAGCGAGGCCTTAATCGAAAGTGCCGATATGGCTTTGTACCGTGCCAAGGATGATGGGCGCGACCGCGTAAATTTCTGCGGAAAGGCTGCTTAGTCGCGCTTCTTGCGGCGCTTACCATCGCGGCGTTGCTCTAACAATTCTTGTGCCCTTTCAAAATGCGCGGCACGCTCGGCATCAGACATCGCAACCAAAGCGTCTACATAGGCATCTTGCAATCTAACAGTTTTATCCAACGCAAAATCACGCCGTTGCAACAATGCTTTGCGCACTGCCTGTTCTGAAAACGGTTTTTCCAGCAAAACACGTTCAAATTCACGCTGCCGTTCCCGCATTGCACGGCGAAAACTGCGACGATCCTCAGAGCCAGTCCCGACCAACGTCATAACCTCGCTTTTGGCAGGCTCGGGCAAAGCACGCACGTAAGCGCCTATTCCCATCGACATTCGATCCAAATGCCGACCCGTCGGTTTTTCATTCTTCCAAAATGCACCGACAAGGGCGCCAACGATCACCAAATTAAGCGCGAGCGAAATCAGAAGTGCGATCCGCGTCCAGTTTCGCCCTCTCGTCGATGGTGTGGATTTCGAAGATATATCAGACATCACAACATTCCATCTTACAACTCACTCTCATAATACAGCCCAAACACATCATCGCCCAACCCCAGTTCGGCACCGGGCAAATAACTTAAAACCACATCGGGCGAGACAACGCCTACAACAACCCCCAACCCAACACAGGCTACCAACGTCGAGGCCCCTGCCCAACCGCCAAAAACATCGCTCAGCGTTTGCCCAAAGCCACGCCGTTCAGGCGCAACGATTGGTACAGCTGCTGGTTTTTGGGCACCAGCCGCGCCCGCCATGATCCGCGCCATCAAATCACCACTGGGAATTGGATCAGCCGCTTTGGCCGCTGCAAAAAGCGCATCCAATGCCTGATCTTGTTTTTTATCAAACGCGTCCATTCAAAACTCCAATCCCAATTCCATCTTATCATCCGCCAAAACGGCCAGCAAACCGCGCTTGCCGCGCGACAACAGGCTTTCTACCGCGTCCACAGAAATACCCATAACTTCGGCCACCTCTGGGTTGCTCAGCTCTTGCAAAAATCGCAGTGAAACGGCCTGCCTTTGGCGTTCCGGCAAAGTTTGCAACGCAGTTTGCAGCGCGGTCGCGCGGTCCCTGCCAATCAAACGCGCCTCAACAGAAGGCGTTTCATCCGCAGGTTCAGGTACGCTATCAATCTCTGCAGGGCGCCGCTTACCCGAATGTTTTCGCAACCGATCCGTGCATAAATTACTGGTCACGCGGTACAGCCAAGTCGAAACTTTCGCCTCACCTTGGCGCCAATCTGGTGCAATTTTCCACAGTCGCATCAGCGCATCTTGCGCCACATCCTCTGCTTCAGCCTGATCGCTCAACATCCGATAGGCCAACGCCAAAACCCGTGGCGTATGGCGATAGGCCAGCGACGTTGCTGCCTGCCCATCTCCATTGGCGAACAAAACCATTAAGGCGTCGTCACTGATCTCACTTTGGCTGTCGAAAGGCATCATCGTGATCCCGAACTACCCTTGTTTTCATGTCCGAGCAACGCCCATAGCTGCTGGGCGCTGCTCTGCGGTGTTTATTCCGAAGTTTTGCGACGTTTACCGCCCATTTCTTCTGCTTCCGCTTTGGAAATACGGCCGTCGCCATCTTTATCCATACGCTTGAGCATCCGCTCCACACCGTGACCGCTCATTTCATCTTTTTGCAGCAATCCATCTTTGTTGGTGTCCAAACGCGCCATCATCTTGGCTTGGCGCTCCTCAGATTTTTCTGCCGCTTTAGCTTTGCGCTTCTCAGCACGCGCAGCGCGGTGTGCTTCCATTTCTGCGACATCTAGTGCGCCATCGCCATTGGCGTCCATTTTTTGGAACCTCGCATCGCGCGCAGCAGTGATTTCTGCTTGATCAATAAATCCATCCGCGTTGGTGTCCATTTTTTCGAAACGCGCACCGCCTTTCCCTTTGGCAATGACCGGAACACTCACAGCCAATGCTATTGCAGTAGCGGTTGCGCTCAAAAGGGCGATTTTCAATGGTGTTTTCATAGCTTTACTCTTTCCTGTTTACTTTTACTGTGTTTTTTTATGCCAGTGATACGGTGAGCAACACTGATTTCCGTCGCTGATTTCAAAATTAATTTGCGACATCGCGCCGCAAGACAGGTTGTCCCAGTTCTTTTTTAATCCCAAACCCCTAGATAACTGTCATGGAACAAACAGATCACATCATCAGCGCCGATTTGGTAGAACGCGAAGCCAAACCTGCAATGCTGCGCGGTTGGCGTCGTAAATGCCCAAATTGCGGCGCTGGCCCGTTGCTTAAGGGATACCTAAAGGTGCGCGACACCTGCGAAGTCTGTTCCGAAGAATTGCACCACCACCGCGCCGATGACGGCCCTGCCTATGTCACGATCCTTGTCTGTGGCCACCTGTTGGCGCCGCTTATTATGTTTGTTTTTGAAACATGGCGGCCAAATACATTTGTTATGACGGTCGGATTCACCGTCGCATTTGTGGCATTGGCGCTATATTTGTTGCCACGCATCAAAGGTGTGTTTGTTGGACTCCAATGGGCCAAACGCATGCATGGTTTTGGCCGTGACGCTGCGCAATCCTCAGCACAGTAGCCAGAACCGCTAGACTTTCTGATCCCTCCCCGATTTATATGGGCGCAAGCAACAGCAGGCGCTCCTTATGTCCGATACTCCGCTCAAAGATGTTCCAATCAAAAACGCCGCCACCGTTATTTTGGTGCGCGAAACAGGCGATGGCCCACACGTCTTAATGGGGCAACGAGGCAAGGCCGCTGTTTTCATGCCCAATAAATTTGTGTTTCCGGGCGGTGGCCTAGATGCGGCTGACGCCAATGTCACGATGAACGGCACAGCAGCGCCAACTTGTATGGCGCGCTTGGGCAATCAATCCGCGCCAGATCTGGCGGGGCCCCTTTTGGCCGCTGCAATTCGTGAAATGTGGGAAGAAACAGGCCACGCTATCGGAACCCCATCCGACCAAGCAACAACCCTCGCCGGCACACAGCCAGAAAACTGGCAGAGCTTTTTTCAAGCAGGCAACCTACCCGACCCATCCGGACTCGAATTCATCTTCCGCGCCATCACGCCTCCGGGTCGTCCGCGCCGTTTTGATGCGCGTTTCTTCTTAGGGCGCGCCGATTTGATCCAAGGTGACCTTGATGATTTCTCGCGCGCCGAAGACGAGCTTTCCCATCTGCAATGGATCCCACTGGCAAAATCTCGCGAATTCGACCTTCCCTTCATCACCGAAGTCGTCTTGGCCGAAGTGGAAAATCGACTTTCCAACCCAGACGGCGAACACTCTGTCCCGTTCTTCAGTCACGATGGCGAACGATCCCAGTTTTTAAAGCTGTAAGGATTAAGTCCACTTTACGCGCCAATTAAGTCCAGTTATACGGACTTATGGCCCTATCCGAAGACCTCTTTTTCCTCGACACCGCGTTTGAAGGCAGCTTGCAAAGCCAGATCCGTCAAATCGTGGCCTCCGCAATCTTATCGCGACGCTTCCTTCCGGGCGAGCGCCTGCCGTCGTCGCGCAAACTTGCAAAACACCTCGGCATCAGCCGCATCACCGTCACACTGTCTTACCAAGAACTTGTCGCAGACGGATACCTCGCCACTCGTTCCCGTTCTGGCTTTTTCGTCGCTGACGACGCACCCTCATCTGCTTTTGACGGCACAACCGCACCCCAACAAGATCAGGTCGATTGGGATCAGGCGCTACAACGCAAATACGCGGGCGCTGCCAAAGTCGAAAAAACCTTCAACTGGCAATCCTACCCCTACCCGTTCATCTACGGCCAAGCGGACCCGAAACTGTTTTCCCATTCAAACTGGCGCTTGTGCGCCCACCAAGCTCTCGGCAAGAAGGAATTCGACAGCCTCACATCTGATTACGCCGAAGAAGACGATCCCCAATTGATCGACTTTATTGCCCGCCACACCCTGACACGGCGTGGCATCCACGCCAATCGTGATCAAATTTTGTTGACCGTGGGCGCACAAAACGCCCTTTGGATGGTGGCACAACTCCTACTTGGCCCCAACAAACACGCCGCATTTGAAAATCCGGGCTACCCAGGTCTGCGCGGTGTTTTGCGCCAATCAGAAAGCCGTCTAACTGCGATTGATGTGGACAGCGAAGGGTTAAATCCTGCCAAACTGCCCACCGACACCGATGTCGTGTTCACCACCCCCAGCCACCACGCGCCAACGGCGGCCACGATGCCGATGAACCGTCGTCACGCGCTGCTGAAACTCGCCTCAGAACACAACATGATCATCGTCGAAGATGACTATGAATTTGAAATGTCGTTCCTGAATTCGCCATCTCCCGCGCTCAAATCCCTCGATACTGAAGGGCGCGTTATCTACATCGGCAGCTTTTCCAAATCACTGTTTCCAGGGCTGCGCCTTGGCTACCTCGTGGCCTCCGAACCCCTTATTCGTCAGGCCCGCGCCCTGCGCTCCACCGTTTTGCGCCATCCGCCCGGACATATGCAGCGCACCACTGCCAACTTTCTGGCACTTGGGCATTACGATGCTTTGATCCGTCGCATGAAAGATGCCTATTTTGAACGTCGCCAAGTCATGGCCAAAGCATTAGAGGAACACGGGCTTACCGTTGCGGGCACCGCCTCCTTTGGTGGATCCTCTTTTTGGATGCGGGCACCAGATCACATAAATACACTACATCTTGCAGCAGACCTAAAGACCAAAGGCGTGCTCATCGAACCAGGCGCACCATTTTTTGAAGGCCGCTCAGGGCCCCACAACCACTACCGCCTCGCCTATTCTTCGATCGACAGCACGGCCATCCCCAAAGGCGTCGCCATCATTTCCCAAGCCATAAAAAACAGCTAGCACTTTAGGGCCAGTTTTGTCACAGTGCAGGGCGTTGGAATCATTCAATGGGTCAACTGGCACTATCCAGTTCCATTAAAACGAGTCCAATGTCCGCCCGAGCGTTGCCATCTGTTAGGCCGCCTCGGATAGTCAAATCGCTTCAGGGCTAACATGCGCCTGAAGATCAGGGAGAATAACATGAAATTCACGAACACACTTACAGCTATGGCCGTTGCCCTCGCTGCGACAACAGGTACAGCTGCAAACGCACTGGACGAACTGGTTGTTGCGTATTTCTTGGAATGGCCAACACCAAACCAGCACGCACAAGCAAACAAACTCTATGCTGAAAAACTGGGCATTCCAGTGAAATGGGTAGCATTCGACGCGGGTACAGCAATGTCCGCAGCTATGGCGTCTGGCGACGTACACATTTCCTACTCCCAAGGCGTGACACCTTTCTTGGTGGCAACAGCTGCAGGTCAGGACCTTCAAGTTGTAGACATCGCTGTGTCATACTCTGACAACGACAACTGTGTTGTGCGCTCCGAGCTGGAAATCACAAAAGACAACGTGATGGACCTTAAAGGCAAGAAAGTTGCTGTTCCACTTGGTACAGCTGCGCATTCTGGCTTCTTGGCTCAGATCAAGCATTTCGGCATGACCGAAGCTGACTTCACAATCGTTGACATGGCACCTTCTGATTCCGCTGCAGCATTCAGCCAACCGTCCACAGACCTTGCTATGGCATGTGGTTGGGGTGGTTCTTTGCGCACAATGAAACAGCACGGCAACCCGATCATTTCCGGCGCTGAAAAAGAAGCAGTTGTTGGCAAAGTGTTCGACGTAACGTCTGTTCCAACAGCATTCGGCGAAGAAAACCCAGACATTCTGGCTAAATTCTTGGCGATCACTGCTGAAATGAACGCAGCTTACGCAGCGGATCCAGCGCCAATGATGGCTGGCATCGCAAAAGAAGCTGGTATGGACATGGAAGGTACAACTGCTGTTATCGGCACTTTTGTATTCCCATCAACTGCAACTCAACTGTCCGCTGACTGGATGGGTGGCGGCGTTGCTGACTTCCTTACAGCAGCAGCAGCTGGCCTTGGTGACAAGATCACACCACTGTCCGACTATTCCGCAGTTGTGAACTCTTCCTACTTGGAAGCTGCTTCAAAAATGTAATCAGCCTGCCGTGTAAACGGCGCTGAACGAAAAAGATGCGGCCCCGTTCGAACGGGGCCGCATCCCACTCCCCCCAAAAACATAACAAAACAGGGACGCCTCATGTCTGGATTGGTCATCGACGATGTTTCTATGACCTTCGAATTGCCCAATGGCGGCAAAGTCGAAGCTCTTAAAAACATCAACCTCAACATCAAGGAGGGCGAACTGATGTCAGTTCTGGGCCCATCTGGTTGCGGTAAATCAACACTTCTCAACATTCTCGCAGGCTTTTTGGCCCCCACAGAAGGCAAAATGTCTCTGTCTGGTGAAAACATTGTTGGCCCCAGCCCGAAACGCGGCATGGTGTTTCAACATGGCGCCTTGTTTGAATGGATGGACGTCACCCAGAACATCGGTTTCGGCCCCAAAATGAAGGGCATGCCAAAAGCGCAAATCAACGAGAAAGTCGAAGAGCTGCTCGATATTGTTGGCCTGCAAGATTTTGGCGAAAAGATGATCTACGAAATGTCCGGTGGTATGCAACAACGTGTGGCCTTGGCCCGTTGCCTTGCAAACGAACCTGACGTGATCCTGATGGACGAACCCCTTGGCGCGCTCGATGCGTTGACCCGCGAAAAGATGCAAAGCCTCGTGCTCGACATCTGGAAAAAGACCGGCAAAACCATCATTCTGATCACCCACTCGGTTGAAGAAGCCCTTCTGCTGGGCGAACGCCTTCTGGTTATGGCACCGCGCCCGGGCCGTGTGCACAAAGAATATCAATTGCCCTTTGCAGAACTTGGCGTCGGCCAAGACCTGCGCGAAGTAAAACGCCACCCAGAATTTGGGCAACGCCGTGATGAAATCCTATCCATGATTTGGGATATGGAAGAAGAAATCATGGGTCGGACGGAGACAGCATAATGTGGTTTGAAATTATAGACGCCCTCTTCACCGCCTTCTGGATGGTGATCGGCATTGCCGTCATCTTTGGTCTTTTTGTGCTGTTCAGCCTTGCGATCAACTACCTATTCAAGCTGTACGACGCGACACGCGACAAAGCACGCGGCTACGCCAGTTTGAAAACCGTCACTTTCGGGGACGAAAGCTCGGTTGTCGCAAATCGTTTCGCCTCTGTGGCGTCCATTCTGTCGATCTTCTTGATCTGGTGCATCGCAACGGGCTCATCTTTGATCCCGACCGTTCTTGCCCCAGCCTTTACAGGCGACACACAGTTTGAATACACTGCGCGCAATGCAGCTGGCCAAGAAGCCAGCGCAACCGTTTATGTGCGTGTGCATTCATCGGATAACAAGTCACCTGAAAAACTAACGAACGCGGCTGAAGGCAACAGCTTCGCCAAAGACGACATCATCTTAATACCAGAACGTCGGTCCAAGATCGTCAAAGCTCAGAACAATGACGAAGGCGGCAAAGAAGAAGGCTACGAAGTCATCGCCATCAACGGCCAACCGGTTGAGCGCGAAAACGTGTATCCGTTTGCAAGTGGCGAAATTTTGGTGACCAAACAAGGCAGCCTTTCCATTCGCCCCTCCACTGGGCGCACGATGGAAGCTCTCTATTTGCCTCCACCTGAAAAAGTATGGAGCAGCTTTATCAACCTGAACAAAAACGGCTACCAAGGCGTTGGTCTTTGGGAAAACGTGTTCTGGTCCCTGTTCCGTGTTGTCATCGGTTTTGCTCTTGGTTGCTTGTTCGGCATTCCACTTGGCTTTGCGATCGGGCTCAATTCATGGCTGCGCGGTTGGTTCGACCCAATCGTCGAAGTGATGCGCCCCGTACCACCGCTTGCGCTTATCCCGCTGGTGATCATTTGGTTCGGCATCGGCGAACAGGGCAAAATCTCGCTCCTCTTCCTTGCTGCACTCTGGATCATGATCATCGCAGCACGCGCAGGTGTTTCAGGTGTTAGCATTTCCAAAGTCCACGCCGCCTACTCGCTTGGGGCCAGTAAACGTCAGCTCCTCACGAAGGTGATCTTGCCGAACTCCCTGCCTGAGATTTTCACAGGTGCGCGGGTTGCAATGGGCGTCTGTTGGGGCACAGTTGTTGCCGCCGAATTGGTTGCTGCTGAAAAGGGTGCGGGTAAAATGATTATCGCCGCCTCCAAATTCCAGCTCACCGACATCGTCATCATCGGTATCATCATCATTGGTGTGATCGGTCTGGGCATCGACGTTCTGATGCGCATGGCAGAAACCAAATTGGTGCCATGGAAAGGCAAAGGCTGATTTAGCCGAACCATCTAAATTCAAAAGGGCCGCTCATTCGAGCGGCCCTTTTTCGTGAAACCAACTCAACGGGTTAATCGGCTGCCGTCGCTTCAATTTCAAACATCAACGAAGGTATCGCAAGCCGCGTGACCCCAAGCAACGTCATCGGAGGCGCGGCACCAATTGGCCCAAACCGCATTCCCAGCAGATCAAAATTCTTCATCGCCTCGTCAACATCCGTCGCATAAATGACCAACCGCGTGATATTGGTAAGGTCCATTTGCGCACCGCTAAGAACCGCCTCAAGATTATCCAATGCCAACGCGATCTGCTTGCGCATGTCATCCCCGTGCTGTGGATTCCCATCACCGTCCACCGCCGTTTGCCCAGCACAATTTAGCTGTCGTGTGGTTTGTGTAATAATTTCTGCCTGATTGTACCCAAGCTGTTGGGACCATGACCAAGGATTTACGGGAGTTCTGTTCATTGCTCTAACTTCTCTTCAAAGGTTTTCAAAATCGTCTTTCGTGACAAAACCTTTCTAACACCTCGCTCCTGACAAAAGTTGGCAGTAACAATTTCATTCCGAGAATATCTTAGAACCGAGCGTTGGCGTTACCCCTTCGCCAATCGCTTAAACATCACGACAGCATCCACAAACCCTGCCTCTGGATGATCAAACGCCTCGGGCAACCGCCCAACAACCTCAAACCCCAACTTCGTCCACAGCCCAATCGCACCCAAATTCGTCGCCAACACAAAATTAAACTGCATCGCCAGAAACCCCAACTCCACAGCCCTAACCTGCGAGTGCTCACACATCGCGCGCGCAATCCCACGCCCCTGTGCATCACTCGCAACCATATACCCGCAGTTACACACATGCGCGCCGCCGCCCGCTTGGTTCGCCTTGATGTAATACGTCCCGACAATCACACCGCCGTCCACCGCGACCCAAGTTTCGCGCGGCGCATCCATCCAAATCTTCTGCGCGCCGGCTTTATTCGTATCCCGCGCATAAGCGTAGGTCGTGCCGGCCGAGGTGATCTGCTGAAAGATCGGCCAAATACCGTCGAAATCTGCCGCCGTCGCCAGTCGTATTTCCATCGCGCTTTTACCTTTGTGTAAGCTTCGCGCCAGTCTGCCAATCAACCCAATAAACAGCAACCCCGCCCCTTGCGCCGCGAAACCACAGTTTCCGCTTCTCATCTGCGGCCTTTTGGCATATCTATTACTAATGAGACCAGTGGTCTCATTATTCGACAATTTGTTATAAATTTGAGGAACTGGCTCCATCCGCACGGCGAATTGGACCTAATAACAAACCCTCGAATGCTGGATACAAAATCTGCTGCCCAAAAGGACTTGAACCACCAATGCCACGCTCTGCTTTCCTGTCTCAAACCGCGCCTGATTGTCCTGCCTCTCTTATCGCCCAAGCTGCAACTGGAACCGCCCCGCGTGTCGCCATTGCCCGCGCTGGTGCTGAACTGCCTATGATGGCCGCAAAAGACGCAACACAGGCTGGTATCATGACCCCGATTTTCGTCGGCGAAGCAGATGCAATCTACGCCGAAGCCGCCAAACTCGGCTGGGACATTTCCGCATTTACCGTTCACGACACGCTAGGTGAAGCAGACGCCGCAAACAAAGCTGCATCCCTGTGCGGTTCTGGTGACGCCGATGTTTTGATGAAGGGTCACCTTCACACCGACATGTTCATGAAGGGCGTGTTAACACGCGACAACGGATTGCGCACTGCCAGCCGCCTTGTCCACGTTTTCCACATCACACCACCCGGACGCGATGAACCCCTGCTAATTTCAGACGCTGCTGTGAACGTCACGCCCGATCTGAAAACCCGCCAAGCCTGCACGCAAGCCGTTGTCGATCTGGCCCGTGCACGAGGCATTAAACGCCCCAAAGTCGCGTTTCTATCGGCCACAGAATCCGCCATTCCCTCGGTCCCCTCTTCGGTGGAGGCCGCAGAACTGTGCGCATGGGCCAAAGACAATATCGAAAACGCTGATTTTTCTGGCCCGCTGGCGATGGACCTCATCCTGTCGCCAGAAGCCGTGGCCACCAAAGGCCTGACAGACGATCCCGTCGCAGGCCAAGCGGATTGCATCGTCGTGCCAGACATCGTGTCAGGCAACGCGATCTTCAAATCCCTCGTTTACATGGGCGGCGGTTGCGCTGGCGGTGTTGTCATGGGGGCCAAAGTTCCAGTCCTGCTAACATCTCGCGCCGATCCCGCAGCTGCCCGCATGGCATCCGCCGCACTTGCCGCTATTTTGACGCAAAATCAGGCATGAAACTTAATCACTTGATGACACTCATCACAAAAACACGCGATACTATCCGAAACGGAGAACAGCTATGAACAAACACGTCCAGCCAGATCTCGATACTTCTCCCAAAGTCTCGGACGAAATTCGCAAAACCACCTGTTACATGTGCGCCTGCCGCTGTGGCATCAACGTGCACATCCAAGATGAAAAAGTGAAATACATCGAGGGCAATCGCGATCACCCAATCAACAAAGGTGTGCTCTGCGCCAAGGGATCCGCTGGCATCATGCAGCATTATTCCCCTGCCCGCCTTAAGGCCCCAATGAAACGGGTTGGCCCACGTGGATCAGGCGAGTTTGAAGAAATCTCATGGGACGAAGCCTTCCAAATCGCCTCTGACTGGTTGACGCCCTTGCGCGAAACGGCCCCTGAAAAGCTGGCGTTTTTCACAGGCCGCGATCAATCCCAATCCCTTACGTCCATGTGGGCGCAAAACTTTGGCACGCCAAACTATGCCGCGCACGGCGGATTTTGCTCCGTAAACATGGCCGCCGCTGGCATCTACACCATGGGCGGCGCATTCTGGGAATTTGGTCAACCAGATTGGGAACGGGCCGAAATGTTCATGATCTTTGGCGTTGCCGAAGACCACGATTCCAACCCGATCAAAATGGGTCTGTCTCGTTTGAAAGAACGTGGCGCAAAAGTTGTCGGCGTGAACCCAGTGCGCTCTGGCTATAACGCCATCGCAGACGAATGGGTCGGGATTACGCCTGGCACAGACGGGTTATTCATCCTGTCGATGATCCGCGAATTGTTGGCCGCTGGTAAGGTCGATCTCGATTACCTCATCCGCTACACTAACGCACCGTACCTAGTGAACGTGACAGAAGGCTCTGCTGAAAACGGCCTGTTCCTGCGCGACAAAAATGGCGAACCGCTGGTTCTGGACCGCGTTTCAGGCAAAGCCGTGGCATGGAACAAAAAGGGCGTGAAACCAAACCTGCAAGGCGAACACACCGTCAAAGGCGTGAAATATCGCCCGTCTTTCCAATTGATGGCCGAAAAATACCTCGTTGATGATTACCTGCCTGAAAACGTAGCTGAACGCACAGGCGTGTCCGCCGACACCATCCGTCGCCTGTCCGCTGAATTGGCGCATGCCGCCTTTGAAAAAGAAATCACCATCGATCAACCGTGGACAGATTTCCGCGGCGAAAAGCACGACAAAATGATCGGCCGCCCCGTGGCGTTCCACGCCATGCGCGGGATTTCGGCGCACTCTAACGGTTTCCAAACCTGCCGCGCCTTGCACCTGCTGCAAATCCTGCTCGGCAGTGTCGAAGTTCCGGGCGGTTACCGTTTCAAACCACCGTACCCGAAACCAGTAACGATCCACCCAAAACCGCACTCCGTTGTGACTCCCGGCAAACCGCTGAACGGCCCGCATCTTGGCTTTCCGCAAGGCCCAGAAGACCTCGCAATTGACAAAGACGGCAACGCCATCCGCATCGACAAGGCCTTCACTTGGGAAAACCCCATGTCTGCACACGGCATGATGCACATGGTCATTTCCAACGCCCACGCGGGCATTCCCTACAAAATCGACACGCTGTTTATGTACATGGCGAACATGTCGTGGAACTCCTCCATGAACACGCGCGGCGTCATGGATATGCTGACAGACAAGGATGAAAGCGGCGATTACGTGATCCCACGGATCATCTACTCCGATGCCTACTCCTCTGAAATGGTTGCGTTTTCCGACTTGATCCTGCCAGACACAACTTACCTCGAACGCCACGATTGTATCTCGCTGCTCGACCGCCCAATCTCCGAGGCCGAAGCCATGTGCGACAGCATCCGCTGGCCTGTAGTGGAACCAGATCGTGATGTGCGTGGGTTCCAATCCGCCCTAATCCAACTCGGCGGCAAAATGAAATTGCCAGGCTTCACGAATGACGATGGCACGCCAAAATACGAAGATTACGCCGACTACATCGTCAACCACCAACGCCGCCCCGGTGTTGGCCCGCTGGCAGGTTGGCGCAATGAAGACGGCTCTGGCAAAGGGCGCGGTGAACCGAACCCAAAACAGATCGACAAATACATCGAAAACGGTGGGTTCTTCATGGAACACATCCCAGATGAGGCCCTGTTCTACAAGCCGTGGAACCAAGCCTATCAGGATTGGGCCGTGGAACGCGGCATCTTTGATGCGCCTGCGCCATACATGTTCAACATCTACGTCGAACAAATCCAAAAATTCAATCTCGCCGCACAAGGGCATGGCGATATCCAGCCACCAGATTACCTGCGCGAACAGTTAAAAACTGCGATGGACCCACTGCCAATTTGGTGGCAACCCTACGAGGAAGAACTGGTTAACGGCGCAGAATATCCGCTTCACGCGCTCACTCAACGCCCCGCCGCAATGTACCACTCTTGGGGTTCGCAAAACGCATGGCTGCGCCAAATCCACGGCCACAACCCGCTGTTCGTTTCTGGCGACGTGTGGAAACAACACGGCTTTGCTGAAGGCGATTGGGCTTACCTAAAATCCCACCACGGCGAAATCAAAGTCCCCGTTGTTCTGATGGAAGCACTCAACGCCAAAACCGTCTGGACATGGAACGCCATCGGCAAACGCAAAGGCGCTTGGGCGCTCGACGAAGACGCGCCAGAAACCACCAAAGGCTTCTTGCTCAACCACCTGATCCACGAATTGCTTCCCCCCAAAGGCGACGGCATGCGTTGGTCCAACTCTGACCCGATCACTGGCCAAGCAGCATGGTACGACCTGCGCGTAAACATCCGCCGCGCAGATGCGCCTGCTGATTTGCAGTCCCAACCGTCCCCTGCACCGCAAACATCCCCTGTCGGCCAAGGCCCCAAAGACATCGCCTACGGAGAAGAGTTCTGAACCGAACGCACGACATAACTGGCTTTGGTGGCGTGCAACTTCACGTCGCCGATCTTGGCCCGCTCAACGCGCCCGTGATCATGCTGATCCACGGCTACTCTCAGTGCGGCCTTTCGTTCTTGCGTCAACACGCACTGGCCAAAACCCACCGCGTGATCATCCCCGATCTACGTGGCCACGGCCAATCGGACAAGCCGTTGAACGCAGACGCCTATGCCACGTCAGAACCTTGGGCGAACGATGTGAAAGCCATCATCGACACGCTGAACCTGCAAAACCCGTTGCTCGTCGGCTGGTCCATGGGCGGCTGGGTCGTGAACGATTACATCCGCACCTTCGGCGACACCGATATCGCAGGCATCGCGCTTGTCGGCTCCTCCATCACAACCGGCCGCAAACTCCCACCAGAGGCTTTCGCAGCACGCAGCAGCAACCCCGACGTAGCAGCCACAGCCATGCGTGGCGATGATCTGGCGGCAAACCTCATCGCCACCGCGAAATTCGTGCAGGTGTGTTTCTCAACACCGCTGCCCGCAGACGACCTCGCGTTTATGACGGGTTTCAATATGCTGTGCCCAGCGCCCGTGCGCGAAGCCTGCCGCACCCGTAATGAAGATTATCGCGACACATCTGTGGCCATGACAAAACCAGCTCTTATCCTTTGGGGCAAACACGAACACCTCGCCCCCGCCCCGATGGGCGAACAGGCGCTAAACACCTTCCCGAACGCAACCGCGCTCATCTACGAACACTCTGGCCACGCCCCGTTCTGGGAAGAGGCCGACCGCTTTAACACTGATTTATCAGCCTTTGCCGCTCAGGCATTTAGCCAAATCCAAGGAGCCGCCGCATGACGACCCTACCCCAAACCACTCAGAAAAAGCTCGGGCTTGCCATCGACCTCGACATTTGTGTCGGCTGCCATGCCTGCGTGATCAACTGTAAGGAGTGGAACACTTCCAACTACGGTGCGCCCCTGTCCGACCAAGACGCATACGGCGCGAACCCCGTTGGCACCTTCCTAAATCGCATTCACACATTCGAGGTAAAAGCTGAGAACAAACCAGCCCAAACCGTACACTTCCCCAAATCCTGCCTGCACTGCGAAGACGCGCCTTGCGTTACCGTTTGCCCAACAGGTGCAAGCTACAAACGGGTCGAAGATGGTATTGTTTTGGTTAACGAGTCGGATTGCATCGGCTGCGGTCTCTGCGCATGGGCCTGCCCCTACGGCGCACGCGAACTCGACGCCAAAGAAGGTGTTATGAAAAAATGCACCCTTTGTGTCGATCGCATCTACAACGAAAACCTGCCCGAGGAAGACCGCGAACCAGCCTGCGTGCGCACCTGCCCCGCAAATGCACGTCACTTCGGTGATTTCGCGGACCCAGATTCAAACGTCTCCGTCATGTCACGCGAACGCGGCGCGGTTCCTTTGTTTGAGGATCAAGGCACCAAACCCGTAAACCGCTATCTACCCCCACGCCCAAAGGCAGACATCCAAACCGACGGCGACATCAACATCCTCGCGCCGTTCTTGGACACAACACCATCGCCACAAAAAGGCCTGCTCGGCTGGCTCGACAAAGCTCTGGAGGCTATCTAATGCATCCCGCACCATCCGTCATCGTCTTCACCGCGCTCTCTGGCCTTGGCTTTGGCCTTCTAGCCTTCCTCGGCCTCGGCATTCCTGATGTTTCAGGCATGACCGCGTTCGTTTTCTTTTTGATCGCCTACGCACTGGCCGTTGGCGGCCTCCTCGCCTCCACTTTCCACCTTGGCAATCCGCAACGCGCGCTCAAGGCCTTCAGCCAATGGCGCACATCTTGGCTGTCGCGCGAAGGCGTTTTTGCCGTCCTCGCGCTCTGCGTCACAGGCCTCTACGCCGCCGCACTTATTTTCTTTGAGGCACGCCTGCCAATCGTCGGCATGATCGGCGCGGTGCTGTCGATGATCTCCGTGTTCTGCACGTCCATGATCTACGGCCAGCTGAAAACCGTCCCACGCTGGAACCAACCTATGACCCCAGCCCTGTTCGTGCTCTACACGCTCGCTGGCGGCGCACTCCTTGCAGGTCAAGTCAAACTGGCTGCTCTCTTCATGCTGATCCTCGCGGGCGCACAACTCCTGCACTGGATGATCGGTGACAATCGCCTCGCGATCGCAGGTGGAACTATCGGCGAGGCCACTGGCCTTGGCCATCTCGGCAAAGTACGCCTACTCGAAAGCCCACATTCCGGCGAAAACTATCTGCTCAAGGAAATGGCCCACGAAGTAGGCCGCAAGCACGCCCAAAAACTGCGCATCATCACCCTGCTCTTTGCCTGCCTGCTCCCAGCGGTACTTCTCCTGCTCACAGCCCCAGGTCACACCACAGCCGCCATCGCGGTCGTCTTGCATCTAATCGGCCTGTTCGCCAGCCGCTGGCTGTTTTTCGCAGAAGCAGAGCACGTTGTGGCGCTGTATTACGACAAACACCGCGCCTAATTCGCGCAATACCCCATATCAAAGCCCGCAGGTTCGCCTCGCGGGCTTTTTCTTTGCCCAGATCAATAGCTGCAATTCCAAGAACTCCCGGCGTCTGCGCGCGCCAAATATTTTTCAAACTTTTCTCGTGTCGTGTTTTTGTATCTCCGTTCCCAAAGGGGCCAAATCAACTCCGAATCTGCGCTTAAATTGATCAACGTGTTCATCAGCAACTTCCCATACGAGCCGTGGCTTGGAATACGCTCAGACGTCATCAACTCCTGAATACGCGGCAATGCCACCTGCGCCACTGGCCCAAGCATGCACACACCGCCAATCCCCGCTAAAAAGGGATGCTGATACCTATTGCCCTTAATTTCCCCATCAACTCCAATTTCCATCAACTTCATCAATACAGGCAGCGATTTCGCCCCAAACACGTGCATATGCCTCAACAGGTTATAACCGTGTTCCTGCATGAATGGATCGTCTGACAATCGCTCAATGCGATCAAATTGCGCTTCCAGAACATCCGCAGGAAAGTTAGCAAGGCTTCCCGCAACCTGAGCAACATCCCGACTGAATTTAACATTCGCATCATCACCCCAAGTTTGCCCGCTCTCTAACCGCGTCAACAAAAGATCTGCCAGTTCCTTTTTGGCCATAAGATTTTCATGCGCGTTTGCGAAAGCCACAATACTATACAACCGCTTAGGCGTCGGAAACGCCGGGTTCTTTATCATGTTAACCGCAAGCAAGTAATCGGCCCTTTGCAACTTGGTATTCCGACCTATCCCAACACCGTCGAAATACGTCGAAATCATATCCCACTCTGCCCGTGTTGGTGCGTGCCCTGCCTGAACAATCCCCTCAATGGCTGTGCGAATATTATCTCGCGAAACTTCTCCATCTAACACCAAATCTAAACCCAACGTTTTGGTCAAAAAACCAACCCAATTCGGGTGCTCATAATGTTTCCTGGAAATATTGAGCCGTCGTTTCTTTCGCAACCACCCCATATTTATTTCGAGTCCGTACCCAAACAATGGTGAAGGAATAAACCCACCAGTAAAGGTAAAATATTGCACACCAGTCCAGCGATACACCTCATCAAACGTGCCATTGGCCTGATCCACAACATGAACTGCCAACCGATCCACCGTCTCCGTATCCTTTGTTATTGAAAACCTAAGCCGCGATGCATAATGCGGCCCCTGCACCATTCGCGCACGGGTCAACACCACATCGGCCTCTCCCAACGTTGCAGGCGTTGCGACCAAACACTCCCCGTCACTCATGCGCAGCTTCATGTCTTGAATTGCGTTTGCAGCCCGTTTTCCACTACTCCGATCAAACGGCAGCTCTAAGCGATGATGTCCTAGTGTAAATTTAACGGTCGGGCACACATCACGCCGCTGCAAACTATACTCAATCGCCTCATCCTCAAACGAGATAGGCTTAGAGAAATCCTTCGTATTCGTGATCAGTACCTTTTTCGCGGTCCCCGTAAGCAACGCATGTAAACAAAACCCCTCACAGGATGTACCACTGCCATTCCACCTCCGTTTGGTACGCAAACCAACACTTTCAAACTGGAGCGGTAGCGCCAAATCATTACGATCATCCGCAACAATTGCCTGCACTTTCCGCTCTATTTTATAGTTGAGGAACTGCGCTGGCAGGATAAACAAAGCCAGCACACCAACAGAGATAGTCAAAAAACGCCGTTTACCCATAAGATTATGTCGCCATCAAAATCAATTTCGATCAACCAAACCTCATTTTCCCTAACAAGTGAATCCCCCTAAACGAAAAAAACGCCCTAGGAGCAGTTCCTAGAGCGTCTTTTTTCTTGTCAGAGCCTTCAAATGACAGGGGACGAGACCTGTCTTTCGTCGGCTGCGCTGTCGTTCACTTCGGTTTCCTCAGAAACTTACTCGTTACTTTAACAACTGGTGCGGTGCACCGTACTGACCTGGAGGCGGGCGGCGATGCGCCCTGAAGTCGAGAACCGTTATCTTCGAACTATCCCATATTTTCTAGGGTCTATGCGTGAAATGACACATAATCTTCGTGAAACGGACCAACCTTTTTTTATGTTAAACTGGCGCTTCGCGAAACGACACCCCCCGATTCCCCTTGCAATTCACGAAGCGTCATATGACCACCACCACATTGCCATTCTACCGTCACGGGCCTGACACATTTCTGCCCGATTTTGCGCCTACCTAGGTTTAACTCACGAAAAAACCCAGAAAACAGGCAGAACCGATGAATATTAACCTTATCTTCTCTGGACGCGATCGAATCGTGTTACACGCGCTGCCTGCCGTGATGTGGCTGGCAAGTTGTTTTTACACCGTTTTGATCATCTTGAACGCCCTCCCCCCAATGTTATCCTCAAATTCCCCCGTGTCTCTTAAGAATATGGCGGTCATACTGATGTGCATCTTACTGATGTATCCTGTGTACCGCCTTGGCTTTATGGCCATCACCCGCTCGTTCCCTGATGCCCCGATTGTGAAACGCGTGGCGGCGCTCTCGCTTATCTGTGTGGTCGTCGGCGCAATATGTTTGGTTGCAGCAATCCTTGCCGTTGATCTCACAGGCAACCCGCTCAGTGGCGCCGATACGAAATGGTATCTGTTGAACCTACTTGTTGGCATGTTCCTGATGCCCGTCTTTTTCTTTATTATCCGGGGCAGTGGGCTTGTTCGCGAACAACTCACCAACAGCGGCGGCAATACTGCGCGTTTGATTTTGCGCAAACTCGGCCCAGACTCAGGCCAGAAATTGGTCCGCATGCAAAGCGCGGATCACTACGTCGAGGTCCACACCGAAAAGGGCGCGAAACTCCTGCTTATGCGCCTGTCAGATGCCACCCAAATGCTCGAAACCTTTGAGGGCGCACAGGTTCACCGCTCCCACTGGGTAAATTTCGCTGAAATCGCGGGCGTCATCAAACGCAACCGCAAGATTTGGCTCCGCATGTCGGATGGCGCCGAAATCCCGGTATCGCGCAGCTTTCGCCCCAGCCTTCGCGCTGCGGGCATGATTTAGGTATTATTTCAAAAACAACACCAAAACGACGATGCTCAGAATAACCAACGCGATCCCCAACACTTCGCGCCGGGTCGTGGTTTCCTTAAAAATGAAATACGATGCGCAGAATGAGAATATCAATTCCACCTGCCCCAACGCCTTTACATAGGCCGCATTTTGCAGCGTGAACGCCGTAAACCAGCCCAGCGATCCGATCATGCCAGTCAACCCAACCAATGTTGTCACCCGCCAATGCGCCACAACTTTACGAATTTCGCCCAATTCGCGCATCTGCAACCAAACAGCCATTATCGCAGTCTGAAAAATCGTCACACACATCAGCGTAAACACCGCGCGCAGCAAAAAATGCCCATCCCCCAGTGAAAGGGCCGCACCCCGATACCCAATGGCAGAAAACCCAAACAACGCTCCGCTCGCCAACCCAATCCCAGCCGCCTTGTTGAAAAATCGCTTCCAGCCTTCGCCCCCGTCAGGCGGGTCAGACAGTAAAATTACACCAACCAAACCAATCACAATCGCAAAAAGCCCGTACCCCGCGATCCCTTCGCCCAGCAACACCGCCCCAACAATCGCCGTTTGAATTGTCTCGGTTTTCTTGAATGTGATCCCCACCGCGAAATTGCGTTGTGAAAACAGGGCAACCACCAGCATCGTCGCCACGATTTGCGCAACCCCGCCCATTGCTGCAAACGCAAAAAACCGCCCGTTCACCGCTGGCGCGTCCCACCCATTCGCCCACATCAAAACCGCCAATAACCCAGCCGCCAGCGGTGCCGCAAACAAGAACCGCGAAAACGTAGCACCGCCAGTGCTCAGGCCAGTCGCTTTCAGATGTTTTTGCAACATAAACCGCAGGTTCTGGCTAAACGCCGCCGCAATCGTGATCGGGATCCATAATTCCATACGCCCACAAACCACGCCCCCCTCCAAAGGTCGAGAGCACGCCGCGCTTCAATGTTCCCTAAATACCTAAAACAAAAACGCCCACTTCGAAAAGCAGGCGTTTCAAATCATCAGACTGGCGAAAAACTTACTTCTTCTTCGCGCCCTTCGCTTCTAACGCATCCAATCGCGCCGACAGGCTCGCATTCTCTTCACGTGCCTTTTGCGCCATCAACCGCACTGCATCAAACTCTTCGCGGCTTACAAAATCACGATCCGCCAGCCAACGATCCATCCAGCTTTTCATCGCTGTCTCTGCTTCGGTCTTGGCACCCTGCGCCACGCCCATCGCATTGGTCATCACTTTGCTAATATCTTCGAAAAATTTGTTCTGGGTCTGCATAGCGGCCCCCTTATCATTGCTGCGTTCCCTCGTTATATGGGTATCAAATAGGCAATTGCAAAGCCCAAAGGCGCGACCCATCGCCCCGATTGGCCCATCAACAAGGCAATAAACATGATCGCGGCCATTCCTTTCCCCAATATCGACCCCGTTTTATGGAGCATTGAACTTGGCGGCTTCACCCTCGCCATCCGCTGGTACGCGCTCGCCTATATCGCGGGCTTCCTGCTGGCATGGTGGTGGGCCAACCGTGCCATTCGCGCCACGCACCTCTGGGAAAATGATACCGCCCCCCTCACTCTAAAACACACCGAAGACTTCCTCACTTGGGCGATCTTTGGCGTCATCCTTGGCGGTCGTTTGGGCTGGGTTCTATTCTATTCCCAAGGCGCATGGCTCGATGACCCCACCATGATCTACAAAGTCTGGGAGGGCGGTATGTCGTTCCACGGCGGCATCCTTGGCGTGATCGTCGCAACGATTCTGTTCGCATGGAAATACGAAATCACCCTCTTCTCGCTTGCAGATATCCTCGCACTTGGCGTCCCCTTCGGCCTCGGCCTTGGCCGCCTCGCCAACTTCATCAACGCCGAACTCTGGGGCAAACCCACCACGCAAGCCTGGGGCGTCGTATTCCCCAACACACCCGAATGTCCATCCACATGGATCGATTCCGTCTGTGCGCGCCACCCCTCACAACTGTACGAAGCAATCCTAGAAGGCATCGTCCTTTTCGTCGTCATTGCCTATCTCGCCTATCGTCGCGGCTGGCTCAAAACACCGGGCGCACTGACAGGCGTGTTCTTCATCGGCTACGGCGCCGCACGTTTCTTCGTCGAGTTTTTCCGCCAAGGCGACGCACAATTCACCGGCCCAACCAACCCGTGGGGCCACGTCCTGCGCTTGGGTCAAACGGCGGACAGCATCGGCTTTACCATGGGCCAACTGCTCTCCCTCCCGATGATCGCCTTTGGCACTATCCTTTTGATCGTCGCACGTCGTAAAAAATGACGGCGCTCACCGAAATCTTGATCCGCCAAATCACACGGCTCGGCCCGCTCAGCGTGTCCGAGTTTATGGCCCAATGCCTGTACCACCCCGAACACGGCTATTACACAACCGCCGCTCCGCTCGGTAGCACAGGTGATTTCATCACCGCGCCCGAAATCTCGCAAATGTTCGGCGAACTTGTCGGCCTGTCTCTCGCACAGGCTTGGCTAGACCAAGGTTCCCCCGCCCCCTTTTGCCTAGCCGAACTCGGCCCTGGTTCAGGCCAGTTGATGTCCGACATCCTACGCGCCACCAAATCCGTACCAGGTTTCCACGCCGCCACGAGGTTGCATCTGTGCGAGGTGAACCCAAACCTCAAAGCCGAACAATCCGCGCGCCTGCCGACACCAACTTGGGTCAAAGATACGACCGAACTCCCCGACCTCCCCCTATTCCTTGTCGCCAATGAATTTTTCGATTGCCTGCCAATCAACCAATACGTCGCCCGCGATGATGGCTGGGACGAACAAATCATTGCCACACAGGACAACAAACTCACTTTCGCACGGCGGCCGGCTGGTGCCGTTGAAACCGAACGCCCTGCTGGCACAGTCATTGAGCTTTCACCATCAGCCAACGCAATCGCCCAAGATATCGCACGAACTATCGCCACAAACGGCGGCTGCGCGTTGATCTTTGATTACGGCGGCACAGGAAACGGCGGCGACACGCTCCAAGCCCTGCAAAACCACACCAAAGTTGACCCTTTCCACGCGCTTGGTCAATCCGACCTCACCGCGCACGTGAACTTCGCAGCTCTAACAGACGCAATCACAACTGCAAAAACCATCGGCCCAGAACCCCAAGGCGCGTTCCTAGAACGGCTCGGCATCACAGCCCGTGCCCAGCAGCTCGCTCAAAACCTGTCAGGCGACGCGCTCGAAAATCACATCACCGCGCACCGTCGCTTGACCCACCCAGATGAAATGGGCCAACTCTTCAAAGCATTCGCAATTCTACCTCCAAACGCCCCAGCTCCCGCAGGTTTCCCGCAATGACCCTAGATGTAATCACCTCCGATGCGCTGCCGCTCAAACACGGATTTTTCTGTCGCGTGGGCGGTATTTCCACGGGAATTTACGCTGGCCTAAACTGTGGCCTCGGCTCGGATGACGCGGCCGACAACGTGCTGCACAACCGTGAACTGGTCGCAAAACACCTTGGCGTAACACCCCAAACCCTCGGTGGTGTTCACCAAATCCATTCGCCCCTAGTTCATGTCGTCACACCTCAAACCGTAACACACCGCCCCCAAGCGGACGCCCTCGTCACTAACCAAACAGGCCTCGCGCTCGGCGTTTTGGCGGCTGATTGCGCCCCGATCCTGTTCGCCGATGCAAATGCAGGCGTCATTGGCGCGGCCCATTCAGGCTGGAAAGGCGCTGTCGGCGGCGTCATTCAATCCACGATCACCGAAATGATCAAACTCGGCGCGGCGCGTGAAAACATAACCGCCGCCATTGGCCCCTGCATTTCACAAGCCAGTTACGAAGTCGGGCCAGAGTTCCTCAATCAATTCGTCGCTGAAAACACAGATTTCACCCGTTTCTTCACAAATGGCACCGATGATCGCTACCTGTTCGACCTGCCTAGCTTTTGCCTGCACCAACTTCGATCCGAGGATATCGCCCACGCAGAATGGGTCGGGCATTGTACCTACACAGACGAATCTCGCTTCTATTCCTATCGCCGCACCACGCATCGCAAGGAATCGGATTACGGTCGCATGATTTCCGCCATCGTATTGTAGCCAAATCGGAAACAATGTGGCGTGTAAGTGGCCCTAATTGCCTAATTTCCAAACCAATAGTTCAACCGAACCCGGTAAAAATAAGGGTTAACCACATTAATTTCACTCGCCACAATTCACCAAAAACAATTTTCAAAATTCACAAACTTACCATTTTCCAGCGTTTTTTGTGCCCTGTTCCACCCCTAAAACTGTCCTCAGCAAAACGAAATAAATGCCAAGGAGCAAAACAATGAAAAATAAACGCTGGATGAAATGGGTTCTTAAAGAAGCTTCACAAATGTCCAAGGACGAGAAGTAAGACCACACGCCAAATCTCCCAAGACTTAGGTGTAAAAGACAAAACCCCGCGCTTCTCCCACGCGGGGTTTTTCTTTGTCTGCTCGAATTTAGGCTTAGGCGTCGTTCGCGCGATCTTCTAGAATGCTAAACGGCACACCCGGCGCGTCTTTGGCGCAGCGAATAACCAGCGATGTCTTCACGCTCGCCACATTCTCAGCCGAGGTCAGCTCATTCGTTAGAAACTTCTGAAACGAGGTCAGATCAGGCGCAACGCACTTCAAAATGAAATCAATCTCACCGTTCAGCATGTGGCAATCGCGCACCAGCGGCCAATTGCGACACTGCTCTTCAAACTTGCTCAAATCCACTTCGGCCTGACTATACAGCCCGACCATCGCGAAAACCTGCACCTCAAAGCCCAATTCGCGGGCATCCACATCCGCATGATATCCACGGATAAACCCGCTTTCTTCCAGCGTGCGCACACGGCGCAAACAGGGTGGCGCAGAAATCCCAACACGTTTTGCCAGCTCTACATTGGTCATTCGACCATCCGCCTGCAATTCGGCCAGAATCTTACGATCAATTGGGTCGAGCTTAATAGTTGGCATTGGGTCTCCAATTTCAAATGCGCATCGTTGGTTAACCTGCGCCACAGTCGCGGCAAATTACGCAAATCATGCGGTTTGCGCAATAATATTTCACACTTGCGCAACATTATTTCTTTTGCGCCCTAAAACGGCTCAAGCTGATGTGAAAATCCGTCCCTTTCCCTCCTCTCAAACCCCACGTATACACATCCAAACACATCAAACTGCCAAGGATTCTCCGCCATGACCGATACCCGTCACACCCGTCTTTTGATCATCGGTTCAGGCCCCGCAGGCTATACCGCAGGCGTTTACGGTGCGCGCGCAATGGTCGAACCCCTGCTTGTTCAAGGCATCGAACCGGGCGGCCAGTTAACCACAACAACCGAGGTCGAAAACTGGCCCGGCGACACCGAAGTCCAAGGCCCAGACCTGATGATCCGCATGGAAGCCCACGCCAAGGCAATGGGCTGCGAAATCGTTGGCGACATCATCAACGACCTCGATCTGTCCAAACGCCCGTTCACCGCCACAGGCGACGGCGGCACAACCTATACTGCAGACGCCGTGATCCTTGCGACAGGTGCGCGCGCAAAATGGCTCGGCCTGCCATCCGAGGAAAAATTCAAAGGCTTCGGCGTTTCTGCCTGCGCCACCTGCGACGGATTTTTCTATCGCGGCATGGAAATCGTTGTAATTGGCGGGGGCAATACCGCCGTAGAAGAAGCACTCTTCCTCACCAACTTCGCCTCCAAAGTGACGCTCATACACCGCCGCGACGAACTGCGCGCTGAAAAAATCCTGATTGATCGTTTGGAAAAGAACCCTAAGATCAAGCCCCTCTGGTTCCACGAATTGGTCGAAGTCACTGGCACCGAAAACCCGCTCGGCGTTGAAGGTGTGAAAGTCAAACACACCAAAACGGGCGAGATCACCGAAATCCCCTGCAAAGGTGTGTTTGTCGCCATCGGCCACGCGCCCGCGAACGAACTGGTCATCGACACGCTGGAAACCCACATGGGTGGCTATGTCGTCACCAAACCAGACAGCACCGAAACCTCAATTCCAGGTGTGTTTGCCGCAGGCGATCTCACCGATCACAAATACCGCCAAGCCGTTACCTCTGCTGGGATGGGCTGCATGGCCGCACTAGAAGCAGAGCGTTTTCTGGCCGAGAACGATTAAAATCGGCCAAAAACACTCGAAAAGACCAGAAATATACTGATTTGTGGCGCAGAAATGCCGCATTCCCCAATTAGACACGCCGTAAGGTTGCAATGATATCACGCCTGTGATTCACGCATCTTTACAGGTGTATATAAATGCCGACACAGGCATAGCGTAAACGAGGCAAACATGTACCAGCAAAATCTGGCCCCTATTCCCGAACTTTTCGTATCTTACGAAAGTGCTGAAAAGATGAAACTAGAGGCAGCGGAACTCCCATCTTGGGATCTGACTCCGCGCCAAGTTTGCGATCTAGAGCTTTTGATGAACGGTGGGTTCAACCCGCTCAAGGGTTTCTTAAACGAAGCTGATTACAATTCCGTTGTCGACACAATGCGCCTTGCAGATGGCTCTTTGTGGCCAATGCCGATCAACTTGGATGTCACCGAAGATTTCGCCGCATCCATCGCCCCTGGCCAAGATATCGCCCTGCGCGATCCCGAAGGCGTGATCCTTGCGATGATGTCGATCACGGACAGCTGGGTTCCAAACAAATCCCACGAAGCAGAAATGGTTTTTGGCGCAGATGATGATGCGCACCCTGCAGTAAACTACCTGCACAACACCGCTGGCAAAGTGTATTTGGGCGGCCCTGTTATCGGTATCCAACAACCCGTCCACTATGATTTCCGTGGCCGCCGCGACACCCCAAATGAGCTGCGCGCCTATTTCCGCAAAATGGGTTGGCGCAAAGTTGTGGCCTTTCAAACCCGCAATCCTTTGCACCGCGCGCATCAAGAACTTACGTTCCGCGCCGCCAA
This sequence comes from Paracoccaceae bacterium, assembly GCA_018607905.1. GTDB lineage: Bacteria > Pseudomonadota > Alphaproteobacteria > Rhodobacterales > Rhodobacteraceae > Amylibacter. Next base: position 39,936 of record JABBAP010000038.1, on the reverse strand, counting down.
AGAAGCACAGGCCAACCTGCTTATTCACCCCGTTGTGGGCATGGGCAAACCGGGCGACATTGATCACTTCACGCGCGTTCGCTGCTACGAAGCCGTGCTTGGCCAGTACCCATCCGCCACGACATCCATGTCTTTGCTGAACCTTGCCATGCGTATGGCTGGCCCACGCGAGGCTGTTTGGCACGGCCTAATCCGCAAAAACCACGGCTGCACCCACTTTATTGTTGGCCGCGATCACGCGGGCCCGGGCAACAATTCCAAAGGCGAAGATTTCTACGGCCCCTACGATGCACAGGATCTGTTCCGCGCGCATCAAGACGAAATGGGCATCGAAATGGTGGACTTTAAGCACATGGTTTATGTGCAAGAACGTGCACAATACGAACCCGCAGATGAGATTTTGGACAAAGAAAACGTCACAATCTTGAACATTTCTGGCACCGAACTGCGCCGTCGCCTTTCAGAAGGCTTGGAAATCCCTGAATGGTTCTCTTTCCCAACGGTGGTCAAAGAGCTGCGTCGCACCAAACCGCCACGGGCCCAGCAGGGTTTCACCGTGTTCTTCACCGGTTTCTCTGGCTCTGGTAAATCCACAATCGCCAACGCATTGATGGTGAAGCTGATGGAAATGGGCGGTCGTCCGACCACCCTTCTCGATGGTGATTTGGTTCGCAAAAACCTGTCCTCAGAACTCGGTTTCTCAAAAGAGCACCGCGATTTGAACATTCGCCGCATCGGATACGTTGCCTCTGAAATCACCAAAAACGGCGGCATCGCAATTTGCGCCCCAATCGCGCCCTATGCCACAACCCGTCGTGCCGTTCGTGAAGAAATCGAACAATTCGGTGCCTTCCTCGAAGTACACGTCGCCACCTCGATCGAGGAATGTGAACGTCGCGATCGCAAAGGCCTGTATAAACTGGCCCGCGAAGGCAAAATCAAGGAATTCACGGGTATCTCTGATCCTTATGATGTGCCCGAGCATCCTGAACTGCGGATCGAAACGGAAAATACCGATGTGGACAATTGTGCACACCAAGTATTGCTGAAACTCGAAAGCATGGGCCTTATCGCGGCCTAAGTTAAACAAACAAAATCTTAAGAAAACCTGGCACTTTTGTCGGGTTTTTTAATGTAAATTATCTAAATTCTTACACTTTCACAATTTTGCCACATTTTGCACATAATCTGGTCTTGTATCGGGCATGTTTTGCCCAATTGTAACGAGTACCGGAGTAAAAACGCATGTTGCGTCCAAATGAACGGGGGATTCCCCCCCACATGCTGCATTTGTATGAAACCAAATCAGCCTCTTCAAAAAAATCTACTGAATTTCACGATGATTCCGTTCGTCTCCCCGCTATACTGTCGAGGCTAAGCAGTCACGTTTTAGGACGATTAAAATCCTTACGTTCAAACGCTCCGTCGGAAGATTTCATCCCAGACAGCGCGAAAAACTCGCCAAATTCGCTGCATGAAACACAATATCTTGGTGAATTCACCCTGCGCGACACCCGCTGGAACGCATCCTAAAGGCGCAATTCACCTTGCATAACAATGCGGGCCGACCCGCCGACATTCACACCCGTAATGCGCTCTGGCGGCCCAAGGACCTCAACCTCTGCACGTCCAGGGCGGCCCAGCCAATGGCCCTGCTCTGCCACAAAACGCGGGCTTTCAATCAATCCTTGATGCCATAAATACGCGGCCATACATCCCGTCGCAGACCCCGTGAACGGATCCTCAGGCAGGCTCGGTGGGGCCAGCAACAGGCGCGAAAATACATCCCCTGCACCCGTTTCACCACCCAAAGTTACCAAAAATGGTTCCATCAAATCGGCGCGGCTCACACCACTGGTCGCACTAAACACAGCCAGCTTGGCATAGTCCATTTTTGCCGCCCGCAGCGCATCTTTGTCTTTTAAAACAGTGATACAAAACGGCGTTCCAGTTGAAACTGATTGCGGGACCCCAACAATATCATCGCCAGATAACCCATAAATATCAGCTATTTGTGCAGGATCAAACACTTCACCAAACACAGGGGCCGCCTGCGTCATCGTGATAAGCGCATGTTCACCGGTTGCATCCACAAAAATCGGCATCACACCCGCGCCAACTTCCAACGTGAACTCTGCTTTACCATCGCGCAACGGCACCATTGCGCGCTCCAACAACGAAGCAACCGTCGCAATCGTTGGGTGCCCCGCCATTGGAATTTCTTTATCCGCAAGATAATACCGCACGCCGAAATCGGCCACGTCACTGCCAATCAAATACGCACATTCCGCCAGCGACGTTTCACGCACCAGTGCCAAACGATCCGCAACAGAAATATCCGCCGCGCCATGCACAACAACGCAACCGTTGCCGCCAAATGTTTGCGAGGTAAACGCATCCACCCAATCAAAATCGTATTTTAACACTTAGTGAACGCTCACTGGTTCAAACTCATTTGTGCGCGCCAAAGCGAACGCAATATCGCGGTTTTTGGCAATCGCCAGCCGCTCGCCGTCCTCAGAATGGATCGCATAAACCAGCCCATCCGCAGACACTTGTTCGCGCACATCCTCAGGCAATTCAGAAACATTCACAGTGCGCACATATACAACACGTTCCATATTTTCATGATCGAAATTGAACTTAACATTCATGGCAACTGCTCCTTATTTCTTTGAAATTTCAATAGTTTGCACAACGGTGTCTGGTAGCGCACGGCGCAGATCGACATGCAGCAATCCATTTTCCATAGACGCGCCGCCAACCTCAACACCTTCCGCCAAAACGAAGGATCGCTGAAATTGCCGCGCCGCAATGCCACGATGCAGGAACATGCGCCCATCGCTGTCATCCACTTGGCGACCACGGATCACCAGCTGGGCGTTTTCCAGCGTAATCGACAAATCCTGTTCGCGAAAACCAGCAACCGCCAACGTAATGCGATACACATTCTCAGCACTTTGTTCGATATTATAAGGAGGATAGCCTTCATTGCCCGATTTTGCGGTACGTTCAACCAAACGGTCCAACTGTTCAAACCCCAGCAAAAATGGGTGAGAGGCAAAAGATATCTTCGTCATTAGTAAGCCCTTTTCAGTTAAGCGACTTCGATGTCAGGCCCCAATTAGGCAACCCATGAAAGAATATGGGGGTTAACATCCAATTTCTCAAGAACTTATTCAATCAAACAGTTGTTATGAGGCCATAATTGCCGTTATCTTATTGAAACCATTGGCGCAAAGGATCGCAGGCCTTCCCATGACAGAATTTCCACAAATGGATCACTGCGAAATTTTACGCGTAAAATTGGCCACAAAACGCCAAGAACATCGCGATTTGGACGAAGCTGTCAGCGCCCTTCACGAAAAGGGCCGCGCCGATGCGCTCATGCTCCAACGCTTCAAACGGCAAAAACTGGCCTTGAAAGACGAAATCCGCCGTCTTGAGGACGAAATCACGCCAGATATTATTGCCTAACCTTTTCACAGGCCTATAGTGCGAGCTTCTTTTAAGAACGGGCGGAAATTAGATGTCTCAGATCAAAGTCGGAATAGTCATGGGCAGCCAATCAGATTGGCCCACCATGAAACACGCAGCCGACATCTTGGATGAACTTGGCGTGCCCTACGAATCCAAAATCGTCTCCGCCCACCGCACCCCTGATCGGCTTTGGGCGTACGGAAAATCCGCCGTTGATCGTGGCCTGCAGGTGATCATCGCAGGCGCAGGCGGCGCGGCCCATCTGCCAGGCATGCTCTCATCCAAAACGCGTGTCCCCGTGCTCGGCGTTCCCGTGCAAACCAAAGCGTTATCGGGTGTCGACAGCCTCTATTCCATCGTGCAAATGCCCAAAGGATTCCCTGTCGGCACCATGGCCATCGGCTCAGCAGGGGCCGCAAACGCAGGCCTGATGGCCGCCGCGATCCTCGCAAATCAAAACACAGATCTTGCCACCCGCCTTGATGCATGGCGCGAAGCATTAAGCGCCTCCATTCCAGACGAGCCAATTGATGAATAATCCCCTTCCCCCAAACGCAACAATCGGCATTCTTGGCGGCGGTCAACTCGGCCGCATGTTGGCTGTCGCTGCCTCCCGTTTGGGCCTGAAAACCCACATCTTTGAACCCGGTGAAATCCCGCCAGCGGGCCAAGTCGCAGACAAAGTCACCACTGCGCCCTACGACGATCACTTCGCGCTCACGGCCTTCGCAATGAGCGTCGATGTCATCACCTTCGAGTTTGAAAACATCCCCACCCATGCCCTCGACGTGCTCGAGGCAATCCGCCCAGTGATGCCAAACCGCCGCGCCCTTGCCACTTCCCAAGACCGCGTCACAGAAAAAGAGTTTCTCACCTCCCTCGGCCTGCAATGCGCCCCTTACGCAAATATAGAAACTAGCGAGGACCTGACGGCTGCCGTGGAAAAAATCGGCGCGCCCAGTATTCTGAAAACCCGCCGTTTCGGCTATGATGGCAAAGGCCAGTCGCGGCTAAAACCTGACACAAATCCAACATCTGCATGGGCTGATCTCGGGAATACCCCCTGTGTTCTAGAAGGTTTCATTGATTTCACCCACGAAATCTCTGTCATCGGTGCACGCTCTCAATCAGGCGAAGTCGTGTGTTTTGATCCGGGCGAAAACGTCCACCGCGATGGCATTTTACACACAACCACCCTGCCCGCACGCATGTCGAAATCCCAACATATGGATGCGATTCTTGCGACAGGTAAAATCTTGAATGAGCTGGATTACGTTGGCGTTCTGGGCGTTGAATTTTTCGTCACCCCTCACAGTCTGATCATCAACGAAATCGCCCCGCGCGTGCACAACTCTGGCCATTGGACCCAAAACGGCTGCGTCATCGACCAGTTCGAACAGCACATCCGCGCCGTTGCAGGTTGGCCCCTTGGCGATGGCAAACGCCACTCCAACGTCACCATGACAAACCTGATCGGAGACGAAGTAAACGACGTCGCAACCTTGTCAAAAGACGCCGCCGTCGGATTGCATCTTTACGGCAAAGCCGACGCCAAAGCAGGCCGCAAAATGGGCCACGTGAATAAAATCACCGGCCCTGCATAAAACGCCACCAACTTCTTCTGGCCAAAAATATCTCGGGGTTTGGCCTTTGCAAAGCAAAGTCCAATAGGGGCAGCGCCCCATAGATACCTAATCCCGTTTGAACGATCCGTTTTTCAGAAACGCCAAAACTTGTTCAATCACATTGGGATTGTTCATCATAAACGTGTGCGTCACTGGCATCACCATGTGATCACTCATGCCTTCAACCTTGGTGCTTTCGACACTGACCTTGCCGTCATTCGGCCCATCAATAATTGAAGACAGCAATGGGTTCAGTGATTGCTCACCCGCGATGATGCCCAACTCAAACGACACAGGCCCAAGCCGATTGGGCAGGCTCTCTGGCCCCGTCCCCATCTGCATGCCCGCGATCCCATTCCAATATTCAAACCCGGGAATATCATTCAGCTGATCAATCACAGGCGTGCCGTGGTTTGGCGGTCCCATCATAACAGTTCGCCCCAATCTTGCAGGCGGCTTGGCAACCCGTTCCATGTAATAGCGCAGCAAAATTCCCCCCATCGAATGGGTCACGAAATGCACGGTCTCTGATTTTCTGCAACTGAACAACGCCTCTGGTATGGCGCGATCCGCCAAATCCTCGATTGTGGCTTCTTTGCTTGGATAATCGACGTTTACCACGTCATATCCCGCGCGTTTCAAGCTCCATTCCATCAGCAAAAGCGAATTTGCACTGCGCGCCAGCCCATGTAACAACACTACACATTCGCCCGCACGTGCTGCTGGGGGAAAGAAGGTTGCCATGATCAAAATCCAAATTACTGCGAGTTGGGGTCTCATTTTGTCAGGATAAACAAAACTGGTTAATATATGTCAACTCTACCAAAGGCCTCACCCGCGATTTGCCGCCCAAACTGAAATACCGATCCCACCCAGCACCAACGCCGATGACACTGCAAAAGCAACCGTCACAGTTTCGCCCAATACGACAAAACCGCCCAACGCAGCAATTAACGGAACACTCAATTGTGCCACCGCCGCTGTTGCGGTCTGCAATTGCGGCAAAACCTGATACCACAACGCATATCCCAGCGCCGATGTGACCCCGCCAGATACAACCGCCAGCGCGGCACCCGTTACGCTCATCGGCCCCGTTTCCATCACCACCCACGCCACGATAATCACCGGCAGTGCCGCCGCAAAATTCGCACAGGTCGCGATCAGCGGGTGCTTCGCCTTCGCACCTTGCAACGAATAAATTCCCCAGCCAATCGCGGCGATCCCCATCAAAGCCATGCCACCAACACTCGGGGCCGCGCCACTTGGTGCCAACAATACCGCCAGTCCAGAAAACGCTACACCCGCACCAACCCATTGCAACGCCAGCGGCTTTCGCCCTGCCAAAACTGCACCCAAAAACATCGTTATCTGAACGCCGCCAAACAGGATCAGCGCCCCAAGCCCGGTATCCAAGCTTTTGTAAGCAAAAGAAAACCCCAGCATATACGCCAACAAACCGACGGTCGCGCTGGGATCAAACGCGCCTTTGATCAATGCCGCTTCGCGCCGCGCAAACACCAGTATCAACAGAACCGCCACGCCTGCCGCCACGCGAATAAACACAAAGCTGAGCGGATCAATTCCACCCCCTTCCAACGCACTGCGGTTCAGCACAGAATTCGCGGCAAAGGCAATCATTGTCAGGGTCGTAAGGAGCATTAAACGCATGGGTCTTTGAACCAGTGATCGGGCAAACGTACAACGCCTAAACGCGCTAATTCAGCACATCCACATCGGTATAATATTCCCCGCAAACCCGACAACAGGTGGTGCAGGCTTTGGTTCCTGCTTCGCCAACACCCCAAAACAGCGTCCGTTGCGCATTAAATCCGCCAAAGCAAATCTGCTCCCCACGACGACAAGACAGCGGTTGTGTATGGTTTTTCGCGTCGCCAAACACGTAAGCATTCCCGCCCGCAGGCCACACATTATTGCGCGTTTTGCTGAAGAATTTTACGTAAACAGTCCCGCCATGTTCGTTGCGCAGGGTCCATTCCAAAACTTCGGCGCGCGCTTGTGTCGGCATCGCCGTTTGCAACAAACTGATTAAGAAGATGCTAAAAACAATTCGAAACAAAACAATCCTCCTTCACGATCAAAATATACTTTGGAATAATGACACGACATTCCTGTTCAAATTAGCCCCCCAAGTCATCGTAAGATAGGATCAGCGCCCCTGCATTTGCAATAATTTGCTGACTGTTCAAGCCAGTGTTTAACCAATCCCCGCAAAACGCCCCAACCTCATACCCATGCAAGGCGCTATGGGCCGCCAATCCAGTACCCTGCCCAGAAATTTCCAATTCCAAATCATCGTACAGGTGGCGTGCATTTGGATCAATATCACGCCGCGCCGCCGTTGGATATTCCGTTATGCCAGTCACAAGCGCCGCTTTGAAATTGTTCCAAAAGCTACCTGTCATTGGCACGGTTGTCGCCCCAAACGCCTGCGCCAATGGAACTTGAACAACATCTTGCTTTGAATACAGATTCAAAATGCGCCTAAACCGATTTGGATTGATCGCATACCGCAAGAGCGGCGCTGCATCTTTGTTGTGTTCCGCAAGTTTTTTGAAACTCAGACTGTCTTTCCAATCGGCCAACGGTTCAGAATTCACCCCAACTTCTGAAAAGTGCGGGCACGCCAGAAAAACCGCCTGGTCAATGAACACACTGGCAGCAAGATCGGGCAATGAACTCGCTAATTTAACAACGTTACACCCATGCGAATGCGCAATGATACGAATAGGTTCGTCGGTGATTTCATGAAGCTGGTTCAAGTAGTTTACCAACGCGATTGCAGCATAGCCGCGTCCACTGCCTTCATGGCTCCCAGACCATTTGAATGTGCCCAAACCCTGAACGTTATCAATGCGCTCACCATTAACGGTCCAGATATCCTCCGATCCGTCAGCCGCAATCATGCCCTTTCGCAAGCCAGCTAAAAACCCACGTCCAGACCAGCTCGATTTGTACCAAGTCGCGCCACCCGCCAAAGTTCCATGAATGATCAAAGTCGTCATGAAAAGAAGGTAACGTGCCTCGCCGTCCAAAGCTAGTTTTCATCGTTTGCAGAAGTTCGATGAAACCAAAAACGGCCCCGCAGTTTCCTGCGAGGCCGTTCTTTTATCTAACAAACGTCAGTTTGGCATGTGCCGGCTTTCGCACAATGGCCTCACGGCCAAAGTGCTTTCGCCAAAACGGTTTTGGGTAAACCCAAAGCCCGTTTTTACATCATGCCGCCCATGCCGCCCATTCCGCCCATGTCAGGCATGCCGCCACCGGCGCCGCCATCTTTGGATGGTTTGTCTGCAACCATTGCTTCTGTTGTGATCAACAGACCTGCGATGGATGCAGCATCTTCCAGAGCTGTGCGAACAACTTTGGCTGGGTCAATTACGCCAAACGCGAACATGTCACCATATTCTTCTGTTTGTGCGTTGAAACCAAATGCAGCGTCGTCGCTTTCGCGAACTTTGCCAGCAACAACCGCACCGTCAACACCAGCATTTTCAGCGATCTGACGAAGTGGAGCTTCAAGAGCGCGACGTACAATGGAGATACCAGCAGTTTGGTCAGCGTTAACGCCTTCCATGCCGTTCAGACCTTTTGCAGCCTGCACCAAAGCAACACCACCACCAACAACAACACCTTCTTGAACCGCTGCGCGGGTCGCGTTCAGTGCATCGTCAACGCGGTCTTTGCGTTCTTTAACTTCTGTTTCTGTAGAACCACCAACGCGGATAACAGCAACACCACCAGCCAATTTGGCCAGACGCTCTTGCAGTTTTTCTTTGTCATAGTCGGAAGTTGTTTCTTCAACTTGACCACGGATCTGGGAAACACGTGCTTCGATTTCTGCTTTTTCGCCGTTGCCATCAATGATGATAGTCTCATCTTTGGTGATCTGAACTTTTTTCGCAGTGCCGAGCATTTCCATGCCAACATTTTCCAACTTCATGCCGAGGTCTTCGGAAATCACTTGGCCGCCAGTCAGAACAGCAATGTCTTGCAACATGGCTTTACGACGATCGCCGAAACCAGGTGCTTTAACAGCTGCGATTTTCAGACCGCCGCGCAGTTTGTTCACAACCAAAGTAGCCAAGGCTTCGCCTTCAACATCTTCAGCAATGATCATCAACGGTTTGCCAGACTGAATAACAGTCTCGAGCAGTGGAACCATTGGCTGAAGCGAAGACAATTTCTTCTCGTGCAACAAGATCAGAACGTCTTCCAGCTCAGTTGTCATTTTCTCTGGGTTAGTCACGAAGTATGGTGACAAGTAACCACGATCAAACTGCATGCCTTCAACAACATCGGTTTCTGTTTCCAGACCTTTGTTCTCTTCAACAGTGATAACACCTTCGTTGCCAACACGCTGCATCGCATCAGCGATTTGGTCGCCAATTGCGTTTTCGCCGTTTGCAGAAATTGTGCCGACCTGTGCAACTTCTGCACTGTCTTTCACTTCACGAGACATGGATTTGATGGCTTCAACAACAGAAGAAACAGCAGAATCGATACCGCGTTTCAGATCCATTGGGTTCATGCCGGCAGCAACAGATTTCATGCCTTCTTTAACGATGGCTTGTGCCAGAACAGTCGCGGTTGTTGTACCGTCGCCTGCTGTGTCGTTGGTGCGAGAAGCAACTTCTTTCACCATCTGTGCGCCCATGTTTTCAAACTTGCCTTCAAGTTCGATTTCTTTGGCAACGGATACACCATCTTTGGTGATGCGCGGTGCGCCAAAGGATTTGTCGAGAACAACATTACGGCCTTTCGGGCCCAATGTTACTTTCACAGCATCAGCCAAAACATTCACGCCTTCCAGCATGCGGTTCCGTGCGTCGGTGCCGAATTTTACGTCTTTTGCAGCCATTTTCATGTGCTCCTATTCGTACGATTAAAACTTAAGAAAGAAGACCGAGGATGTCGGATTCTTTCATCATCAACAGGTCTTCGCCGTCGACGGATACTTCTGTGCCAGACCATTTGCCGAACAACACTTTGTCGCCCTTTTTAACGGCCATTGGGATCAGATCGCCGCTGTCTTTGCGTGCGCCTTCGCCACAAGCGATAACTTCGCCCTCAGCAGGTTTTTCTTTTGCTGAATCTGGAATGATCAGACCGCCAGCAGTTTTTTCGTCGCCTTCAAGGCGGCGAACCAGTACACGGTCGTGCAAAGGTGTAAGTGCCATGGAGAATGCTCCTAATTTTAATATCATAGAGGCTTAGCAGAACATTAGCACTCGCCTCATCAGAGTGCTAACAGCGGATTACTTAGGAAACCATACGACCCGAGTCAAGCAATCAAGGCCCAAAATTTTACGGATTTTGCGCGCCTTTCGATTCCCCCCAATAAATCAGCCAACTCACAGCGCCTTTCCAATGCCTTTCCCGCTGAAAATACCGAAATAGGCATAGAGCTTCGCCCCAAAATATGCCAAAACAACCCCAGCAACATAAGACAGCGGTCGGGGGACCCTCAAAATGGCAAAGCAACTTGTTACTGCGGCACTTCTCGCAACAACATCCGCCGTTCTTGCGACAGGCGCATCCGCCCAGTCGCTCAACCTGTATGGCAACAGCGGTTTGATCGATATGCCAACCGCCGAGCCCCAACCAGATGCGCAAATCAGTGGCACTATTTCTGGCTCTGCCTCTGATCGCAAAATCACGCTGGCTTTTCAGCTGTCCAAACGTTTGTCCGCCTCTTTTCGCTATTCCGAACTCAACCGCTGGACAATCGCAGGCAATGACAATGATCGAGGCTTTGATGTTCAATTCCAACTATTCGAAGAAACCGACACCCTTCCTGGCGTCGCGGTTGGTCTGCGTGATTTCATGGGCCAAGGTGCCTATGGCGCAGAATACCTCGTGGCCACCAAAAAAGTGCATCCAAGCCTGCGCCTAACGGGCGGTTTGGGTTGGGGGCGTCTTAGCGGGTCAAACACGCTGCGCGTTGGTGCCAACGCACAGGGCGGCGTTCCAACGGTAAAACAGTGGTTCAATGGCCCTGTCGGCTTTTTCGGCGGTGCTGAATGGCAAACACCGATCAAAGGCATGACGTTCAAGGCCGAATATTCATCCGACAAATACACCCGCGAAGTGGCAGCAGGCGCGATTAAACGCAAAAGCCCGTTCAATTTCGGCATTGAATACAAACGCCGCGACGCCATCAGTTTTGGCCTGTACTATCTGCACGGCTCCGAGGTCGGTTTACGCTTTTCAACAGCAATCAACCCCAAACGCCCGCCCTCCGCAGGATCGCTCGAACGCGCGCCCGTACCAGTGATCGCACGCCCCGCCAATTATTCGACCAACACAGATTGGGCAAACCAACCCAGCTTTAATGCAACCGCACGCACTCAATTCGCGGCTGTCCTAAAAGAACAGGGCCTTGGCGTAGAAGCGCTGTCCGTCACAGGTCGATCCGCAGAATTGCGCATCCGCAACAACACCTTTAACGCCTCGTCCCAAGCGATTGGTCGCGCGGCCCGCTCAATGGCGCTGGTTTTGCCCCATTCGGTCGAAGAATTCATCATCACCCCCGTCGTGAACGGCATTCCAGCCTCCTCCGTTGTCATTCGCCGCTCCGATCTGGAACGCCTTGAAAATGATGCCATGGGCACCGAAAAAATACTGGCCGCGTCCCAAATTCGCAGCGCCTTTGCCCTGCCAGAAGGCGGCGAATACCAATCAGGCCTGTACCCCAACTTCAGCTGGACCATCGCACCCTACGTGTCGATCTCGCTGTTTGACGGCTCTGGCCCCGTGCGTGCCAGTGGCGGTCTTCGCGCCAGTGCAGATTACGCCATTTCGCCGGGCTTTTCACTTTCGGGCTCGGTGACGCAACGTGTGTTTGGCAACCAACAGGACGAAACACCGCCGCCATCGGGCCTGCCCCGCGTGCGCACCGATCGGGCCTTGTACAAACGCCAAGGCAAAACCTCGCTGGAACGCCTCACGGCTGATTACATGTTTAAACCGAGCCCAGATTTTTACGGCCGCGTGTCCGTTGGTTACCTCGAAAGCATGTTTGGCGGTGTCTCAACTGAATTATTGTGGCAACCCGCCAACCAAAGCTGGGGCCTCGGCGTTGATGTGAACTACGTCAAGCAACGCGACTTTGATCAGCTGTTTGGGTTTCGCAACTACGATGTTGTAACGGGCCACGTGTCTGCCTATTGGGCGGTAAATCGCGGGCTGACGGCCCAGCTTGATGTTGGCCGTTACCTTGCGCGCGATTGGGGCGCGACCCTGTCTGTGGATCGTACGTTTGCAAATGGCTGGCGCATGGGCGCTTATGCAACCGTCACCGATGCAAACTCGGCCGCTTTTGGCGAGGGCAGCTTTACCAAAGGCCTGCGCCTGTCTGTCCCGCTCAGCTGGGGGATCGGCACGCCAACGCGTAAAACCTATGCTATCGACATGAACACCGAAGCCCGCGATGGCGGTGCACGTTTGAAGGTCGACAACCGTCTTTATGGTCTTGTCAGCGAATACCAACGCCCAGGACTAGAGGCGAACTGGGCGCGGTTCTGGCGCTAATGCTGCAGGCCCGCAAAATCTTGGCAGCGGCCCTGTGCTTGGGCCTTGCCGCCTGTTCATCCGAAAAGAACACCCAACCAGGGCTTGGTAAAATCGCATTGGCAATGGCGCAGGCACGCCTGAAAAAGGGCGACGTTGAAACCGCAGGTGCCGCCAAGAAAGCCCCCCAAGTGACCCGCGAACAGATGCAGGCCCTTGGCCGCCCCGTGGTGTTTGTTTCAATTCCGCGTTTTGGTACGGGTGTTGCAACGGTTGAACTGGCCAAGAACGGCCCATTCCGCACGTTCATGGGCGCGGATCAAGCAACAGTCACCCTGCATGGCGGCATCGTCACCGCAACGCGCGGTCTGCTTGTCGATCTGATCGCACAAGACTTATCAGTGAACCCTAAAACCCTGTTCCAAGGCAGCTTTCCAAAAACCTACACCAAAACCCAGCGCCACCTCACAGGAGAGAGCACGCTTGCGACCTTTGAATACAAATGCGCCATGGCCCCGCTTGAACAGGACGAAATCCTCGAAATATTTGGCAAAACCCACACCGTGCGCCAATTCGCAGAACTGTGCCGCCGCGACGGACGCGCGTTTCAGAACAACTATTGGGTCGAACGTGCCAACAGCGTCGTGTGGAAAAGCAATCAGTCGATTTCCAAGGAAGTCGGCCACCTGACCCTACAACGTGTTGTCCGCTAACAACGCACGCCCCGTTGGCAAACAAAAATCTTGTTTCATACAACCGCACAGACTAAAGCCAAGTAAAGTTGCTTGGAGTGTTGTTAATGTCTTTACTTGATCGTCTGTTCTACAAATCGCGCAAATTCTACGATGATGATTTTGACTGGGACACCTACACTGCATCGTCTTATGCGCGCCAGCTCGATAAGATCGGCAAAGACCACCAAATGATCGCAGGCCAAGGCGAGTTAGCCTTTGATGCCGCCACTGGCACCGTGACAACGGGCAATCCCCCCCTGCACGAAAATGCGCTCGCGATTTTTGAACTTATCGGCCAACTTCAACCCGCCTCTGTGCACGAAGCAGGCTGCGGCGGCGGTGACCACCTTGGCAACGGTTCCGCACTGTTCCCTGAAATCGTGTTCAGCGGCGGTGATCGTTCTGAGGGCCAGCTTGCCCTCCTTAAACAACGCCACCCGCAATTGGCAGATCGCGCAATCCTCCAAGATTTGACGATGCCGTTTTCTAACAACTGGCCCAAAGTAGACCTCGTCTATTCGCAAGCCGTGTTGATGCACATCCACACCGCCGTCAGCCATTTCGTCGCCTTCGCCAACATGATCAACCAAAGCAATAAGCACGTCGTTTTGATGGAAAACTACCAGTGCCACAACTTTGTAGAAGAAGCCCAAGCCCTGTTTGATGGCGGCCACACCAACTGGCCAAAAATGAACATCTACCGCTTTGACGGCTCCCACGGCGCACGCATCATCTTGCTTAGCCAAGAAGACCTCGATTACCCAAAACTGACCTCAGACGCACAAATCCGCGACGGATTGAAAGTATCAGACCGCCGCCTAAAACGCGGCCAAGAAGATTTTGATCGCGCCATATTTGGCAACGCGCTGAAGTAAGGACGTATGTCCGCCTTTCATAATCTGCGTATGCAGCGCAAACCGCTGCCGAGATTGAAGCAATCATCGGTTTTTATTCAGGGTAATCTTCTGCCGCCACAGCATCGCGCAAGGCGTCGCCTGTCAGGTTGTGGCTAGGACACAGGTCACCACAGCAAGGCCCGGCCAAATCATTTGCAGCGGCGTAGAGCGCATGTGTATTCGTGCATCAAGCAACATCGTGCCCCATTCTGGCATCGGCGGTTGCACCCCAAACCCAAGAAACCCAAGCGCGGAAATCCCAAGAATGGCACGGGCGAACATCCCTGTCCAAACCACCGTGAGGGAAGGCAGAAGCGATGGCAGATAATGCCAGCGGGCGATGGACAAAGGCGACAGACCGACGAGCTGCGCCTGCATGACGTAGCCACGCGTTTGCAGCGATAACCCGATGCCGCGCGCCACCCGCGCATACCGCATCCAACCTGTTACTGTCAGTGCAAAGATCAAACTGCCTGTGCCAGCGCCCAAGACACCCGCAATAACGACAGCGGCCACAAGGTCTGGAAAAGCGAGGAAGGTGTCGGTTGTGCGCATCACGACCCAATCGACAAATCTTCCGCCCAAGGCGGCTAGCAACCCTGCGATTGTGCCGATGCACAAACCAATGATCGAGATGAAGAATGCCAACCCAAGGGACCAGCGCGCGCCATGCAAAAGGCGCGAAAGAATGTCACGACCAAGCGCATCGGTGCCAAGCAACCATTCAGCACTTGGCGGGCTCAGACGGTTTGGGATGTTAATTTGTGTCGGATCATGGGGCGCGAACATCGGACCACAAATAGCAAGCATGATCAGGGCAGACATAAGGATGAAAATGCTACGCATCACGCTCTCCGATCCGTGGATCAAGCCCACGGTAGACAAGGTCGATCAGCAGATTGACCACAACAAATAAGACCGCGGCTAAGATGACGACGGCTTGCACCTTGGGGAAATCGCGCGCCTCGATGGCATCGACAAGAAAACTCCCAAGGCCCGGTCGTGCGAAAATCACCTCAACTATGACCGCACCTTCCAGAAGGAAAGCCAACTCCAGACCAAAGACCGTAAGGACGGGAATGGCCGCATGCGGGGCGACGTGGTGTCGTTCAATATCGCGGGCTGCGACCCCGCGACGGCGCAAAGCTGGCAGAAACGATTGGCCGCGTGCCTCTAGAATACCTGACCGCAGGATCCGTGTGAGCGATGCCGCAACGCCGAGCCCAAGGGTCAAAGCAGGTAAAATCAAATGCGCCGAAGTGCGCGCGCCCATTGCAGGCAGCCAACCGAGTTGAACCGCGAACAAAAGGATCAGCAAAAGACCGAGCCAATAAGCTGGTATTGCAGCACCAAGCGAGGCTAGCCCCACCGCAAACCGATCTAGCCAACTGCCAGCTTTGCGCGTGGCCAGCAGCGCAAGCGGCACGGATAACGTGATGCCGATCAGCAACCCTGCGAGCGCGAGGGGGACGGTGTAGGACAAGGCTGTCATAAGTTCGGGCCAAACATCGCGCCCCGTCACCGATGACTGTCCGAAATCCCCTGTCAAAAGGGGCGATAGCCAAGCTTGGAACGCGGTCCAAAAACCTGCGTCTATGCCCGCTTCGACGCGGATTTGATCAACCACGTCGGCCGGCACCAAGGAATCGTAACGGGCTAATGCGATGGCCAAAGCAGGATCGCCCGGCGCATGCCACAAAAGCGCGAAGGTCGCCAATGCGGCGCCTGTTAATACCACTACGGCCCGCAAGCACAGGCTGGCGAGAACGCGGATCACGCGACCTGCTCCAACGCGCCAAGAGCAAAGGCGGCATCGCGAAGGGTATGACCGTATGCGGATTGCGGAGCTGTGACAAAATCTTGCGCCGTGGTCAGCTCTTCAATGCGGCCTGCCCGCAGAACCGCAATGTCATCGGCAAAAGCAGCAGCATAGCCCAGATCATGGGTAACGATCAGCGCCGCAAAACCCACATTCTGCTGTAAGTCTGCGATCAGGCGCGCGGTATGCTTTTGGGTAACGGCATCAAGTGCAGACAAGGGTTCATCAAACAAAACCAACGGCGGTGACGCGATAAGTGCCCGCAAGATCCCTACCCGTTGGGCCTGACCTATGGACACCTGCGAGGGGCGACGATCCAACAAATCAGCAGAAATTTCCAAACCTTGGCATAACGCCGCCAAATGGGCGGCATCAACTGCAATTCCTTGGGCAACCAGCGGTTCCATCACAGAACGACGCAAGCAAAGACGCGGATTAAAAGCGCTGCGGGGTTCTTGCATCACAAGCGCGGGTTTGCAGCGACGCACGGGCGCGTCGTTCCATGTAATGGTGCCAGCGGCGCACGGGATCATCCCAAGAATCGCACCGATAAGCGTGGATTTTCCCGCGCCGCTTTCGCCAACAACGGCCAAGGTTCGGCTGGGTGCAATGGACATTGAAACGCCCTGCAGCGTCGGCTTCCCCCCGCGTTTCACACAAACCCCATCGACGTTCAACATGGCAGTTCTAGCCAATTGCGATGCGCGCATAGCGATTTGGCGGCGCGGGTTTCTGGGGCAGACAACACCTGATGTGTCGGCGCATCTTCAACAATGCGACCATCTTCCATCACCATCAAGCGCGACACCCGCCGAGCGGCAAGGCCAAGGTCGTGCGTAACCAACAACAGCGCGGTTTGGCGATCCTGCAAATAACGGTCGAGCAGGTCCATCGTCCCTGCCGCCACAATAGGATCAAGTGCGGATGTCGGTTCATCCATCACCAACAAATCAGGTGCCCCGATCAAGGCCATGGCAATAACAAAACGCTGCTGCATTCCCCTACTCCACCCCCAAGGACGTTTGCGAAGATTGCCCCCTTCGATACGCAACGCCGTAAAAAGTTCGGCCTGTCGTGTTGGGTCTGGCTTCATGCCCAACGCGCGCTCTGCCTCGGCCCAATGAAACGCCAAAGATCGCAAAGGATCGAGCGCTTCATCAGGGCTTTGGGGGACATGGGCGACGCTTTGGCCTTGCGCTTGCAAAGTGTCGATCAAAGCATGGCCAAGCGTTGATTTACCCGACCCCGAAGCACCAACAAGCCCAACCCGTTCGCCAGATCTAATCACCACATCTGTGGAATGTAATATGGTGCGCCCCGAACGCTCTGCGCTCAGGCCCGTTGCCCAGATTGTCATTCTTTAAAGGCAGTCATGTGTGTGATCCAATATGTCTCGGTGGGATGAACGGCATACCCCGTCAATCCTGCTTTTGCGACGTTGATTTGACTGACGTGAAAGACGGGGATCATGGCTGCATCAGATGCGATGATTTGCTGAACACGATCATAGATCGCTTTGCGCCCCATTTGATCAAAGGTCGTACGTCCGTCTGCTAGTAGTTGATCCAATTGGGGACTATTGTAACCACCTGCATTCGATCCACCTGTGGATTTCAACAATGCTTCTAAAACTGCGCCCGGATCGCCTTGCGGTGTTGTCACCCACGCCTGCAAAAACAGATCGGCAGTGCCCTCTTTGATCGCATCGTTGCTGGCCCCGTATTCGCCCACACGCACGTTTGCTTTTACGCCAATGGCCTGCAGAAACGCTTGGGTCAATTCTGCGGTTGGCGACAAGGCGGCGCGGGACGAATAGGTCACGATATCAATTTCCAGCGGCGCGCCATCCAACATCCAAGTGCCGCCTTCTTTGGTTGCACCAGCTTCTGCCAGCAATTGTTCGGCTTTGACAGGATCATAGGTCGGTGCGATATCCGCGGCCCAGCCTGTGCCTGCGGGAAAAACCGTGTCAGCAGGCACGCCGCCCACGCCCGAAAGTGCCGCTTGAACAATGCCAGCGCGATCAATGGCGGCAGACACCGCGCGCCGGATCAACGGGTTGGCCATTGGCCCGTTACTTGCATTCACAGTGTAAAAATACAGACGTGCCGTTGGCGCCGAAAAGCCAAGCGCACCCGTTTCTTGGATGCGTTCGAAATCTGTTTCTGGATAGTTTATCACCATATCCACATCCCCCGCCTCAAATGCCAATGCAGCAGCACCCGGATCTGGGATCGCGATGACTTGAACTTCTTTCAAAGCAGGTGCACCAAGGCGGTAATCGGAGTTTGCTTCGACACGATAAAGCTGTTCGGGAATAGCCTTGCGAAAGATGAAAGGCCCCGTAGCGTTGATTGGAAACGCACCAGACGGCGCCCCAAGAATCGCAATGGCGGGCTCGGATAAGGCCCAAGGGAACGCTGCGTTTGGGCTGTTTGTTTCGAACACCACGACGCTGTCACCATCAGTAGAAATGGACGCCAGATCAAGCAGCTTTGCAACACGGGCATTGTGCCCCGTAGACCCTTCATCAGAAATCGCAGCGACGGCATCCACCACCGCTTGTGCTGTCAAAGGCGTACCATCATGGAACTCTACGCCTTCGCGCAAGGTAACCCGCCAACTGGTGGGCGCGGATTGGTCGATCCGTTCCGCCAATCGAGGGTATAACTTCATCTCGTAATCAATGCCCATCAAGGTCTCGGTTACCCCTGTTTGGTTTGACATCCACCCGTTGTATCCTGCGCGCGGGTCTGGAATCTCAGCTGTTGGGCCAAAGCCGATTGCAATGGTCAGGCTGCCCTCTTGCGCCAAAGCAGGCAATGCAGGGCTAAGCGCGACCAGCGCGGCAACGGCAATTTTTGACATGAATGACATGGGTGTTCCTTTAAGCAGGTGAGTTTTGAATGGGGCGGGTAGCGAATTTATCGCGCTGCAGTGTTTTGGTTTCGGCGTGGGACAGGGAAGAAAGGGTTTCTTCAATGCTAAGGCCCTTGGTCTGCGCCTTTTTCCAAACGCGTCGCGCAGATGCGGGGGACCACGGCAAAGCCGCTTGCCCAAGCCAATTGCGCAAAGGAGCAGGCAGCGCGTCATAATCCTTCATTGGATCGCCAACACGGCGTTTGCCGCGCAGGCTGGTTTGACCTATGTTGCGAAAAGAGTGTGAAGACATGTGATCGCCTAAAAGTTGGAAAGGTGTTATCACGCAACTAACAAAGTTACTAAAAACACGCAACAGTAAATGTTACGTGTTTCAAAAAATTGGCGGAGAACCACCTTGAAACGAAACAGTCGCCTGTCTCTTGCGCTCCATACCCTTAGCCATATGGCGGTTGACCCATCGAAAACGCGCACCTCTGCGGACATCGCTGGACATGCAGGCACGAACCCTGTGGTCGTGCGGCGGGTGTTAGGGCGACTGCGCGAGGCTGGATTACTAACGTCAGAAAAGGGACACGCTGGGGGATGGCGTTTGGCCCGTTTGCCAGATCAGATCACGCTCGCGGATGTGTATCTAGCACTTGATGAACGTCTGGTCGCCAGTGATGAAAGCAGTGATGCCGCCGCGTGTTCAGTGGAACATGCGCTGCACACTCGGGTTTCTGGTGTTTTAAAGGAAGTCGAACAAAGCCTTGTGGATCGGCTGGCAGAAACTTTAATTTCTGAAATTCGCGGCGCTTAAGACGTCCGCGTTATACCTTAAAAGGCGCGATTTCATCGGCAGACAGTGCATAGCCGATTTGTGCGATCTGCGTATAGGTGGACGCCGTACCAAACATTCCCGTTACATTTACCGCCTCGAACAGACCAGCCAGTGGATAAGGTTTTTCCGTTGTCACGAAAACCAGCTGATTTGCAGGTGGTGGTGGAACATGCACACACGCCCCTACATAAGGGACTAGGATAAACGCAGTCACTCCGGCGCTGCTTTGGTCAATTGGAACAACAAAGCCAGGCAGGCGGACAATTTTACCATTCCAGTCATTGCGCCGCCCCGTGGATGCAGGTTGCTGGCTCGATAGCGGTTCGGAGTCGTGATCAATCAAACCTGCCAAGGCCCGTGGAACAACAAGTTCCTCTTCTGGCAGCAGATCAGACCATTCAAGGTCCGTCACCTCATCCGCAAAACCGGCCGAGGGCAGCGTCGTGGCACAAGCTAAGCCAGCAAGCACGGTGCGTCGGTGAAATACGCGACCTACCATTCATACACTTCCATCGCGCTCGCGCGCAAAGCATAGCCCGTTTCGCCAAGATCGGTGGATTGCAACTGCGTTCGCAATGTACCTGACACCCAAACTGCATCCCACAGCTTGTCATTCGGCCACGGTTTTTTCGCGTCCACAAGAACCAGTTGATTGGCCGGCGGTGGCGGCGTGTGGATGCAGGCCCCCACATAAGGAACCAGCATGAATTGCGTCACACCCTTTGAGCTTTGCTCAATCGGAATGATAAAACCTGGAATTTTGACCAAAGCACCATTCAGCTCTTCGTTCAGCTTGGACGCATTTTCATCAAAAATCGGCGACCATTGGTCCGTGGCGACGTCCATTTCACCCTGCCCGATGATCTCACCGTATGGCACGCCTTGAGGAATAAGATCGTCCCAAGACAGGACTTTAGGAGTTTTCGCAAAGGCCGACCCTGGTGCAATCGCGCTTGCAGACAAAAGAGAAAGGGTTAATCGACGTGTTAACATTGCGCGGCCTTTTCCATATTACGTTTTCACCGTCATACCATCCGCAAGCGACAGTTGATAGGCACGCAGTGCCGGAACCAAGCTCACAATTGCGCTAGCGGCAATAACCGCCACCAAAACAATCGCCTCACGCAGGCTCGGAGCATCAATCGGCACCCACAAGCCAAAGGCCGCGTCGAGTATCGGTTGGGACACAAACAAACCGATATAAAGGAACAGCAAGCCCAGAACAGCGCCAATGGCCCCCATAAGGATGGCCTCTAAGATCAACAGCCCAAAAATGGTCGACGGTTTGGCCCCCATTGCACGGTAAATGGCCATTTCGCGGCGGCGTTCATTCAGGCTCGAAAAGATCGTGGCCATCATGCCGATCAGCGCAGTAACGATGACCATGACTGATACAGCCAGCAGCGCGGTTTCTGCAATCCCAACGATCCCCCACAACTCTTGCAAAGCAACGCCCGGCAAGATCGCAAGAAGCGGCTCTTGTGCGTATTCGTTAATGGCGCGTTGCAAGCTAAAGGTCTTGAGCGGGCTTGATACGCCAACAAGTGCAGCCGTGATGGCCTTGGGCTTCAAATCCATTTGGCGCACTTTTTCCACAGGCGTGGGATCACCAGGTTTCTGCGCACCGCTTTGCCAATCCACATGAATGGCTTCGATCCCCTCAAGGCTGACAATCACCGTGCGATCCACAGGCGTTCCCGTTTTTTCCAGAATGCCCGAAACGCGAAACGGTTGATCCTTATGTTCGGCAAATGACGCAAGCCCGTGCGCGACCACAATCGGATCACCGACCGAATAGCCCAGCGTTTTGGCCACGTCCGCACCGATCACCGTGTCAAACAGGTCTGACAGGGGTTCGCCTTGCTCAAACGCAAGCGAGCGTCCCTGGCGGTATTTGTAATGTTCAAAAAACGCAGGACTCGTCCCCATAACGCGAAATTGTCGATGACTATCGCCGAGCGAAATGGGAACAATCCAATCCACGTCCTTGCGTGCGGCGATGCCTTGGTAGCTTTGCCAAGTCACGTTGTTGGTGGCATTGCCGATGCGGAATACAGAATACAGCAGCAGTTGCACCGAACCTGATCGCGCACCAACGATCAGATCCGTCCCTGAAATCGTGTCAGCAAAGCTGGCCTTTGCGCCCGTGCGGATTTTCTCAACCCCCAGATAGAGCGCCACAGAAAGAGCGATGGCGAGGATGGTCATGCTGACCGTCAACGCCCGCGCCATCAGCGAGGCAAAGGACAGACGCAGGATCATGCGGGTTCCCTTTCGGATCGGGCGATGTCTTTCATTTCGATGACGCGATCAAAGCGGTCTGCCAATCGTGGATCATGGCTGACCATCATGACAGCTACGCCATTGGCATCCACCTGTTTGAACATCAGATCAAGGAAATTGGCCTGACTGCCCGCATCAAGCGAAGACGTGGGTTCATCCGCCAAAATAAGCGGCGGATCCCCAATCAAAGCACGCGCCACGGCTACACGTTGTTGTTGCCCGACGCTCAGCGTTGCAGCCCGTTCTGTCAGCAAACTGGACGGTAGCCCAAGTTGTTCACACAGGCGTTTGGCCTCCTCATTTGGGGCGTCGACGCGTTTGCGTCGCTGTGGTGCGAACTGAAGGGGCAGCAGGATATTGTCGGTGACAGAGCCAAAAGGCAGCAGGTTGAATTGCTGAAAAATAACACCAATGGTCTCCGCACGAAAGCGATCCCTTTGCCCCCCGCTCAGGGTTGCCAGATTGGTGCCAGCCACATTTACAGTTCCTTCTTGCGCCAAAACTGTGCCGCAAATCAGCGACAAAAGCGTGGATTTTCCCGATCCGCTTTCACCAAGCAGCAGAACTTTTTCCTGCGGTTTCACTGTGAATTGATCCACAGCCACGGAAAACCCTGCGCGCCCCGACCAGCGGAAGCGAACCTTTCCCAGTTGAAGGATTGGGTCAGGTGCCGTCACTTTTAATACAATCCACGCAGATCAAGAACGGGCGCATCGCGTTCAACTTCGAACGCCTTAGCCCCTGATGCGGTGGCGATCTGCACCTCTACCTCAAGTGCATTTTTGAACACGTCAAAATAGGCGAATGTGATCTCAGTAATCGCATCCGGTTTTGCGCAGGTCAGTTGATACTCGGCATGAAACTCCGTGTGGCCTGCCTCTTCCGCATGTTCGTAATGGTCATCGTCATCGTGTTTGGCGTGCTCTTCGTGCTCATCATCATGTTTATCTTCGGCATGATCTTCGTGGTCATCTTCATGCTTTGCATGGTCATCATGCGCGTCGTGCTCTTCTTCGCTTTCCAGTGCTGCGCTGGCTTGCGTGACAGTACATTCCGCGCCTTTGGGCAAAACAAAAAGATCTGCAGGACGCGCCAAAGTGGCGACCGCATTTTCGACAGCCGTGCGATCCTCTGCAGATTGAGCAGCATACTCAAACCCGACAATATCTGCGCCTGGTGCGAGAAACTCCATCGCAACCGTGTTACCTTCAAGCGCGATGTTTAAAGTGCCCACACCATGTTCATGGGCATCCAACTGGCGGGTTTCTTCGCCAAATGCAGCCGTGGAAGACAGAACGAGCGCGACAGGTAGAATACATTTCATTGTTTGATCCTTAATCTAGTTAATGAGAGAAGAATTATGCGCCACAGCTTCGGCAAAGTCCGTGTATTTCGACCACATGGCGTTTAGGTTTGAACCCAGACGCAGCCACAAGTGGCGTAAGCTTTGCAGCAACTTTACCGCCGTCATGTTCATCCACCGAACCGCAATCTGCGCAAATTGCCAAAACAGAAACACTGTCAGCGTGATCACAAGTACATGGCACAAAAGCCTTTGCTGATTCCAACCGATGTGCGCGACCCTGATCTGTCAGCGCACTTAGCGTTCGATACACCGTTGGGGGTGCGATTTCAGGTTCACTTGCCTGAAGAGCCGTCAAAATTTGATAAGCTGACATCGGCTTTCCGTTGGCCAGTAACAGGCCCATAATTTCACTTTGCCGATCCGTGTTTCGTTTACGCATGCGTGTATTCCTAATTTATTACTTTATAACATAACAAAATTTCAAACATCAATGCTGCTAATATTTTTATGGTTTCCCGATACTCGATCACGATTTTTCTTACCGTAAGAAGAATTAAGATAGGCCCTAGAAAATAAGCGAGTAACATTTTCAAGGTTGGAAGTATGTCCATCCATTCGGACAAAACTCCCTTGCCGCGAATTGGTATCAGCGATCAATATTAGGTCTCACGTTTCGACAGAGCGGCAGCTCCCTGCCCACACTGCAGGAACCACATTGCAGCAGTTAGTTTAATCTCGAGAAGCAACTTTGGGCCGCAAACTCAGGGCAATATCATGCGCTCCGTGAAACCGCGCTTCGTTGCGCAGTAAGACTTCGGTTATGGCTCTCAAAGCAGACACCCACTACCCAGCGCACCCCTTTAAGTTGCCAGTGACGGCAACCACAGCACAATCGCTGGGAATGCCACCAGCAAGCCAATCGTGATGCCATCCGCGATAAAGAACGGTGTCACGCCTTTGAACACGTCTTGCACCGTCAAATCATCGCGTACGCCCGCAACCACAAAACAGTTCAGCCCGATGGGCGGCGTAATCAAACAAAACTCCGCCATTTTCACCACCAAAATCCCGAACCAGATGCCACACATCGTCCCCGACATGCCAAAGGCACTGTCAGCTGCCAGCACGCTCTCGCCGCCATTCAGCGCCATTACTGCGGGGTACGTGATTGGCAGCGTCAGCAACAGCATCCCAATCGCATCCATGAACATGCCAAGCACCGCATAGGCCAGCAGGATACAAATCAGGATCAGCATCGGCGACATATCCAACGAGGTAATCCAATCGGAAAACGCATCAGGAAGTTTCGCAAATCCAAGGAAGCGCACGTAGATCAAAACACCCCAAATGATCGTGAAAATCATCACCGTCAGCTTAGCCGTTTCCAGCAGCGCCTCTTTCAGCTGCTTCCACTTCATCCCCTTGTACATCGCCATCAAGAACACGATCAACGCGCCAATCGCGCCGCCCTCCGTCGGGGTGCCCCAGGCATCGCCAAACGGATTGTAGACAAAGAAAATCAGGATCACGACAACGGCTACAATCGGCAGCGCAGGGGGCAGGCTTTCAAACCGCTGCTTCCAACTGTATCCGCCCACGGGCGGGCCAACCGTTTTAAACACCACAGCCATACCAATTATAATGCCCGCGTAAACAATCGCAGAAAATGCGCCCGGCACAAAGCCAGCCAACAACAAAGTGCCGACGTTTTGTTCCACGATAATCGCGTAAATCACCAAAATAGCAGAGGGCGGAATAAGCGAGGCAAGCGTGCCACCCGCCGCCACAACACCCGCCGCGAACTGTTTGTTGTACCCAACCTTGAGCATCTCTGGGATTGCGATCCGCGCAAAAACCGCCGCCGTTGCAACGGATGCACCAGACACCGCCGCAAAACCCGCGGTCGCGAATACTGTCGAAACCGCAAGGCCACCTGGAACCCAACCAACCCAGCGTTTGCACGCCTCAAACAGCGCCGTTGTCATCTTGGCGTGATAGGCCAGATAGCCGATCAAAATGAACACGGGGATCAGGCTCAGAACATTTGCGCTAACCTTTGATTGGGGAACAGAGCCCGCAATTTGCATCGCACGGCCCAGCGCACCATCCCAAACTTCGCGCCGTTCATTCCAGTAAATGATCTTGTCAGCGGCATAATCGAACTTGTCCCAAAAGAACCAGAATATCCCGATGAACCCCGCCAAACCCGCCGCAAATGCAACCCGCATACCCAGCAAAACCATCGCGAGCATCCCTGCGGACACCCACAAACCAATTGTAATCGGTTCCATCAGTCGTCTCCCTGCACGGCGGCGGCTTCAATGGCGGCTTGTTCTGCCACGGATAAATTCAACGGCACCGCCACGGGGTTTTCCAACCCGTAAATGAACGCCCGTCCGTACCCTGCCGCCTGCAACAGCAAGCGCGCCACCAGCACGCCAAACGCAATGGGAACAACCAATTTGCTCGGCCACCAAGGAATGTAAATATCGGTGGTACTGTCGCTCGAACATAGGGGCCGCGCACAATCAAACGCACGATCAAAATGCTCCCAAGCGCCCCATGTCAGAAACCCCATCAACACCAACATCAACAAAACCGACACCAATTCGAACAGCCACAGCATCCGCCCACGCAGCGCAGACACCAGCATATCCATACGAATATGTGTCCCGTCACGTTGCACATAAGAAATACCCATAATGGCGATGATCGGCATCGCCACTTCGATAAAATCGACGTAACCCGCCAGCGGGCTGGCAAAAAACTTGCGCCCAAACACAGATATTGCGGCCAAAAACATAAGCGAGAAAATGGCAAAGCCGCTGATCAACGCGCAGACCCGTTCAATCGGCAATAACATCCGATCCAAACGACTTAATAGACTGGAATCTTCCAGAACTGCTGCGGAGCCTGCCATGCGATTTCCCCCCCCCCGGAAATTGAAAAGGGCCGCCCCGAAAGGCGACCCAGTATTTAGTTTAGTTAGACGCTTTGGCCTCAGCCAACGTCTTTACAACCAGATCATACAGCTCTTGGCCTGGCAGGCCTTGGGCTTCCATGTCTTTGATCCATGCATCGCGGATCGGATCAGCAGCTTTGGCACGGAATGCAGCGATTTCGCTTTCAGCCAGCTCAACCTTTGCGACGCCTTTTTCTTCCAAAACAGCGTCCCACTTTTTCAGCAACTCGCCATAGTTGGCAAGATAGTGATCAAGCGATTCATCAATGGAGCTGTCAAACGCGGCGCGGTGCGCATCCGACAAGCCTTCATAGGCGTCGATGTTCACAACCACTGGGCAATTCACTGTGCCTGGGTTCAAGTTAGCGGTCCACCAGTCAGCGCGATTGATCGTGCCATACGCCAAATGCGCGTGCTGTGCGAACGCAACTGTATCAACCAGATTGCCTTCCATCGCTTGATACGCTTCTGTCGCTGTCACGGATGTCGGAACACCGCCAACAGCGGCAAACGCTTTGCCCAAACCACCAGTAGCACGAACGCGCATACCTTCCATTTTCGCCAATGTGTCGCGCGGCTCGCCTGTACCAACCAGATTGTACTGCGGCATTGGTGAGGTCATCACCAGCTTTGCATTCCACTGCGCCATTTCCTCGGCAGCAGCTGGATGCGCATAAACCGCCTTAGAAACCGCAACTTCTTGCGCGAGGTTTTCAACACCCAAGAATGGCAATTCCAAAACCGTCACAACACGGTTTTTATCGCGGTGATAGCCCGCACAAAACTGCGCCATTTCAAACGCGCCGATGGAAATACCATCCAAGTTTTCTTTATTCTTGGACAAACCGCCATAAGACACGTTCATCGTGAACTCGCCGTTGGTCTTTGCAGACACCAATTCAGCCAATTTCTCAACATGCTCTGTAAACGCGCGGCGCTTGCCCCAAACGGATACATTCCACTCTTCTGCCATTGATTCCGTGGCAAAGCTGGCCGCCAAAGCGGTCATAACAAGGGTTTTCATACCTAGTTTCATGATTTCCTCCCAGAAATTATGCCCCAACAGCGGGGCCTGTGGGCGAAGCCTACTCAATTCTACACGGATTACCAATTAAGAAAAAATCCGACGCTACGGACAATGCCCGAGCGATCATTTCCGCGCAAAAAAACCGATTGCTCGGCGGAAAAGATCAATTCCCACCCAACACCCATCACACCTGTTGATCGCCTTCGTCATTGCCGCTAAACACCTTTGAGCGTTTAACCAGGGCACCCCCCTACCAAGCTATATAAAACCGAGGATTTAATGCGTATTCTGATTACCCTAGCACTCGTAGGCCTGATGGCCGCCTGTACCCCAACATCTGAGCCCGCCAGCAAAGCGCGCACCGGATTTACCGCCGTTCGAAGCGCGGAGTCTGGTCTGGCCGCCTACAGCCGCGTGTCCCGCCGCATGGAGCCTCTGGTCGAGCAAGTTTGCCGCTCGCTTCACGCCAATAAACCCAAAACATTTTGTGATTTCCAGATCAATGTGATCAACGATCCGAAGCAACCGCCAAACGCATTCCAAAGCCTTGGCAGAGATGGCCGCCCTGTTATTTCGTTTAACATCAATATGTTGCGCAGC
This sequence comes from Paracoccaceae bacterium, assembly GCA_018607905.1. Lineage (GTDB taxonomy): Bacteria > Pseudomonadota > Alphaproteobacteria > Rhodobacterales > Rhodobacteraceae > Amylibacter. The sequence goes on along the minus strand of JABBAP010000038.1, from coordinate 11,971 downwards.
TTTAACAACGACGACGAGCTGGCGTTTGTGTTTGGTCACGAAGCGGGCCACCAAATCGCGCAGCACATCGAAAAATCCCAAGCCAACGCGCTTGTAGGGGCCGTAATTGGCGGCTTGCTTGTCGCTGTTGCAGGGGGTGATGCACAAGTTGGCGTCGATATCGGCGGCTCCATCGGTGGGCGCAGCTACTCCAAAAAATTCGAACTGCAAGCCGACACAATCGCGGCCCACATTACCGATCGGTCAGGCTATAACCCGAAACTTGGCGCGAAAATTTACGAACGCACAAGCGGGTCCTCTGCGCTTCTGGCCACCCACCCGCCTTCAAGCGAGCGCATCGCGCGGGTTTCCACGACCCTCGCACAAATTGATGCAGGCAAGGCGCGTGGCCGTCGCCCCCCTATCTCATGGTAAACAGCTTTTTCGGCTATGGCTCGTTGGTGAACGCAGCCACCCATGATTACCCCAACACCCGTCCCGCAACTCTGCGGGGCTGGCGACGCACTTGGGTGCAATCCTCCAGCCGCGACATCGCGTTTTTATCGGTAAAAGCAGATCCGCTGTCCCACATCGCGGGTTTAGTCGCAGATATCGGCGATATCGGCTGGGACACCCTTGATGAACGCGAGGCCGCCTACGACCGCCTAATCCTAGAGGCATCAGGGTTTGAAGGCACGGCCATGTTCCAAGCCAAGCCATCGTCAATGGCCCCGCTTGGTGGCGGCCAACCAATCCTACTCAGCTATCTCGATTGTGTGGTTCAGGGGTTCAACACCGTCTACGGAACCGACGGCGTGCGCGATTTCTTTCGCTCCACTTCGGGCTGGGACACCCCAATCTTGAATGATCGCAGCGCACCGGTTTACCCCCGTGCGCAGATGCTTTCGAGCATGGAAACCAAGCTCACCGACGACCACATCGCAATGGTCGGCGCACAGGTTATTGCCAGCGCTTAAAGCTTAATCTTCTGCAACAGCGGCATCAGTTTTGACATATCAGGCCCATGTTCCATGCCCGTCAACGCCTTGCGCAGCGGCATAAACAACCCGCGTCCTTTGCGATCTGTCGCCTCTTTCACGGCACCTGTCCAGGCTTTCCACGTGTCCCCATCCCAAGGCGTGGCAGGCAACAACCCTTTAGCGGTTGCGACAAACTCCGCGTCTTCAGCATCAATCAGCGGCTCCGCACCATCACGGCACAACGCCCACCAATCCGCGATCCCGACGCGGGTCGCAACATTCTCTTTTGCCACATCCCAAAACGCAGGGGCGATATCGGCAGGAACGCCAAGATCGGCCAATGCCGCCCTCATGTCCTCAACACTTAGCGCCGCCACAGTTTTGGCGGTCAGCGGTTTCAAATCCTCAACATCAAACTTGGTCGGGGCCGCGCCAAAGGCAGCAAGATCAAACCCTTCAACCAGCTCATCCATAGAAGACCGCAATTCAATTGGATCAGACGATCCGAGCCGCGCCATCATCGACAACAACGCCATCGGCTCAATGCCGGCTTCGCGTAAATCGCGCAGCGCCAACGTGCCCAGACGTTTTGACAACGCCTCGCCTTGCGGCCCTGTCAGCAGGGAATGGTGCGCAAATGTCGGAACTGTGCCGCCCAACGCCTGAATTATCTGAATTTGCGTCGCCGTGTTTGTCACGTGATCCGATCCGCGCACAACATGGGTGATCCCGAAATCAACATCGTCACAGACCGACGCCAGCGTGTACAAAAACTGCCCATCGCCACGGATCAAAACAGGGTCTGAAACCGACGCCGCATCAATGGACAAATCGCCCAAAATACCGTCCGTCCATTCAATCCGTTCCAAATCCAGCTTGAACCGCCAATGCCCCGCGCGATCTGCCCGCAGCGCCGCCTTTTCGTCTTCCGATAACGCCAGTGCCGAACGATCATACACAGGCGGTTTGCCCATGTTCAGCTGTTTCTTGCGCTTCAAATCCAGCTCGACCGGCGTTTCAAATGCCTCATAAAACCGCGCCTTTTCACGCAATTCATCCGCCGCACCATTGTAGCGTTCAATCCGATCAGACTGTTTTTCGACGCGATCCCAGGTCAGACCCAGCCATTCCAAATCTTCCTTAATCGCATCCGCATAGGCCTCGGTGCTGCGTTCAGGGTCCGTATCATCAAGACGCAAAATAAACTGCCCACCTGCCTTGCGCGCGATTAGATAGTTGAAAAGCGCCGTGCGCAGGTTCCCAACGTGAATAAATCCAGTGGGCGATGGGGCAAAACGGGTCGTTGTCATTGGGGTCACTCTGCAAAGGGGATTTGCGCCCCTCATACTACCCCTGCCCCCAAAGGCCAAGGGCTTCACGCCGTTAATCAATTTGTAAATAAAAGGTTAAAGTTCTTGATCTGCTCTGCTAACGTGATCTTGGGTGGAGCAGGAGCAAACAATGAGAATTCGCGTCATAATCGCGTTGGTATTTCTATGCGGGCCAACATTCGCAAACACTGTCCACATCGTGGACGGCGACACCCTTGATGTGGATGGCACACGCTATCGCATCAACGGCATAGACGCGCCCGAAGCGGGCCAAAAGTGCAAAACCGAACGGGGCAAAGATTGGGCCTGTGGCACCGCCGCCACCAACGCCCTGTTCGCCATAACAAAAGGCAAAACCGTGCGCTGTGACAGCCTCGCCGTGGACAGTTATGGCCGCGATATTGGCCGCTGTTATGCTGGTAAAACTGACATCGCAAAGGCGATGGTCGCACAAGGCATGGCATGGGCCTTCCTCAAATTCTCGGATGAATACGAAGGCACGCAAAACATCGCTAAATCAGCCAAACGCGGCATCTGGCGCGGCAAAGCCCAGCCCGCATGGGTCTTTCGCGCGACCAAATGGGAAATTGCCAGCCAAAAATCCCCCAACGGCTGCCCGATAAAGGGCAACATCTCTCCAAATGGTAAAATCTATCATCCGCCGTGGTCGCCTTGGTACAACCGCACCCGCATCAACACATCCAAAGGCGAACGCTGGTTTTGTGACGAAGACGAAGCGTTAAAAGCAGGCTGGCGCGCGCCACGTTGGAAATAATTGGGTCGAAAACACTGACCCTTAGAATGAAAACACATCATCAATAAAATCAGAACCGTCCTTTGAGTAATCAAATTTTACCCGATCGTAATTGAACGAAATAACCTCTGAATTCTCTTCTTCACCAGCGCCATTAAAATCAACGATATCTTGCGGCTCTTTGCCTTCGATTGTCTCATAGCTTATGCTCAACGCAACAGTTGGCGGTTCGGCATCTGCGGATTTGCTTGTGTTAAATTCAAAATGATCGGCCATGTCAGCCTCCTATGGTTAAGTTGAAACCAACCTAAACCGCTGCCGCAGCTGTCGATGTGCGGATTATCACGAATTTCAAAAGTAATCTAAGCGGCAAGGATCGGCCTCAATCAGCGCCGAAATTCCTGTTCTCGCACAACCGTCCCCCAGGCTTCGCCCTCATTTTCCGAAAACAGCGTAAAGCCAAAACTCCCGTACAAATGGCGCGCTGGCTGCAAACCTGCAAACGTGGTCAGCCAAATGCGCCCGTCTGCGTGGGCATCTGCGTGCGCAACCGCACGCCCCATCAAATCGCGCCCAATCCCCGTGCCACGACACCGATCCGCCGCGATAAACCACCGCAAATGCGCACCCCACTCCCCCGAAGCCGGATCATTCAAATCCAGAATGAGCGAGGCGGCAACGCCCCCTTCATCTACCCCCAGCAAGACCAAATCATTCGCCCTAAACCGCCCCGCAAACTGCGCCAACTCCCGCGCAACCTTAGCCTCAAAGAAAGTCCCAAACCCCCAATCCCGCGCATAATGCGCCCCATGCAACGCCACGATAGTACCGAGTGACCCCGGCAAAAATTGCTCAACGATTTTCATGTTTGCTCCAGACAGATACGGGGCAATCAAACACTTGAAACGTGGGGAGGTCAAATTGTGGGGGTGGACAGTTGTTAGAAAGAGGGAGGCTTAAACAAGCTAGAACATCGGTTTGTGCTGAGAAAAATAGCAGGCTGGGATGGCAAACGCATGATTGTGCGTGGTGCCATGAGATACTGGCTTGGGGCGGCAAACAAGAGAAGTTGCTTTACTGTTTGATTTTCTGTTATCATTTGCTTTGAGAAGTACAGCCAATTGATTGCAATTCAAAAGGCTGTACTCCTTGATATTACTTAATACTAGTTGGCGTCACAGTTGATATGCGTGGAGCGCATGTGACGCCGCTAGGACTAAGTAAGTAGCTGCGATAAATAGGTCGTGTGCCATTATTTTCTCCTTTCTGTTGACTTAACAAAAGAACGATAACAACAGCGCGATTAGCAGAGCAACCACTCTTCGCAGTTGACTCGCAAATTAGATTGCGAATCTGCACAAACACAACTTCTTGATTTTAAACCGTAAAATAAAAACTTTACCAACCACAACCCATCAAACCAGACACCCACCGCTCGATCCACAGATCGAGCTAAAAATCACGCTTAGATTAGTGGCAGGGCTTTGGCCCCACTCCGCCAGCCAAAAGCGTCTCTTATCAAAGCCAAAGCCCGAGAGCGCTCTAAGCCCCATTTATCAAGAATTATCCCGCCACCTATTAACTATAGGATATCGCCGATCCAGCCAAAACGCCTTATGCGTCAATCGTGGTCCTGGTGCGCTTTGAAACCGTTTATATTCCGAAATATTCACTAAATGCTCGATCCGCTTTACCGTCGCGCGATCAAACCCAGCGGCAACAATATCCGCGACAGACATATCCTGATCCACCAGCAATTCCAGAATACCGTCCAGCACCGCGTAATCGGGCAAGCTGTCTGAATCCTTCTGATTATCGCGCAGCTCCGCTGTCGGTGGTTTCTCGATAATGTTCACAGGAATAACAGCGCCCTTTGGCCCCATCATCCACTCGCGATGATTGGCATTCCTCCAGCGACAACTCTCAAACACGCGCATTTTGTACAGGTCTTTGATCGGGTTATACCCCCCCGCCATATCGCCATAGATCGTGGCATAACCCACCGCCACCTCGGATTTATTGCCCGTCGTCAGCACCATTTCGCCAAATTTGTTGGACAGCGCCATCAACAACAGCCCCCGCAGACGCGATTGGATATTCTCCTCCGTTACATCGGGTTCGGTCCCTTCAAAAAACGGCGCCATCGTGCTGGTCACCGCCGCGCGTGTTTCTGCAATGGAAATCGTGTCCAGCTTCACCCCCAGATTCGCCGCCAATTCCTTGGCATCATCGAGCGAATCCTGCGCGGTGTATTCCGACGGCATCATCACGCAGTGCACATTTTCTGGCCCCAGCGCATCCGCCGCAATCGTCGCGACAATCGCGCTGTCGATCCCGCCAGACAGGCCCAAAACCACCTTTTTGAACCCCGTTTTGCCCATGTAATCGCGCAACCCTTGCGTCATCACGCGGTAATCCTGCTCCCACTCATCCACATGGGCGATCTTCTCGCCTTCTAACGCTTCCCACGCACCATCCGCGCCGCGTTCGAAATCCACATGGGCAATCGCCTCGTCAAACAGCGGCATCTGCATCGCCAACCGCCCACCACGGTTCAACACAAACGAGCCACCGTCAAACACCTGATCGTCCTGCCCGCCGACCATGTTCAGATACACCAGCGGCATGTCATTTTCGACAACCCGCGCCACCATCGCCGACAAACGGCGATCAAATTTGTTGCGGTAATACGGCGAGCCATTGGGCACCACCAAAATCTCCGCACCAGATTCCGCCAGCGCCTCGGATACATCGGGGTGCCACGCATCTTCGCAAATCGGGTTCCCGATCCGCACATTGCCCAAACTATACGGCCCCGCAATCGGCCCCTTATCGAACAGGCGTTCCTCGTCAAACACATGGGTGTTTGGCAATTCATGCTTGCGCAGGGTCGCCACGATTTCGCCGCCTCGCAGAATGAAATAGGCGTTATACAGCTTATCACCTTCCAACAGCGGCGCACCAATGCCGATCGTCGGCCCCGTGTCACACTGCTTGGCCAGCATCTCCACATGCGCCATCGCATCGCGCGTGAACGCCTCGCGCAGCACCAAATCCTGCACCTGATACCCCGTCACAAACATCTCTGGCAGCACCAGCATATCCGCGCTCGCCAACGCCGCAACGCCGTGCGCCTCCGCTGCCTTTGCGATATTGCCCGCAAAATCCCCCACCGTCGGGTTCAACTGCGCCAGCGTCAGCCTCAGTTTATCAGTCATGATCACGCTCCTCGAAAATCTTAGTTCCGTTAGAGCCAAATGGCCCCAAAAGCACAAGATGCAAGAATCCTTGTCACAGAAATTCCAAGCACTTACACTCCTTGTGATTACAAAAGACCTAGGGAGCGCGGCATTTGATGCCGTGGGGAAATTTTGACCAAGACAACACCGCTGATTCACGCTGCAACCGCTGCCGTTTTACTGAGCCTCGCGCCCGCCCCCCTGCTCGCGCAAACCGAACAGATCGTCACCAAACAATACGACACGGGCGGCATCTATGAAGGCACCTTCAAAGACGGCAAACAGCACGGCACAGGCACCTACCGCCTGCCAAACGGCTATGAATACACGGGACAGTGGGTCGACGGCGAAATCCAAGGTACAGGCGTTGCCAAATTCCCCAACGGTTCGATCTATGAAGGCGAATTCACAGCCTCCAAATCCGACGGCGCGGGCAAAATCACCTACGCAGACGGCGGCACCTATGAGGGATCATGGGTCAACGGCAAAATCGAAGGCACCGGCGTGGCAAAATTTGCCAATGGCGTCGTCTACGAGGGCGAATTCCTCGCTGGTAAACAACACGGCAAAGGCGTCATGACCTCCCCGAACGGCTATCGCTATGACGGCGATTGGGTCGAGGGTAAAATGAGCGGCCAAGCCCTGATCACCTACCACGACGGCGCAACCTACAAAGGCGATGTCCTTGAGGGCGTGCGCGCTGGCAAAGGTTTCCTAACCCTGCCTGATGGGCGCACCTATGAGGGCGATTTCGCCAATAACAACTTTGATGGCATGGGCGTCTACAAAGATGCGGATGGCTCAGTATATGAGGGCCCAATGGTCCAAGGTCGCCGCAACGGCATCGGCAAAATGACCTCCACCAACGGCTACATCTATGAAGGCAACTTCACGAACGACATGCGCGACGGCCAAGGCAAACTCAGCAACGAAGCGGGCATCGGCTATGATGGCGAATGGAAAAACAATGCCAAATCGGGCAACGGCACGCAAACCTACGAAAGCGGCGCAGTGTACACAGGTGCCTTCGTTGACAACAAACCAAACGGTCAGGGCAAAATCACCTACGCCAATGGCACAACATACGAGGGCGCATGGGTCGACGGGCGCATTGAAGGCGAAGGCACCATCCGCGACGTAAACGGCACCGTTTATATCGGCGCGCTTTCAAACGCCAAAAACAACGGCTTTGGCAAAATCATCTACGCCGATGGCCATTCCTATGAGGGCGACTGGGTTGAAGGTGTGCGCCAAGGCAACGGCCGCGTCACCTATCCCGATGGCTCAGTATTCGAGGGCCAATACGTCGACAACAAACGCGAAGGACGCGGCAAAATCACCCTGCCCGATGGCTTTACCTATGACGGCAACTGGGCGAACGGCGAAATCAACGGCGAAGGCATCGCAACCTACGCCAACGGCGACGTTTACACAGGCTCCTTCAAAGCGGGCCAACGCGAAGGCGTCGGCAAAATGGTCTATGCCACAGGCGAAGAATACGACGGCTTCTGGACCGCTGGCAAACAAGCAACGCAAGAAGAAGCAGACGCGGCTGGGGATTAAGCCTAAAAACTAAACCCTCGAATGACTGATTAGAGCCCTTGTGTCGGATGTTGCGCTGCGCATGAATGGCTGCTTTCAATAACTGTTTGGTTTTTGAACAGGATTTGTGGCAACGTAAAACGATTTAGTTTGTGCTCGTTCAACAAACGAGCGTTTGCTCCGCTACAAAATAAAGATTGTATCATCAAGTCTAGTGAAGTCTCGAAAGTTTCGTAGTATCGAAAATCATAGATCATCATTCATTTGAAACATCGGAATGTTCAATATGAGGCAAGGCTACCAAGAGATTTTAAAAAACGCAGAACAAGAAGCCGAGTACGTATCTGATTTTGTGGAGGAGCTTTCAGCCACCTTTGAAACACGCAAGCTTTGGCGGGCTTGGTCAGGAGTTCTCGATCATTACGTTAAGACCGTTTCCGCACTTCGTCGCGCTACAGATCAAGGGAAATCTAAAGCTTGGTCAGACGGGTTAATACGCCAACAAAAAAACGACCCAATTTTGCAATTCGCTTACCAGTCGCGAGATCATGCGGCGCATGTGTTCGAAGGAAAGAGAGAGACAAGCCCAAGGTCCGTGAAAATTGGCAATTTTATTTCCATAAGTGGAAACTCGAATGTGACCCTTTCAAACAATCGAATGATCGGGCCTGATGGTCGCGTTTCGAAACTTCCAGATGGAGTTCTCAATACAAATGATGGCCGTTATGCTGGTGGGACCATTCCTAGAAATGCGGTTCAAGAGCGTGAGCACTTCCTTGTCTTGAAGGACGTAAAGACGCGGAGCGGTGTTTGGCTTGTACCAAATCAAAAAACACACCCTGAGAAGCAGGCTCTAGAAATAGCGCAACATGTAAATAACTGGCTAAAAGCCAAGCTTACCGAAGCAAAAAAAATGACAGGCAACGAAAATCAGTAGGTAATATCGCGGACATCATGCCAAATACGACCCTTTATTGAACGCTTGGCTTTCTGAAAGCAGCCATTGGCGCAAGTGCAGCGAATTGGTGCTTCGTCACGCAAAGTTGCCCTTTGGCAAATGACAGACATCCACACCCTCATCAAACACCGCTTGCAGATCCAACTAACATTTCGGACCACACAACTGCCGCCTTTCACGGGCTCGTATCAAGCCATTCCCGACAAGCCGCAACGCCGCATTTGAACTGTTTTGGCAGCATAGTTTTCCCCGAGTCGGCGCCTCGATTCTATAAATGCCATAAGTCGCCTTTCACTGTTCCAACTACCGTATCTAAAATCGACTATGTGAAGACTGTACCTCAGAATGGTTAACCGTAGGTGAAAGACGCCAAAAAACTGGGCCCTAAAATGCCGATTTTTCGGTTGACCTCAATAGCGCCGTTAACACTTTAACCTTTTAAAAGTGCCATACACTTTGCCATACACGTGCCATACGCTTTGCATACCATTTGCATACGCTTTGCGGACATTTTCCATGGCCAGAATCCACCGTTAACCAATGTGTTAACGCGCCACTCCAGCGTCCCATTTTGCGACCCGTGGCACACCAGATTTCTGCAGCATTTTGCGCCGATTTATCCGCTCGCCTTTGCCCTGTTCCGCCCGTTGATGCACGTCGTCAATAACCGCGCTCACCACATCAGGTTGCGCCAGCGCCAGTTCCAATAAAAACTCATCTGGGTGGCGTCGAATAACGCCATATTGCCCCAAAATACGGGTCGGAAAATCGCTGATATTCGCGGTCAGCAATTCATCCGCGTCACCCGCAATCGCAGCGGCCAAAACATGCCTGTCATTCACATCTGGCAGGGTCAATTCATCCTCAGACCCATCGAGAACATCAACAATTGCACCCCGCCAATCAGACGTAACCAACGCAATTTCAATCGCGGCTTCAGCCCCGATTCCATTGCGATCCCCAGCGCGCCGCCATTCCTCAATAATACGGTCCGACCAAAGCGGAGTGAACATCCCTACCTTGGCACAACCCATTAAAATTCCACGTAAAATTGACGGATACAAAACACAAGTATCGATCAAAACCCGTGTCATTGCAGGCGGAAAAAGATCGACTTTAGGTAGGCTGTTTCGGCCAGTTTTGGATGCACTGGATGGTCAGGCCCTGCCTGTCCCGAATGCACAATCTGGCCCTCACGCCCGCCTTTGCCGATGCCCGACAAACACGCCGTGCGAAAGCTGGAAATATCCGCAGCATGGGAACAAGAACACAACACCAAATACCCACCGGGGCGCACAAGCGCCGCGCCCAACCGCGCCACGCGTTCATAGGCGCGTAGACCGGCTTGCAACGCAGGTTTTGCTGGTGCAAACGCGGGGGGATCACACACCACCACATCAAAGGTACGCCCCTCAGTTGCCAAGGCTGCCATCACTTCGAATGCATCGCCTTTGCGTGTTTCAAATTGGTCAGAAAACCCTGATTTTTCAGCACCTTGATCGGCCAATTCCAACGCAGGCGCTGATCCATCAACCGCCAGCGCAAACGTCGCGCCATTTGCCAAAGCCGCCAGCGAAAACCCACCAACATGGCTAAACATATCGAGCATATCGCCACCCTTTGCCAAGGCCGCGCCAAAGGCATGATTTGGCCGTTGATCAAAGAACAAACCCGTTTTTTGCCCACCCAAAACATCCGCCATATAGGTCGCACCGTTCATCGAAACAGGGATCGGTCCATCGACACTGCCGCGCAGCACTTCGCTCTCATCTGAAAGGCCTTCTAGCCCACGTGCACGCCCGCTGGCGTTCTTGATTATCGCAACATTACCAAAGACTTGCTCTAGCGCAGCTGTCACTTCATCCATCAACCCATCAATCCAAGCCGCGTTCGGCTGAACCGCAAACACATCGCCAAACCGATCAATAATCAGCCCTGGCATGCCATCTGCTTCGGCGTGGATAAGACGGTAAAACGGCGTATCAAACATGCGATCACGGTGGTCCCGCGCAAACGCAATTTTCGCCGCGATCCAGTCTAATCCGATCGTAACTTCACGATCCCGTTCCAGCACACGTCCAGCGATTTTCGACTCTGGGTGAAACGCCACTTGGGCGACAAAATTACGGTCTGTATCAAGCAGGTCAACAATGGTCCCAGCGGGGATTTTTTTGGTCCGCCGATCCGTGACAATTTCATTGTCATAGGCCCACGGAAAACCGTGGCGAATACGTTGGGGTGACTTGTTTGTGCGAAAGCGGATTTCTGGGCGTTGATCTGTCATACCAGCCCCTTACCTGCTCACGCGGGCAGGCGAAACAAAAAACGGCCCTAAAAAGGGCCGCCTTCAAATTCTTATCGCTAGACCCTAGCTTTTTACAGGGGTGCGCAGCGCAGTTTGGATCTGGCTTGCCACATGGTTCGTGATCCGAACCTTTTGTGTCTGACCCTTGCGCATTGCGCGGTAGGCTTTGGCGCCGCCGTATGCTTTGAAAGACGCATCAATCGACTGGATCGTCGTGATCGGCTCGCGGCTTTCGGCGTCCAACAGAACATAGTCGAACTGCACATTGTGCTTGCCACCTACTGTTTGGCGCGCTTTTTCAGTAACCGCGTGGAACATGTTTACACGAACCGCCATAACCACTTTGCGGGGTCCAACCAGCGCACTTGTGCCTTTGGTCAACGCATCGGTCATGATCGTTTTCACCTGTTGGTGACGATCACCAAGGGCATCTTCACGCCAAACGATATCGGCCTTTGGAACATAAACATCGGCTTCAGACACCACCAAATATTCTGGAACAGCAACTTGCACGTCAACAACTTCATATTGAGACGCAACGCCAGTGATGGGCGTATTCGCAGCTACAACTGTTTGTTCTTGCGCGAAGAAATTCAATTGATCACCGGCTGGTTCCGCCACAGGCGTCGCCGCTGGCGCAATTGTATAGATCGGGCGCTGCGTTTCGGACACGACGTTTTGGGAAGAATTATTGGAAGATACACAAGCTGTTGTTGTTAGCGCGATGGCGAACAAACCAGCAAATTTACACATACTGAACATATCGTACCTCCTTAGCCAGACAGGCTATTGGTTTCGTTTTGATGTGTTCAGTTATGACGGTGGATTGCGACGTATTTGAGGAGAATTGTGTCCAACTCTAGGTAAGATTGAGGAAAATTTA
>JABBAP010000002.1 GCA_018607905.1 Paracoccaceae bacterium | reverse complement strand
GACCTGCACGTGGGTGAGATGCGGGGGGTGTGTGTCTTTGGAGTAAAGTGAAAGGCAAGTGGCCTGCGATCAGTGAGCCGCGTCTTTCCACTTGATCGGATGAAGGTAGGCGATGTTGTCATCGACGCTGACCATCACTTCACCGTCTTGGATATTTACCTGCATTTTCATCGCGCGGCTTGATAGTTTTGCCAGCGCATTGGTTTCTTCCTCGGAAAAATTGATGACCGTGAGGTTATCAAAACGGGTGGTGCTGTTTTTGATCTTTTCCCACCAAATCTGAGCAGTTTTCCCACCGTAGCAATAGACAATCACCGCGTCCGCTTTGCCACTGGATTGGCGAACAATCTTCTCGCTCGGGAGCCCAAGTGCGACCCACAGTTCCAGTTCACCGCTTAGGCTTTTCTGCCAAATATCTGGCTCGTCATCCGTCGAGAGACCCTTGGTCATTTCCAATTGCTCGTGGGCATTCAATGCAAACGCAAGAATGCGCACCATGAGCCGTTCGTCTGTTTCTGACGGGTGTTTGGCAATGGTCAATTTATGGGTTTCGTAATAATGGCGATCCATATCGGAAACGGACAGATCAATTTTGTAAATGGTGGCTTTTTGCGCCATGGGGTTTCCAAACTTGCGAAGATAGCGATGCCTAAAGGGTCCGCTGACAATGTGAAAGCGGATAAAGACAGACTGATCTTGTTTCAGGCGGCTCTGCGTGTGCTGTGCCTTTCTTGAAGCGCAAGGGTTTTGGGGGTTACGCCCTCAGTTTCGCTGCCGTCTCAACAATGCTTTCACGCAGAATACCCTCGATATCTAAGATCATTTTCTCGTCCATGATCAGCGTTGGCGACAGAATCAGAATATTTCCCAAAGGCCGTGCGATCAGACCACGCTTTTGACAGGCTTTGGCCAGTTGAAGGCCGATATTTGCCTCATCTGAAAACGTCTCTTTGGTTTCCTTGTCAGACACGAACTCCAGCCCCATCATAAAGTGGCTGCCCCGTACATCGCCGACAATATCAATGTCCATCAAACCGCGCAGTGCGTTTTCAAAGATTTTGCCAGTGGTTTTTACGCGGCCCGGAATGTCTTCGTCCTCTAGGATTTTGATATTCGCAAGGCCGGCAGCACAGGCGGCTGGGTGGCCGGAATAGGTCATACCGTGCAGAAAGTTTGCATCTGGGCCAGAAATTACGTCGTAAATTTCGTCTGAAATGATTGTCGCTGAAAGCGGTTGATAGCCTGACGTGATGCCTTTGGCGGTACAGATAATGTCGGGCACCATGCCGTAGATATCTTCGGATGAAAACATCTCGCCCAAGCGGCCCCAAGCCGTCACCACTTCGTCCGCGACATACTTGATATCGTTGGCCGCCGTGATTTCGCGCATGCGTTTGTGATAGCCATCAGGCGCGACCAAAACGCCGCCCGCGCCCATGATCGGTTCCGCAAAGAACCCAGCGATATTGTCTGCGCCGATGCGCTCGATCGTGTCGGTCATGTCTTTGGCCAGCACCTCGAGGAACTCTGCCTCAGACATGCCAGCTTCGCCTTCGCGGTATTGGTAGGGCGAGCGTAGGTGATGGACGAGGCCGTCGGCGGCTGTGTCCCAACCAGCGGAATAGGCAGGTGTTGTCAGTGCCATCGCCATATGGGTCGACCCGTGATACGCGCCCATTCGCGACAGCAGTTTCTTTTTGTTCGGGCGGCCTTTTAGGTTGTTGTAATGGTGCAGCATCCGCACGGCAGTATCGTTGGCGACGGAACCAGAATTGGCGAAATAGACGTGGTTCAAACCATCTGGGGCCAGTGATGTCACCTTTTTCGCCAGCTCTGCAGCCGCAGGATGGGTGAAATTGTAAAACGTCGAATAGTAATCCAGCGTTTTCAGTTGATCCGTGATTGCGTCAATAATCTCGGTACGCCCGTGGCCGACATTCACGCACCAAAGCCCGCCAATGCCGTCGATCAGCTCGTTGCCTTCGCTGTCTGTGACCATCGCGCCTTTTGCGCCAACGATGGCCGTGCGCGCGTCTTGTTGTTTTAGGCCGTGCAGATTGGCGAAGGATTGGATGAGGTGGCTGTCGGATGTGAGGATGTCGTCAGTGCCTGTTGGAATGTCGAGTGTCATGAAGATACCTTTCTGTAGTCCGTTTGCTGTGTTGACAGCAGCGAGGGTTCGATTTTGTCAATTTCGTTTAGGTCCGCCACGAGGAGGATTTCCGTGTCGTGACTGGCTTGGGCTAGGATGGTTTCGCCGGGGCCTGCGATGATGGATTGGCCGCAAAATGATAGGCCGTTGTCTGCGCCGCAGTAGTTGGCATAGACGATCGTTTGGTTGTTCTCGCTCGCGCGTGCAGGAACAAGCGTGTTGCACACGAGGCTGAAATCAGCTGGATTAGCAGTAGGCACGAGGATGCTTTTGACGCCCTTGTCTGCAAGGGCGCGGCAATGCTGGGCGAACTCCACGTCATAACAGATCAGGATCGCGGTTTTCACGCCATATAGGGTGAATGTGGTGTAGCTGTCACCGAAGGCAAAGACGGATTGCTCATTTGGCCCCCAAAGCTGAATTTTGCGGTAATGACCGAGTTTGATCCCGCTTGCATCAAATGTGCTGGCGCTGTTGAAAAGGGTTTCGCCGTCCCGTTCTGCCCAGCCAATTGTCAGGCCGCATTTGTGTTTTTGAGCAAGGGCGGCGCAGCGTATTTCCCAATCGTCCCCAACGGGCTGGGCCAGCTCTGTGTGGCGGTGCATTTGGTTGTACCCCAGCAGGTACAGTTCGGGAAACACGACCATTTGTGCCCCTTGTTTGGCGGCTTGGGCCAGTATCTCGTCTATTTTGGCAAAGGCATGGGACGGATCCCCTTGCGGAGACGGGCCTTGGTACGCTGCGATTTTCATTGCCTCTCCTTTCGCGTTAGACGCCTTCAAAACCCATGAAGACGTTGACAGTGTTCAAGCCGATTTCCGCGATGTCGTAGCCGCCTTCCATCACGAACAAAGTCGGCAGGTTTAGGGCGGCGATATCCGCGCCATAAGTGGTGAAATCAGTGGAATTGAGTTTGAAAAAGCTGATTGGATCGGTTTCGAACGTGTCCACACCGAGCGAGACGATGAGGGCGTCTGGTTTGTAGGCCGCAACCTTTGCCAGCGCATCTTTCAAAGCCGCGCGCCATGTTTCGAAAATTGTTCCAGGCGGCATCGGATAGTTGTGATTGAAGCCCGCGCCTTTGCCTTCGCCCACTTCATCAGCGTGGCCAAGGAAATGCGGGAAAGCATCCATCGGATCACCGTGCAAAGATGCAAACAACACGTCGTCGCGTTTGTAGAAAATGTCTTGTGTGCCGTTGCCGTGGTGGAAATCCACATCGACAATCGCTACGCGATCCATACCGTTGTCGCGCAAGGTTTGGGCCGCAATTGCAGCGTTGTTGAGGAAACAATACCCGCCGTACATATCAATGGCAGCGTGATGGCCAGGGGGGCGGCACAGCGAAAATGCGTTATTCCCAGCGAGAATTTCATGCGCGCCCGTGATGGCAACTTGCGCGCTGGCATAGGCCGCGTTCCACGTTGTTTCCGTCAGCGATGTTTCAGCGGCCAGCGCGTAGTAGCCAAGTAAACCGTCGATGTGGGTTGGTCGTTTCGTCGACATGCGGCGGGCGGGCCAACACGATGGGATGGATTCGCCTTTCATGCCCGCTGCCGCCCAAAGTGGCCAAGCGTCTTGGAGAAATTGTACAAAATCAGCGTCATGGATCGCAAGGATCGGGTCGATGCCGTATTCATTGGGCGGGGTGATCGGGCCAAGCCCAACTTCGGAAATTCGATCATGAATGTAGTGCGCGCGTGAGGGACGTTCAAAAGGCTGCACCAACTGGCCGCCAAACAATTCTGTTTTGGCGTCACGAAGTTTGTGTTTCTCTGAATAAATCGTTTTCATCAACTGACCCGCGCGTGAGTTTCAGAGAGCGGAGTGATCCGCTCTCTGACTTTTTGGTTACTTTTTCAAGTTAGTCCAGATCGTGTCATAAACCGCCTGAACCTCTTGCGAACAAGCCTGCACCAATTGACCCACAGGCGTGGCAGGTGGGTTGGATTCTGGCGAGCTTTTCACCGCATCAGACAGGAACGGTTCTGTACCATTTACACCCGCCGTGTAGGCCGCAAAGTTGGTCAGCGCCGCTGCGTTTTCTGGCTCCAGCATGAAGTTCATGAACTTGAGCGCATTGGCGCGGTTTGGCGCATCTTTCAACAGAACGATGTTGTCCATCCAAACCACGTAGCCTTCTTTAGGGAAGGCATATTCGACGTTAGCGCCTTCTTCGCGAGCCTTGGCTGAAAAGCCAGACCAGATCATGCCAACAGACGCATCGCCAGACACAAGCACATCTTTCGCCACGTCAGACCCAAAGCTAGCCCAATGCGGTTTTGCTGCAAGCAACATATCGTTTAGCGCCTTGAGTTGTTCACGATCAGTCGAACACTGTGGAATGCCCAAATACATGGACCCAAGCGCGAGGACTTCGCCTTGACTGTCCAGCACGTTAATCTTGCCTTGGACTTCTGCAGGTGGGTTAAAGATCATCGCAAGCGTGTCGATATCGCCTTTGTAATCGTCACGGTTCACAGAAAAGCTGGTGGAGCCCCACTGGTAAGGAACCGAGCTTTTACGCTCTGGATCAAAGCTGAGGTTCATTTGCTGGGACATGATGTTGCCAAAGTTTGGCATCTCGTCTTGCGTGAACGTATCGAGCAAGCCGTCGCCGCCCATGATCTCGACCATGTAATCTGACGGCACGGCAACGTCATAGGTTCCCATTTTACCCGCCTTAAGCGAGGCCAACATAGCTTCGTTCGAATCGAATGTGTCCATCGTGACTTCGACGCCAGCTTCGGCTGCGAATTTGTCGATCAGGTCTTGAGGCAGATATTCAAACCAGTTGTAAATCACCAGTTTGCCTTCAGCACTGGCGGCATTTGCAGCAAGCGACAGGGCCAGCGCAGAGGCGCCGAGTTTCAGTAGGTTTTTCAATTTAAGTCTCCCTTTGGATTGTCGGTGTCATTGTTTCTTGTCCCCCATCCGCCCGACGAAATAGGACAGGGTGACAAAGACCACGGATACCGAAAGCAGCAGTGTGGAAATTGCCATTATGTTGGGTTTGATGCCTTGTCTAACGGCACCGTAAATTGCAGTGGGCAGGGTTTCGACGCCGGCACCTTTGACAAAGTTGGTGATGATGAAATCATCGAGCGAAATGATGAAAGCCAGCAAAAATCCAGACAGGATGCCCGGCGTCATCAGCGGTAGAAGGATCAGGCGAAAGGTCTGAAAACGGGTGGCGTACAGGTCTTGGGCGGCTTGTTCAAACGTGTCCTCGATCCCTTGCATCCGCGCGGCGATGGGCAGATAGGCGAAGGGGATGCAGAACACAACGTGCGCGAGCACAATTGTGAGGTAGCCAGCCTTAAACCCGATAGCTGAAAAGAAAATAAGCGTGGCAACAGCGGTGACAATTTCTGGCACCATCAACGGCAGATTGATTAGCGCAAAGCTGGCGGACTTTCCGCGAAACTTGCCAGCGCGCAGCATTGCGGTGGCCGCCATCGTCGCGATGATTGTTGCCGATGTTGCGGCCAGCAGCGCGATGGTGACGGAGTTGAACGTGGCCGTTCTGAATTTCGGTGCTTCGACGCCGTAGAATACTTCGTGATACCAGCGCAGCGACATGCCGCCCCAACGGGTGATCGAGTTGCTGTCGTTAAAGGAGTAAATCATCACAACAATCAGCGGCGCATACAGCAGGAACAGACATAAATATGTCAGCGGCAAGAAACCCGGAAAGCGGCGCAGGTCGAGGTTTTTAGAGGCCATTATCCCTGCTCCCGTGTTTGTTGACGGGCGTAGAGCGTGAGCACGACGAGCACCATCGACAGAAGGATCATTGAAGCAGCAGCCCCGAAGGGCCAGTTGCCAGCTGCGCCTTTGAACTGCTCTTCGATCAGCGAACCGATCATGAAATTCTTAGCACCGCCCAACAGATCCGGCGCAAGAAACGCACCAAGGCTGGGCACAAACACAAGGATGCAGCCGGCGATGATACCCGGTTTCACGGCGGGCAGGATGATTTGCGTTAGGGTCACAGTGCGAGAGGCGTAAAGATCGGCGGCGGCCTCTGACAGGGCAAAGTTATAACGCTCAACGGCGGCGTAAATCGGCAGTACCATGAAGGGCAGGTAGGAATAAAACAGCCCAAGCTGGACGGCCAAATTGGTGTTGATGATGTGGATTGGTTCCGAGATTAGTCCCGTGGACAGCAAAAGCTCGTTCATTGGGCCGTTGTCGCGGATCAGGAATTTCATTGAAATCGTGCGGATCAGCAGGTTCACCCAATACGGAATAGTAATGAGGAACAACCAGATGGAGCGATTGCGCCCCGTGCGCGTGGCGATAAACCATGCCGTTGGGAAGCCAATGATAAGGCAGAACAGGGTTGCGAGCGCGGCTTGCCAGATCGAGCGCCAGAAGATGGTTATGTAGGTCCATTCGATCTTGGGTGGTTCGTCCCCAAACAGTCCGCGATCAAAGAAAAATTGGTCGTAGGCAGCCAGTGAAAATTCCCAAATTACACCGCCGCGAAATTCCTTGGTGAGGAAGGAATAAATTAGCATCATGCAAACGGGCACCACCAGAAAGAACCCGATGATGACCCACGCAGGTAGGATCAGCGGGATGCCAAAGCCAGCGTAGGTGCTGGTGTTTGCGGTGGGCGTGGGTTGGGGGCCTGCTGCCATCAGTCCACCAACAGACGGGCGGCGTCTGCCTCAAAATCAAGGCCGACGGATTGGCCGACTTCGGGGATTTGAATTTGCGTGGAGTTTTGCATGCGAACGGTGACTTTTTCACCGTCGGTCAAGGTGACTTCGACGTGGACATCCGTACCAAGATAGATGTGGCGCGATGCGTTGCCCTGCACAAGGCCCTCGCCTGCTGTTGTGATCGCGATGCGTTCTGGGCGCACGGACAAATGGCCCGGACCAGCATGTGCGCCATCCGCTGCGGGGCAGGTGATCTGCGCGCCGCCGGGCAAAATGCACGAGCCTTTGCCACCAGCAAGATCAGTGACATTCACGTCCAGCAAGTTCGTTTCACCAATGAAATCCGCCACGAACTTGTTTTTCGGCGCCTCGTAAATCTCACGCGCCGTGCCGACTTGTTGCACGTGCCCCCCTTCGATCACCGCGATGCGATCGGACATGGTGAGGGCCTCTTCTTGGTCGTGGGTAACGAAGACAAAAGTAATGCCCGTTTGCTGCTGAATTTGTTGCAGTTCCAAGCGCACCGCTTGGCGCAGTTTTAGATCGAGAGCGGACAGCGGTTCATCCAGCAACAAAACCTTTGGGCTGGGCGCAAGGGCACGCGCCAAGGCGACACGTTGCTGTTGTCCGCCCGACAACTGACTTGGCATACGATCCGCAAAAGCAGTGAGTTGAACAAGTTCCAACACCTCTCCGACCCGCGCCTTGGCCGTTGTTTTATCTTGACCAAGGCGGAGCAAACCGAACATGACATTTTGGGTTACATTCATGTGTGGGAACAGCGCGTATTGCTGGAAAACTGTGTTAACTGGCCGTTGGTTTGGCAGCAGATTTGCGATGTTTTGACCGTATAAAACAATCGCGCCCTTGGTTATGTCTTCGAACCCAGCGATGGAACGCAACAACGTGGTTTTGCCGCAGCCCGATGGGCCGAGCAACGTGAAAAACTCGTTGTCTCGGATATCGAGGTTCACGTCTTTTAGCGCGGTAAATGAGCCGTACATTTTGGTGACGTTCTGGATATCAACCGCGATATTGTCGTTTTCTGGCACTTTGATTCCTCGCAGCCAGACGTGGCTGCACCCCCAATTATTGACTCTTGAGCCTATTCGGGGCAATTCGAGGGGTATATACCCCCAACGTGGTACAACGTCATGGATGCAGAAGATCCCGAAATCCTATTGGCACGGGCGATCAAATCATTGAACGATGATCGGTTTGCGCGAGACTTGAACGCGTGGTTGCGCGGGCTTGCACATCAAGACAACACAACGATTTTGGCCTATTTTCGCAATCAAACACCGCGCTTGCTGATGACTGATTCTGAAACTCCCGACGTACACCGCAACATGGAACCGGTGTATTTGCGGGGGGCCTATTTGTTGGATCCATTTTACGAAGTCCATCGATCTGGCGCGGCGGCGGGGCTCTACCGGATCTGGGATATTGCGCCAGATCAATTCAACCGAAACCAATACTTTAATGAATATTACCGCCGAACGACGCTGATTGATG
The DNA here is from genome assembly GCA_018607905.1 of Paracoccaceae bacterium. Taxonomy (GTDB): domain Bacteria; phylum Pseudomonadota; class Alphaproteobacteria; order Rhodobacterales; family Rhodobacteraceae; genus Amylibacter. Next base: position 10,048 of record JABBAP010000002.1, on the reverse strand, counting down.
AAATTGCGTTTGTGGTTTGGCCATCGCCAGAAATAAGCGTGCATGTTTGTTTGGGCCGTGATGCGCGATCTGGTCAAAAGTTTTCAAGGCGGGAAAGGGCGACCGCGAAACAAGTTTTTCCAATTGTGCAATCTCTGGCCTGCGTGAATTGGGCAAAGCTGCGGTTTAGCAGTGCTGATCGCAAAGAAAATGTCGTTGATCGGATGATCCGTCTGGTTGCGGAAACAAACCACATAAATTTGACCAACCGACAAGCAGAGGTGGCGCTTTTGGTGCTTCAGGGCCATTCATCGACGTCAATCGGGCTGCGGTTGGGGATTTCACCCCAAACTGTAAAAGTGTTTCGCAAGCAATTGTATAAAAGATGCGAAGTGTCCTCTCAGGCAGAGCTGTTTGGCTTGATGCTTCCTATTTTGTCTTCCCAAAATGAACCCTTCGGATTGTAGATTGCCGCGTGTTTCCCCCATTTCGTTAGAAACATTTATGCGATGCGAATTTTGGGCTGGGACGCATTTCTTTTTTGGCTATCGTGGTGTCAGGATTTACGGGTCGCGCGAGCATGGTGAAAATGGCAGATAAAGACGATAGCGTTAAGGGATGCTGCACGCCGTCGCGTGGGGAAACAGCGCATTCTGTTGCGTCTGCAGATCGAATATCGTCGGTTGATCAAAGCACATCTGCAGTTTTGATTGCGGGTGGTAAAGCACTGGTCGGGACGAACACGGCGGGTATTCCGCACGATGGAGAAACGCCGCTGCGCAAAGTTAAGTTGAAGCCCTTTCGCATCAACCCGACTGTTGTAACAAACGCCGAGTTTGCGGAATTCGTTCAGGATACGGGACACGTAACCGAAGCAGATCGGTTTGGTTGGTCGTTTGTGTTTTGGTCAGAAGTTCCTGAGCATGTAGGTGCCACGCAAGCGGTGCAGGGAATTGAATGGTGGCGCCGTGTGGAAGGTGCGAATTGGCAGAACGTGAATGGGCCGAATACGCAAGCGGAGGCATATCATCCAGATCATCCCGTTGTGCATGTGTCCTGGAATGATGCCAAGGCCTACGCGGCGTGGGCTGGTGGGCGATTGCCAAGCGAAGCTGAATGGGAGCACGCAGCGCGGGGCGGTTTGGGCGAAGTGAAGTTTCCTTGGGGCGATCAAGAGCCTGATGATATTTCCAGTTTTCCCTGCAATATTTGGCAAGGGAAATTCCCAGATTTGAACAGCAATGCGGATGGGTTTGGTACAACTGCACCTGCGCGCTCGTTCGAGCCCAACGGAATTGGCTTGTTCAATATGGCAGGAAATGTTTGGGAATGGACAAATGATGCCTACACGATCAAGTCCCTGAAGAAAGGCGTGAAGGCGCGGTTAGCGGATATGAAGGGATACCGTCTGTCCAAGGGGGGATCGTTTCTGTGTCACAAAAGCTATTGTTATCGTTACAGAATTGCGGCGCGGTCAGGGTCTTCGCCCGACAGCACAACAACGCACCAAGGGTTTCGTGTGGTTTGGCCTGCGCCCTAGGCGCGGCGCTATGGTGCTTGGCGACGCTCGGATTGCGTATTATCGGTTCGTTCTGTGCTGCTTGCGATTCGTAGGCTACAGATTGGTTTGCAACGGAGGCAGCGACGTGAGCGCAGCTATCATGATCCCAACGTGGAAAGACGGCGTGTTACAACCCGTGGAAAAGCTGGCCGCGCATCAATTGGGGCTGCGCCACAAGGCGGTTTCTGTGTTTGTGATGGCGGGCACCAAAGTGCTGATCCAGCAACGTGCTTTGGGCAAATATCATACACCCGGGAAATGGGCGAACACCTGTTGCACGCATCCTGAATGGGGCGAGCAAGATGCGGTTTGTGCAGTGCGACGTTTGGGCGAGGAACTGGGAATCACAGGGCTGGTTCCAGATCATCGCGGGCAGGTTGAATACCGCGCGGATGTGGGCGGTGGGTTGATCGAGCACGAAGTTGTTGAGGTGTTTGTTTGTGACACGACGCTCGATCTAAAGTTGGCGTTGAACCCTGACGAAGTGATGGCGACACGCTGGGTTGAGATGGCCGATTTGCGATGCGAAGTTGCGGCGAACCCTGCGGAGTTTACGCCTTGGTTGGCGATTTATCTTGAAAAACACAGCGGCATGATTTTCGATTCAGCCGCTGTTTAAACGCCTAAATTTCGATAGACGTTTTGCCAGAGTTGCGCCAAAACGATGAGGCATTTTGCAAAGGATCGGTGACGCCCATGTTAGACAGTTTTGAATCCGAAAAGACCCAAGCCGCAGATTGGTTTCGTGGACTTCGCGACCAAATCGTTACCGAATTTGTTGCCATCGAAAACCGCCACGACAGCGATGATCCTGCTGGACAGTTTGAGGTAAGTAAAACCAAACGCAGCACCGATGATGGTTCAGATGCGGGTGGCGGTGAGATGAGCGTCATGCGCGATGGGCGCGTTTTTGAAAAAGTTGGCGTGAATATTTCGACGGTTTTTGGCACGTTGGGGGAACGGGCGCAAAACGCGATGGCGGCGCGCAAAGGTATCCCTGGGATGAAGGATGATCCACGGTTTTGGGCGGCTGGCATCAGCCTTGTTGCGCACATGCAAAACCCGCATACGCCAGCGGTCCACATGAACACGCGCATGTTCTGGACCCCACACGCCTGGTGGTTTGGCGGCGGTGCAGATTTGAACCCTTGTATTGAATACGAAGAAGACACGGCGCATTTTCACGGCGAAATGAAGGACGCGTGCGATCCCCACGGCGATACGCTTTATACCGAACTGAAAAAATGGGCGGATGAATATTTTTACATCCCGCACCGCCACCGCGCACGGGGTGTCGGTGGGATCTTCTTTGATGATCGAAACACGGGCGATTGGGCGGCGGATTTCCAGCTGACCAAGGACGTGGGCTCGGCTTTTTTGCCTGCCTATGTTCCGCTGGTGGATAAACGTCGTGTCATGGATTGGAATGACACAGACAAGGAAACCCAGCTGCAGCATCGTGGGCTCTATGCCGAATACAATCTGGTGTACGATCGGGGAACCAAGTTTGGGCTGGAAACAGGCCACGACGCAAATGCCGTGCTGATGAGCCTGCCGCCTGTAGCGAAGTGGTATTAACCGCCCCGCACGGTATCGATCATCAATTGCACATTTTCTGGATCAGCGTCGGGTGTGATACCGTGCCCTAGGTTGAAAATATGCGGCCCGTTTTTCAGCGCATCCACAACGCGGCGCGTTTCAGAAACGAGCGCGTCGCCACCTGTCACCATGTGGGTTGATTTCAGATTGCCCTGAACACAGCCATCGGGTTGAACGTGTTGTGCAACCCATGCCGCATCAACGCCGTCATCTACTGCAACACAGGCAGAGCCTATGGCGGCGTGAGTTCCCTTGTAACGCTCCCCTGCGCCACGTGGAAAGGCGATGACTGGCGTGTTTGGATGCGATGCTTTTAGGGCGGCCGTGATTTGTTGCATTGGCTTTATCGAATACGCGATGAAGTCTTGATCCAGAAGCGAGCCAGCCCAACTGTCGAACAGTTTCACGACCTCTGCGCCTGCATCAATCTGCATTTGCAGATAGGAAATCGTTGCTTGGGTGATGCGTTCCATCAACCCTTCAAAAACAACGCGGTTTTCCGCTTTTAACGCATGCGCTGGGCCTTGGTCTGGCGTGCCTTGACCCGCAATCATGTAGGTTGCCACTGTCCAAGGGGCACCTGCAAAACCGATCAACGTGGTTTCAGGCGGCAGGGCCTTGGACACCAATTTCACGGTTTCATAGATCGGGTTTAGGTGATCGTGAATATCCGTTGCGGGTTTCAGCTGATCCAGCTCGGCTTGTGTTGTTATCGTCGACAATCGCGGCCCTTCGCCCGTGACAAACCACAGGTCTGCGCCGAGGGCTTGGGGGACCAGCAGAATATCGGCGAACAAGATCGCGGCATCAAAACCGTACCGTTCAATGGGTTGCAAAGTGACCTTTGCCGCCAGTTCTGGATTGTAACACAGGGACAGGAAATCGCCCGCTTGGCCGCGTGTGGCACGATATTCTGGCAGATAACGGCCTGCTTGGCGCATCATCCAGATCGGTGGCGTCGGGAGGGTTTCGCCTGCAAGCGCGCGCAGGATCAGTTTTTGGGTCGTCATGGTAGGTAAAACTTCCTAAAATGTGTTGCGCCCGTTATGCACCGCCGCCATACCGAGATACAATAGTCGTAGGGCCGAGTTTACTGGCTCAGGAGCGTTTTATGTCAGTTCAATATCCAACACCAAGCCAACCATTAAAGATTGGCACACGCGGCTCGCCTTTGGCCTTGGCGCAGGCCTATGAAACGCGGATGCGGCTTGGGCAGGCATTTGATTTGCAGTTTGAAGCGTTTGAGATCGTGGTGATTAAAACCACAGGGGATCGGGTGTTGGATCGCCCATTGAAAGATATTGGCGGCAAAGGGTTGTTCACCCGAGAGATCGAGGCGGCACTGCTGCGCGGTGAGATTGATATTGCTGTTCATTCGATGAAAGATATGCCTGTCGATCAACCGAGCGGGCTGGTTCTGGATACGTATTTGCCACGAGAAGACGTGCGTGATGCGTTCATTTCGCCGCGCGTTTCCGGCTTAGCGGAGTTGTCGCAGGGAGCGGTTGTTGGAACATCCAGCTTGCGACGGCGGGCGCAATTGCTGTTGCGACGGCCCGATCTGCAAGTGGTGGAGTTTCGCGGAAATATGCAGACCCGCCTGAAAAAACTGGATGATGGTGTGGCCGAGGCGACCTTTCTAGCGATGGCAGGATTGAACCGTATGAAAATCCCGAACGTGCCAATGACCCCGATTGACGTGGACGATATGTTACCTGCCGTGGCGCAGGGCGCGATTGGGATTGAGCGCCGTTTGGACGACAATGCGATGGCGGATATGTTGACTGCGATTCACGATAGGCCAACGGGGCAACGGCTCGCTGCGGAACGTGCATTTTTGACGGATTTGGACGGGTCGTGCGAAACCCCGATTGCGGGGCTCGCGGAATTGGATGGATCAAACCTGCGATTACGCGGCGAAGTTTTGCGCCCCGATGGATCAGAATCGATAACGGATGACGTCACGGTTTCGATTGCAGACGGGGCTGCTGCTGGCAGCGCGATGGCGAAAAAGTTGTTGTCTGAAGCGGGTGCAGGTTTTTTCGACTGGCGCAGTTAGCAAAATTCGAGGTCACGTAGTTGCGAGTGGTTCGCAATTAAGTTTACAGTTGCGAATAATTCTCATATGCAAAAGTGGCACCAGTTGAAATGATAGGGAATCTTGACCGCATGAATATCCGAGTGACTTTGTTTGTCGTGATGAGCGTTCTTGGTTTGATGGTGGCGTCTGTCGCTGGTGCCGAAAAATTCAAGGCAGTCACAACTTTTACCGTGATCGCGGATATGGCGCGCAATGTGGCGGGTGATGTGGCGGTTGTTGAAAGCATCACAAAAGCGGGCGCTGAAATTCATGGATACCAGCCGACACCGCGAGACATTATTCGCGCGCAAGATGCGGATTTGATCCTTTGGAATGGTTTGAATCTGGAGCTTTGGTTCGAGCAGTTTTTCAGAAACCTGCGTGATATTCCGAGCGCTACGCTGTCTGACGGCATTGAACCGATGGGCATTTCTGAGGGCGAATATACCGGAAAACCGAACCCACACGCGTGGATGAGCCTGAGTGGCGCGTTGATTTATGTGAACAATATTCGCGATGCGTTTGTGTTGCATGACCCTGAAAATGCCGACGCGTATAAAGCCAACGCAGAGGCGTATAAACATCGGATCACAGATGCGATTGCACCTTTGAAAACAGCCATTCTGGCGGTTCCTGCGGATCGTCGCTGGTTGGTGTCTTGTGAAGGGGCATTCAGCTATTTGGTGCGCGATTTTGAAATGCGAGAGCTGTATTTGTGGCCGATCAATGCGGATCAACAAGGGACACCGCAGCAGGTTCGCAAGGTGATTGACGGCGTTCGTGAACATGAAATCCGTTCAGTGTTTTGCGAAAGCACCGTGTCGCAATCGCCCGCAAAACAAGTGGCGCACGAAACGGGCGCAGAATACGGCGGCGTCTTATATGTGGATAGCCTGACCGACGCGGACGGCCCCGTTCCGACCTACATTGATTTGCTGCGCGTGACGTCTGAAACCATTGCTGTGGGGTTGAGCAAGTGAGCGCGCTGAACGGCATTGTCGCGAAAAATGTGACGGTTACCTATCGCAATGGTCACACAGCGTTGCGTGATGCGAGTTTCGAAATTCCGACAGGTACGATCACGGCTTTGGTTGGAGTGAATGGCGCGGGTAAATCGACGCTGTTCAAGGCGATCATGGGATTTGTGCCTGCTGCCAAAGGCGAGATTTCGGTTCTTGGAATGCCTGCAAAACAGGCGTTAAAACAAAATATCGTGGCTTACGTTCCCCAATCAGAGGAGGTCGATTGGACCTTTCCTGTTTTGGTTGAGGACGTGGTGATGATGGGGCGATATGGCCACATGGGGTTTCTGCGACGGCCCTCTCAGGCGGACCGCGATGCAGTGACGAAAGCGTTGCAACGGGTCAATATGATCGAGTTTCGGGATCGTCAAATTGGAGAGCTGTCTGGCGGGCAACGCAAGCGTGTTTTTCTGGCCCGCGCCTTGGCGCAGGACGGCAAAGTCATCCTGTTGGATGAACCGTTCACAGGCGTTGATGTGCAGACTGAAGATGCAATTATCGCACTGCTGCGCGAGATGCGCGACGAAGGCCGGGTGATGCTGGTGTCGACCCATAACCTCGGGTCTGTGCCAGAGTTTTGTGATCGCACGGTTTTGGTGAAAGAGACTATTCTGGCGTATGGCCCCACAGAGGAAACCTTTACCCACGAGAATTTGGAGATCGCATTTGGCGGTGTTCTGCGCCACTTTGTTTTGGGTGGTTCTGATTTGCACGACGATGATGATGGCCGCCAAATCCGCGTGATTACTGACGATGAACGCCCGTTTGTTGTGTACGGCCATGAAGAAGACAAACCGAAATCCGAGGGCAGCGAATGATCGAAACGCTGCTTTTGCCGTTCACCTACAGCTACATGTTTGATGCCATGTGGGTGAGCGCGTTGGTGGGCGGAGTCTGTGCTTTTTTGTCGGCTTATCTGATGCTTAAGGGCTGGTCGCTGATCGGTGACGCGCTCAGCCACTCGATTGTTCCAGGTGTTGCGGGGGCATACATGCTGGGCTTGCCCTTCGCGCTGGGAGCATTTGCGGCGGGCGGTTTGGCGGCGGGCGCGATGTTGTTTTTGAACCAGCGTTCAGGGCTGAAAGAGGACACGATCATCGGCCTGATTTTCACGTCGTTCTTTGGTTTGGGCCTGTTTATGGTGTCTTTGTCGCCGACATCTGTCAGCGTTCAAACGATTACGATGGGCAATATTTTGGCGATTACACCGTCTGACAAATGGCAGTTGGTGATTATTGGTTTCGTGACTTTGGCGATTTTGCTGCTGAAATGGAAAGACCTGATGGTCACGTTCTTTGATGAAAATCATGCGCGCTCGATTGGGTTGAAGCCTGATCTGCTGAAGGTGTTGTTCTTTACGCTGCTGTCCGCATCCTGTGTGGCGGCGTTGCAAACAGTTGGTGCGTTTCTGGTTATCGCAATGGTGGTGACGCCAGGCGCGACGGCGTATTTGCTGACGGATCGGTTTCCGAACTTGTTGATTGTTAGTGTCGCAATTGGTTCGATCACCAGTTTTGTCGGCGCTTACCTTAGCTTTTTCCTTGATGGCGCGACGGGTGGATTGATTGTTTCCTTGCAAACGATCATCTTTTTGTTCGTGTTTTTTCTGGCCCCCAAACACGGCTATCTGGCGGCGCGACGACGTGCGGCGCGGGCGTTAGAGCCATGATGGATACGTTGGCGCAACCGTTCCAATTCGCGTTCATGAACAACGCGTTTTTCATGATGGCGATCCTGTCTGTGCCGACAAGCCTATTGTCCTGCTACCTTGTTTTAAAAGGCTGGTCGTTGATGGGGGATGCCATCAGCCACGCGGTATTGCCGGGTGTAGTGCTGGCGTATCTGATCAATATCCCTCTGATAATTGGGGCTTTTTGCGCGGGGATGATCTGTGCTTTGCTGACGGGGTTCCTGTCTGAAAACAGCCGTGTGAAGCAGGATACCGTGATGGGGATCGTGTTTTCTGGGATGTTTGGGTTTGGTATTGTCCTTTACACCAAGATCACGACGGATGTGCATTTGGATCACATTCTGTTCGGAAATATGTTGGGTGTTGGGGCAGAGCAGCTGTGGACGGCGGGTTTGATTGCGGCGTTTGTGGCGGTGATTATGATCGCAAAACGGCGCGATTTCATGCTGCATTCGTTTGACCCTGTGCAAGCCCAAGCCGTTGGGTTGCGGGTGGGTTGGTTGCATTACGGGATGCTCGCGATGATCTCGTTGACCATCGTTGCGACCCTTTCGGCCGTCGGGATTATCCTGTCGATTGGGTTGTTGATTGCACCCGGTGCGATTGCGTACTTGCTGACCAAACGGTTTGAACAGATGCTGATAATCGCGGTTTTGACGACTTTGGTGTCGTCCTTTCTGGGTGTTTACCTTAGTTTTTACATCGACAGCGCCCCTGCGCCGACGGTTATTTTGATCCTGACAGTGGTGTTTATCGTGGCGTTCATTCGCGCGAACATGGCGGCGCGAACCGCTTCTATTTCCTAAGATTTCACCGAATCCCTAGACCGATTGCATTTCATGTTCTACATTTTCAAAAGGCCATTCGCGCGTGCGTGGTTCTAAAAGTCATGCGCAAAAACAGGGAGCGAACATGAAAATCAATAAACTATTAACCACGACTATCTTGTCGGGTTTCATCGTTGCAACGTCTGCGTTTGCGGCTGATGAAGAACTGATCGTATTCGATTGGTCTGGATACGAAGACGAAGGCTTTTTCCAGAAGTACATCGAACAACACGGCGGATCACCGACGTTTGCATTCTTCGGGGAAGAAGAAGAAGCGTTTCAAAAACTGCGTGCTGGGTTCAAAGCGGATATTTCGCACCCATGCAGCCAGTCTGTTTCCAAATGGCACGAAGCTGGTTTGCTTGACCCATTAGACACATCGAAAATCACCCGTTGGAATGAAGTCAACGAAACGATGAAAGATGCGTTTAAAATTGACGGCGAATATTACATGCTTCCTGCTGATTGGGGTTCTACGGCGGTGACGTATCGCACCGATCTGGTGGATGCTGCAGACGTGGATAGCGTGCAGGTGTTTACAAACGCTAAATACGCAGGCCGCATTTCGCTGCCAGACAATGTTGATGACGTTTACGCGCTGGCCTATTTGGCGACGGGCGTAACGGATTGGACCAAAGCAACGGACGACGATTTTGCCAACGCAAACGCTTGGTTGCGCGGTGTTCATCCGATGGTTCGCACCTACTGGGCGGACGGCGCGGAGCTGGGTCAATTGATGACCAGCGGCGAGGTTATCGTAGCGTGGGCGTGGAACGAAACGCCGACCACTTTGCAAGCAGAAGAAATCCCTGTTGCGGCCAATCGCTCAACAAAAGAAGGGTCTTCCACGTGGTTCTGCGGTTATGTTGATTTGAAAGACGGCCCGAATGGTGTTGATAAAGTGTACGACTTTTTCAACGCTTGGATGGACCCATCTTCTGCGGCCTATATCGTGAATGAGTGGGGCTATGGCCACGGCAACCAAGCACAGATGGATGTGCTGGGCGCAGACGCGCTGGACGGTGCTGGATTGGGCAATATCGACGTGCCGATTCTTGCGCAGGTTCCGATGAACCAACAGTTGCGTGAAAAGATGATTGCTGAGTTCGAAAAGATCAAAGCAGGCTTCTAAAACCACCAAAAAAACACCGAAAAACACCAAAAAACGGTGTGAAAAAGGGCGCCTTTGAGCGCCCTTTTTTGATGTTAATCTTGGTTAATTTTGGGCCAAAAAACTGCAAAACAAATGTCCGCAAAGCGTATGCAAAGTGTATGCAAAGCGTATGGCAC
>JABBAP010000065.1 GCA_018607905.1 Paracoccaceae bacterium | reverse complement strand
CCATACCCGCTGGCAATTTAGCTGCCTTAGCAGGCGCCTTACTTGGTTTTGCTGCCTTAGCAGGTGCTTTTTTCGCGGCCGCAGGTTTCGCATCAGCCGTTTTAGCTTTGCTCTTCACAGCAGGTTTGGCAGCAGCCTTAGTGGTCGTTTTTGCAGCAGCGGTTTTGGGCGCTGTTGTTTTTGCAGCCGCTTTTGGCGCTGCACTTTTCTTCGTCGCAGATGCAGTTGTTTTTGCTGCTGCTTTCTTTGCCACTGCCTTTTTTGCGGCAGGCGCTGCTTTGGCCTTTGCTTTACTCGCCGCTGGTTTTTTCGCTGCGGATGCTTTTTTAGCAGCTGCTGGCTTTTTGCTGGCAGTTGATGCGCTGGCATCTGTGCTTGCCATCAGGCTTGCTGGAGTTGCTGCTGCAGCGCTTGATGCTGCTGGTGCCGCATCTGAAGAGGCTGACGAGGTTGCCGCGGATACATTTGACGCCGCTTGAGAAGATGTCACTGCTCCTGTTGACGTGGAAGCTTGTGTCGTTGTGGTTTCTGCATCTGATGTGGAACAGAACAACCCAGACAATAGCCAATAAACCCCCACCATTGCCAGCAATCCTACAACAATCGCCCAAAACCAGCTCATTCCTGCAGAGCTGTTCAAGCCCAATGCAACCAAAATTCCGAATACCAGTCCGATTAACCAGCACACGTTCGGACATGAAAACAGTCCTTCATTCTTCACGTTAGCCATTGTTTAGTCCCCTTGATTGAGGGCATCCAATTATTTGGACGCCTTCTTAGATAACGCTGTGCCGCCCCCTGCGGCCAGCGTTGTTGCTTGATCAATCCAACCATCGCGCTCAATGCGACCCTTGAATTTTAACCGCGCATCGACCCAAGACACTTCTGCTTCGGTCCATTTTGCGATTTGATCAAAATGATAGAACCCTAATTCGTTTAAAACAGCCTCAAGCTTTGGTCCGACACCTGAAATAAGTTTCAGATCATCCGCGCCCGATTTGCGTGCCGCCGTCATGGTGCGCGGCTTCTTTTCAGCACTAACAGAGGCAGGCGCTGCTTTAGCGGCTATATTTGGTGCGCCCGCTTTAGTTGGTTTTGGTTTCGCTTTGCTTTGCGCCGCAACCACGGCCGCTTTTTTGCCAGCAGACCCTACTGCCGTTTTTGCAGCTTTTTTCGCGACTGGCTTTTTGGGTTTTGTGCCATCTGAAACCCAAGGCGTCAGGATCGGAACTTCGTCCCCTTGAATGCGCTTGACCGTATCACCCAGTTCAACAGCACGTGCAACCGAGCCGTTATAGTCTTCGCGGTTCTTTTCCCATTCCGTCAGCGATGTTGCGCCGCCCAAAGGTTCCGCTGCAAAACGCCCGTTTTGGGGACCAGGTGTTGGAACATTGCCCGCAGCAAACTCTTCGATGATTTCTGCAAACCGTTCAGTCGTTAAATCTTCGTAGAAATCTTTGCCGATTTGTACCATCGGCGCGTTTGCACAGGCACCAAGGCATTCAACTTCTTCCCAGCTAAACTTGCCGTCAGCCGAAATCGCGTGGGCGTTCTTTGCGATCTTATCTTTGCAAACACCAATCAAATCTTCTGCGCCGCAAATCATGCAGGACGTCGTGCCGCAAACCTGAATATGTGCAACAGAACCAATAGGTTTCAACTGGAACATAAAGTAGAAAGTCGCGACTTCGAGCACCCGAATGTAGGCCATCCCGAGCATATCGGCGACCACTTCAAGGGCAGGTTTAGAAATCCAGCCTTCTTGTTCCTGCGCACGCCACAACAGTGGGATCACAGCAGAGGCCTGACGGCCTTCGGGGTATTTCGTAATTTGCCCCGCCGCCCATTTCTGGTTCATCGGCGTAAAGGCAAAACTGTCAGGTTGTGTGTGATGAAGACGGCGTAGCATTAGCGGTCAATCTCTCCAAATACGACATCCATTGTGCCGATAATTGCGGCCACGTCGGCCAATTGATGGCCTTTGGCCACGTGATCCATTGCGGCAAGGTGCAAGAACCCTGGCGCACGGATCTTTGTTTTATACGGTTTGTTGGAACCATCTGATACCAGATACACCCCAAACTCGCCCTTTGGCGCTTCCACACAGGCATAAATTTCGCCCTCAGGAACGTGGAACCCTTCGGTGTAGAGTTTGAAGTGATGGATCAACGCTTCCATCGAGGTTTTCATCTCGTCGCGTTTTGGAGGTGTAATTTTACCCCGTGCCAGAATTTCGCCCGGCCCTTCGGCATTCAGCTTTTCGATGCACTGATGAATGATCTTCAGGCTTTCGCGCATTTCTTGCATGCGACACAGATACCGATCAAAACAATCGCCGTTTGTGCCAATAGGAATCTGGAAATCCATCTCGTCGTAGCATTCGTAGGGTTGCGAACGACGCAAATCCCATGCCATGCCAGAGCCGCGCACCATCACACCAGAAAAGCCCCAATCGAGGGCCTCTTGTTCAGAAATCACGGCAATATCTACGTTACGCTGTTTGAAAATACGGTTTTCCGTCAGCAATCCGTCGATGTCGGCCAAAACAGCTGGGAATTCCAAAGCCCACTGGTTGATATCATCTAGCAAGTCCTGCGGCAGGTCTTGGTGAACACCACCTGGGCGGAAATAGGCTGCGTGCAAACGCGCACCCGATGCCCGCTCATAAAACACCATCAGTTTTTCGCGTTCTTCAAAGCCCCAAAGCGGCGGCGTTAACGCGCCAACATCCATCGCTTGTGTCGTTACGTTCAAGATGTGATTCAGGATACGCCCAATTTCACTATACAAAACACGGATCAGGCTGGCGCGACGCGGTACAACCGTGCCCGTCAGCTTTTCGATTGCCAAACACCAAGCATGTTCTTGGTTCATCGGCGCCACGTAATCCAACCGATCGAAGTACGGAAGGTTTTGCAGGTAGGTGCGGCTTTCCATTAACTTTTCAGTGCCACGGTGCAGCAAGCCAATATGGGGATCGCAGCGTTCTACGATTTCGCCGTCCAGTTCCAGAACAAGACGCAATACACCGTGGGCCGCAGGGTGCTGCGGGCCAAAGTTGATGTTAAAGTTCCGAATACGCTGTTCGCCCGTTTGGGCGTCGTTGAAAGTTCCGTCAGCCATCAACCTTCACCCCTTCACTACTGTTGTATACATTTAGTGACACTAATGAGGTTTTTTTAAAAAACGGAGTGGCAAGTAAAAGCAATCCAGCCGCCGCAATCATCGTGTCGAACAAAGAAAGCAATTCCATCTACTTCGCGGCCTCCTCTTTCTTCTCATCACCAGGCAGAATGTACTCCGCGCCCTCCCATGGGGACATGAAATCAAATTGGCGATATTCTTGAACCAACGACACCGGCTCATATACAACGCGCTTTTCAACTTCGTCATAGCGCACTTCGGTGTAACCCGTCGTCGGAAAATCTTTACGCAATGGGTACCCACGGAAACCATAATCCGTCAGGATACGGCGCAAATCTGGGTGACCCGAGAACATTATGCCGTACATATCAAACACTTCGCGTTCAAACCAATCCGCGGACGGGTGGATCGACGTGATCGACGGAACCACCTCATCTTCGCGGATGCTGGCTTTGATGCGGATACGTTGGTTCGTGTACATCGACAGGAAGTGATAAACCACTCCGAACCGTTTTTCACGGCTTGGGAAATCAATCGCTGTGATATCCACCAGCGATGAAAACCGCGTTGTGCGTTCCGTTTTGATGTAGTCAATGAAATCAGGCAGTGCGGCTGGGGAAACTTGGACGACCAATTCCCCGACAGACGTCACTTCGGTTCCGATCACCGCGTCAGAGCGGTTCGCAGCCAATGCTGTTCCCAATTCGTTAAGAGCCTCTGTCATTTGGGCGTCTTCCTTTTGCATTAACGAACAATCGTACCAGTACGACGGATTTTGCGTTGCAGTTGCAGGATACCGTACAGCAGTGCCTCTGCTGATGGCGGGCAGCCTGGAACATAAATGTCCACAGGAACGATCCGATCACAGCCGCGCACAACGGAATAGCTGTAGTGGTAATACCCACCACCATTCGCACAAGACCCCATCGAGATCACATAGCGCGGCTCTGGCATTTGGTCGTAAACTTTGCGCAGTGCGGGGGCCATTTTATTGGTCAGCGTGCCAGCAACAATCATCAAATCGGACTGACGAGGAGAAGCGCGTGGCGCTGTCCCAAATCGTTCCATATCGTATCGCGGCATCGCTGTGTGCATCATTTCAACCGCGCAACAAGCAAGCCCGAAAGTCATCCAGTGCAATGAGCCAGTCCGCGCCCAATTGATGATGTCTTCGGTAGACGTCAACAAAAAGCCCTTGTCCTGCAACTCATTGTTCAGAGCGCGGGTCGCAACTTCACGATCACCACCTGCGGTGTTGGCGGATGTACTCACTCCCATTCCAACGCTCCCTTTTTCCATTCGTAAGCAAAACCAATTGTCAAAACACCCAAGAAGACCATCATTGACCAAAACCCAAGCACGCCAACATCTTTAAACGATGCGGCCCACGGGAATAAGAAAGCAACCTCTAGATCAAAAATGATGAACAAGATCGAAACGAGGTAAAAGCGAACGTCGAATTTCATACGCGCATCGTCGAAAGCGTTGAAACCACATTCATAAGCCGATGTTTTCTCCGCATCGGGGTTGCGCACAGCAACGATAATGGCAGCCAAGATCAGCACAAGGCCCAACGCCACAGCGATCCCGATGAACACCAAAATTGGCAGATATTCTCTGAGCAGGTCTTCCAATGGCGACTCCTTCGCGGAATTGAAGCTTTCGGCATTGTTTAACTATCCCTGCCCCACACGAAGGTCAACCAATCCGACGCCCAAAATCACGCCTTTCGCGCAAACAATTCGCATAAGTCACCACAAGGCGTTTTCAAAACCACATTAACGCTTGTTTGGCCCAGCGCATTTTCATAGATTTAGGCGTGTTACACAGGTGATAATTTCAGTGATTTTGAACGGCTCTTTCCCTCAACTCGTCAACAAAACGATGTTCCTTGGCGTAGGGGCGCAGAAATCTGGCACGACGTGGCTTTCAAACTATCTTGCAGGCCACCCCGAAGTATACATGTCCGCCCTAAAAGAAATGCATTTTTGGGGCAATCGCACGTCCACGGCAAACTGGCCGAACTCTGCATTTCGAAAACGCCTGAAACGGATGCAAGAACAAACGCACCCTGACACCCGCGTTGTGCAGCTGAAATCTGCCCTTCGTGAACGATTGAAAATGGATGGCGATATTGAAAAATACGTCCAGTATTTTGATACGCGGGTCCAAAAACAGCACGCCTTTGGCGAGATATCACCCGCCTATTGCAAATTGCCTTTGGACGAGTTTGAGCTGATCAAATCACACTTCCCCGATATCAAAGTTATCTTCCTGATGCGTAACCCAACGGATCGCTTGTGGTCGCAAATTCGGTTTTCCGAAGATGCTGAAACGTTGGAAGCGATGGAACAAAAAATCGACACCGCATTTGAAAAGCCCGTCTATTTGGATCGGATGGATTACGTGAGTACCATTCGCACGATCCAATCGTGCTTTGCGCCTGAAAACATCCACTTTGAATTTTTCGAACGGCTTTTCACACCCGAGGCAGTTGATCGCGTTTGCAATTTTTTGGGTGTTGGCAGCCATCCAGGTGAATTTTCGAAAAAGCGGAATGTGTCCGTTAAAATGCCGCTGCAACTGAGCCTTCGCGTTGAGATAGTCCGCAAACTAGAACCGCAATACGCATATGTGCGTGATCTATTTGACGGGGACATCCCCTTGAAATGGCAAAACGATTTAACAGCGCTGCAAAATACGCTCTAACGAACCCAAGGTGCTTTCTCTTTGGCAAAGAACGCGCTAATCCCCGCCTGCGCCTCTGGATCATCCCAAGCCTCGACAAGCGCCGCAATACTCGCGTCTATTTGCGCGACACTGATTTCGCCTCCCTGCCCACGGATCAGGCGCTTGGTTTTTTCAACCGCACGGGGCGCAACACTTAAGTATGGTAACACTTCGGCTTCAACAGCATCATCGAGATCTTGCGCTGTCACAACTTTCGCCAACAAACCAAGCGACATCGCCTCATCGCTCTCAAACATCTTCGCAGACATCATCACACGCCGCGCCTTGGCTTCTCCCATCCGTTTGATCACATAAGGCGAGATCGTCGCGGGGATTAGACCGAGCCGCGTTTCCGTCAATCCAAACTTGCACGGCGTTACCCCAATCGCGATGTCACACACCGCCATCATGCCGATACCGCCCCCAAAGGCTTGCCCCTGAACACGACCAATCAGCGGTTTGGGCAATGTGTTCAACGCCCCCAGCATCGTTGCCAGTTCACGCGCACCTGCCGCGCGCTGTTCGGGGCTGGCATCCATCTGGTCTTTCATCCAACCCAAATCACCACCCGCGCAAAAGCTCTTGCCTTCAGCCTCAAGAATAACCACGCGAACGGCTTCGTCATTTCCCAACTGCACGGCGGCTTGCGTCAATTCTGCAATCATTTGCGCATTCATCGCATTGTGTTTGTCTGTACGCGCCAGCGTTAACCTTGCAACGCCTCGGTCATCTTTCTTGATTGAGATTGTTTCAAACATTTTAACTCCGCAATGTTTTTGCAAATTCCGCGACGCGGTAAAGCGCATCCAGATCAATGCCCGTTTCAAATCCAGCCCCGCACAGCAGCTCAACCACCGCTTCGCTGGCGACATTTCCAGATGCACCGGGCGCGTAAGGGCACCCCCCTAGCCCTCCAACAGACGCATCGAAAACCCGAACACCCAAATCAAGCGAGGCGCGGATATTATCCAGCGCACGCCCCCCTGTGTCGTGATAATGCCCCGCAAGATGCGCCGCATCCATTTCGCTTAGCACCGCGTTTAACATCGCAGTGATAGACTGAGGCGTTGCTTGCCCTATCGTGTCACCTAAACTGATTTCGTAACATCCAAGATCGCGCAATCGCCCCGCAAGGGAGGCAACATTCGGCGCGGGGGTGGGTCCATCAAACGGGCAATCCGTCACGCAAGAAATGTATCCGCGTACTGGTAAGTTTACAGCTTTGGCCGCCGCAACGACTTCCTCGAACCGCTTGACACTCTCGGCAATGCTACAATTTATGTTGGCTTGGCTGAATCCTTCGGAAGCAGAGGCAAAAATGGCGATTTCATCAGCTTTGGCCAAAACTGCACCGTCAAAACCGCGCAAATTTGGCGTCAGCGCAGCATAGCTGCAATCATCACGGCGTGAAATTTGCACCAAAACTTCGCCGCCATCTGCCATTTGTGGCACCCATTTGGGCGACACAAAACTTGCCACCTCTATGCGACGAAAGCCGCAATCAGATAGGTGATCAACCAATTCAACCTTTTGCGCGGTTGAAATCAGGGCCTTTTCGTTTTGCAATCCATCACGCGGGCCAACTTCGAATACCTCGGCGCGCTCCGTCATGTCTCAGCCTCTTCGATCACCGCTAGCACGGTGCCATCGGCGACTTGCCCACCTGCTACGGCATTCATCTCGGCAATTGTGCCATCAAACGGCGCGGTTAAACGATGTTCCATTTTCATCGCCTCAAGGATCATCAGCGTGTCCCCTTGTTTGACCGCGTCACCTTGCGCAAAAATCACGTCCTTCACTGAACCTGGCATCGGCGCGATGATCGTCCCTGCCCCGCCAGCCACTGTCGCGGCGCGATCCAGCAGATCAACCAGCTTGAAATGCTGGGTCTGTGCCCCGAACAGGCTGACACCGCCGCTGTGCGAGACAACGTCGACTGGCGGCTTAACGCCATTAACCTTCCAACCCTGATGCAGATCAATATGAATGTCTTCACCGTCAACATGCGCCACCATTTTATGTGGATGTTCGCAATACACAGCAACAATCCGTTGTTCCTCTCTCCACGCGACGTGGACAGATCGTTTTAACGCAGCCCAGATATTAAACCCTTGGTGCGGCTTTGGATCGTCAAGCTTCGCGAGTGCAACAGCGACCATTGCCCATTCCGCTGGAGTTGGCGCTTCCTCTGCAACCAAGGCGTCCTGATCGCGCGCAATCAACCCCGTGTCGACCTCGCCTTTGGAGAAACCTTCGTGCTGCGAAAGCGCACGCAAAAACCCGATATTCGTCGTGCACCCAGCAACCTGCGTGCCCGCAAGCGCAGCTGTCAATTTGCCCAGCGCCACATCACGCGTGGGGCCATGAACCACCAATTTCGCAATCATAGGATCGTAAAACGGCGTAATCGCATCCCCTGCACGCACACCCGTGTCTGCACGCGCATTGGTTGGAAACTGCAAATGGGACAGCGTGCCAATGGACGGTAAAAAACCCTTGCCCGCATCCTCTGCATAAATCCGCGCCTCAAAGGCCCAGCCATTTATCGTCAATTCATCTTGCGTCTTTGGCAGCGGCTCACCATCAGCCACGCGCAACTGCCATTCCACAAGGTCTTGGCCCGTAATTGCCTCCGTTACAGGATGTTCCACCTGCAAACGAGTGTTCATTTCCATGAACCAGAACCCGTCTTCACGCAGCGGACCAGAGCCATCCACGATAAACTCAACGGTCCCCGCACCTGCGTACCCAATCGCTTTGGCCGCACGCACTGCCGCCTTGCCCATCGCCGCACGAAGGGCTTCGGGCATGTCAGGCGCAGGGGCTTCTTCGATAACTTTTTGATGGCGTCGTTGCAGGGAACAGTCCCGCTCGAACAAATGCACCGCATTTCCATGCGTGTCGCCAAACACCTGAATTTCGATGTGGCGCGGGTTAGAAACGAATTTCTCAACCAGAACGTCAGAATTACCAAAAGATGCCTTTGCTTCGGATCGTGCCGATTGCAACGCTTCTGAAAACTCAGATGCCGCTTCGACCAAACGCATCCCCTTACCACCGCCACCCGCAACGGCCTTGATAAGAACTGGATACCCGATTTTGCCAGCTTCTTTCGCCAACAAACCATCATCTTGATCCGCGCCGTGATATCCAGGAACAACGGGCACATTCGCCTGTTCCATTAAAACCTTAGCGGCGTCCTTGAGGCCCATCGCCCGAATTGCATCGCCACTTGGCCCGATGAACACCAGCCCCGCATCTGCTAAGGCCTGCGCAAAATCAGGATTTTCCGACAAAAAGCCATAGCCAGGATGTACAGCCTGCGCCCCCGTATCCAACGCCGCCTGAATGATCGCATCGCCGCGCAAGTAACTCTCAGCTACAGGCGCTGGCCCTAAACGAACGGCTTCATCCGCCATTTCCACATGCCGCGCATTCGCATCCGCATCTGAATAAACAGCCACCGTTGCGACACCCAATTTGCGACAGGTGTCAATCACCCGACAAGCAATCTCTCCACGGTTCGCGATTAAGATCTTTGAGAACATGTTTTTCCTACCACCATGAGCCACTTTTGGCCTGCATTAAATGCGTTCGTACATAATCTGGCAAAGGCCATGCGTCAGGGTCCAAATCTTGGAGCCCAGAAACAGCCCCAAACGTCCGCGCATGCGCAAGCAGTTCAGGATGTAGCACAACATCAATCACAGTAAGGGCATTTTCGACCTGACTCTTTGTTTGATCAATTTCTTCTTCCAATTTTATCGTAGCAGATTTTCTCTTTAAAAACTTAGGCACCGATATACCGCCAAACAGCTTCCCACCTACAGAAAGAGCAATCGCCAAGACCAAATTCGCCACAAAACCGCCAATTAGATCTGAAGCCACGCTAAATGGGAAACTCCAATCGAGCCAACCACTCTTTCCTGATTTTGCGGAAAGCTCGCTCCGCATTTCATCAAACTCACCGGCAAACACTTGCCTAAATTGTCTCGCAAACACCAAACGTCCGAAATCGCTTCGGCCCGCAAAGACACGAAGTTTAAAGCGCACAAATATGCCACCCTTTGATCTTTCAACAAAAGTTTCAAAATCGAATAGAAAGAAGTAATCTTCAGGATCAGATGATGAGTGAACAAGATAGACGTCGATCTCTGCGTCCCGCGTCATACTCGGCAGAGACCACCCAGAAATTACCCCTGAAACTCGCGAACCTATATTACTCATCTTTACATACGGAACACGCCAAAGCGTGTGTCTTCTATTGGGCGATCCAAGCAAGCTTGCAGCGACAGGGCCAAAACGTCGCGGGTCTTGCGCGGGTCGATAATCCCGTCGTCCCACATCCGCGCGGAAGCATAGAGCGGGTGGCTCTGCTCTTCAAACATATCCAGCGTCGGCTTTTTGAATGCGGTTTCTTCTTCGGATGACCATGCCTCGCCGCGCCGTTCCATGCCATCCCGTTTCACAGTTGCCAGCACGCCAGCAGCCTGTTCACCGCCCATCACAGAAATGCGGCTGTTTGGCCAAGACCACATAAAACGCGGCGAATAGGCTCGCCCCGCCATGCCATAATTCCCAGCGCCAAACGATCCGCCGACCACCACAGTGATCTTAGGAACGGATGTTGTTGCCACAGCCGTTACCAGTTTGGCACCGTGACGTGCGATGCCCTCGGCCTCGGCTTTTTGTCCAACCATAAAACCCGTGATATTTTGTAAAAAGATCAATGGGATTTTGCGCTGCGAACACAGCTCTACGAAATGCGCACCCTTTTGCGCGCTTTCCGAAAACAGGATTCCATTGTTGGCGATAATCCCACAGGGCATGCCTTCGATGTGGGCAAACCCGCAAATCAACGTCGTGCCGAACCGCGCCTTAAACTCGTCAAACTCGGAGCCATCAACAACACGCGCAATCACTTCGCGAATATCATAGGGCGTTTTTAGATCAGCTGGAACAACAGCCAGAATGCTCTCGGCGTCCAGATCAGGCTGCACCACCTCTCGCCTTGCAATTTGCGCAGGCTGCGTTGGACCGAGCGCCGTAACAGCAGATCGCGCCAACTCCAGCGCATGCGCGTCATCATCAGCCAAATAATCCGCCACACCAGACAGGCGTGTGTGAACATCACCACCGCCCAGCTCTTCTGCACTGATCACTTCGCCCGTGGCTGCTTTTACCAACGGCGGCCCCGCCAGAAAAATCGTACCCTGTTCTTTGACTATGATCGAAACGTCAGACATGGCAGGCACATAGGCCCCACCCGCCGTACACGACCCCATCACCACCGCAATCTGAGGAATGCCCTTGGCGCTCATGTTCGCTTGGTTGAAAAAGATACGCCCAAAGTGATCACGATCTGGGAACACTTCGTCTTGGTTGGGCAGGTTCGCGCCACCGCTATCCACCAAATAAACGCACGGCAGATGGTTTTCTTCGGCAATTTCTTGCGCGCGAAGATGCTTTTTCACGGTCAGCGGATAATACGTGCCGCCTTTGACCGTCGCATCGTTGCACACAACCATAACCTGACGGCCATTCACCCGACCGACACCCGCAATTACACCTGCACAGGGCGCAGCACCGTCGTACATTTGATGCGCAGCAGTCGCCCCAATCTCGAGGAACGGAGAACCAGCGTCCAGCAGGTTTGCAACTCGTTCGCGCGGCAGCATTTTACCGCGTGAAACGTGGCGCTCACGAGACCGCTCTCCACCGCCTTCAGCCGCCAAACGCGCGGCCTCTGCCACGATGGCAAGCGCATCTGCATGTGCCGCAATACGTACCTGTGCTTCTGGGCTGTCAGACCTGATGGTGGATTTAAGTTTCAAAGTGCTGCCTCACTCTTTCTTGAGTTCGCAATAAGGCGATTCAGACTTGCCGATCAAACAGGAATTAAATTCTGTCGCGAGCCCTGCAAATTCGCTAATCTCGCACCCCAACCCAGCGGCCGCAGCACTAATGCCAGCTTTTTCTGTCGCAACGGCTTCGCATTTGCCTTTTAAATACCCGAACCATTGATCGAGCAATTCATTCAACTGCCCCGTCGCATCAGGCGTCAGTTTTGTGTTCAATTCAGCGATGCTGGCATCAACCTGATCCTGCCAAGCCTTATTTTGCACTTCCAAACACGCAAGATGTGGTTCGGACCCAACTTCTTCCTCGGCACAGGGCTCAAACATTTTGGTTCGGCACTGATCCCAAGTGGTTCCTGCATCCATCTTGGACAAACAAGCGATCACTTCGCTTTGATGGGACTCCCCGTCAGCGGCTTGCGCAGCGCCTGCAAAACCCATCAAACCAGCAACGCTGGCAGCAATCAAAGTACGATAAAGTGGCATTACGCCTCCTGTAATTTCATAAGTTCGCGGCCCGTCAACATCCGACGAATTTCCGATGTGCCAGCCCCGATCTCCATCAGTTTCGCATCCCGCATGATCCGTGACAACGGGCTATCGTTCAAGAAGCCAGCACCGCCCATCGCTTGCACACCCTGAACCGCCATTTCCATCGCCTTTTCAGATGAATACAGCACACAAGCGGACGCATCCTGACGGGTCACTTCACCCCGATCACAGGCCCCTGCGACGGCGTAAACATAAGCCCGAGCAGAGTTCATATTGGTGTAAATGTCTGCGATCTTGCCCTGCATCAATTGGAAATTGCCAACGCTTTGGCCGAACTGCTTACGCTCCACCATGTAGGGCATGATGTGATCAAGGATCGAATGCATGATGCCAACACCAATGCCAGACAGCACAACACGTTCAAAATCCAGTCCGGACATCAGCACATTCACGCCTTTGCCCTCTTTTTCATCGCCCCCTAAAACATTCTCGAACGGCACTTCGACGTTATCGAAAATCAGCTCCGCCGTGTTTGATCCGCGCATGCCCAGCTTGTCGAAATGCGCACCAGTCGAAAATCCAACCATTTCCTTTTCAATCAGAAACGCCGTCATTCCGCGCGGCCCTGCGTCTGGATCAGTCTTGGCATAAACCACCAGAGTATCGGCATCTGGGCCGTTTGTGATCCAGTATTTAGTGCCGTTCAGCGTGTAATACCCGTTCTTCTTTTCCGCTTTCAGCTTCATTGAAACAACATCGGATCCCGCGCCTGCTTCGGACATCGCTAGCGCACCCACATGATCGCCAGAAATCAGTTTTGGCAGATATTTTTGCTTTTGCTCCTCCGTGCCGTTCAGCGCGATTTGATTGACACACAGATTGGAATGCGCCCCGTAAGACAAGGAAACAGAGGCCGACGCCCGTGCGATTTCTTCCACCACAATCGTATGAGCCAGATACCCCATATTTGCGCCACCGAATTCCTCAGCAACGGTCACGCCTAGCAAGCCAAGATCGCCCATCTCTTTCCACAATTCCTTTGGAAAAACATTAGTGCTGTCGATTTCAGCCGCCATCGGAGCAACACGCTCTTGCGCCCAACGATGGACCATATCGCGCAGAGCTTCGATGTCTTCGCCGCAAGCAAAATTCATGGAGGAGGTAAACATGGCAGGCTCCCAGATAATTTAATTGAACAGTTGTTCACATAATACGTATTGAATTCTCAATGTCTAGCCTGAATGCAATCAGCCCGCCTGATAGACAGCGCCAACTTCCTCGCGAATGATCGCGGCCAGCATATCGCAGTCTTCTAACGTGAACGTCAGCGGCAATCGCATATCAAACAAGCCTGCCAAAACACGATCCGTTTGGGGCAGGTTTTGCGCCTCAGCATAGGTCCAGCTGTCATGGCGCGACGTGAAACCAACGGGGCTGTCTGCCCCAAACCACTTCAGCTCCACACCGCGGTTTCCTGTACGTTTCTGGACATCAATCATCTGGGCATCGCTCAATTCTGGACACAGAAATTGAAACGAGGACATCACGTAAGCCTCTTTCTCAGGCCGTTCGATAACCTTAATCCCCGTCGCATTTTGCAATCCAGATTCAACCCGTTTGTAACGTTCATTCCACGCGGCACATTGCGCATCCAAGGCGCGCAATTGCGGTCGTAAGATTGCGGCACGCAGGTTATCCATGCGCCCTGAACAGTTTGGCGTTTCCAATTTGATCTGGTCAAATACTTCTTTTTCTGGCCCTGCGCCGTTGCGTTCAAACAGCATGTACGACCCCGAAAGCATGATCGCACGCGCCGCCAATTCGGCGTCATCCGTGATCAGCAATCCGCCCTCACCCGAGTTCAAATGCTTGAACGTCTGGGTGGAATAACACCCCGCAACACCATGCCGCCCGCTCGCCACGCCATCCCAAAACGCCCCCATCGTGTGGGCGCAATCCTCAATCACCACAACGCCAGCGCCATCACAGATCGCCATAAGCGCATCCATATCTACCAAATGCCCGCGCATGTGGCTGAGCATTAAATACCTGGCGCGACTACTCGCGATCTTCACTTTCAGATCAGCCAAATCCATCACAAGATTGTGCGTGACCTCAACAAATATGGGCGTACACCCAGCGTTCGCAATCGCCCCGGGAACAGGCGCTAGCGTGAAGGCGTTGGTTAAGACAGCATCCCCAGCCTGCGCCCCTGACGCACGCAAGGCAGAGGCCAAAGCGTATCCACCCGATGCAACGGCCACACAGTATTTTGCGCCCGTGTAGGCAGCAAACTCCTGTTCCAACAACGCAGTTTCGCCCTGTTCGCCATCCGCCAAGTTATAACGATGCAACCGCCCGTGACGCATCACGGCAATCGCTGCCTCAATAGATTCTTCTGGCAGCGATTCCTGCTGGGTGAAATTTCCAGTAAATTTATAGCTCACAGACACAGGCCTTTTGTTCGTTTCATACTTTGAAGCATTATCGCGCGTATCGGATCAAGCCATCGCAGGGAACCTTTCGCAAAGGCGAAGCAATGGTTTCTGGAATTCCAAAACCAGTCAGGAAATCAGCCGATCCGCCAAGTCTGGCAATTCATCATAATGGTTCAGCAACGCTTCTGGTTCTAATGCTTCAATCGCGCGACCAGACGGCCCGAAAGTTACCAAAACGCTCGGAACATTGGCATTTCGCGCCGCCGAACGATCATTATCGGTATCCCCGATCAACGCCGAACGCCCCAAATCCCCACCAACGCGGCGGATGGTTTCCCAAAGATGTTCGGGATCAGGTTTGCGTACGGGCAGCGTATCGGCCCCAAGAAGCGCCCCAAACATATCACGAATACCCAACTGCCCCATCAGCGTTTCAGCCAACCCTTCAGGCTTATTCGTACAAATCCCAAGGGCGTATCCACGGCGCCGCAACTCCTCCAAAACAGGGATAACATTTGGATAAAGCGTGGTGTGAACCGCGATATGATCCGCGTAATAATCAAGCAAAACAGGGTATTGCGCATCAACAAGGTCTTCGGTCCAATCCTGTTGGACCCGCTGATACCCCAATCGCAACATCGCACGCCCGCCGTGAAATGCCGTTAACGCATCGGCAACAGGATCAAGCGGTTTACCCTGTCCTAGCTGTTCAAAACAGGCATTTGCCGCCGCGATAAGGTCTGCGCTGGTATCCGCCAACGTGCCATCAAGATCAAAAATAACTGACTTCATATCGCCCTCTTTACGCGCTCTTCCGCATCCTGTTGCCACAGGCTGTAACGCAATGAAAGCTTTCTTGAGGACGCGGGGCTTTCTGTATCGCCATTTTCACGCTATCAGATGGAAAAACAAAGAAACGCAGGGGGCAAAATGCCTGTCGCAGTGGTAATTCTGGCAGCCGGACAAGGCAGCCGCATGAAATCAAACCTTCCAAAAGTGCTGCACGAAGTGGCGCACGCACCGTTGTTGGCGCATGCCATGTTATCGGCGCAATCCATTGAAGCCGCTCGCATCGTGGTGGTGACAGGTCATGGCGGCGAAGAAGTTGGCACAGCCGCAACCGCATTCGCACCCGACGTCGCAATAGTGAGCCAGGACGAGCAATTGGGTACCGCCCATGCCGTTCAGCAAGCGAGCGAAGCCTTAGCCGATTTTGACGGCGATGTGATCGTTCTGTATGGCGACACACCCTTCATCCAAGAAGACACGCTGCGCCGCATGTTGGACGCGCGCCAAAACGGTGCGGGAGTTGTCGTGCTGGGCTTTGAAGCGCAGATTCCTGGGCGTTATGGCCGTTTGGTAACAGACGCGGATGGCGGCTTGGATGCGATTGTTGAGGCAAAAGATGCCAGCCCTGAACAGCTTGCCATAACGCTTTGTAATTCTGGGGTTATTTGTGCGGATCGGGCCAATTTGTTCACGCTGATTGATGCTGTTGGAAACGACAACGCAAGTGGTGAATACTACCTGACAGACATCGTCGGATTGGCACGGGCCAAAGGGCAGACGTGCGCCGCGATCACCTGCACTGAGGCTGAAACGATGGGGGTAAATTCCCGTGCTGATTTGGCCGCAGCAGATGCTGCATTTCAAATCCGTCAACGTGCCGACGCTTTGGAAAATGGCGTAACAATGCACGCGCCCGACACCGTGTTTTTCGCCTATGATACCTATGTTGGGCGAGATGTGGTTATTGAACCGAATGTGGTTTTTGGCCCTGCCGTTACTGTGGAAACAGGCGCGCTGATCCGCGCATTTTCGCACCTTGAGGGATGCCATATCAGCCAAGAAGCCGTGGTCGGCCCCTACGCCAGATTACGCCCCGGAGCCGAGATCGGAAACGGCGCGCGGGTTGGCAATTTCGTGGAAATAAAGGCCGCGTTCATTGGTGAAGGCGCAAAGGTCAATCACCTGTCCTATATTGGCGATGCAGATGTGGGTGATGGCGCAAATATTGGTGCGGGAACAATCACCTGCAACTATGATGGGGTGTTCAAACATAAAACGGTCATCGGCAAACGTGCGTTCATCGGATCAAACACGGCACTGGTCGCCCCTGTTCGGGTTGGCGACGATGCGATGACAGGATCTGGGTCCGTTATCACAAGCGATGTGCCAGATACGGCAATGGCGATTTCGCGGGCAAAACAAGCAAATAAACCGGGATTAGCCTTGCGGCTAATGAACCGACTAAAGGCAGCCAAAGCTGCAAAAAATAAGGATAAATAGCATGTGCGGCATTGTTGGCATTCTGGGAAATCACGAAGCTGCACCGATCCTTGTGGATGGGCTAAAGCGCTTGGAATATCGCGGTTATGACAGTGCGGGGATCGCGACTGTTCACAACGGCAAGCTGGAACGCCGCCGTGCGGTGGGTAAATTGGTGAACCTGTCAGACAAATTGGTCCATGAGCCCATTCGCGGCAAGGCGGGAATTGGGCACACTCGTTGGGCGACCCACGGCGCGCCGAATGTGCAAAATGCCCACCCCCATCAAGCTGGTGATGTGGCCGTGGTGCACAATGGGATTATCGAAAACTACCGCGAATTGCGCGAAGAGTTGGCCGCAAAGGGCGCAACTTTTGAAACGGAAACAGATACTGAAACCGTTGTAAAATTGTGCGAAAGCATTTTAAAACAAGGTGTTGAACCTGTTGAAGCCGCGCGTCAAACAGTTGCACGTTTGGACGGTGCTTATGCGCTGTGTTTCTTGTTCGACGGTCAGGAAGACTTGCTGGTCGCCGCAAGAAAAGGATCACCGTTGGCCATAGGACATGGTGACGGCGAAATGTATGTCGGATCAGATGCCCTTGCGCTTGCACCGATGACAAACAAAGTGACCTACCTTGAAGAAGGTGATTTTGCAGTTTTGACCCGTAATTCGCTGGAAATCACAGATTCTGCTGGTTCTTTGGCCAATCGAGAAATGCGTGAAATTTCCCACGGTGTGATTTCTGCCGACAAAGGCCTGTATAAACATTTCATGGCAAAAGAAATTGCCGAACAACCAACGGTAATTGCCGAGGCTGTGAAACAATATGTACACGCAAATGGTAAACAAATCATGTTGCCCAATGTCGATTTAGATTTTTCTAAAATCGAAAAGGTGACGATGGTCGCCTGCGGAACGGCATATTTGGCCTGTCACGTGGCGAAATACTGGTTTGAACAGATTGCCCGCTTGCCAGTGGAATTGGATATCGCATCCGAGTTTCGCTACCGCGAACCACCCCTATCGCAGAACTCTTTTGCGTTCTTTGTAAGCCAGTCTGGCGAAACAGCAGATACCCTCGCAGCATTGCGCTATTGTTCTGAAAACGTTGATAAAACTGTGGCGATTGTGAACTCCCCAGAAAGCTCTATTTCGCGTGAGGCGGATGTTTCACTGCCGATTTTGGCGGGCGTTGAGATTGGGGTTGCATCGACAAAGGCGTTCACCTGTCAGTTGACGGTTTTGGCGGCCCTTGCAATCAAGGCGGCGCGTGAACATGGGCAATTGGACGGCGACGGCGAGGCGGAATTGGTGGCGGCGCTGAATGGTTTGCCGGGCATTTTGAACGCAGCGCTGGAGCAGGAAGCGGTCATCAAGAAGACCTGTGCGCAGTTGGTAAATTCACGCGATGCACTGTTTTTAGGGCGCGGCTCAATGTTCCCTCTGGCGCTGGAAGGTGCATTAAAACTGAAAGAAATCAGTTACATACACGCCGAAGGTTATGCGTCTGGGGAATTGAAACACGGGCCGATTGCGTTGGTCGATGAAAACATGCCCGTGGTTGTTTTTGCACCGAGTGACGAGTTGTTTGATAAAACAGTTTCCAACATGCAAGAAGTTATGGCGCGGGGCGGAAAGATCATTTTGGTGACCGATGCGAAGGGTGCAAAAGAGGCGGGTGATGGGGCGTGGCAAACCATTGTTATGCCGTCTGTGCACTCGTTTTTGGCGCCTATTGTTTACGCAGTGCCAGCGCAACTTTTAGCTTATCATACAGCGGTTTACAAGGGAACTGATGTGGATCAGCCGCGCAATTTGGCGAAGTCTGTGACAGTGGAATGACGCCGCAAGACGCACTGAGTCAGTTGGAAGCCTTAGCCGAGCC
>JABBAP010000040.1 GCA_018607905.1 Paracoccaceae bacterium | reverse complement strand
CTAGATATTTTTTTGCGCGTTGTATTAAGGGCCGTAGCGTTAGTGTGGAATACGCAAGAGCGTCAGTTTAGCTTTGGCGCGAATGCTAGGAGCCGAAGTACGATGAATTACCCCAATTTCAATCTGCTGCGAGCAAGCATGCCGTGGGTCGTTTTCAGTATGGTTTTGATCGGCTTACCTGCGATTTTCACGTCTAACAGCTCGATCATTATCCTTACACAGATGGCGATTACGATCATATTTGCGCTGTCCTACAATATGTTATTGGGGCAGGCGGGGATGCTGAGTTTTGGGCATGCCGTTTATATGGGTGTGGGTGGTTTTGCGGCTGTTCACGTGATGAATGGCGCGTTGGGCGGTGCGGTTCTGTTGCCAGTTTTGCCGCTGTTTGGTGGGTTGTTTTCCCTTGGAATTGCAACTGTGATCGGTGGATTTTCGACCCGTCGCGGGGGGACATCATTTGCAATGATCTCGCTTGGGGTAGTGGAATTGATCGCGTCGTTTTCGATCATCATTATCGCGTTTTTTCGCAGCGGTGGCATGTTGTGGGATCGCACATCTGGGCCAAAAGTGTTGGGGCTGGAATTTGCGCAACACCTAGAGGTGTATTATCTGGTGGCGGCTTGGTTGATCGTATCCCTGGCCGCGATGTATCTGTTTACGCGCACGCCGATGGGGCGGTTGGCAAATGCGGTGCGTGATAATCCTGAACGGGTGGAATTTGTCGGATATTCGGCGCGCTGGGTGCGGTTTTATTCGTTCTGCGCGGCCGGGTTTTTCGCGGGTGTTGCCGGCGCGCTGTCGGCGATTGCATTCGAGATTGCGAGTGCCGAGAACCTGACAGTTCAGGCATCTGGCACGATATTGTTGGTGACATTTTTAGGCGGCGTTGGGTTTTTCTATGGGCCCATCGTTGGCGCGGTTGTGTTTACGTTGTTGCAAACGGTGTTAAGCCAACAAACCGAGTTGTGGGAGCTGTATGTTGGGGCGCTGTTTGTCGCGACCGTGATGTTTTTTCCCAGTGGATTGGCAGGCGTTTTGGTGATGCATGCTTTGCCGTTTCGATTGGGCAAGATGGGTGGATTGGTTGGGCCGTATCTGCGGGTTTTGGTGCCCGCGATTATTGGTGTGATGGGGTGTGTCGGATTTGCCGAGATGTTCAATCACGCCCGCAAAGCAGTGGTCGGGGAAACGCACATGGATCTGTTTGGTATCGGGTTTGACGCGCTTGGCGTGGTGCCGTGGATCGTGACCATTGGCGTGGCGGTTGCGGGGATTGGGATCGCAAAATGGCAAGCACCTGTGCTGCGCGCTGCGTGGGATGATGCGACGATTATCTAGGCCCCTTTGGGCGTGGCGAGCAGCCACAGGCCGAGAATGGTGTAAGCAATCATAAAGACGGACAGGGGTATTTGACTGATCAAAACCCCGCGCCGTGTGGGAAAATAATCGGCTGCGATGCGGTGCGACAGCAGGATCGCAAGGGCGTGGCCGATCACGATTGCGCCTGCTTGGGTTAAGAAAATCAGGCGTTGGGTGGCAAGTGTGTTGAAGAATCCCGTGGTGACATAGAATTGCCCAAGGCCGAGGATATCGGCCCCTGAATTCAGCGGATCTGAGAGGGCTTTGATCGTGTATTGGATGTCGACCAAAAAGCTGGGGAGGAAATGCGCGACGTGGTAGACGAGCGCGATTGGTAGGAGTGTTAGGGCTTGGCGGGCGAAAACCTCTGGCATGATTTCGCGCGGTGTGGTGGCGCGAATGCAGATATAAAACAGCGCGATAAGCAGGATATTTGCGCCGAGCAGACCCGTGACGGTTTGGGTGATAATTGCCGATC
Source organism: Paracoccaceae bacterium (assembly GCA_018607905.1). GTDB lineage: Bacteria > Pseudomonadota > Alphaproteobacteria > Rhodobacterales > Rhodobacteraceae > Amylibacter. The sequence goes on along the minus strand of JABBAP010000040.1, from coordinate 909 downwards.
GGCCCGGAAATTCCAACGGGTTGATGCCCAGTTGTGCGAGCCAGAAGAAGGTTTCGTTGAAGCCATCAAATGTGCCTGTGCCAAGCAGTGTTAGTGCGAAAATTGCAAGCGAGAGAGGCGGCGTTGTGCTGGCAACGATGCGCCAACCTGGGACGCCGATTTTATACGTGTCTTGGCGCGTAAAGGGCGACACTTTGCTAAGAAGCGAGAGGAACACTGTGAGGAATTCACCGCGTTCCAGCCACGCAGGGCCAAAAACCACCATCATCAGAAACGTGAAAATCCAATACAAGCTGCCAAGGATCGCAAGTTGGATAGGGTCGGCAGCGGCGGGGTTTGAAATGCCGTAAGCGTTAAACGCGAAGAGGAGGATGAGTGCGGACCAATAGCCGGTTTTGGCGGGCAATTTGGCGGGTGGATCGGCGCTTCCCATCAGTATTTGGTAGAGGCCAGACCAAGGATTGAACCATGCCCAGAGATTGCCGAATTTTGCGCAGAGGATCACGAACAGAATCCAAAGCAGGGTCCAAGTTGTGAGGGACATCAGGTTTTTGAGCGGGTCGGTGGGGCCAAATAACCCGATCCAAATGAGGGCGGCAAAGATCGCAGTTGATGCGAGGCTGGGGAGGGTGGTTCGCGGCTTTTTCGCGCTGGCAATTTCGCACGGCGTGAACAGGCGGTTGAGCTGGCGGTGATTTAAGGCGGCAGCGAGGATGATTGTAACCAGCACCGTGATGCCGCCTGCGGTGATGTAAATGCCTGTCGGGAGCAGGAGAATGAGGCCTTGTGACCCTGCGTGCGCGAGCGCTGTGATCGGCAGGATCACGAAGGTAGCGGCGATGAAAAGGGGCAAGCGGTTCATGGTTGTGACCCTAGATGTTTGGGGGCACGGTTTGAAAGGTAAAAGCG
>JABBAP010000046.1 GCA_018607905.1 Paracoccaceae bacterium | reverse complement strand
CTGAGGGGCCGAAAGGGGCCTAACCGTCGCCGCGCATCGTTCGTCGTCTGGTGAAAGAAATCTGGCAGGGGCTAAGAGGCTCGAACTCTTGACCTACGGTTTTGGAGACCGTCGCTCTACCAACTGAGCTAAACCCCTAGAACCAGATTGAGCGTGGGATATTTGTTTTTTTGGCGCGATGCAAGCCTAACTTGCGCCCCGATCCGTCATCTGAACCATTTGCTCTGTTCCAGCAACACCCACGGCAATTCATACAAATGCGCTAGCCCCGTGTTGATCTGTGTCACCATGAATTGCTGGTTCAGCATCATCACAACGATGAACACAGGCAGGCTCAGGATATGGCGCAATCGCAGCTCGGCCTCGTCGTCTGATTTGATCAACGTCATCAAGGTTAAAAACCCGACAAGCACGCTAATCGCGCCGAACCGAACCACATCAAACGCGATCAGGTTCAGGCTTTGAGGCGCAAGAATTGCGGCAACGACAACCAAATGCACCAGCCCGTTAAACCGCCCGGACATCAAACGCAGGTTCACCCAAAGCATCCAAAGCATCATAACCGCCAGCGGCATCCCATCCAGAATAACCCAGCTGCGATACCCCATCTCAAACCGTTTTTCAGTCATCAACGCAAAGTTATCGCCGATACTGCGCCCAATCACATTGGTTGCTTCACCGTCAGCGGTGAAATCTGCTTTTTGGTTGATATATTCGACAATCACAGGGGCGTTTTCAGCGGCGTTTATGCCAAAAATGCTCAGCACGGCAAATCCTGCTAGGCCCGCAAGCAACGGCGTGCTTGCCAAAGAAATTTCAGAAACGGTGATGCGATATCCCCGTCGCACCCACAGATCAACGCATAAAAACACCGCGAAATACGCGAGCATTATTTCATGGCAAAACATGCCAACAAAGATCGCCAAGGCGCGGATCAATATCCCGAAAATCCGATTTGGATCGCTCAGAGCTGCCAAACAGACAAAGCCGATCAGGATCATATCCATGTAACCCGTGAACCCTACAATTGCCTTAAATGCAAAAGACGAAACCAGCAAAAGCGCGAGCAACAAGGTGGTTTGCGTGTGGAATAATCGTGAAATGCAGAGACCCAAAAGGCAGAGCAATCCAAACAGCGACATCAACACGGACACGGTGAGGACTTCGCTGCGCGAGGCCTGCGCGCCCCAGTAAAAATTCGCCACTTCACCTACAAGTCCGCGCCGCATCAGGCCAAATTCATAGTCAAAAATCAAAACCGTGCCTGAAAACCCATTGGGCGGCAGCAGGTTTTGCAAGATCGCCAGCGCGAAGATGACGATGACCAGACGTTTGAGCCACAACGTGCTCGCGGAGGAAGTGTTTGCTATCATGGCCGCAGTTTTCGCGGTGTTGGAACGCTAAATCAAGCGATGAGCGCGCGTCCACGACTCTATGCACGGATATGGCGGGTTCTCTGAGTCTTAATCGTCACAGTTGGGAGTTAGGAAACGATGTTTTCGCGGATCAAACTGGAGGCAGAGGTGCGGATCGCTTGGCGGGCCTCGATAAACTCGATCCCCAGAATTTCGGCTGCCGCAGAATTATCGAGCGGAATTTCACGCCCCAATGTTGGCAAAATACCTTTGATGGTTTTGTCAAACATCCCCATGATCCGCATGAGCCAATCAGGCGCCACGCGCAGCGGGATTTTGCGATCTGGATATTCCGCCTTTAGCACCAACGCAATGTCGCGCATCCACATAAACCGCTCTGATCCGATGAAGCGGTTGCCTGCACTTTCGGGGCGTTGCAACGCGCGTACGTGCATTTGCGCAATATCACGCACATCGACCAACGCCATGCCAAGGTTGGGAACCATCGGATCCTTGCCGTTCATCAGACGGGCAATAACCCCGAGTGATGCGCCGATTTTTCCATCCAACGGCGGGCCAAGAACAAGCGACGGGCAAATCGACGTTAGCTTTAATTCGGGGTGTTCGCGCACGTAATTCCACGCTGCTTTTTCGGCCTGCGTTTTAGACTTGGAATACGCCGTCGCCATCAGTGAATTGGTTTCGGACCAATCCGTTTCATCGTAGCGATTGCGACCAGCGGCCAGCCGTTTGTTGTAAATCGACACAATCGACGAGGTCAGGATGATGCGTTCGACACCTGCTTTTTGCGCCGCCTTCAGAGCGCGCAACGTGCCTTCAACCGCGGGCTTTATCAGTACTTGTTCGTCCTCGGGTTGTTCCATCGGAAACGGTGATGCGGTGTGCATCAAGGCCTGGCAATTTTGCAGCGCATCGTCCCAACCCGCGTCAGAATTCAGATCCAATTCGCAAAACGTAAGCCGCGTATCCAAGCTATCTGTGTTTTTGGCGTGTAACACCATCGCGGCCATAATTTCAGCGCTACGATCCATTGATCGCACAGAGGCGCGAACCTCAAAGCCTTCATTCAGTAATTGCAGAACGATATGCTTGGCAATAAAGCCAGACCCACCTGTCACCAATATTTTCTTACGACGCGACATCAATTCCCCAAACGAAACGCGTTAAACAATGATTATCCATGACCCAATTCCACGGGTGAAGCAACGGCTCTTGGCCTTTGACCCAGCGTTCGGTTGGAAACTGTTGCGTCAGAGATCGGATTTTTCACTGCTTCCATTCCCGTAATATAGGGCGTTTTCACAGCTTTCCAAAAGAAAAGGGCCACCAAATGGCAGCCCTCCTAATTCGCTAAGCCCTAAGACTTACTTGATGATTTTTGACACAACACC
>JABBAP010000043.1 GCA_018607905.1 Paracoccaceae bacterium | reverse complement strand
GGTTCGAACCATCGACCTACTGATTAAAAGTCAGTTGCTCTACCAACTGAGCTAAGGGCCCACACTTGTGATGCGGGTATTAGGCTGGCCTTTGGGTTGGGTCAACCCTGATTCTGACAAAGACTCGGGCAAAATTCGACGTGTCTGGATTGATCGTAGCGAAAGGGCTATATCAGCGCCATGAATGCAATGGATTCTCATAAAAACGGGCTGCCGTTTCTGAAGATGCACGGGTTGGGCAATGATTTTGTGATCATTGACGCGCGCGATGCCGAAAATCCAGTCACAGCGGCGATGGCGCGGGCCATTGGGCACCGCTATTTTGGCGTGGGATTCGACCAACTGGCGGTGCTGACAACCAGCGATGTTGCTGATGTGGATGTGGCGTTTTGGAATTCGGATGGGTCAACGGCTGGGGCCTGTGGCAATGCATCGCGCTGTATCGGGCGATTGTTGATCGACGAAACTGGTAAAGCTTCGGTTTCATTACGCACAGAACGTGGAATTTTGCCCGTTGTGGATGTGGATGGCGACGTGGTGAGCGTAAATATGGGCCAACCGCAACTGGATTGGCGCGAGGTTCCGTTGGCGCGGGATGTTGATTTGAATGCGCTGCCGATTGACGGTGAACCGGGTGCAGCAGGCATGGGGAACCCCCATTGTGTGTTTGTGGTGGACGATGTGGATGCGGTTGATTTGGCAAAGGTTGGGCCGATTTACGAGCATCATGAATTGTTCCCTGAACGCACAAATGTTGAATATATTCAGATACTTGATCGCGAAAACATTCGGATGCGCGTGTGGGAGCGTGGCGGCATGATCACGCTGGCCTGTGGGTCTGGTGCCTGTGCGGTTGCGGTCGTGGCGCATCAAAAGGGGCTGACGGAACGCAAGGTCACGATTCACTTGGAAGGTGGCCCGCTGGACATTGATTGGCGCGATGATGGGGTCTGGATGACGGGTGCGACGCAGCTGGTGTTTTCTGGCGTGCTATCGAGCGATTTCTTGGACACTATCAAATGACGAAACCCCCTGTTTTTGCCACGTTTGGCTGTCGATTAAACACCTATGAAACCGAGGCGATGAAGGAGCTGACGGCGGCGTCGGGGCTGGAAAATGCGGTGGTGGTGAACACCTGCGCCGTAACGGCAGAAGCGGTGCGCCAATCGCGCCAAACCATTCGCAAATTGCGCCGTGAAAACCCTGAAGCACAGATCATTGTGACGGGGTGTGCGGCGCAGACGGAGCCTGAGACCTATGCCGCGATGGACGAGGTGGATTTGGTGATGGGGAACACCGAAAAAATGGACGCGGCGACGTGGAATAAACTGGGTAAGGGCGCGGATTTCATTGGGCAGACCGAGGGCGTATTGGTCGATGATATTATGTCTGTGGAACAGACCGCTGGGCACCTGATTGACGGGTTTGGAACGCGGTCACGGGCCTATGTTCAGGTGCAAAATGGTTGTGATCATCGCTGCACGTTTTGCATCATTCCCTACGGCCGTGGAAATTCGCGATCAGTGCCAGCGGGGGTTGTTGTTGATCAAATAAAGCGTTTGGTGGCAAAGGGTTACAACGAAGTTGTGCTGACGGGTGTGGACATCACTTCTTGGGGGGATGACTTGCCTGGGAATCCACCTTTGGGGGATTTGGTGCAGCGGATTTTGAAGCTGGTTCCTGATCTGCCACGGCTACGGATATCGTCGATTGATTCTGTTGAGGCGGACCAAGCATTGGTGGACGCCATCGCCAGTGAAAAGCGGTTGATGCCGCATTTGCATTTGTCGTTACAGGCGGGCGATAACATGATTCTGAAACGGATGAAGCGACGCCATTTGCGCGACGATGCCATCGCGTTTTGTGAGGATATGCGCAAAGCCCGCCCCGATATTGTGTATGGCGCGGATATCATTGCTGGATTCCCGACTGAAACCGAAGAAATGTTCGCTAACTCTTTGAAATTGATTGAGGAATGCGGGCTGACGTGGCTGCATGTTTTCCCGTTTTCACCGCGCCAAGGCACGCCAGCGGCGCGGATGCCTTTGTTGGATCGTTCAGTCATCAAAGAGCGTGCCAAACGGTTGCGCGAAGCGGGTGCAATTCGGGTGGAAACACATCTGGCGGCGCAGGTTGGCAAGGCGCATTCTGTGCTGATGGAGAACGCGCGAATGGGGCGGACCGAAGGGTTTACCGAGGTGCAATTTAGCACCGATCAGACCGAGGGACAGATCGTTCCTGCGGTGATTTCTGGGCATACGTTAACCAATTTACGAGTTGGCCGATTTTAGCACCAAAAAAGGCTGCAAAGTGTATGCAAACGGTATGCAAAGCGTATGGCACCTGTATGGCAGTTTTGACGTTAACCTTTGACCGGGAAAAGGTTAACGCGCACTACACCGGCGCAGTTCCTGCCATCGGCGTGCGATCCCCGATCACCTAGCGCAACGCATTGAAGGCGCGCAATTTAGCCTATCCCATTTGCGTAAACATGAGGTTACTTGATTTCGCGGCCAGGCTTTTCGTGAAGAGGGTAATGAGCGCGGTGAGCCGTTTTTTGCGCCCCTTTATCTGGCTATCCTCGAAAGCGAGCTTGACCAATGGGCAAGGGCGGCATTTGATGACGGGGTTGAGTAGGTATTTTTGGAACATTGAAGCGCAAGGAGGCCGTTTAACATGCACCTTTTCAAAAGATTCATTTTGATGTTCTTTGTCGCGGCAATGTTGGTTTCTTGTTCGAAACATCATTACGATTTTCAGCTCTATTTCTTTCCACCAGGAACGGGCTTAAAGAACCAAGATTGGGAGCGTGTTGCGAATATTAAGGTAAATCACAGAGGCAAGAATCTGTTTGGGCGTGAACCTGCGCATCGGCTGGTATTGGTGATTAACGATAGGGCCCAGAATAAATTTGTAGAATACGATACGTATTGGTCTGTTCATCCGGTTTTGGAGCGAGATGGAAAGTGGATTTCTGAAACTGTGTTTGAGATGACCTATGAAATGAAAATTGAAAACGATGTGCTTAAATCTGAAACTGTTCGGTTCACAATCCCAGCCATGAAGCCTGAAAGAGTTAAAGATTGAGATGAAATGAGTATGTCAAATTTACCGATCCTCTATTCCTTTCGCCGTTGTCCCTATGCGATGCGGGCGCGGTTGGCGGTTGCGTCTTCTGGGGTGAGCGTTGAATTGCGGGAGATTTTATTGCGCGATAAGGCCGGCGCGTTTTTGGAGGCCTCGCCCAAGGGGACGGTGCCTGTTTTGGTGGCCGATCAAGTGGTTGAGGAAAGCATCGACGTGATGGATTGGGCGTTGGCGCAATCAGACCCAGAGGGATTGCTGTATGCAGGCGATGCGGCGCGCCAATTGGTGGAGCGGTGCGAGACCGAGTTTAAGGGGCATTTGGATCGGTTTAAATACGCCGTTCGATACGAGGATGTAGACCCAGAGGGGGAGCGCGCGCTAGCGTCGGTTTATTTGCGTGAGTTGGACGGAATGTTGGCGGATCGCGCGTATTTGTTTGGCGATCAGATCGGGTTTGCGGATATTGGCATCGCGCCGTTTGTGCGCCAGTTTGCCAATACGGATCGGGCGTGGTTCAACGATCAGGATTGGGTGAATTTGCGCGGTTGGCTGGATCAATTTGTGGACAGTGATCGGTTTGGCGCGATCATGACGAAATACCCCAAGTGGGAAGAGGGGGATGCCATTACGGTGTTCCCAACGGAGGCGTAGGCGATGTTATTAGCGGCAGTTGTGTTGAATTTTCTGGTGGCGTTTTTGCTGGCTTTGTTGGGGGGGAAATACCTGCGGGGCCCTGCGCCTGCGGATTACCATGAGGAGGTTTTGAAATCTGCTGGGGCAGAAATTACCGAAACCCATAAAGGCGTGTTTCGCGCGTTGAACGTGGTGGTTGGTGCCGGATTTTATGCGCAGGCTTTTGTGATTTTCTTTATGACGTATTTTGGCGTTTGGGACGATGTATTCTGGGCCAAATGCGCGGTTTTGGGCGCGGCAATTTTGAGCGGCGTGCCAGCCACGTTGGCGGCGCAGCAGCTGGAAAAGCACACCCATGTCACAACGCCTTGGCGCCCCGGTGTCGTGTTGCTGGCCTTGTCTGTGATCGCGTTTATTCTTTCGATTTTGTGAGGGTTTTTTATGCATCCCAATTCTGCCTATCGAAAAGCTGAGGACGCGCAAAATATCGCGTTTGCGCGGGACCGTGCGTTTGGAACCTTGGCGATTAATGCGGAAAGTGGGCCGTTGATCAGCCATATTCCGTTTCAGTTATCTGCGGATGGAACCTATCTTGAGGCGCATTTGGTGCGATCCAATCCGATTTTGCGGGCTTTAAAGGACGGGCCGATTGATGCGGTGATCGCGATGAGCGGGGCGGATGCGTATATCTCGCCTGATTGGTATGGGGTTAGCGATCAGGTGCCGACTTGGAATTACGTTGCGGTGCATTTGCGCGGGACCTTGCGGGCGTTACCCCAAGGCGATTTGCAGGGCGTGCTGGAACGGCTGTCTGGCGCGATGGAAGAGCGGTTGTTGCCTAAACCCATCTGGACGATGGAAAAGATGGGCGACGGTGTTGCCGAGAAAATGATGCGGATGATCGCGCCGATTGGCATGGAAGTAAGCGGTATTGATGGCACATGGAAGCTGGGACAGAACAAACCTGATGAGGTGCGGATTGGGGCGGCAGAAGGGGTTGCGAGCAGTGATTTGGGGGCTGAAACCGCGACCTTGGCAGCATTGATGAAAAAGCCGCCGTGCTGAGGCACTAGAAATTTAGGCTTTTTGCGACTATATATGAGGTAGGAGGTCCATAATGCCGTTACCCGTAATTCCGATTGTTGTTGCTGCAAGCGCTGTGACCAGTGCTGTGGCGGTTGTGCGCAAAATTCATATCAGTCCCGTTATTCAAGAGGTGGAAGACACGCTGGATACGGTTGACGAAGGTATTTCTGTGCGCAAGATGGGCGACAACAGCCAGATGAATGGCGCTGTGCGTTGGAAGCGGATTGTGCGGTTCGGCGCGGACGGCCCTGGTGTGGAAATTGACGTGTCTGCCTTGGGGCGGCTGCGGTGGCGTAAAGTCTGACGCGGGTCTGCCCGTTGTTGGCAGATCAAAAGGACGAAATCATGAAATTACATTGGAACCCTGCGAGCCCGTTTGCGCGCAAATGTGTGGTGTGCGCGGATGAAGCTGGCGTTGAGCTGGAAATATTTGTGCGCGGTGGCACGCCGTTGTTGATCGACAATATGCCCGTGGAACAAAACCCGCTGGGCAAGATCCCTGCGTTGGAACGCGCCGGTGGGCCAGCGATTTACGACAGTCGTGTGATCACACGCTATATCGCGGCGCAGGGGGCTGGGAATTTGTACCCAGAGGCGCGGATTTGGGAGGTTCTGACGCTTGAGGCGACGGCGGATGGGATTATGGAAGCGGCGGTTTTGATGGTTTATGAGGGCCGTGTGCGCCCAGAGGACAAGCAATACCCTGAGTGGATCGAAGCGCAGTGGTTGAAGGTTTCGCGGTCACTCGACGCGCTGGAAGAACGCTGGATGAGCCATTTGGCGGGGCCGTTGGATGCCGCACAGATCGCTGTGGGCTGTGCGTTGCCCTATCTGGATTTCCGTCACGGTGATCGCGATTGGCGCGCTGGGCGGCCTGCGTTGGCGGCGTGGGAAGCAGAGTTTGCCAAACGCGAGAGCATGACCGCGACGGTGCCTGATAACCTGTAAGTTAACAGAGGTTGCGGCAATCCAGGCAGTGGCAAACAGAGCCGCGCACGGGATCGCCCTTTCTGTCAGCGTTTCATAACAGCGGCGATGTTGGCAGCATCACCAAACAAAAAAAGGGCGAGGAAATAAATCCTCGCCCTTTGAATTTTGTCTGTGGTCCGACGCTTAGTCTTTGCGTTTGATCGGCGCCCAGAGCTTTTTGTTTGTGAGGTACAGCAAGATCGACATCAGGCCGAGCATGAAGACCGACACAAAGCCGAGCCATTTGCGGGCCATCAGTTTTGGCTCTGCTGTCCACATCAGGAATGCGGCAACGTCTTCGGACATGTGGTGAACGTCGTTAGAGTGGCCGTCTGCATATTCAACACGTCCGTCTTCCATTGGGGGGGCCATTGCGATCCAGCCACCTGGGAAGATTGTATTTTCGTACAGAGTTACGCCTGCTTGGGTTTTTGTTTCGCCCGTGTAGCCGTTTAGAATTGCCACGATGTATTCTGGGCCGCCCATACCGTACAACACTTGGTTGATGCCAAGACCCGCAGGGCCGTGAAAGCCAGCACGTGCTTTGGCCATCAAGGACAAGTCAGGTGCGTTTTCGATGTTGCTGCCCGGGAATTTGTCGGATGGCCGTGCGGCGCGATCTTCGTCCAGATCCGCGTCGAACACTTCGAAGTTTTCAGCGGCGTAGGCTTTGACTTGATCAGCGGAATAATGTGGTCCGCCTTTGTCGGCCAAGGTGCGGAACGCAACTTGACGCAAGCCGTGGCATGCAGCGCAAACTTCGGTGTAAACCTGAAGACCGCGTTGCAGTTGGTTTTGATCAAAAGAACCGAATGGCCCGTCAAAAGAGAACGGGATGTTTTCGATGTGACCGCTTGCGCCTTCGGCGTTAGCCGCGCCAGTGGCGAGACCAAAAGCAACTGCGATTGAAAGGAGTGTCTTTTTCATTTTCTCTCTCCTCTGCTTTATTCTGCTGCAGACGCGGATGCGTCTTTTGGCGGATAGTGAGCATCGAAATCTGCTTCGATTGTTTCAGGAACTGGCAGTGGTTTTTCAAGGATGCCCAGCAATGGCAGGATCACCAAGAAATATGCGAACCAGTAGATTGCACCGATCAGTGAGATCGTTGGAACCAAGCCTTCGGCTGGGCGAGCACCGGCCCACATCAGAACGAAGAAGTCGAGAACCAGAAGCCAGAACCACCATTTGAACGATGGGCGGTATTTACCCGAGCGAACGGACGATGTGTCTGTCCACGGGGCCAGCGCCATAACAGCGATGGAACCAAACATCATCAACACGCCGAGGAATTTCGCATCCAAGAACAGTACGTCAAAGGTGATCGCACGCAGGATCGCGTAGAACGGTAGGTAATACCATTCAGGCACAATGTGCGCAGGCGTCGAAAGCGCATTTGCTTCGATGTAGTTGTCTGGGTGACCCAAGTAGTTTGGCATAAAGCCCACAACAGCCATGAAGATCGTCAGGATCACCAGAAGGGCGAACATGTCTTTGATCACGAAGTATGGCCAGAACGGAACAGTGTCTTTTTCTGCGTCTGCTTTGGATGTGCGGCGGACTTCGACCCCAGAAGGGTTGTTGTTGCCTGTGGTGTGGAAGGCCCAAATGTGGACGACAACCAAGCCAGCAATCACAAACGGCAGCAAGTAGTGCAGCGAGAAGAAGCGGTTCAGTGTGGCGTTATCCACCGCTGGCCCACCCAAGAGCCATGTTTGTAGGGATTCACCGATACCCGGGATGGCACCGAATAGACCCGTGATAACAGTCGCACCCCAGAAGGACATTTGACCCCAAGGCAAAACGTAGCCCAAGAAACCAGTTGCCATCATCGCGAGGTAGATCAACATACCGATGATCCACGTGATTTCGCGTGGTGCTTTGTATGAACCATAGTACAGGCCACGGAAGATGTGAGCGTATACTGCGATAAAGAACAGCGATGCGCCGTTCATGTGCATGTAGCGGATGGCCCAGCCCCCGTTCACGTCGCGCATGATGTGTTCGATGGAATCGAACGCCAGATCAACGTGTGGGGTGTAGTGCATTGCCAAAACAATGCCCGTGATGATTTGCAGCGCCAGACAGAACGTGAGGATGATACCCCAGATCCACATCCAGTTCAGGTTTTTCGGTGTCGGGATCATCAATGTATCGTACAGCAGCCCAACGATAGGCAGGCGCTTGTGGAGCCATTTTTCAGGTTTTGAACCCGGTTCGTAATGATCGTGTGGAATTCCAGCCATGATCTTTTCTCCTTAACCGAGCTTAACGATTGATGGGCTGATAAATACAGCTTGGGGAACCGGTAGGTTCTCGGGGGCAGGGCCTTTGCGGATACGACCAGCGGTGTCGTAGTGCGAACCGTGACACGGGCAGAACCAGCCGCCAAAATCACCAGCATCACCCAAGGGCACACAACCAAGGTGCGTACAAACACCCATCATAACCAGCCATTCGCCTTCAACGGCACCTTCTGGTGCGTTGCCGTCTGCATCTAAAAACGCAGAAATGGAGCGGTTCGCATCGTCTGCGTCACCCGGCTTGTTTGCATTGCGGCTTTCGCCGTCTGGCAGATCACCCAATTCAACATCGCGACCAGCGGCAATTTCTTCGGCGGTCCGACGGCGGATAAACACAGGCTTACCGCGCCATTTAACTGTGACTTGTGATCCTGGCTCTAGGCCGTCCACGTCTACCTCGATTGAGGCGAGCGCTTGGACATCTGCGCTGGGGTTCATTTGGTTGACCAACGGCCAAACTGCGGCGCCTGTAATTACGGCGCCTGTTGTTGCGGTTGCAACATACAGGAAATCGCGGCGGTTGCCTGCGGGTTCGTCAGCATGAGACACGTGCTTTTCTCCTTGCCTTGCCCAACTTTGGTGTGGGCATTCTAACTGGGTCCACTCGACGGAATACGAGCGGTCTTGGCGGGTATTACACGCCAGCTTGGGGTTCGTCTAGCGGGCTTTTGGCCGCAGACTGCGACTTATGGGCTGTGTGGGGGGCTGAAGGGCCTGAAACACTTGTTTTTAAGTGTTTTGCGGCAAGTTTTAACGCCAAAGATCAAAATGATTCTTTTGGTAGCATTCTAAAAGCGGCGCACCCCCGTTTGAGATGCGCCAATTTCACATCACCACATGGCGACGGGGTTGATGATCATTTGCACGGTGCCTTTGATACGGGCTTGGCCGAGCACGAACATGAATTCGCCGACCTCTTCTTTTGCCAAGCGGCCTGTGTTCATGGTTTCAAGGATGTAGATGCCGTTGTTTTTCAACAACTCCACGTGGCCGTAGAACACTTTGTCCCCTGGTGCGGGTGGCACAGCCTCTAGGCCCCAAGTGTCGGAACCGACGGCCATGGGGTTAAACGTGGCGAGGTATTTGGCTGCTGCGTTGCTGAGGCCCGGTTCTTGGCTGACCCATGTGCTCGGTTCTGCAACCAGTTTCGCATCTGTCCAGCCTGTGTGGAACAAGATGACGTCGCCTTCGTTGATTGTGACGTTTTGCGCTGCCATCGCGGCCTTCAGATCATCAGGTGTGATCGCTTGGCCACCTTCCATCGCATCAACGCCGTAGTGTTTGGTCATGTCGATCATCACGCCACGTGCCACCATTGGTGGAACGTTGTGGGTGCCCAACTTTTTCAGGCCGGTGATGTTCACGAAATCAATGGCGTTGTTGCAGTTGTAGTACATGCCCTTTTCGCCCAAGTGGCCGAGGCCATCGAGTTGCGGACCTGTGCCGAACCACAGCTGCGCGAGGTCGTCGTTGTAGGATGCCTCCCAGCCGAAATCCTGTGTGGTGCTGCGACCGTTGTGTTGACCGGGCGAAACCACTTGCAATGTTGTCGTGCGCGGTGGAAAGGCGGGCATTTTGGGGTCAACCACGATGCCGAGCGGGTGCGTGTTGCCTGTTTTAACCAGTTTAGCCGCCGCCATCGTACGTTCGGGCGAATTATAATTGGCTGCGCCCAGTTCATCATCTGCACCCCATTTTGACGGGGTGCAATCCTGACCAAATGCCATTGATGCGGTGAATGTTGCGGCGATAATCGCGCCTGCGCAATGTGCGAGTTTAAAAGTCATTTTTCTCTCCACTTAAATGCCTGCTGCACAGTGCAGCAATGCGAGCAGGCCCAGTAGACTACCCTAGGGAGAGCGATTGGAACTTACGTTACGTCAAATTTAGGATTGCGAACGTGGCGTTTTTGAGTGCGGCGCACGGTGGATGGCGGATATCGTGTTGGAATTGCGGATGTTTTTGCGGATTGCGAACTTCCGCTGCTTCCCATTCTGGGGTTGATCCGATATCTGTAAGCCATGAGATTAGCTGCTTACCAACCTGATATTGCGCTGAATGTGGGCGCTATGATTCGTCTTTCGGCGTGTTTCGATGTGCCGTTGGATATCATTGAACCTTGCGGGTTTCCGTTGTCGATAAAGGCGCTGAAACGATCGGCGATGGATTACGCAGATATCGCGGATTTAACGCGCCACGACAGTTGGGATGCGTTTGTCACGGCCCCGCGCGTTGGGCGTGTGGTTTTGATGACGACCAAGGCCGAACAGACGCTGTGGGATTTTGAGTTTCAGGCCGGCGATACAATCCTGATGGGCCGCGAAAGCGCGGGGGTGCCTGACGCCGTTCATGCGTATTGCGACGCACGTGTGAAGCTGCCGATGTTTGGCAAGGCCCGCAGTTTGAACGTGGCGATGAGTGCGGGCATGGCCGTGAGCGAGGCGCTGCGGCAGGTTCGGGGGTAGGGAATGCCTGCTTAGAGCCCACACGTACAAAGCTAAATTGGGTTTTATCAACCCACTCTTATTACTTGTTCAGTATTTAAATCGATATCAACAGGAATTGGGCCATCAATGGTAAAAGTATTTGGCGCATTGCTCCAAAGAACAGATACAGAAGCCAAACTCTTCGATGTCCTGATGACACCTACAGCTTTGTAGTAAAAGCCATCTTTCTGATTTTTGAGATACTCTTCAGCAATTTCACAAAGCTTCATATCACTAGTCTTTTTCAATTCAGAATCCAACTCAATTTGTTTTATTCCGCCGATCAAGGCTGGTCATTTCTATCTATAGATTAAACCCAGTTGCAGCACCAGTTTTTGGTAGCTTTGTCCCACACAGCAGACATTACTGGAACTTACAAAAAGTTCACTAAGCTGGCTTTTTAGGTTCCCAAATACGCCCGCAACACCTCTGGTGGGTTGTCCAACAGCTCGACCGTGTCTTTGGGCGGGTGGGCCATTCCGTCGGCCACCAGCACGGTTTGATCGGTGATCCACAGGGCGTCTTCGGGTTGGTGGGTGACCATGATCAGGGTTGCTTTGGCGGCGTCTACGATTTCGGCCACCAGATCCAGCATTTCGTGTTTGAGCGCGGGGCCAAGCGCGGCGAAGGGTTCATCTAGCAGCAGGATCGGTTTGTCGCGCAGTAGGGCGCGGGCGATGGCGACCCTTTGTTGTTGACCGCCCGACAACTGCGACGGGCGTTTGGGGCCTTGGCCCTTTAATCCGACACGGCCGAGCGCGTCCTCGATGATTTGGTGTTCTGGCGCGGAGAGGCGCAGGTTGGGGCGGATGCCAAGGCCGATGTTTTGCGCAACTGTGAGGTGCGGGAACAGGTTGTGGTCTTGGAACAGCAGGGTCACGGGGCGTTTGGCAGGCGCGATATCGGTGATGTCGTCGCTGTTCCACAGGATGCGGCCCGCGTCTGGGTCTTTGAACCCTGCGAGCGCAGAAAGCAGTGTGGATTTGCCACCGCCTGACGGCCCAAGGAGGGCGATTTTATGGCCTTCCTCAACCGACAGATCAGCGGTGAGGGTGAAGTCGCCTTGGGAAAGGGTGACGTTATCGAATGTGATGGTCAAGGCGACCTCCGCGATCAAAGGCCCAGAACAGGGCAAGGGATGTGGCAACCAGCAGCAGTGCAGTGCCTGCGGCGGCGTCCATTTTATAGGCGGCCATCAGGCGGTACATGGTCAGCGGCAGGGTGGCGAAATCTGGAGGCGCGAACAGGGCGATAACGCCGAGATCACCCATCGACAACGCCGCGGAGAGGCCTGTTGCGAAGCCGAGGGATCGTTTGATGCGCGGCCAGATTGCAAGGCGGAACAGGGTGAAGCCTGTCATGCCGAGCGATGCGCCAAGGCGGCCATAGTTTTGCTGTGCACGGGTCAGGGCGGGCAAGATGATGCGCAGGGCAAATGGCAGCGACATGGTGGCGTTCACGGCGACGGTGATGGGCAACGCGAGTTTGAACGGATCGAAGTAGGGATTGATCAGGATGAAGAGGCCTGTGCCGATCACGAAGGGCGATGCGGCGAGCGCTAGGAAGCCGATGGATTCCACAAAGGTCGCTGTGCGTTTGGGCAGGGCCGTGATGAGGGCAGCGAGAGCAGTGGCGAGGGTTGTGGCGATCAGCGCGGCGGGGATCGCGATGGTGAGGGAATTGAGGAGGGCAGGCCAGACTTGGTGAGGGAGCGACATCAGGGGCGGCAGGCCGCGCAGGATGACGGAAATCAGCGGCGCGAACAGGAAGAAGGCGACGGCGGTTAGCAGTGTTGCGTCGAAAATGCGGGTGTGGCGTTCTGTTCCGTCCCAGCGGCGCGGCGGGTGATCAAGGCCGAGCGCGAAGTCGGTGGGGCGGGCAAAGCGGAGCGTGATGAGTGCCGTGACTGTGCACAGGTAAAACTGGATCATCGCGAGGATTGCGGCCTTTGAGAGGTCGAAATCAAAGCGCAGTGCTTGGTAGATTGCGAGCTCGACCGTGGTGGCTTTGGGGCCGCCGCCAAGCGCGAGGGCCACGGCAAAAGAGGTGATGCAGAGCAGGAAAATGAGAAGGAATGCGCCGGGGATTGTGGAGCGCAGCATCGGGCGTTCGAGTTGGCGGTTCAGTTCGGATGTGGAGAGGCCCAGTTGGGCGCAAAGGCGGAAGTGTTCGGATGGGATCGCGAGCCAGCCCTGCAAGATGAGGCGCGTGGCGAGGGGCAGGTTGAAGAACACGTGGGCGAGGACAACGCCCGTGAAGCCGTAGATGTTGAGGGGCTCTGCGCCGATGGATTTGAGGCCGTCCGAGATGAGGCCAGAGCGGCCCCAGATGGAGACAATACCAAGGACCGCGACGATGGCGGGTAGGATGAACGGTGCGCCAAGCAGCGAGACCATGATTTGGCGGCCACGAAATTTGCGCCGTGCGAGGGCGCGTGCGGTTGGGACGGCGATGAGGATGGAAAGGGTTGCGGAGGTGATGGCTTGGATCAACGTAAAGCGGATTGCGGCCCAATCAGAGGGGGTGAGGCCGCGTTCAAAGGTGGTGGCAGTTCCCACGGCGATGACGGTTCCGAGTGTGAGGATCAACAGTAGGATCAGGGCGAAACCGCCCGTTGTTAGCTTGAATAGAGTGATGGGGTTTTGGGCATTGGTCATTGGCGCGACTGCGCGCTGGAGGCTAGGCATTCGCTAGGCCACAAAATGCGTGTGTAGAAATCCAAGCTGACCGAAAGATCAGCGCAAGAAAGTTCTGGAACGAGCGGGGCTTGGGTGAATGTGTCTGTCATAGCCTTTGACCGATTTGCCCCAACGTAGAACGCTGGGGCGGTGGTGGTTATTTGCTGAGCGCGGTTAGCCATTCGGCCAATGCTTCGTCGCGGATTTTGTCGGCATCTGTGTCGGAAACGATCAAGCTGTCGACGGGCGTGATCAGGGTTTCAAAACCTGCTGGCAGCCCTTCTGCGGGAAATTTGGCAGGGTACATCCAGTTGGTTGTCGGGATGATAGATTGGAAGCTATCCGATGTCATGAAGGCCAGAAAAGCATCGGCCAGTTCTGGCTGATCGGTGGTTTTGAGTTTACCTGCGACCTCGATCTGCATGTAGTGCCCTTCGGAAAAGGACGCGGCGGATTTGGTGTTATCGTCTTCGGCGATCAGGTGATAGGCGGGGGATGTTGTGTAGGACAGAACCATGTCCGCCTCGCCCTCTAGGAACATGCCGTAGGCTTCGGACCAGCCTTTGGTCACGGTCAGGATGCGGGGGGCCAAAGCCTCCCAGATTTGATCGGCTTTATTAGGGTAGGCAGCTTTTATCCACATCAAAAGACCAAGGCCGGGGGTGGAGGAGCGTGGGTCTTGGATCACGATTTTGAGGCTGTCGTCTGCTTCGATCAGCTCTTGAAAGCTGCCGGGGACGTTTTTCAATTTGGTGTTGTCATAGACAAAGGCGAAATACCCCCAATCGTAGGGCGCGAACGTGTCGTCTGCCCAATCTACTGGCACATCCAGCCCAGATGGTTTTGGCGATAGTGGCGCGAACAATCCAGTGGCGCGGGCGCGCGCAGTGATGTTGGTATCAAGGCCAAGCACGATGTCCGCATCTGTGCGCGCGCCTTCGAGTTGAACGCGCGATAGAAGGGCCGCACCGTCACCAGCACCGACGAGTTGCAGATCACATTCGCAGGTTGCTTCGAATGCTTTTTCCACCTGCGGGCCAGGGCCCCAATCAGTGATAAAGCTGTCGTAGGTGTAAACGGTAAGAACGGGTTTGTCCTGAGCAGTTGCCAAAGTGGCAGTTAGCGCAAGGCCCGTAGCGAGGATGAGGTTTTTCATTTTCATATCCAATTTATGCGTTTTGCGAAACGCAGTTGCTACAGACGGGTGGCAGGTTTTGGATGTGTTCCAGACCTTCCCTCCGCCGGTATGATCCGGTTCAGGTTCGACGGGTTATGCAATTGCAATTCTCAGGCTGTGAAGCCCCCCCGAGGTAAGGAAAGATGTAGCGAGGGTGGCGTTGGAAGGCAAGGGGTGGTGTTTGTGAACTTTGTTCATATTTTTTGTTGACAATTTGAACGTGGTTCACCTATGTTTTGAACATCGTTCATTTGGAGGTTCTATTTTGTTTATTCGTTTTACATCATCTGTTCTGGTTGGCGCGCTGGCCGTTTCTTCTGCATCTGCGGATTCGCTGTCGCATTCTGGAAAGGCAGTTCATCATTCAGCGCAGGCTGGCAGCCATGCGTCGGTTGCGGCGACACAGGCGATTGCGTCTGTTATCGCGGTTCCGCTGGTTGTTGGCGGCGGTGCGATCCAAATTTCGGGCGCAGCGCTCGAATCTGCGGGGGCTGGTTCGGTTCGTGCGGGATCCGAGGTTTTGAACGAAACTGCGCCCAAGCGAAAAGCCAAAAAAGTTGTGCGCGCGAACGCCGCGCCGCGATTGGATTAAGCCATGTTAAAACAGATTTTTTATGCGGCGGCGCTGGGCGTGGCCTGTTTTGCAGCGCCCGTTGTGCAGGCAGGGAGCACCGCAGCGGCAAACGCGATTTTGCCCAAAGCACAAGTTGCGCAGTTTTCGGATCGGGTGCAAAAAATCCTCGCGTCCAAAGGCGCGAATGTAGCGATTGTTTCGCGGATGGGGCGTGATCCAGCGACGATGCCTGACGGGATCACCTACACCCACGTGGCGTTCTGGGTGTATTCGAATATCACGCTGGCGGACGGGTCTACGGGCACGGGATACCGCGTGTATAACCTGTATCAAGACAGTAAAAACAAATCGCGCAGTGCGTTGATCCAAGACAGCCCTGCGGATTTTTTCGCGGGCGCGCAGCGGTTGGATGCGGGCGTGATTATCCCTGACAAACGGCTGCAAAAAAAGCTGTTGGCCGTGATTGCCAGCCCGACGTACAAGGCGCTGCACAACAAGCGGTATTCGGTGTTGTCCAATCCCAACAGCAACCAGTTTCAGAACTGCACCGAGCATCTGATGGATGTGATGATGGCGAGCCTGTATGACACGCGGGACAAATCGCAGATCAAGGCGAATATGGCGGCGCATTTTGTACCTTCGGTGATTAAAGTGAGCGCAGAAAAACGGGCGTGGGCCCCTGTTTTGAGCCAAGCGTTAACCACGCGGGATCACGGGGAAGAAATTCGCACAGCGACGTTCGGATCGATTGTGGCGTTTACGAAACGACACAAATTGGCAGCCAAGGTTATACGCATCACACCGAGCAAAGTGGCGCGGTTCTAAGAGCCACCGAAAGGGGCAAATTAAGGCAGACACCGACTTAGTTAATTCCCATTCGAGACAAATTTAGGTCAAATTTAATCGGTATCTTCTCGCTTAAGAGTAAAAGTAATGCGTAAGCGAGGATAGGATTATGACTTTGAACACTGACCAAGATTTGGGCGGCGCGACTAGCGAAATCGATGCAGGTGCACCCGTAACTATGTCACGACCTGTGCGCCCAAAAAGCAAACGTCGTGCGCGTGTTTTGGAGCCAGATCAAGTTGCGGCGTCGCGCGGTGAGGCCTACGTCGAGCCCGTTGCAGAGCCAGTTGTAAAATCAGTCGCGAGACCTGCTGCAAGACCTGCCACTGAGCGTAAAATCGTGATGCAGAATAATTCGGATGAAAGCATCGCAAAAGTAGGCGCTTTGACGGGGATCGTTTCGCAGATTAAAGGTCGGTTTCAAAAAGAAGAGATTGTCGAACAGTCCGACAAGCCGTCTGTTTTGGCGAAAGCCAAGGAAGCTTGGGGCAAGACGACAAACGTGGCGGATGACCACAGTTCTGCGCTGCCAGTGGCCCAAATGGCCAAAAGCGGCTCACTGCTATCCCGTTTCAACACTCCGATTATGGGTGTGGTAGCTGGGATTTTCGTGTCTGGTTTCGGGCTTTTCGTGGCCTCTGCGGTGATTGCTTAAACTGCTTTAGCCTCGTGGGTTGGCAGGTGGCGATTTCTTTGACACTGTTGGGGCGGCGGGCGCGGACCCGTCGTTGATTTTGGGTGTCGTGTGATCAAAACTTTTTTGCAGATGCCGCTGTTCATTCTGAAACGGCTTTACCGAAAATTATGGCTGCGCGTGACGCTCTATGCGTTGGCGTCGTTGATAGCGGCTGGTGCGGGTTCCGTGGCGGACCTGTTTTTGAGCGATCAATTGATCGGATTGGTCAAACCCGGGGCCGTGATGCCGGTGCTTACGATTTTGGCGTCCTCAATGCTAGCGGTCTCGACCTTTTCGCTGAATGTCATGGTGAGTGCGCACCGCACGGCGGCGCAGATCGCAACGCCGCGCGTGCATCGCTTGTTGTTAGAAGACACCACGACGCAGGCTGTTTTGGCGGCATTTGTCGGCGCATTCGTGTTTTCGTTAACCTCGATCGTGCTGTTTCAATCTGGGATTTATGACGACAGCGCAGCGATTGTGGTCATGGGTGTGACCGTGTTGGTTGTCGTATTGGTTATCGCCGCGATCCTGCGTTGGATCGAACATCTTAGCACGCTGGGCAGTTTAGATGACAGTTTACGCCAAGTGGTCGAGATTTCAGAGGTTGGGCTTACGCGGTTGGCATGTGATCCAGCGTTCGGTGGCGTTGCGATGACCCCTGACACTGTGATCCCAACTGCGGTTCGCGCGGTTCTGGCGCCCTGTTCGGGATATGTTCAATTGCTAGATGTGGACGGGTTTCAAAGGTGTTTGGCGGGCGCGGGCGCGATGTATATTCTGCGCGGCCCCGGTAAGCATGTTTTGGAAGGGCAACCTTTGGCGCAGGTGAGCGGCGACGTTAGCCCCGAGGTTTTAGAGGAGCTGGCGCGAAAATTCTTGATCGGGGATCGGCGAAGTTTTGAGCAAGACCCTGTTTTCGGGCTGCACGTGATGTCCGAGATTGGATCAAAAGCCCTGTCGCCCGGTGTGAATGACGCGGGCACGGCGATTGAAACGATTGCAGGCATTCAGGAATTGCTGTGGGGGTATGCGCAGGCGCGCGCGGTGTGCGATGTGCGCCACCCCCAAGTATTTGTGCCTGTTCCGCTGACCCAAACGCTTTTTGAGGCGGCATTTGGGGCCATCGCGCGTGACGGCGCGGGCCAGATCGAGGTGGCGCTAAAACTGCGCAAGGCGTTGAAGAATTTGGCGATGTCCGAGGATGCGGGGACTGCGCGTTCGGCGCACGAAATGGCCGCGTTGGCACTGAGTTATGGGAACGCGGCCTTGCCATTAGAGGCAGAAAAGGCGCGACTGCGTGAAATTGTTCTGTAGGGGCGGCGCGAAATGGGGTTTTCCAACGGGCGGGTTTAACCTATCACCCTGCGGGCAAGGAGAATTGTGATGTCCGTGAACAGCTTTGGCCGATTATTTACTGTGACGACTTGGGGCGAGAGCCACGGGCCTGCGCTGGGGGCGACGGTGGATGGCTGTCCTCCGGGGGTGCCGCTGGACGCGTCGATGATCCAGAAGTGGTTGGATATGCGCAAACCCGGGCAGAATAAATACACCACGCAGCGGCGCGAAGCCGATGAAGTTGAGATTATGTCTGGCGTGTTTGAAGGCGTGACCACGGGGACGCCGATCCAGCTGATGATCCGCAACACCGATCAGCGCAGCAAAGATTATTCAGAGATTATGGAGAAGTTCCGCCCAGGCCATGCGGACATCACGTACTGGCAGAAATACGGCATTCGCGATTATCGCGGTGGTGGGCGCAGTTCGGCGCGCGAAACCGCAGCGCGGGTTGCGGCGGGCGGTGTGGCGCGTGAGGTGTTAAAGGCGCTGGTTCCATCGTTGGAGATCGTGGGCTGCATGGTTCAGATGGGGCCACACCAGATTGATCGCGAGGCGTGGGATTGGGACCAGATTTCACAGAACCCGTTTTGGACACCTGACGCGAAGGCCGCCACAGATTGGGCGGCGTATTTAGATGAATTGCGCAAGTCGGGCAATTCAGTTGGCGCGGTGATCGAGGTTGTGGCCAAGGGTGCGCCTGCTGGTTTAGGCGCGCCTGTTTATGGCAAGATTGATACGGATATTGCCACGGCGATGATGTCGATCAACGCGGTAAAGGGCGTTGAGATTGGTGCGGGTATGGGGGCGGCATCCCTGACAGGTGAAGATAACGCCGATGAGATTTTCATGGGGAATGATGGGCAGCCTGTCTATTCATCCAACCATGCGGGCGGTGTGCTAGGCGGTATTTCCACGGGGCAGGATTTGGTGTGCCGTTTTGCGGTGAAACCGACCTCGTCGATTTTAAAGCCGCGTCAGACGATCACAAAGTCTGGGCAAGCGGCGGAGATTATCACCAAAGGGCGGCATGATCCGTGCGTTGGTATTCGCGCCGTGCCCGTGGGCGAAGCGATGATGGCCTGTGTGATCCTAGATCACGTGTTGCTGCATCGTGGGCAGATTGGCGAAAATCAGGGCAAGATTGGCTAAGTCGGGGCAGCTCACGCAGGTTGCCAGCTCGTTTTGCCCAAGGGCAAAGCCGACTGGTTGGGAAAGTCGGCGAAAATCAGGGCAAGATTGGTTGGGTCTCTTGTTATCGTAAGAGCGGATGCCTTCGGCGAGAGTATTTGCGGCCTTATGTATCAAACGCACCAAGAAAAGTGAATCCCTGATGTTTTGTTTTTGCTATGGTTGGG
>JABBAP010000001.1 GCA_018607905.1 Paracoccaceae bacterium | reverse complement strand
CGCAGGATCAATTCATCCAAAACTACCCCAGCGCCGTTAAATTCGCGGCAGAAAAGCGCGCGATTGACCCGCAATTACGGTTCCGCAACGCGCTTTGGGACACTTATATGGCGGACCTTTCATGACCACGCTCAGATACATCTGTTACGGCTACACTTTTTCCCTGCTTGTCGCCGCGGCACTCAATTACATCCCCAGCCTCACCGATGCGGAGGGCCGCGCATTCGGCATCTTCGCGCTCGATATTTTTGACGACAGCCTGCATTTCTTTTCCGCCATCTGGGCGCTTATCGCAGGCATCATGTCTCACCGCGCCTCGCGCATCTTCCTCATCTACTTTGGAGCGCTGTATTTCGGCGACGGATTCCTAGGCCTCATCACAGGCTCAGGCTACCTCGATTTCGGTATTTTCAACAACGGCATCGTCGATTACCCGTTTTTTTTCAAGATCTTGAACAACTTACCGCACCTGTTCTTGGGCGGCTTCGCGATGTTCTCTGTCTGGATGTGGGATCGTAAATAATGCGGTTTGCGTGGCGATGGATAAAACGGGCGATCATCTTGCTGGTGATCCTCGTGATCGGCCTGCTTGCGCCCGTCGGCTATAACGAACTGGCCTGTCGCGGCGACGTGAAAGACGAAGCCTTTACCCCACAAATTGAAACCGCAGAACACCGCGATGAATCCGCCACCTACCTAACGTATCCAGAATGGCACATCGTGTTTGCCTATGATGATTATGCCAAAGTATTGGAGGATGGAAACCCACACAAATACGGGTATTTCCGTTCAATTTCAGGATTTTGGTCCGCACTTTGCAACCTAACCGAAACTGCAGATAACCACGGCGGCGCACCTGAAACAAAAAACATGGTTTACGTCATCGGGGTCAGCTTTACCGCCGAACTCCTCGCCAAAGCGACTTATGAGGAAACCATCGGCCGCCTGTTCAGCTGGTTCGCATCAGAGCCCACCGCCAGTGACAAAGCCTCGGCACAAATAGCACGGGATTACGCGGAATTCTTGCACCAAATCCCGTGGTACAAATATAATTTTCCCGCCGACATCGCAGAGCTAAAATCAATCGGCCCGCGATCCCTGCGCGATCGTGAACGTCAATTCGCACTTGGGCTCGAGTTTGGGACAAAAACTCAATACGCCAAAGCCATAGCCAAAGCAGTTGAAGCGGCAGGCCAAGCGAAACTGACCCTCCGAACCATCGTTTTGGACATGAGCGTCGAAGATTTATGCGCCATTGACGGAGTCACAATCATCCGCGCCACGCCAGATGGTACAGAAATCGAAACGCCGCGTTACGCATCCTTCACCACCATTCTGCGCCAGATTGCCGCCAAAGGCGGGCGTATCGCAGAAATCGCGGGCAATGACGAAATCATGCTCACCATCACGGGTCGCAACCGCCCAGAAATCCTCCGAGATTTGCCCGTGCTGGCCTCCTTGGAACGGCAGGGCTATGATGATTTGCGCTGGTTGGTGAACGTGCAACTGTCCGATTTATCCACCGTGATCCGCGCTTTGGAAGGAACCGATGCGACGCTGGAACATATTTTCGATTATTAACGTAATCGCCTGCGCGTGGCTGGCCCTTTCGGCATCTGTGATGTGGGCAACCGACGCCGCACCAGGCGCGCTGGTTTTCTTTCCCACGACCGCACTAATGTCGAACCTCCCCCCCGATACCGCCGTCACCGGTGGTTCAGCCATTTCCGTCACGCTTTCCAGCACCAAACCCCACCTCACACGCAAACTTTATGCCGCAGGGGCATGGCTCGTTTTGCCCGCTGGCCTAACGGGGTGCCTAAAACCACCCAGCGCCTTTCGCTGAACCCTTGTCGCACCGTGTTTAATCCCCTAAATCAGCATCAACTCCAGTTTTATGAAACGAGAAAACAATGCTCGAACTTAATGCAAACCCTGCCCCCGCTGATGACCTGATCAAAGACGTGTCCGAGGCCACATTTATGGAAGACGTGGTCGAGGCTTCAAAAACCACCCCCGTCATCGTCGATTTCTGGGCGCCGTGGTGTGGCCCGTGTAAAACGCTCGGCCCCGCGCTCGAGGCGGCGGTTAAGGCGGCTGGCGGCAAAATTAAAATGGTCAAAGTCAACGTCGACGAAAACCAAGGGATCGCAGGCCAGTTGCGCGTGCAATCCATCCCAACCGTTTTCGCGTTTCACGATGGCCAACCCGTTGATGGCTTTCAAGGCGCGGTACCGCCATCCGAAATCGAAGCCTTCATTCAAAAAGCAATCGACCTTGCCCCCGAGGAAGACAACGGCCTTGCCGATGCGATCATCGCCGCAGAAGAAATGCTCGCCGAGGGTTCGGCTGATGACGCGGCGCAAACTTTCGCCGCTGTTTTGGAAGAAGAACCAAACAATCCCGCCGCATTTTCGGGCCTCGTGAAATCACACATGGCGTTGGGAGAGCTAGAAAAAGCCCAAGCCATGATAGCAAACATCCCGGCCGAAATCGAAAATGAAACAGCCGTGCAATCGGTCAAAGCACAGGTCGAATTGGCCGCCAGCGCCGCTGATGCAGGCGAAGCAGGCGAACTGTTGGCCAAACTAGAAGCCAATCCAGATGATCACGAAGCGCGCCAAGAACTCGCCACCGTTTTTGTGGGCGAAGGGAAAGTCGAAGAAGCCATCGACGAGCTGCTTGACCTATTCCGCCGCGACCGCGATTGGAAAGAGGGTGCCGCCAAAGAACAGCTGTTCAAAATCTTTGACAGCCTCGGTCCGATGGATGAAATGGCCAAAACAGGTCGTCGAAAATTGTCTTCAATGATTTTTG
>JABBAP010000039.1 GCA_018607905.1 Paracoccaceae bacterium | reverse complement strand
CTTCAAGGTTGGATACATCTTAGCACGCTGTCCAGTTTTGCCGGACCACTTCATGGGTCAATTCCGTCGTCTTAGCAGTAGAGTTTTCGCGTTTTAATATAGCTATGTCAGTCATCAAATATCGCTTACCAATCAGTTTCATCTCAAGACTGCAGATAAAACTAGAATAATCAACCATAGATGTATGTTGGAGTCGCGCTAAACATATTGATCTTTTCTGTATTTTCAAATTCCGCTAGGAATTTCACAACCAGCCACCGAAAGCCCCCACATGACCTGCGCCCTCTGCCCCGCCACCACTCCGACAACCCCACACCAAGTCCCGCACTCCCCAACTCCACACACCGTCGACCTCTGCGAGGTCTGCACCACCCAACAAACTGCCGAGCCAGACCCAAACCACTGGCGCTGTCTGTCGTCCTCCATGTGGTCCGAAGACCCCGCCACCCAAGTCCTCGCCTACCGCATGCTCGCCCGCCTCGACGCGTTTGACTGGGCCCGCGACCTCTCCGATATGCTCTACCTAGATGATGAGGTCCGCGCGTGGGCCGATGCGGGCGTGATCCGCGACACAGGCCACCGTGACAGCAACGGCGTCCCGCTGCACACAGGCGACAACGTGGTCCTGATCAAAGACCTGCCCGTCAAAGGCGGCGGCTTTACCGCCAAACGCGGCACCGCTGTGCGCGGTATTTCCATCGTGACAGACAATCCCGCCCACATCGAGGGCAGGGTAGAGGGCCAGCGTATCGTCATCCTGACCGAGTTTGTGAAGAAAAAGTAAGCGCCCGCGCAGCCTTACCAATTCACCCTAAATCCAACGTATTCAATCGGCCTAAACACCCCGATAGATTAACCAAACCCGTCCATCCTTGCCCCAATCAAAAACAAAAAGGGCAAGACAATGAGAGCAGGTTTTTTCACACTAACGGTCGTCGCCTTGGCGGCCTGTTCACAACTCCCCACCCAAAACCGCGTGGTGGGCGGCGACATCATCAAATCCGCCAGCAACGATTACGCCGTTTTCGCACAAAACGGCAGCGCAGTGGCCATCCGAATGGGTTCGAAGTCGATCACAGATGACATGGCCCCCGCCGTAAACGCCATCAAACGCGCCACAGGATGCGACGTGGTCGCAGGCTCCATCACGTTTGATCCAAAATCCGTTTCCGCAGACATATCGTGCCGCGTTTTTGCACCGCCAGACCTGATGCAAAAGTCACAGCTTTAACCAGACGCGTTCAAATAGCTTGAGAATCGTTAAGGAAGCATTTACCCAAGGGACATCCTTTGGGGGGATATGACCTGTGAGTAACGATGTAATCGAGACGGCAAAAGCCGAGATCGACGCTATGGTGTCGGACAAATTTAACACGCGAAAGGGCTCGCTTGCCCAAAAACTGCGCCGCGCTGGCCGCCGTTTGCCCCGTGGTGTGGCCGAAGATGTTGCCTTTTTGGAAGAAACCCAAAAACGCACCGCCCATCCGCGTCGTCGTGGACAAGTGGATCGCAAACGCGTTGACGCCATTCTAAACAACCAGCGCAAAGCGTTTGGCCGCGTGAATGTGGCCCGTGATAAATCGCGCGAACGCATCAACTGGCTCGGTGTTTTGGTGATGAACCTGATGATGTTTGGCGTGGTCTATTTTGCCCTGCTGAAATGGCTCGGCGCGATCTGAGCGTTAATGCGCGGGGCGAATAAACGTCCCGTTGCGCAATTCCTTGAACGCGGTTTGCAATTCTTCCTGCGTGTTCATCACGATCGGCCCATGCCACGCCACGGGTTCTTCAATCGGCTTGCCCGAAATCAGCAAAAACCGGATGCCTTCTTCGCCCGCTTGCACCGTCACACTGTCGCCCGTATCAAATTTTACCAATGTGCGATTGCCCGACAAATCACGAATGTTGACCTCTTCGCCCATCACCTCTTTTTCCAGCAGCACACCAGATGGCGCCGATGCACCAGCAAACACGCCAGCCCCTTCAAAAACATAGGCAAACGCACGGCGATATGTGTCCACTGGCAGGATTTTCTTAACCCCAGCAGGCACAAACACATCCAGATATTGCGGGTCGGCGGCAATGCCATCAACAGGCCCCGTCTTGCCCCAGAAATTCCCTACGATCACCTTCACAACCGTGCCGTCATCTTCTTGAATGACAGGAATTTCCTTGGCTTCAACATCTTGGTATCGTGGCGTGGTCATCTTTAGATCGCGCGGTAAATTGGCCCACAATTGAAACCCATGCATCTGTCCGTTGGCATTTCCGCGCGGCATTTCTTGGTGCAATATACCAGACCCAGAGGTCATCCACTGCACATCGCCCGCCGCCAATTTACCTTCATTTCCAAGGCTATCCGCGTGATCCACTTCACCAGACAAAACATAGGTAATCGTTTCGATCCCACGATGGGGATGCCACGGAAATCCGTCGGTATACATTTCTGGAATATCATTGCGGAAATCGTCAAACAACAGGAACGGATCCAATTCTGTTGGGTCCTGAAACCCAAATGCGCGGTGCAAGTGAACGCCAGCCCCCTCAATTGTGGGCTGCGCGAGACTGGTTGATTTCACGGGTCTGATGGACATTACGGCCCTCCGATAAATAGGTTGTCTCGAACGTAAACAAACGATGCCCGTTCACCAAGGTCGACAGGCGAAATGCACTGTTCGTTTAATTCGAACGCCACCAATCAGATGGTTTTTTGCGCTTGCCGTGGTCCTTTGCCAACCGCAACGCAACGCGCCGCCAAGGGGACAATGCCAGCTTTAACCATGCGCGATGATACCACTTTGTGAAATCGCGATTGAACGGACAAACCCGCATGCAAATCGCGCAATCAGACGCCAATTTCGCCCAAAAACCAAAACATTTTTCCGCGTCGGATGTCCATTTTCGGACACCTTTGATAGCACTCACATTCGGTTGCGTATCGCTGGGCGGGCCAAAGGGCAGGGCCTTAACGGGGCAGGCATCGGCACAGGCGGTGCAGATATCGCAAAACGCACGCACACCCAGAGGCTTTGCCGCATCGTGCTCTAAGGGCAGATTGGTAAATATCTTTGAAAACCGCAAACGTGGGCCAAATTCTGGCGTGATCACCAGCTGATTGCGCGCATATTCGCCCAATCCCGCCTTCACCGCGTACGGGATCACCAATCCCGTGTCGTTCATCGAGGCGACGGCCTCATACCCCAAATTGCGAATATACGCGGCCACCTGCATCACGATCGCCGCTTCGTGCGAATATTCCCGCCCAGTCGCGGCGCCCGCCAAAGCGGACGGATAGGTCGCTACCAATTCTTCGTCCATTTGGTGGCCCAGAACAATCACGCTGGTCATACCCTCGGGTAGCTCATTTTCTGCCGCCGACATATCGCGCGTATCCACGCGGCTCGCGTACAGCCAGCGCCTATCGTAATCCGTAACGCCACATAAATCTGCGCCAAAAAATGTCGCGATGCGCTTCACTTCTGCGGCCATTTTCGCAGGGTCATCAACCTCAACGGCTTCTGGTGCCACGGGCGTATCTGCGGCAATTGGTGCTTGAAACCCTTCGCGACGTCCGTCTGCCGCGCTTCGATCTGACACGACATCCGAAATCAACCAAGACGCATTGCGAAGCGCGAAATCCTTTTGCGTAAACCCGTCCCCGCGCCGTGGGGCAGCCTCCATCCGATAACTGGCGAAAAACGCATCTGTTTTTGGTGTGCGAACCGTGTCATCCCACATCGCGCGGCTAAACGCATCATTGCGCTGGGTGAAGGGTTCAAAATCGTCCGTCACTTCAATACCCGCAAGGGCATCGTCGTCTCGTTTTGGGGTGTTCGCGGGCCAGGTCATAACCCTACCTTACGACAGGTAATTTGGCGCGCAACCCCCTCGCTGCCAAACCCGACATCATGTGTCGTTTACAGGCTATCCTTTTGTGTTCTGGCATCGTGTCATGGCGCAAACGCGAACATCAAAAAGGGACGGATTATGAAGGTTGGATTTATTGGTTTGGGCAATGTTGGGCACAAATTATCGGGCAGTTTGTTGCGCAATGGCATAGATTTGACAGTGCTCGATTTAGACCGCGATCTGGTTGATGCGATGGTTGCCAAAGGGGCGAAAGCTGCGGCCAATCCGGCGGAATTGATGCGCGATTGTGATGCTGTCATCACCTGTTTGCCATCGCCTGCAGCATCGGACGCCGTGTTGCAACAAATGTTGCCCGAGGTAAAAGAGGGTAAGATTTGGATGGAAATGTCCACCACAGATCAGGCGGAGGCAGAACGTCTTGGCGCGTTGGTCATTGCCGCCGGTGGCGCTGCGGTTGATTGCCCAGTGTCGGGGGGCTGCCACCGCGCAGATACTGGCAATATCTCGATCTTTGCGGGCTGTGATCGCCCAACATTTGATCGCATTCTTCCGTTTCTTAAAACAATGGGCCGGCGCATTTTGCACACGGGCCCGCTTGGATCGGCTTCCATGCTTAAGGTACTGACCAATTACCTCGCCACGGTGCACCTCGTCGCAAATGCCGAAGCACTCGTTACCGCCAAAGCAGCCGGGATGGACTTGAACACCGCTTATGAAGCGATAAAAATTTCATCGGGAAATTCGTTTAGCCACGTTACCGAAAGCCAAGTCATTCTGAACGGGTCGCGCGATATTTCGTTCACGATGGACCTTGTGAAAAAGGACGTTGGCCTGTTTCAAGAAATTGCTGAACGTAACAATGTGCCGCTCGAAATCTCGCCGCTTATTTGTAAAATCTTTGATGATGGTATCGCTCGATTTGGGGAACGCGAACTTTCGCCGAACATTATCAAACGGCTCGAGGAATCAACGGGACTCGATATTTTAGCGCCCGGCTTCCCGCCTGAAATGACAGATGATGAGCCGGAAGAGGCGGGATACGAAGTCGTCCCTCAAGGGAAGCGCTAGACGGGTAGATCGTGCTTCGATGGTTTTCGAAAACTGGCGGCGTTTCGCTTTGGCAGGGCAGGGTAACGGAAAAGGCACTGGAAACTGCTTTGATGTTGCTGTTTAAATAGGGAATGAACGATGTCATCGTAAAATTGGAACCTTCACTTGGTCGCCGTTGGTTTGGCGCAATTGCGCTTGGCATATTGGGGGTATTGCTGATCTGGGTGACATTTTCACGCCCGCCTGACGCGCTGTTTCTTAAGATCATCGTTCCCGTTATTGGCGTTTTGTTTATTTGGCAGGCACAGTGGAACCTTCGCGTTGCCAAACATGGTTTGTACCTGACCAAAGAAGGTTTGTTTGACGCGAAAAACGAACAGGTTTGTGCGTTGTACAATATGGCCGAAGTCGATCGTGGCGTGTTTGCATTCAAACCCTCAAACGGGTTTTTGGTGCGTCTTCATGAAGCCGAGCCAAAGGGCTGGGCCCCTGGGCTGTACTGGCGTTTGGGCCGCCGATTGGGAGTTGGTGGGGCTACCCATCCAGCACAAAATAAGCAGTTGGCCCAAGCAATCGAAGTGCTGATCATGGAACGATCACTTGGGCCAGAAAACGCGTAACGCGATTAAGCGGCTAATTGCAGCTGCTCATCTTCTGGTTCCAATCCTTTGAAATCAGAGCTGGCCGTTTGAACAAGCGCGTCTTCATTTACGTCCAATTCCGACACCCCATTTTGGTTTGTCACCGCACCCTTGGGCGGAATGTCTTTGGCGATTTTATCCGCCATTGGATCATAAGTCGCCAATTCGATCAGCTCACCGTCCTTAGCATCTTCTGCATTCAGATCAGCGTCCAGATTTGCCTCGTCTGATTGCTCCTCGAACGGCCACAAACCATAGGTTGCATCGGCAGATAATTCTGGATCAAGTTCTGTGTCATTCGCAAAAATATCGTCAAACAAGTCGTCTTCCGCCTCCTCGCCAGTGGTTTCTTGGGCGGCAACTGCTTCAACTTTTGTCTCAACTTCGGCTTCAACATCAGCCTCAGTCGTTGCAAATGTCAGCAGATTATCGGGAACATCTAACCATCCCAACTCTGATGTATCTTCGAAAACCTCTTCTTGGTTTTCTTGTTCGGCGCGCGCTTCTTCTATTCTTGCACGGATCTCGTCAAACTGATCGAAATCAATACTTGAAATAGCCAAGACTGACAGCAGTCCCATGATGATCATTACAGTAACGCCCATATTTTCCTCCAACTTTTAAAAAGGTCGATGATGATTTGCGTTAACTTTGATCGATCGAGCGTTAGAAATGGTTAACTGAGTGCGGCTCGGGGCGCATAATTTGTGAACAATTTGATCTTTCACCTCAACATTGTTTCCAAACCGGCGTTGCATATTTTCTGCGCCACAGAAAAAGGGCGCTGCCACGGCAACGCCCAAAATTCCAAATTTTTATACTTATTTACAGACCTTTAGCGCGGTAACTGTCGGCAACTTTGCCAATCGAAACCAGATATGCCGCCGTGCGTAGATCATGCACGTCGTCGCGCTCATGCCAAACTTTTCGCATATCTTGATAGGCGCCGCGCATCGTGTCTTCTAAACCAGATCGCACCAATTCCAACTCCCCCGCGCCGTGCAAATATCGTTGTTTGAACGTGTCAGACAGCTTTTGCCCCGACACATTTTCCAGCTCGTCAATCAGCAACCGATGGCGCTCTTCTTCTTGGCGGCGCTGCATACGGCCAAATCGAATGTGGCTCAGGTTCTTGACCCATTCAAAATACGAAACCGTCACACCGCCCGCATTCGCGTACATATCGGGAATAATCACACAGCCTTTTTCGCGCAAAATCTCATCAGCACCAGATGTCACGGGGCCGTTCGCAGCCTCGATAATCAGCGGTGTTTTGATATTGTCAGCATTGTTCAGATTGATCGCACCTTCCATTGCAGCGGGGATCAGAATGTCCGCATCCATCTCCATAATGGGCGCATCAGCCGCGTGAATTTCACCGCCCGCAAATCCATCAGGGCTGCCATGTTCCGTCAAATGCTGTTTCAACGCTTCGATATCAATGCCATCTGGATTGGTCACACAGCCATTGTATTCCAGCACGCCCGTAACCTTACAGCCGTCTTCCTCAGACAGGAATTTCGCCGCGTGATAGCCCACATTGCCAAGGCCCTGAACGATGACGCGCTTCCCATCCAGCGTGCCAGACATTTTCGCCATTTTGATATCTTCGGGGTGGCGGAAAAACTCCTGCAGGGCGTATTGCACGCCGCGCCCTGTGGCTTCGGTGCGGCCTTGGATGCCGCCGCCCGAAATAGGTTTGCCGGTCACGCAGGCCCGCGCGTTAATGTCGGTGGTGTTCATTCGTGCGTATTGATCGGCAATCCATGCCATTTCCCGCTCGCCCGTTCCCATATCAGGGGCAGGGACGTTTTGCGACGGATGGATCAAGTCGCGTTTGGCCAGTTCATAGGCGAACCGTCGTGTGATCTGTTCCAACTCGTGCTCGTCCCATTCGCGTGGATCAATGCACAAACCACCCTTTGATCCTCCAAATGGTGCCTCAACCAGCGCACATTTATAGGTCATCAATGCGGCCAATGCCTCGACCTCGTCTTGGTTCACTGACATCGCATAGCGAATGCCACCTTTGACAGGTTCCATATGTTCGGAATGAACCGAGCGATAACCCGTGAACGTCTGAATATCGCCGCGCAATCGAACGCCAAATCGCACTGTATAGGTTGCGTTACAAACCCTAATCTTCTCGACCAATCCGGGGGGTAAATCCAGCAAACTTACGGCGTTGTTGAACATGATGTTGGTGGATTCGCGGAAACTTGGTTCTGCTTGGCGTGGCATGATGGCCCCTGTGTTGGTTAAGAAATGGCCACATCTACCCGAGCATATGCCCCCGAGCATCACGTGGCACACCACTATAAGGACAGAATGCCGCATGGGGTGCAACTAAAAATTGCCACTTTATTGGGCAAAGCTGAAACGAAACCGATGCGCCAATGCCAAAAGAAAAGGCACCGTATCGGGTGATACGATGCCTTAACAAAACAGATTTTAGACGCGTTAGCCGTTATAGGATTTCGCCGCGCGTTTCCGCTCGTGTGGGTCCAGATGGATTTTGCGCAGACGGATCGCATTTGGCGTTACTTCTACCAGCTCATCCGTGTCGATATAGGCAATCGCTTGTTCCAGTGACAATGTCACAGGCGTGGTCAAACGCACCGCTTCATCCGTACCAGAGGCCCGCACGTTGGTCAGCTGCTTGCCTTTCAACGGGTTCACTTCCAGATCGTTCTCACGGTTGTGCTCGCCAATGATCATACCTTGGTACACTGCTTCTTGCGCACCGATAAAGAACTTGCCGCGATCTTCCAGTTTCCACAATGCGAACGATACCGACGTGCCGTTTTCCATAGAAATCAGAACACCCGCGCGACGACCTGGGATCGCACCTTTGTGCGGTGCCCATTCGTGGAACACACGGTTCAAAACACCTGTGCCGCGCGTATCTGTCAAAAACTCGCCGTGATAGCCGATCAAACCACGCGACGGCACATGCGCGATGATCCGCGTTTTGCCAGCACCCGCTTGTTTCATCTCGGTCATCTCGCCTTTGCGCGCGCCCGTGATTTTTTCAATAACCGCACCGGAATACTCGTCATCCACATCAATGGTGACTTCCTCGATTGGCTCGCAACGCACACCGTCGACCTCTTGGAACAGAACTTTCGGGCGTGAAATTGACAACTCGAAACCTTCGCGACGCATGTTTTCAATCAAAACACCCATCTGCAATTCGCCCCGACCCGCAACATCAAATGCTTCGCCGCCTTCCGTGTCTGTCACCTTAATCGCGACGTTCACTTCGGCTTCTTTCATCAGACGATCACGAATAACGCGGGACTGTACCTTTTTACCATCGCGACCAGCCAGCGGGCTGTCGTTAATGCCAAAGGTTACGGAAATGGTCGGCGGATCAATCGGCTGTGCTGGGATCGCTTCGGTCACGCTCATCGCGCAAATCGTATCAGCAACAGTCGCCTTGGACATACCTGCTAGCGTTACGATATCACCTGCTTCGGCCACGTCGATGGCTTGTTGCGCCAATCCACGGAACGCCATGATCTTTGTGGCGCGGAAACTTTCGATCTGTGTGCCATCACGCGACAGCGCCTTCACTGTTTCGCCGGCTTTCAACGTGCCTGCTTCTACGCGGCCTGTCAGAATACGGCCAATGAACGGGTCAGCGCCCAATGTTGTTGCCAACATGCGGAACGGCTCATCACGGGCTTCGATTTGTTTTGGTGTAGGAACGTGCTTTACGATCAATTCGAACAAAGCGTTCAAATCTTGGCGTGGTCCGTCCAATTCCATGTCGGCCCAACCAGAACGGCCAGAGGCGTACATGGATGGGAAATCCAACTGGTCATCATCTGCACCAAGGCTGGCGAACAGATCAAAACACTCATCAAGTGCGCGGTCAGGTTCTGCGTCCGGCTTGTCGACTTTGTTCAGCACAACAATTGGGCGCAAACCCAGCGCCAATGCTTTGGAGGTCACAAACTTTGTCTGTGGCATTGGGCCTTCTGCGGCATCCACCAACAGAACCACACCATCAACCATGGACAAGATGCGCTCAACTTCGCCGCCGAAATCGGCGTGGCCTGGCGTATCAACGATATTGATCCGCATGCCGTTCCATTCAACGGATGTCGCTTTGGCCAGAATCGTAATCCCGCGCTCGCGCTCCAGATCGTTGCTGTCCATTGCGCGTTCTGCAACGGCTTGGTTTTCACGGAACGCACCGGACTGCTTCAGCAGCTCGTCTACGAGCGTTGTTTTGCCGTGGTCAACGTGTGCGATAATCGCAATATTTCTCAGTTCCATCTGGATGCGCCTGTACAAGAAAATAAGGTGTTTGGCGCGGCCTTACAGTAAGGAATGCCACTTGGCTAGGGGAAAGGTCAAACTGGGGCGAATGGGGCGCATCAAAGCCCGAAAAACTTTGACGTCTGTGCTAAAATCCGTGCAGATTGAAGGAAAGGAGCCTTTGATGCCAAAACTCGCCGATTACCGCACTGTTGCCACGTTTGATCCTGCAACCTTTGTACCGATGAACATGCTCGGCCTTGAGGGGCAGGACGTGCTTTGGAAAAATGTCTCCTTTGATGAAACCACAGGGCAGGGCAGTTACCTGATGATCATGGCGGCGGGAACCAAATGCAATCCGCATCGCCACAATGGGGACGAGGAATTTTACATCGTCGAGGGCGATCTGCAAGATCACGACGGGCATCTATACGTCGCTGGCGAATTTGTTTCTCTTGCGCCGGGTTCAGAACATTT
Source organism: Paracoccaceae bacterium (assembly GCA_018607905.1). Lineage (GTDB taxonomy): Bacteria > Pseudomonadota > Alphaproteobacteria > Rhodobacterales > Rhodobacteraceae > Amylibacter. The sequence continues at coordinate 70,926 of JABBAP010000039.1, read as the reverse complement.
TTCCGTCTCACCTTCGGGCTGCAAACTGGTCGTCACGCAGCGCGGCCCAGAAACCAACTTTAGACATGGCGAATGGGAACCGACGCCATAAGGTCAAAATTACTTTATACTTAAAATAAAAATCTTGTTTCCATTATTTTCATCCGATAGCTTCCCCAAAAAGGGCGCGCCATGACCGATGACACCACACCAGATTCTGCTATGCTGAACTTCTCAGATAAGATGTCTTACACGGACTATCTGGGCCTTGATGCAATTCTCAACGCGCAACACCCGCTTTCGGATGCCCACGATGAAATGCTGTTCATCATTCAACACCAAGCATCCGAAATTTGGCTTCGCCTTGCGATTTACGAACTGAACGCCGCACGGGACATTATTGCACGCGGTGAAACCCGTATGGCGTTCAAAATGCTGGCCCGTGTCGCGCGTATCTTTGAACAGCTTAATTCCGCGTGGGATGTTCTGCGCACCATGACACCGTCCGAATACACCGAATTTCGCGATGATCTGGGCCAATCCTCGGGGTTTCAATCCCATCAATATCGACTGGTTGAATACATCGTCGGCAATCGCAATCACACATTGCTAAAGCCCCACGAACACCGCGATGATCTGCATTCTGCCCTGAAAGACGAACTCGCCAAACCAAGCCTCTATGACACGGTCTTGCGTACCCTCGCCGCCAAAGGGTTTAACATTCCAGCCGATGTTCTAACCCGCGACGTGTCCCAGAAACTGCCCCATAATGCAGGGGTCGAAGATGTCTGGCGCCAAATCTACCAAGACCCGACAACCCACTGGGAAGCCTACGAATTGGCCGAAAAACTGGTGGATTTTGAGGATTATTTCCGTCGTTGGCGCTTTAACCACGTTACAACAGTCGAACGCATCATCGGCAACAAACGCGGCACAGGGGGCACGGGCGGCGTGTCTTACCTGCACAAAATGTTACAAGTCGAACTGTTCCCAGAACTCTGGTCTGTCCGAACCTTGTTGTAATTCACTCTTCAAAACAGATACTTTTTCGACAAAATCAACTAGAAGTGTAATTACCTTTATTTTGCCACAATTTGCCACAAATTCTCCGCAAGGCGCAGGTAAACGCGTTCTAGGTATTCCGAGTGGACGAGCACTCGGACCCAATTGAGAGGCAGTAAAATGATTTTGTGTACCAAGAAGTGCGCCGATAAGACTCCGTTGAAAGCAGTTCAACGTATTAGAAATTGGATGACAGACGCCGATGGCGCCGTGACCGTGGATTGGGTTGTTTTGACAGCTACAATGGCAGTTATTGGTGGTGTTATTGTAGCAATGACCGTGGATGGAACAACTGATGTGGGCAACCAGATCGGTACAGTTCTGGCGGATAAACCCGTAAACTAACCGACCACCCTAAAAAATTGGCGTGTGGATTTCCGCCCGCCTTTTCTGCCCGCCTGCGCGGGCCGCTGGCGCTTTGCCTCAAAAACTGAAATACCCGCCACAGACCCAATCGGCCTTTGTGGAACCCGTACACCTATGTCATCTGACCTGTTAACATCACTCCTGTCGATCACGCTGCCCTTTGTCGCCGCACTGATCTGGGCGCGCTACACAATCAGCCCAAAACTAAAATTCTGGCTGCACAGGTCGGTTGCGTGGGGCGCACCGCTCCTCGCGATCCTAATCGTCATCATCAAACTGATCACATCAACCTGCACCCACGAAGCAAATTTCGGCTTCACCGCTTGTACAACCTTGCCTGTCACGTTCGCCAACACGATGATGACAGGTTTCGTTTTCGCACTCATACTCTTGGTCGCCTACGGATTGGTCCTGCTGGGTGTCGGCGTGGCAATTGAACTGCAAACCCGCCTAAAAGCAAACCGTTAGCACTCCGCTATTTTGTCGTGGACGAATCCCTTCATCCTCGGCCAAGCTTCGCGCAAACTGATCACAAAATGAATGCAGAAAGAACGCAGCCATGACCCTCACCGCCAACTGGTCCTTCCCGACACCCATCCGCTTTGGCGCTGGGCGCATTTCTGAACTTGGCGAGGCCTGCCGCGCCACCAATATGAAACGCCCTCTGTTGGTTACGGATCGCGGCTTGGCCAATCTGCCCATCACCGCCAAAGCCCTGGTTGTGCTTGAGGAAGCAGGATTTGAACGCGCGATTTTCTCGGAAGTAGACCCAAACCCGAATGAGCAAAACCTCGCAGTCGGCCTTAAGGCTTACGCCGAAGGCAACCACGACGGCGTTATCGCATTTGGCGGCGGCTCTGGTATTGATCTGGCCAAAATGATCGCCTTTATGTGCGGCCAAACACGTCCCGTCTGGGATTTTGAAGATGTGGATGATTGGTGGACCCGCGCCGATGCTGACAAAATCGCCCCAATTATCGCCGTGCCAACAACCGCTGGCACGGGATCAGAAGTTGGCCGCGCCTCTGTGCTCACCAATTCTGAAACTCACCAGAAAAAGATCATCTTCCACCCAAAAGTTATGCCCTCCATCGTGATCTCTGATCCCGAACTCACCATCGGCATGCCCCCAATGATCACCGCTGGCACAGGCATGGACGCCTTCGCCCACTGCCTCGAAGCATACTGTTCCCCCCACTTCCATCCTATGGCCCAAGGCATCGCGCTTGAAGGCATGAAACTGGTGAAAGACAACCTCATCACGGCCTACGCAGATGGTACAGACATCAACGCACGCGCACAAATGCTGGTCGCTGCCACCATGGGCGCGACTGCGTTTATGAAAGGGCTGGGTGCGATCCACGCCCTGTCGCACCCCATCGGCGCACATCACAACACGCATCACGGCACTACCAACGCGGTCGTCATGCAACCCGTACTGCGCTTTAACAAACCCGCCGTTGAACACCGCCTTGCAGATGCCGCAGCATACCTTGGGATCACAGGCGGGTACGATGGGTTCTATGATTATGTGGGCAACCTGACAGCAGCGCTGAACATCCCCAAAAACCTGACGGATTTGGGCGTCATCGATCCTGACATGGATGCGTTGGTGGCTGGCGCATTAATTGATCCCTCCGTTGGCGGAAATCCGACAGAGATGACGCAAACGAACACGCGCGCCCTGCTTGAGAGTTGTTTTTAGGGGCTACAACACTATGATTTCCATCACTGAGTCTTTTGAAAGTGCTTTCCATGCTTGATCAAACACCGAACGCTGTTGAATTGCTGAACCAAAACGTCAGCCAACCTTTTGAACAAGCACGGGCCATGCCGCCCTCGGTCTATACCTCCGAGGAATTTCTGAACCGCGAACTGTCAGACATCTTTTCCAAAGATTGGTTCTGCGTGGGCCGCGCTGATGCCCTGCCAAACGCGGGCGATTTCGTCACCCAAGACCTCGCGGGCCAGCCGATCATGGTGATCCGCGACAAAGACGGCAAACTTCGCGCACAATCCAACGTCTGCCTGCACCGCATGTCCACCCTGCTGCATGGTCGCGGCAATGCCCGTTCCATCGTTTGTCCGTACCACGCATGGACCTACAACCTTGATGGTTCTTTGCGCGGCGCACCCGCCATGACCCTGAACGAAGGGTTCTGCAAGGAACACTACAAATTGCCCCAAGTTCGCTGCCAAGAATGGCTCGGCTGGGTGTTTGTTTCCCTTAATTCCGAAGCGCCAGATGTGGCTGATCAACTGTCCCAAGTTGAAGAGATGATTGGCGATTACGATATGGCCAATTACCAAGAAACTTTCTTTGAATCCCACGTATGGGACACAAATTGGAAGGTTCTGGCCGAGAATTTCATGGAAAGCTACCACCTGCCAGTCTGTCACGCAGGCACCGTCGGTGCGTTTTCCAAACTTGAAGAAATGGATTGCCCACCGGGGTTACCCGCCTTCAATTACCATACCATCCTCAAAGACGATCAGCTGAAAATCGCGCTGGCGCACCCAGATAATGATCGCATGGAAGGCGAACGTCGTCGCACAACCTACCTTCTGGCGATTTATCCCAGCCTGCTGATTACGCTGACGCCCGGCTATTTCTGGTACCTGACCCTGCACCCCGAAGGTGTTGGCAAAGTGCGCATCAATTTCGGTGGCGGTATGTCCAAAGAATGGATGCAGGATGAGGAGGCGTTGAAAAACCTCGCCGATCTGAAAACCCTGTTGGATGACGTGAATATCGAGGATCGTGGTTGCACCGAAAAGGTCTACAATGGCATTTGTTCGCACATGGCAGAACCGGGTCACTTGTCCCATCTTGAGCGTCCGAATTATGATTTTGCGACCTACATCAACGCCCGAATGCAGGCTGCGCAAAAGTGAACACCCCAACATCCCAAAACGCAGCCCTGCGCGAAGCGTTCTTGGGCGGAATGTCCCACGCGGCCTGCACCGTAAACATCGTCACAACCAATGGCCCCGCCGGCAAAGCAGGCGTCACGGTTTCCGCCATGACCTCCGTTTCTGCGGACAGTTCAAAGCCGACATTGCTCGTCTGCGTCCATCACGAGGCCACGGCCGCGCCATTCATCATCGAAAATGGAAATTTTTGCGTCAATTTGCTGCGCGATGACCAATCGTTCATTTCTGACACGTTCGCAGGTCGTTTCAGCGCAGAAATCCTTGATAAATTCGACTGTGCCGATTGGGCCCCGATGGAAACAGGCGCACCGCGCGTTGTGGACCCGCTGGTCGCGTTTGATTGCAAAGTTATTTCCGCCGAGCGCATCGGAACCCACCACGTTTTTGTCGGCGAAGTCCAAGATATTTTTACCGCCAAACGCGGCACCCCGCTGATTTACGCCAATCGCGCCTACGGGCGCACCATCCGCATTGATCCCGTCACGTCCCTTGCCACCAGCCAATCAGACACCGCCCTGCGCATTGGTTGTTTTCACACCTTCGGCCCGTTTATGATGCCTGAAATCATCGCCAAATTTGCCCAAGACGACAGCACCGACTTGCGGTTTATGGACGGTGATCATCGCCGTCTGATCGAAGGCTTGCGCACTGGCGAGCTGGATATCGCGCTGACGACAGACATTGATCTGCCCGACGATATTGACGCCACGCCGCTGTCGACGTTGCGCCCCTACATTCTGCTGGCCGAAAACCATCCTCTCGCGGATGAACCCAACCTCACACTGGAGGCCCTCACCGATCACGCGATGATCCTGCTCGATGTGCCGCCCTCAGGGGAATATTTCCTCCAGCTGTTTGCGGCGCAAAACCTTACACCCCAAATCAAATATCGCTGCCCGTCCTACGAAATGGTGCGCGGCCTTGTCGGGCACGGCCTCGGCTTTTCAATTCTAGCCACCAAACCCGCCTCCAACCTCAGCTATGACGGCCATGCGCTGGTCACGCGCCCACTTGCCGCCGAGACGCGCGCATCCAACACGATTTTGGCCACCAAAAAGGGCAGCACCCTCCCAAAAGCGGCGGCACCGTTTATTTCTGTCTGCAAAACGCTATTTTCGCGCTAAACTAAACGAATATTGCACTGACATCGATTCCGAGGTTTCTAAATGTTCAAAACACCATCCATCGCCATTATTGCCACACTTATCTATGCACCCACATTCGCCGATACGCCAAAGTTCGGCGAAGAGGCTACAGTCGCGGTGCTTTCGACCCTCACACTTGGCACCGATCAAACCGCAGAATTTGCGAAATTCTCAGAAAAGCCTCGTTATTTTGGCGCATTCTACATCAACCCGTTTGGCGGACAGAGCTTTCGCGTCAGCGATTATGGCAGCCTCAAAGCTGCCCGCGAAACTGCTGAAAACCGCTGCAACACAGATGCTAGCCCTGCCAAATGCCAGCTGTACGCGGTGTCTGTTCCTAAAGGACAAGACGCAAAATCGGACGACCTCGTTGGGTTTTCACAAGGCGCGACCATTGATTTCAACGAAGAGTATTTAACGCAACAACGTGAAGGCCGCTTTGGGGCCTTTGCCGTCTCCAAGGGTGTGTCTTACGGCTACACTTGGGATTGGAATTCCCAAGCCGAGGCCGAAGCCTCCGCATTGCTCTTTTGCGAAGCCGACATGCTTGAAGACCTAGCCAAGGTTTATATTGTGGAACGCGAATTTAGCACAAAGGCAGGGTATACCACCTGCAAAATTACCCACAGTTATTCCAGCAACTAGAATTCCCCCCTTTTTACACCACCGTGCAGGGGCCAAACCCGTTCACGCCAAAGGCAGATTCATGAAACTCATCGCTGGCCAACCTGAAAACTTCTCGCCTGAAATCTCAGATCTAATCTGGTCAGAAGACCCCGAGTTTTTGGAGCTGGAATTCCAGTCTTTTGAAAACTGGGATGCAGTCTGCGCTACGGAATGGCCCACAACAGGGTCTGGAAATTGTCACGACGCAACAACGCTCGCAATCGAGAACGGCACCGTATGTGGCCTTATCAATGCGTTCTCTTGGGACGAGGTCGAATCCCGTTTTGAAAAAACTGAAGCGCTGCGCGGCCCGTCCCATTTAGACGACGAAACCATCGCGCAGATGGACAGTCTTTTTGTTTCCCCAGCACAAAATTCTTTTTTCGTCCTTGATATTTCCGTTGCACCCAGCACCCAAAATACCGGCCTTGGTGCCAAACTTATTGCCCACGCAGAAACGCTCGCTCGTGCCAAAAACCACAGCTCCCTTTGCCTTGACGTCCGTGAAACAAACCCCGCCCTTGGTTTTTATCAATACCTCGGCTTCACCATTTCGGCACGTAGCGAAGCGCCTGAATTGGCCGCCCACAACATCAAAGCTTACCTTCACATGACCCGCCCCATCACGCAAAAGCGGCGTTGACAGGTCGCGATTAAGCCAGACCGAACACGCAAAACCGGCATTCTTTCCTAACCAGAAAGGAGTCAGCCATGACACAATATTTGCGCCAAACTCTCGCTTCGATCGCCGCCAGCCCTCTTGATGCCCCGCAAAGCATGCCTGGCGCTTTTTACACCGATCAATCGCTTTTTGATTGGGAATGCGCGACTGTTCTTCAAAACGGTTGGCATTGTCTGGGCCGTGCGGATGAACTCCCGAATGTGGGTGATTTCTTTACCCAACAACTGTTGAATGAACCGCTTCTGATTACGAGAACGCAAGACGGCATTCATGTCCTGTCGAACGCATGCCGTCACCGTGGAATGCCCGTGGCCAAAGGTGCAGGAAACGCCAATCGTCACGTGTGCCCGTACCACGCTTGGGCCTACGCGCCTGACGGCAAATTGCTTTCTGCCCCGCGCATGCGAAACGCTGGATTTGATCCCAAAACTTGCGCACTTCCTGCGTTCGCCACACAAATCCACAACGGGTTCATTTACGCCTCATTGTCCGACACGCCAGCACCGTTTGATTTGGCCGAACTTGACGCCCTGATCGCACCCTACGAACCTGAAAATTTCCGCCACGTCCACACCGCATCCGAAGTGTGGAACTGCAACTGGAAAGCACTGGTCGAGAATTTCATGGAAGGCTACCACCTGTCCGTGGTGCACCCTGAAACATTGCATCACTACACGCCCACAGGCCTGTCGCGCAAAGGCCCATCGGGGCGCAACTTTACCTCCTATTTCGCCAACTACCCAGACAATGCCGCTGGTCGCGGAATGGGGGCCAGTGGCCTGTCGGAAACCGAGCGCAAACGCTCAACTCTTTTTGCTGCCTACCCAACGCAAGTCGTCAGCATCGCGGCGACAACGCTTGTGTCTCTCTCAATCTTTCCACTCAGTGCCGAACAGATCGAGGTCCGCTGGACCCTTTCAACTTTTGGCACAGAACTCGACGATGGAATTCTGGCAAACCGCATCGCCGTTTGGAATGATGTGAACCGTGAAGATCGTGAAAAATTAGAAATCATGCAACGGGCGCTTCACTCGCGCCATGCCGTCGGTGGCCCGCTTGCGGGTGCAGATTACGAAGGCACTGTTCATGATTTCCAGATGTGGCTCGCGGATCAATCGGAACATCTTCATTAACCGTGCCTTCCCGCAACGGGCGTGCAACATTCGCACCGTTCGCGCGTAAAGGTTAACGCCAAAAGTGCCATACACATGCCATACGCTTTGCATACGTTTTGCATACACTTTGCGGACATTTTTTAGGCCTCAAAAAACTAAAGGTTAACACGCAACACCCTCTTCCAGACGAGCCACTAAATTGGCCAGCATCGCATCACATTTCGCCAATTGATCGACGCTGACAAACTCATCTGGTTTATGCCCTTGTTCCATGGATCCGGGGCCACAAACCACGGTCGGAATGCCAACTTTCTGTGAAAACAGCCCGCCTTCGGTGCCAAAAGCCACTTTCATCGTGTCATTGGCCCCCAGCAGGGATTTCACGAACTGTACAACCTCTGCTTCCTCGGGCGTTGCCAAGCCAGGATACGTATTTGGTGTGCGTTCAATTTCAATCGCAACTTCTGGCGCAACTTCTTGATATCGAGCTACTATTTCATCCGCTCGCGTACGAATTTCCTCCATAAGCGCGTCTGGATTGTCCTCATTCAAAGACCTGATTTCGAACAAAACCTCGCATCTATTCGGCACAATATTTAGCGCGACACCCGCGTTGATTTTCCCCACATGCAAGGTCGTGTAGGGCACACTATAATCGTCATCTTGTGCACCTTCGCGGGCCAAACGATCTTGTATCTCCCTCAAAACATTGATGAAATCCACCGCCATGTAAATCGCGTTCACTGCCATTGGTGCCAACGCCGAATGCCCCTCGCGCCCAATCATAACCGCCTTCGCCGCCATCTTGCCTTTATGCCCCACCGCCACCTGCATCGAAGTCGGCTCCCCCACGATACAAAACGCAGGTTTAAACGGCGCATCCGCCAGCATATCAACCAAGGATCGCACCCCGATACAGCCGATTTCTTCGTCATATGAAAAGGCTAAGTGCATGGGAGTGTTAAGTTTTTTCGTCGTCGCATCCAACCCAGCGGCAAGGGCAGCCGCAACGAACCCCTTCATGTCGCAGGTTCCACGACCAAAGTATTTGTCATCTTCTAGGGTTAATTCAAACGGCGGTTTCGTCCAGTTTTGCCCTGCCACAGGCACAACATCCGTATGCCCCGACAACATAACCCCAGCGCGACCCTGCGGCCCTATGGTAGCATACAGATTGGCCTTCTTTCCGGTTTCATCAGGGATCAATGTCACCGCACCACCCGCGTCTTTTATCAGGCCGGCACACCATTCGATCAGATCAAGGTTTGGATTTGCCGAGGTCGTGTCAAAGGTGACTAGTTTTTCAAAAATATCTATTGTTTTCATTTCTTTAGTTGCCTTTTTGCTCGGTTGCATGCTGCAATTTTTTGATCACATCTGGCAACCAATCCCACGCATCAGCGGACTTTTCATTCACAATAACATAGGTCTTTCGGCTGAATTTAGGCGCGCGAACAATGCGGTACAACACTTCAATTTCCAAATACTCTGTCACCAAGCGTTCGGGCAAATATGCTGAACCTCCGTTTTCAAGCAAATGCTCCAGCGCCCAATTGGCGGATCCAAAACTCAACCGCGCCGTATCCGCGTCCGCGTAATATGCCGCATGATCGTGCCCAAATTGCTCGCCGCCTTCAACAAAGATGTAACGAGGATCAAATCGCATCGGACTTGCAGGGTCGCTAGACACTAAAATCAGTGGATCATCAGCCAAAACATGTAACCGAAACCCATCCTCGGTTGCGGTGTTATTGGTCACTGCAATGTCCACCAAACCGCTGTTCAGCCAGTGTGACAGATCCGAATTTGACCCCGACCAAGCGCTCACGGCTAGATTTTCGTTTGCCCCTAATATGTCATCCAATAGCCGCTGCCCCAATCCTTTTCGCAGATCAGAATGACACCCAATGTTCACCAATGCCGTAACGCCAGCTGGCAGCGCCGATTCCTGTTTTGCTTGGCGCCACAACTCGACCATTACCTCGGCATAGCGCAAAAATTTCGCCCCATGCGCGGTCATCGTTGTACCCGATTTACGGCGCAGAAACAGCGTTTGACCCAACTCCTGTTCCAGTGTTTTCAGCCGTGCAGTGATGGTGGATTGCGTAACGTTCAAATTCTCGGACGCCCTGATCAGACTGCTCGTTTCAACGATCGCAAGGAATGTTTGTAGGTTCGAAAGGTTCATGGCGACACTTCAACTATTTTGAACTTTATATGCGATTAAATTCGTTTTTCAAATAGATTGATTTGGGCAATACTGCTTCTAATTTGCTACGTTAAACCAACAACACGAACGGACCCTAAAGTGAGCGAACGCCCACCAGTTAAGCGCGAAGATTTCATCGCTGCAATGCGCCATGTTGCGTCTTCGGTGACGGTGGTGACGACGAATGGTGCCAGTGGCAAACACGGCGCTACCGTTAGCGCGTTTGCCTCTGTTTCTGCTGATCCGCCAACTGTGATGGTGTGTCTTCGCAGCGATAGTCGCATTGCAAAAGCCGTTGAAGAAAATGGGAATTTTGCAGTCTGTGTGTTGGCAAAAAACACCGCCGAAATGGCGATGCGTTTTGCGGGCAGTGACGATTTACAAGTGGAGAATCGTTTTTCTGATGTTCCGCACACGGATTGGGACGCCCCGCATTTAGAAGACAGCACCAGCTTTTCTTGCGATGTTGTGCACTTCGTTGTTCAAGGCAGTCACACTGCATTTTTTGGCCAAGTGACTTGGGCCGGATCATCCAAAATTTCGCCTTTGATTTATTTCGACGGTGGTTTTGGTGAATTCAAAAAAGGGGAAGATTAATGGCTAATCTAGAGCAATTCAAAATGTTGATTGATGGGGAATGGGTCGGAGCATCTGACGGGGCAACATTTACCAGCTTTAACCCTGCAACAGGGCAAATTTGGGCTGAAATTCCAGAGGCAACGGCTGATGACGTGAACCGCGCAGTAGACGCCGCAGATCGTGCTTTTAACGCAGGTACCTGGCCTGCGATGACGCCAACACAACGCGGGCAGTGTTTGCGCCGCCTTGGTGATCTGTTGGCTGAGAATTCAGAAAAACTGGGTGCGTTGGAAACCCGCGACACGGGAAAAATGCTGAAAGAAACACGCTGGCAAGCCAAGTATATAGCTGAATTTTTTCACTTTTTCGCAGGTGCAGCAGATAAGATTATGGGTGAAACCCTGCCCATCGACAAACCTGACATGTTTGTTTTTACACAGCGCGAGCCTCTTGGCGTAATCGCTGCGATTGTGCCGTGGAACAGTCAGTTGTTTTTGTCAGCAGTTAAAATCGGCCCTGCCTTGGCCGCAGGAAATACCATTGTTTTGAAAACATCAGAACACGCCGCAGCACCGATGTTGGAATTTGGGAAATTGATTGCCCAGGCGGGCATTCCAGATGGTGTGGTGAACATCATTTCTGGCCACGGTGATCCGTGCGGTAAAGTGTTGACGAGCCATCCAAAAGTGGCGCGCGTGTCGTTCACGGGTGGCCCTGTTTCTGCGCGCCATGTCATTCAAAACTCAGCCGAGAATTTCGCCGAAGTGTCGCTTGAACTTGGTGGAAAATCGCCTTTTATCGTGTTTGCCGACGCAGATATCGAAAGTGCAGTGAACGGATCGGTGGGCGGAATATTCGCCGCTACTGGTCAATCCTGCGTGGCAGGTTCGCGCTTGTTGTTACAAGAAGACATCGCAGATGAATTCATCGAAAAACTGGTGGCTGTGGCGAAGACTGTAAAGATCGGCGACCCGATGTTAGATGAAACCGAAATGGGGCCGCTGTGCACCAAAGGCCAGCAAGATCACATCAAACGCGAAGTGGCTCATGCGATCACTGAGGGCGCGACGATTCGCGCGGGCGGTGCCGTTCCCGTGGGGCTGGAAGGGATCTTTTTTGAACCCACAATTGTTGATTGCCCGAGCCATGATCTGCGGATTGTCGACACCGAATTGTTTGGCCCTGTCGTCAGCGTTGTGCGGTTTAAGACCGAGCAAGAGGCTGTTCGGCTGGCCAATGACACAAAACATGGGCTTGCCGCAGGGATTTTCACCCGAGATTCTGCGCGCTCTTTGCGTGTTTCAAAGGCTGTGAAGGCGGGGATCATTTGGGTGAACACCTACCGCGTTATTTCACCTGTCGCTGAATTTGGCGGCATGAAAAACTCTGGCTATGGTCGCGAGAGTGGATACCAAGCGGTTTATGATTACACGCGGCCCAAAACGGTGTGGATGAACATGTCATCCGATCCGCTGCCACCGCAATTTACCCCACGATAGGAGGCGAAAATGAAATTCCATCTTGCAATAAATCTTGAGCGCATCACCGACCAAGCCTCGATGGTTGAGGTGCGCGATCACACGCTTGAAATGGTCAAAATGGCCGATAAAGCGGGGTTCGAAATCGTTTGGGCGGCGGAGCATCACGCGCTTGAAATGACAATCGCACCGAACCCGTTTCAATTGATGACGTGGTGGGCTGAACACACGCAAAATATCCGCCTTGGCGCAGGGGTGGTGAATGCGGCATATTGGCATCCGATCAATCTGGCTGGCGAAGCTGCGATGTTGGATTTGCTGTCTAACGGGCGGTTGGAATTTGGCATCGGATCAGGCGCATATCAGCGCGAATTTGATCGTATGAAACCAGGTTTAGATCAGCGTGACAGCTATAAATATATGCAAGAAATGTTGCCCGTCGTTCAGGCGCTTTGGCATGGTGATGTGGAACATAATGGCGAATATTGGCAGTTTCCAAAAGCCACGTCTTGCCCGAAACCACTGCAAGAAAACGTGCCTGTCTGGGTCGCTGCGCGCGCGCCGATTACCTATGACTATGCCGTTGAAAACAATTGCAATATCATGTCTTGGGCGCTGACGTTGCCGTTTTCTGAACTGGAAGAATACAAGAAACGTTTGGATGATGCCAAGGCGCGTTTGAACCCGAGTTTTTCGGGTAAATTCACGACAATGCGCCACACGGCAGTTTATGCGAATGAAGCGGATCGCCAAGCCGCACTTGGGGCCGTTCGCAATGTGTTGTCACTGTTTGGAAATCTGATGATGAAAAAGGGCGATGTTGTGGATGGTTTTCCTGATCCCGTGCCGTTTGAAGAGTTAGAAGGTAACGTGCGCGTCGAACCCAATATGCTGGAAGAAAATCTGATGTTTGGGACGCCCGATCAAGTAATCGCGAAATTGAAAAAATACGAAGCCCTCGGCATTGACGGGTTCTTGTATTACGCGTCGATGGGCTTGGATATTGAAAATCAAAAACGCTCGATGCAGTTGTTCATCGACGAAGTTATGCCCGAATTTTGCTAAGGAACCAAAGATATGACCGTAGAAATCCGCCGTACGCTGCTGCACGTTCAAAACACATTGATCGAGGAAGGCCGCGCCGTTGAACCCGCGACAAAATTGGTCGCCGCGCTTGCGATTATCAAGAATCCTTGGTTTGGAATGGGATACGTTGAAAACCTGCGCCCTGCGATCATTGAATCTGGTCCGGTGGTCGGAAAACTACTGACCGAAATGATTTTGGATGTGACCAGCGACACGTTAGAAGGCTACGGCAAGGCATCGGTCGTTGGCATGGGCGGATCGCTGGAACACGCGCAAGCCCTTACGCACACACTGTTTTTTGGCAATCAGTTGCGTGATGCCGTGAATGCGAAATCCTACCTCGCGTTTACAAATACGCGCGGTGCTGCTGGGTGCGCGATGATGATTCCGTTGATGGATAAAAATGATGGCGGGCGTCGTTCGCACTATCAAACGATCCATTTGAACGTGCCAGACGCACCCGCCGACGACGAAGTGATCATCGCATTTGGGGCATCTGTTGGCGGGCACCCGCACCACCGAATTGGCGATCGCTATCAGGATCTAGCAGAAATGGGCCGCGATGTGGAAAACCCCGCGGGTGTTTAAAACCGCCCCAGATGGCACGGCTTTCGCGCTTAGCGGGCCCGAGGATAAGCCAGTTGTTGCGCTGATCCACGGGCTTGGGCTGTGCGCGGGTGTGTTTAATGGAATGTTACCTGCGCTTGAACGTGAATTCCGCGTTCTGCGCTACGATCTTTATGGGCATGGGCAATCTGCGCCCGTGCCGTCTAAGGCATCGTTGAAACTGTATTCTGATCAACTTGCGGTATTGTTGGACTATCTGGATGTTGAACAGGCGTCTGTAGTTGGGTTTTCCATTGGTGGAATGATCAATCGCAGGTTTGCTTTGGATCACCCGCAAAAACTAACCGCGTTGGTGATATTGAACTCTCCTCATGATCGCGGCTCAGATGGGCAATTATCTGTGGAACAGCGCGCTTTGCAAGTGCGCGAGCAAGGCGCATTTTCGACGTTTGATGCGGCCCTCAAGCGGTGGTTTACGCTTGCTTGTTTGGCGAGCGCTGATCCATCGCCTGATTTGGTGCGCGAATGGCGGGGTCTTGCTGATCCTGAAAGTTACGCTCAAGCGGCATGGGTTTTGGCAAATGGGGTGCGTGAATTGAGTTCGCCTAAACCTGAAATTAGCGCACAAACTCTTGTTATCACGTGTGAAAATGACACTGGCAGCACACCCGAAATGAGCGTCGCTATTGCGGATGAAATTGCCGGGGCGCAGGTCATGATCATTCCTGAATTGCAACATTTGGGGCTGATGGAAAACCCCGTGCTGTTTAGTGCACCGATATTGAATTTTCTGAAAAAAGGGTAAGTGACATGGCGATGATGTCTGGCGGCCAGGCGGCGGTGGCTGCGATTGAAGTTGAAGAAGTCAAAACTGTTTTCGGGTTGATTGGGTCTGCCACGATGGAGATGTTTGACGCGCTTTATGACAGCGAAAGCATCAATTTTGTCGGTGTGCACGATGAGCGCACGGGAACCCACATGGCGGATGGATATGCGCGGGTATCTGGCGAGGCTGGTGTGATTTTGGCGGGTCAAAATGGGCCAGGGGCGACGAACCTAGTGACGGGGTTAGGGCAGGCCAAAGCGGCGTTTTCACCCGTTGTTTCAATCGCGGGTGCGTTGGCGTCTGGGCATGTGTACCGAGATGCGTTTCAAGAGGTGGATCAGCAGGCTATTTTCACGCCAGTTACCAAGAAAACATGGACCGCGACGAGCACCGACCGCGTGCCCGAAATGTTCCGTGAGGCGTTCCGCACCGCGCTAACGCCGCGCCGTGGGCCAGTGCAGTTGAATCTGCCTCGTGATGTGCTGTCTGGTCAGCATGATTTCGATGATTTGCAACGTCCAAAACATTATAGAAACAACAGCTTACCCGCGGCGGGGGGCGATGGCGTGAGGGCTGCAGCAGAGCTGCTGCAAAAGGCGGCGCGGCCCGTGATTATCGCTGGTGGGGGCATCAAAAACACGGCTGGACATAAGGCTGCACTTAGGCTGGCGAGTGTGCTAAATTGCCCGATTGTAACCTCACCTGGACACGGCGATGCGATCCCGTTTGGGCACCCGCTAAACGCGGGGCAGATGGGGCCGCGTGGCAATGTTGTAGCGTCGCGTTTGGTGAAAGAATCTGACGTGATTTTGGCGCTCGGAACACGGCTGGGATTTAATTCGACGTTCTACAGTTACGACAACATCAATCGCGATGCGCAGATCATTCAAGTGGAGCTGGAACCCACTGCAATTGGACGATTTTTTCCCGTTTCCGTAGGGATTTGGGCCGATGCGCCGACGGCGGCCAATCAAATTGCGGATGCCATTGGGCGCATGGTTCAGCGCCATGAAATTGCGGATTGGACAGCGGCATTTCAAGACGAACGTGGCGCGTATTTGGCCAAGCGGGACGCGGATGCGCTGATGGGGGTTGGACCTATCCAACCCTCTGGTTTGTTTAAGGTTTTTCGCGATGTGATCCCCCAAGATACAGCCATTACAATGGATGCCGGAACCCTGTGTTTGCAGGCTACGGATGCGTTGAATTACTGGTCGCCAAAATCGCTCCATACGCCGATGGATTTTGGGCTTGTGGGGTTCTCTTTCGCGTGTGGGCTGGGGATTAAGTGCGCGCAGCCTGATCGCCCTGTGGTTTCGTTGATGGGGGATGGTGGATTTGGGATGACGATTTCCGAGCTGTCCACCGCTGTGGATCATGGAATTAACACTGTTACTGTGGTGATGAACAACGGTTGTTGGGGCGCGGAAAAAGCCTATCAAAGGGACTTTTTCAATGGGCGGTATATTGGTGCGGATGTGTCTTCGCCTGATTTCGCAAAGGCGGCTGAATTATACGGCGCGGCGGGGTACTCTGTTGATAAGATTGGAGAAGTTGGAGATGCAATCACGGCAGCCTTGGCCTGTGGAAAGCCTGCGGTGGTGGATGTGGCCGTTGATCCTAACGCACTTTATTCGTTTCGACGGGATTCGTTTAAGCATCGTGGCGGGTGAGGAATAGGCGCTTGTCTTGGCGTGTTTTGGACGCTTGGGCACCGCTGCAAAAGGTTCGCCTGCTCGATCAAAAATTAGGTTTTTTGCGATAGGTATTGGGTCGGCGCAAGTTGAACGATTGTCATTCGTTAACGCGAAAACGGCAAAGGTTAACGACGAAATTCCAAGCTGAAAACGTATGGCAAAAGGCTGCAAAACATATGCAAAGTGTATGCAAAGCGTATGGCATGTGTATGGCACTTTGTATGGCACTTTTTTAAAGGGTAATCGCGTTAATAGGTGTTAACGGGCGCGTGAAATAGTCTTTCTTGCATAACCTCGTTAACGTGTTATCTATATTTCAACCCATCTTACACGAGGATTCCCGATGCGATTTGCAACTTATTCAGCCGACGACCAAACATTTTACGGCGCGGTAACGGACGGTGGGATGATTGCCCTGTCCGATCATTTTCCGCAGTGGCCGACATTGCGCGAAGTGATTGCGGATGATGGGCTCGATACTTTGGACGCGGCGGCAAATGGCAAAGCGGTGACGCATGCGAGCGGGTCGTTTGTGTTTGAGATCCCAATTCCGCGCCCAGAAAAAATTATCTGTGTCGGGGTGAACTTCCCTGAGCGAAATGCAGAATACAAAGACGGCAAAGAGGCGCCAAAATTCATGTCTTTGTTCCCGCGATTTGCACGGTCCTTTGTTGGGCATGATGTGCCACTGACGCGGCCCAAGGCATCCGTGCAATTGGATTACGAGGGCGAGGTCGTCGTGGTGATCGGCAAGGGCGGGCGGCATATCAAACAAGAAGACGCGCTCGATCATATTGCGGCGCTGTCGATTTGTAACGAGGGCACCATTCGCGACTGGGTGCGCCATGCGAAATTTAACGTCACGCAGGGCAAAAACTGGGATGGATCAGGGGCGATTGGGCCGTGGATTGTGCCGTTCAAAGACCCGAGCCAACTGTTGGATATCAAGTTGGAAACGCGGGTGAACGGCGAAGTGCGCCAATCGGATCGCAGCAGTCGGATGATTTTCAGTCACGCGGATGAAATCGCCTATATCTCAACCTTTACGACGCTGGTTCCGGGCGACATGATCATCACGGGTACGCCGACGGGGGCAGGTGCGCGGTTTGATCCGCCGATTTTCCTGAAACCCGGCGATGTGGTAGAAGTAGAAGTTGAAGGCGTGGGCGTGTTGCGCAATGGAGTTGTGGACGAATGACACCTGAAGAAATTACAGCGATTGCAGCGCAGTTGGTTGAGGCGGAGCAGACGAACACGCAGATGGGCGTGATTTCGGTGGCGCATTCGGACATTACAATGGCCGATGCCTATGCCATTCAAGATGCGTTTGTTGCGGCCAAGGAAGCGGGCGGTGCGGTGCGCAAGGGCTGGAAGATTGGGTTGACCAGTCGGGCCATGCAGATGGCGCTGGGCATTGATATTCCTGACAGCGGCATCCTGTTTGACGATATGTTTTTCGATCACGGTGGGGTTGTTCCCAATGGTCGGTTTATTGAGCCACGGGTCGAGGCAGAGATTGCGTTTATCATGGGCGAAGATTTGTCTGGTGCGGATGTAACGCGCGAGGCGGTTTTGGCGGCAACGGATTGGGTTGCGCCCGCGCTTGAAATCCTCGACACGCGGATTTTGCGGGTTGATCCTGCCAGTGGTACAACGCGCAAAGTGTTTGATACGATTGCGGATAATGCGGCGAATGCGGGCATTGTTTTGGGCGACAAAAAGCACAGCCCCGATGCGTTTGATTTGCGCTGGGTCGGGGCGATTGTGTCGCGCAGCGGAACGGTTGAGGAAACAGGTTTGGGCGCTGGTGTGTTGAACGATCCCGTGATGGGGATGGTTTGGCTGGTGCAGCGTTTGGCAGAATATGGCCAAGGATTGAGCAAGGGCGATGTGGTTTTATCTGGCAGTTTTATTCGCCCGATCGAGGCTCCTGCGGGATCGGATTTTGCAGCGGATTACGGTGAATTTGGCCGTGTGGATATCACTTTTGAATAGGAGGTCGTCATGGGCGCACCAGTGAATAAGTTGAAAAAAGCCTTGGCGAACGGGGAATTACAGACAGGCGCTTGGTTGGGTCTGGTCGATGGGTACGCGGCAGAGGTTGCGGGCACGGCGGGCTTTGATTGGGTGTTGGTTGACGGGGAACATGCCCCGAACGGCACGACCGAGATTTCAAAGCAGATTGGCGCGTTGAGCGCGTCGCCGTCATCGGTGATTGTGCGGGTGCCAAAGGGCGAAGACTGGTTCATCAAGCAGGTTTTGGATGCGGGTGCGCAGACGATTATGGTGCCAATGGTGGAAACGGGGGCGCAGGCGGCAGAAATGTCGCGGGCGATGCTGTACGCGCCAGAGGGTATTCGCGGTGTTGGATCCGCACTTGCGCGGGCTTCGCAGTGGTCCGGAATTGCGGATTACACGACCACGGCAAATGATCAGATGTGCTTAATCGTGCAGGTCGAAGCACAACGCGGCATTGATAATCTGGATGATATTTTGGCCGTCGATGGCGTGGATGCGGTGTTCATCGGGCCTGCGGATTTGGCGGCGGATATGGGGTATCTGGGCAATGACCAAGCGCCCGAAGTTCAGGCCGTGATGGAAGACGCGGTGAAACGCATTCGCGCAGCGGGCAAAGCGGCGGGAATTATGTGCCCTGATCCCGTTTTGGCAGAGAAATTCATCGGTTGGGGCGTGAATTTCGCCTGTGTGGCGATTGACGTGGTGATGCTGGCAAACGGGCTGCGACGGGCGGCAAAGTTGCACAAAGGCTAGGGCCGCTGCCTTGACCTTTTGGCCGCAACCGTAAAAGGTTTTTCCAAACGCAGGCTCCGCGCAAATGATGGGGTCGCGAACAGGGAAAGCCAGCATGCCTGACACAGCCACCGCCAGCCCTTGGGGCGCGAAACTCCGTCTGAAAGCGATGATCATCACGGGGATGATCATGTTTGTGTTTATCACGATGCATTTGGCAAACCTGTCGCTTGGGCTGCATTCGGTGCAGTTGATGGAAGACTGGCGTTGGGCGCTCAGTGGCGTTTGGTCGAGCGCCGTCCTGAAATACCTGCTGCAAGTGTCTCTGGTTATCCATTTTATTGTCGCGTTGGTGTCGCTGTATTGGCGCAACACGCTGCGCATTCCTGCCTATGACATGGCGCAGATGATTGCCGGCATGTTGATCATTCCGTTGCTGGGTACGCATGTTTTCGGCGTGATGGCCATAAAGGAATTGGGGCTGGAGCCGACGTATTACCTGCTGTTGGGGCAGTTTTGGATCGTGTCGCCGTTTAACGGATTGCAGCAGATTTTGATGCTGGTGGTCGCGTGGATCCACGGCGCAATTGGGGTGTATTCTTGGCTGCAAGCGCGTGACGGTTCTGCGCGGATCATGAAGTTTTTCTATCCGTTTGTGGTGGCCCTGCCAATTTTGGCGATGCTGGGATACGTTGAGGGCGGTCGTCAGATTATTTCGGTTGAAGAGGGCGGTTTGGGCTATGTCATGGAGAATGACCCAAACGAGTTTGGCCCGACTGTTGACCCCGAACGCATCCCTGAGATTCTGGAACAGGCCAAGTACCGTCCAAAGGTTGCGACGCGGGTTTCACTGGGGCTGATTGGGTTGGTTTTGGCGGCCCGTTGGTTGCGGTTGTATCGACGGCGCAGTGGGCGAGTGCAGGTCACCTATTCTGGGCGATTGCCGACCGCGTTTGAGGCTGACACGGGCCTGACCCTGCTGGAAATGGTGCATGAAAACAGCCTGCCGCACGCAAATATTTGTCGTGGGCGTGGGCGGTGCGGTACGTGCCGTGTTCGGGTTCTCAAGGGGGGTGAAACACTGCCGCCGCCATCCGAGATGGAAGCGCAAACCTTGGCGCGTTGGAAAGCGGAACCAGATGAGCGGCTGGCCTGCCAGATGGTGCCAAATGACGGTGCGTTAGAGGTGCAGCGCGTAATTGAGCCTGATTATTCGGATTTGGATTACAGCAAGACAAAATCGGATGCCACTGACCCAGTAGGTGCATCATGATCGGGATTTTACGCACAGTTTTAGTTTCGATCTTTTTGATTGGATTCACCGCGCCGGTGATGGCGCAAATGATCCCGAATTCTGGCGGAGCAGAGGAGGCGGTGATCCCTGCGCCTTCGCCAAATGACGTGAAAGAGTTTTTGCGGCTTTTGGGCGATCCGAGCGTTCAGGAATGGCTGAAAGACAGTGTTTCTGAGGACGGTGTTGTCGAAACCGGGCCGACGTTGAGTTTGCGCGAAGAAATTGATGCACGTCTGTCGCGCATTGCGGAGCGGGCGCGATCGCTTGTGCTGGCGTGGAATATTGTGCCCCGCATGCCGATGGTGATGTCCGAGGTGTGGGACAGTGAATTGTCGACCTCGCAAAAAGTGCGCTCGCTGAGCTATATTTTGACGTTTCTGCTGATCGGGCTGGGGTTGGAATGGCTGTATCGCCAGTTCATGCAGTACCCGCTGTTGCGTTTGGAATTGGCCCCAAAAGATGCGCCGATGGAAAAGCTGACGGGCGCGTTTTTACGGGCTGGGATCATTTTTGGCGGCCTTGGTATTTTTGCGGTGGGCAGTATTGGTGCGTTCAAAAGTTTTGATTGGCACCCGCTGGTTGAAGCCTTGGTTTTGGATTTTCTGGTGATGGTTCTGCTGTTTCGCATCGTCATGACCGTTTCGTTGTTCTTTCAGGCGCCCAATGCGCAAGAGCTGCGATTGGTTCCTTACGGCACGCCTGTTGCACGCCATTTGCATGGGATTGCGCGCGTTCTGGCGTTTGCTGTCCTGCTTGGATTGGCGCTGTCGTTTATGCTCAGCCGTGTTGTCGGGATGGCGGATATGGATATGGGCGGCAGCCTGAGCGCGGTTGCTTTGGCGCAAACTGTGGCGCTGGCGCTGGTGGTTGTTTTGATCACTTGGGCCTGTATTTGGATCGCGTTTCGACAGGTACCCCAATTGTGCGAAGACGATTTAGGGGCGCGCAGCCTGCGGTTTTGGCGCAGCTATTTGATCGGGCTGGTGGGTCTTGTGTTTGTGACGTGGCTGGTTGGATTGTTCGCAATTATGTCGGCGATTCTGATTCTTGGGCTGGCGGTGCCAAGTTTGAAATTGATGACTGCTTGGATTGATCATTTCTTTGATCAATCGACGGCGGCCTTGCACGATCAACATGCAGCTGCGGCCCAAACAGAGCTAGATGCGTTTATCGCAGAGGAAGCCGCTGGCGAGGTTTTAGAAGGCGAGCCAGAACCTGTTGCGCCCGAATTTGCCGACCCATACGCCACGACGCGCCCGATTGTGCAGCGCGGTGCGCGGTTTGTTTTGGCGATGGGCGCGGTGTTTTTGCTGGCGATATCGTGGGGCGTGAATATTTTTGATCTGTCCGCAGATCGCAGTTTCGTTGGGCGCGCGTTGGAGGTGTTGATCGACAGCATCGTGGCGCTGTTGCTGGCTGATCTGGTCTGGACTTGGGCCAAGACTGTGATCGACAAACGGGTTGCGGATTACGAACCACCCGTGGATGGCCAAGCCCCTGGGCCAGAGGCGCGGATGTTCACGTTGCTGCCGCTGTTGCGCACCATTTTGATGGTGGCGCTGTTGATCATGGTGAGCCTGAGCGTGCTGAGTTCGGCTGGCGTGAATATTGCGCCGATTTTGGCGGGTGCCGGGATCATGGGGATCGCGATTGGCTTTGGCACGCAATCCTTGGTGCGCGATATTGTTGCTGGGATTTTCTTCCTGATTGATGATGCGTTTCGGTTGGGGGAATACATCGAGGTGGGCGATTTGATGGGCTCGGTTGAGAGCATTTCGGTGCGATCCATGCGCATTCGTCATCACCGTGGTAAGGTGCATACGGTCCCGTATGGCGAGCTGAAATCCCTGACCAACCATTCGCGTGATTGGGTCATCATGAAGCTGGAATTCCGCGTGCCGTTTGATACGGATTTGCAGTTGGTGAAAAAGTTGGTGAAGAAAGTTGGCGCGGAATTGCAGGCCAACGAACACTACGGTTCTGGTATTCTGAGCACGCTGAAATCCCAAGGGGTGCGGCGGATGGAGGAGTTCAACATGGTTGTGGGCGTGAAATTCATGACCAAGCCGGGCGAGCAGTGGTTGGTGCGCCGCGATGCCTATCAGAAGGTACGCGATATCTTTGATGCCAATGGCATTCAGATGGCCGAACGTAACGTGAAGGTGGAAATCGCGGGCGGGGAGCATTTGACAGATGAACAACGCAAAGCGGCGGCGGGTGCGGCGCAAGAAGCAGCGCAGGGGCCAGCGGTGCCACCTGGGCCCATTCCCGACGAGCCGTGAAGTTGCCCGTCGGCGGATTTGTGACCGATTAAGCGCCAGTGGAATTGTGGCTGGCGTTTTGGGCACGTGTGGTGAATTGATAGCAAAAGATTTGAGGCAGTATTGATGCGGTATTTTGTTTTTCTAGTGATGGTTATTGGATTGGTGTCTTGTGGCGGCGGGAGGCAGCAATCAGTTCCTAAGACGCAGGTTAATCAGCCAAGCCCCGATATTGTCGGCGGTAATCCAAAGTTTGCAGACAGTGATCCCGTGGATTGGCCAAGCGCGAAACCGTGGCAATACGGCGTGCACGGTGTGGATGTATCGCGGTATCAGTTGGGGCTTGATTGGCCCAAGATGCGGGCCAATCAGATATCGTTTGCATTTATCAAAGCAACCGAGGGCGGGGATCATATTGATCCAGAATTTCGAACCCATTGGCGCGGTGCGGCGCAGGCTGGTTTACCGCGTGGTGCCTATCATTTCTATTACTTTTGCCGCAACGCGCGCGAGCAGGCCGCGTGGTACATTCGCAATGTTCCAAAGGATAATGGCGCGCTGCCACCAGTGTTGGATATCGAGTGGAATCACACCTCGCCCACATGCAAATTACGCCCCGAGGCTAGTACGGTGCGGGCCTCGATGCGGCAGTTTTTGCGGATCGTGAAGGCGCATTACGGCAAGACGCCGATCATTTACACCACCGTGGATTTTTACCACGAAAATGATCTGGGGCGGATCAACGGATATACGTTTTGGCTGCGATCTGTGGCGGATCACCCGTCCAAGATTTATCCGGGTGAACGGTGGGGTTTTTGGCAATATTCAGGCACGGGACGGGTTCCGGGTGCGCCGGGCGATATTGATCTGAACGTGTTCCACGGGTCTGTTGACCAGTGGCAGGCGTGGTTAAGGCGAAACGGCGTTCAGTAAGCGAGCGCTGCGATCACGGCAGGGCGTTTGCGCATCGCAGCTGCGTGCGCGGCGATTGCTGGAAACTCGTTTATGTCGACGCTGTCGCCTTCTAGCCAGCAGCCAACGGTGAACAGATAGGCGTCTGCAACCGTGTATTGTTCGCCCATAGCCCAAGGCCCGCGAAACACCTCGGTTTCAAGGTAATTGTAGGTGTCACGCATGTTTTGAGGCACTTTGCGCTGCATGTCCTCAAAGCTGGATTGTTCATCTGCCCAGCGTGCGCCGCGCATACGGTGGGCGTGATTTACGTGCGCAGTGGAGGCGAGGTAGCTGGTGAGTTCGTTCATTTTAGCAAGCTGATAGGGATCTGTTGGCAATAGGTTCGCGGCAGGATTCAGCCCCGCGATATAGGGCAGCATTGCGGGCGTTTCGGTCAACACGCCGTGGTCTGTAATCAGGGTCGGAACGCGGCCTTTGGGATTGCGCGCAAGGAAATCTGGGGTGCGCTGCGCGTTTTGGGAAAAATCCATGCGCGTGGCGGTGAAGGGGATGTCGGCCTCGTGCAATGCAATCAGGGCGGCTTGGGCGACGGTGCCTTTGGCGTAAAACAGTTCCATGTCGTTTCCTTTTGAAGTTGGCGATAGATTGCCGAAAATTCTGTGGCTTGGCAACGGCGGAGCTTTGCGATTGGACCGTATCAAACTAAGTTAACGGAAAAGTGTGCATGAGGTGAGCAACGTGCAAAGTTTTGCAACAAAAGCGGCGTTTCGATTTGGATATGGTTTTGCCGAGGGTGAGGCCGAAGTCAGCGATGTGGAAATGCTGTTGGCGCAAGCGACGGACGCCGATGCGGGGATTGCCACGTATCGCGGGCCGTCCTTTGGCGAGCGGGCCCAGATGATGCGGACGTATTTGGAGTATAAACGCGCTGCCAAAAAGGGCGATGCGGAGGCAAAGCCGTTGTTGCGGGCCTCTAACAAAGAGCGCAACGCCTTGCGCGCTGTCGATATGCAGCGGGTGTTTGGCCGCGCGATGTATTCGGGCCAAGGATTTCGCGAACGGTTGGTGTTTTTCTGGGCCGATCATTTCACGGTCGTGCCCAAAAGCAGATTGGAACAAACCGCCTGGGGCAGTTACCAAGAGGAGGCCATTCGACCGAATGTGAATCGTTCTTTTGGGGATATGTTGGTGGCCGCGGCAACGCATCCGTCGATGTTGCTGTTTCTGGATCAAGTGCGATCCATCGGGCCAAATTCAGTTGCGGCGAAGAACAACAAAAAGAAGCGTAAGGTGAAGGGTTTGAACGAAAACCTTGCCCGTGAAGTGATGGAATTGCACACGCTTGGCGTTGGCGGCGCGTACAGCCAAACCGATGTGCGCCAAGCGGCGGAATTGCTGACGGGGTTAGTGGTTGGGCCAGATGGCGCAAATTTTTTGCCGCGCTGGGCCGAACCGGGATCAGAGGCGATTTTGGGCAAACAATACGGCGGCAACCCCGCGCGATTGGACGATATCGAAGGGTTCTTGCGTGATTTGGCGCTGCATCCCGATACGGCCAAACACGTTGTCACAAAGCTGGTGGTACATTTCATTTCGGACGATCCTGACCCTGCGCTGGTCGATGAACTGACCCGCGTTTATCGCAACACCGATGGGGATTTACCGTCGGTGTACGGCGCGATGCTGGATCACCCTGCAAGTTGGGTTGATCTGGGGCAAAAGGCGCGACAACCGTTCGAATTTATGGTGGCGAGCCTGCGTGCGCTCGGGATCTCACGCGCTGATTTTGATGCATTTTCAACGGGGCAATTGCGCCGTGGCTTGACCCTGCCGCTGGCGAGCATGGGGCAACCCCTTCGCAGTGCGCCCGGACCAAATGGCTGGCCCGAGGAGGCCGAGGCGTGGATCACGGCGCAAGGGATCGCGTCGCGTTTGCAATGGGCGCTGGCGGTTTCGCGCCAGTTGGGCGGTGATCGTGATCCGCGCGAATTTGTCGACGCGAACTTGCGCGAATTGGCGGGCGAATCGTTGAAATTTGCCGTGGCAGGGGCGGAGCAGCGCGAGGAGGGTTTGACCCTTGTGCTGGCCTCGCCCGAATTTAACAGGAGATAGGCGCATGGATCGTTCAAGACGCAAGTTTATGGCGCAAACGCTTGCGCTTGGGTGTAGCGCGGCGGCCAGTCCGTTGGTCACGCCAGTGACGTTTGCCTCTGTGCCCACGGACAACCGTTTGGTTGTAATTGTGCTGCGCGGGGCGATGGATGCGCTGGATGTGGTGGCCCCTGTGGGGGATCCGATGTTGGCTAAATATCGCCCGAACTTAAGCAAAACCAAACACTTGGACTTGGACGGGTTCTTTGGGTTGCACCCTGAGCTGGGTGAGTTGATGCCGATGTGGAAAGCGGGCGAGATGGGGTTTGTGCAAGCCGTATCGACGCCGTACCGCGATAAACGCAGCCATTTTGATGGTCAGGATTTGCTGGAAGCGGGCGTGGTTGAGGTATCATCGGATGTGCGTGATAGCGGCTGGATGAACCGCATGCTGGACCTGATTCCAGAGGCGAAAAAGGACACGGCGTTTTCTGTTGGGCGCGAAAATATGTTGCTGTTGCGCGGTGCATTTCCAACAACCAGCTGGGCGCCAGAGGGCCGTGTAGATTTAAGCCCGCAGGCGCAATTGTTGCTCGACAAAATCTATTCCAAAGACCCGTTGTTTGCGCAAGCGGGGCGCACGGCGATGACCCTAGCGGCAGAGTTGAACACGGCGCAGATGGCGATGAGCGAAGACGACGACGCGGGCATGAATGACATGGTCAACCAGATGAAAGAGGCCGCGAATGCGCAAAAGGCGGGCGGTTTGGCGGCCTTTGCAGCGGCGCGTTTGAAAGAAGACACGCGGTTCGCGACGTTTTCAATTGGCGGCTGGGATACGCATCAACGCCAGCAGCGCAGCATCCGAAATGCGTCGCGTGAATTGCAATCGGCGTTGTTGACGTTGAAGGCCGAGCTGGGATCAATCTGGGATAAAACATGTGTTTTGTGTATGACAGAATTTGGCCGCACGGTGCGTGAAAACGGGTCGCAAGGCACGGATCACGGTACGGGCGGTGCGATGATTTTGGCGGGAGGTGCCGTAAAAGGGCGCAAGGTTTATGGTAAATGGCCAGGATTAGACGAGGCCGATTTATACGCGCGACGTGATTTGATGCCGACTGCGGATTTACGGCAATATGCCGGCTGGGCGGTACATGACCTGTTCGGCTTGGCCAAGGCCGATTTGGAGCGGGATGTTTTCCCGAATCTTGATCTGGGGGATAACCCTAAATTCATCCGATGACGGGTTTTTTGCACGTAAGCATGGACATTTAGCCCAGCGTGTTTATCTGTTTTCTATAGATTTAGGTCAGATGAGTGGGTGAGGCATGGGTAAGCCTGTTGGGTTTTCAGTAAAAAATTGGGTTGCGCCGTCTGCGCCTGCAGGCGTGGTTTTGGACGGGCAATATGCGCGGCTGGAACGGCTGGATGCGGAGGCCCATGTCGGCGATTTGTTCCGTTCAAATTCCGAAGACACGACGGACGGGATTTGGGATTACATGCCCTATGGCCCTTTCCATGCGCAGGCGACCTATCATAAATGGGTGCGCGAAATGTCCGAGCTGGATGACCCGCATTTTTACGCCATCAAGAACAAAGATGTTGGTCGGTTTTGCGGTGTTGCATCGTATTTGCGGATTGATCCAAATGCGGGTGCGATCGAGGTGGGACACATCAACATGGCCCCCGCATTGCAGCGCACACGCGCCGCAACCGAGGCGATGTATCTGATGATGAAATGGGCGTTTGAGGCGGGTTATCGTCGCTATGAATGGAAATGTGATGCGCTGAATGCGGGATCACGGCGTGCGGCACAACGGTTGGGATTGTCCTATGAAGGCGTGTTTCGCCAAGCGACAATGTACAAAGGACGCAACCGCGATACGGCGTGGTTTGCGGCGATTGATAAAGAGTGGCCCGCGTTGGAGGCAGCGTTTCAGGCTTGGTTGAACCCAAAGAATTTTGATGAAAACGGACGCCAGATGGAACGGCTTGCGAATTTAACCGCGCTGGTCCGTGTGGCCTCTGATCCTACTTTGGAGTGAATATGCCAAGACGTAACGAAGAAGCCCTGAATTTCATGCTAGAGCGACGATCCGTGTCGCATAAAACGCTGGCGGCCCCTGTACCATCGCGCGAAGATCTGGAGTTGATTTTGCGAGCCGGGGCGCGGGTGCCTGATCATAAAATGTTGGAGCCGTTTCGCTATTTGGTGCTGGAAGATGGCGCGTTAAATCGGCTTGCAGATGCGATTCATGCGCGCGCATTGGAACTTGGTATGGACATAGATCAGGCCGCTAAGGCACGGTTTTCATTCGCAAATGCCCCGTTAAGCGTGGCTGTCGTGGCGAGTTTGGCGCAGACGGATATGATCCCAGAGGTGGAACAAACACTGGCGGTTGGCGCGTGCTGTACATCGGTTTTGAACGCGGCACTCGCCAGTGGTTGGGGCGCAAATTGGATCACCGGTTGGGCAGCATTTGATGAGCCATTTTTGACGCAACATCTGGGGCTGGCACCCGGCGAATACGTGGCGGGGTTCATGCATATGGGCACGGCGCGCACGGACCCCTCCGAACGTAAACGGCCCGATCTGGATGCAATTACGACTTGGGTCAGCGCGTAATGCTCGACGATATTTTCAAAGCCATTGGGCAGATGAGCGACCCTAAATTTCTGGGCGTGTTTTTTCGCGGTGTTGGGCTGACGGTTTTACTGTTGGTGCTGATGACCATGGGTGTTTTGTGGCTGCTGCCCAATTCAGTTAGCCTGCCGTGGTGGGGGGAGGTCGAATGGCTGACCTCAGTGCTGGATGGATTTGCGATTGTTAGCATGTTTGTGCTGTCGATTTTCCTGATGGTGCCCGTGGCATCGCTGTTTATCGGGCTGTTTCTGGATCGGATCATGGATGCAGTTGAAACGCGACACTATCCAAACGCTGGACCTGTGCGCCAAGTTGGGATTGGCGAAACCATCATGGATTCGTTGGGGTTTCTGGGGCTGATGATCGTTGTGAATGTGCTGGCGCTGATTTTGTATTTCTTCATTCCGATTGCGTTTTGGATCGTGAACGGCATTTTGCTGGGGCGTGAGTATTTCCAGATGGTTGCGGTGCGCCGTGTTGGCCGGCGCGAGGCCAAGGAATTGCGCAAACAGAACCGTATGCAGATTTGGATTGCGGGAACGATAATGGCAGTGCCGCTCACGGTGCCTGTGGTGAATCTGGTCATTCCAATTTTGGGTGCGGCCGCGTTTACCCATCTTTTTCATCGAATAGCGGGCAAATAAAAAGGGCCACGCGAACGGGCCCCTTTCTTCTGGCTTTAAATATCCCCGCGCGGAGCGCAGAAATATATTACTTAATCTTTGCGAAAATGTGACTTCTCGCGCGGTTTGCCGTCCCAGCCTGTTTTGCCTTTGCTATCACCACCACGAGGGCCGCCGCGGTCCCCGCCACGATCACCGCCGCCGCCAAAGCTGCGTCCGCCACGATCACCACCACGGTCGCCACCGCGATCACGATCACCACCGCCGAAGCGTTTCGGGCCGCGATCGTCGCCGCCTTCGCGGATTTCCCAGCGTTTCAGCAGGATGTTTTCGAACGTATCACGGTGGATAATGCCTTCGTTGCACCAAACGAGCGATACATTGTCGCCGTCAACGGATTCGACTGCCATACGAGGGGAGCCGGAAATAAGAGCAGCAAGATCGCCTGCTTTGAGCGTGGCCATTGGAAAATCCTTTCAAGGATTATAAGAATTAGATGCGCCGCTTTAGAGCGGTTGAACGCAAATGGAAAGGGAAAGTTGCGCGGGCTTCACGCCAAATGCGCGTCAATTTCGCCCCAAACCAATGCCAATTGATCGCGGCCCTCCATGAGAACCTCGTGTTGGGCACCCGGCACATCAACAAGTTTGCCGTTGGGCCATTTCGCCATAACAGTTCGGATCGCTGGGCAGGACACAATCGCTTCGTCCGTGCCAAGCAAGCACAGGCAATCGTGTTTTGTTGGGGCTTGGGTCACCAATTTCGCCGTTTCAGCGCGGGCGCGGTTTAACCAATGGATGGACGGTGCGCCAAGGCCAAGCTCTGGGTGGGCTTGTAACTGGCGGGTTAGGATTTCGTATTGGGCGCTGTCGTTCGTCAGGACGTTGCCCTCGAACGGTTCGTTCAGAACGTAATATTCTGCACTGCCTGTTGGCACGAATTTTTCGCCAAAGCCGATGGAAGGTCCAACGCCAGCAATAACTGCGGCGGGGATGCGCATTTTGGGTTCGACATGGATGCCCCACATTGGGCCGCTGAAAACGGTTTTTTCGACCGGCAGGTCGTTCATTAACGCACGCAGGCCAATCGCGCCGCCCATGGAATGCGCAATCAAGGCGTATGTTTCGGGCAGGCCCGCGTCTTTGACTGTGCCAAGGAGTTCGGCCACATCAAGTTGATATTCGTTAAATTCACGCACCCAGCCCATGTCGCGCTTGGTGGCGTGGCGATCTGATAGCCCCTGACCGCGCCAATCAATGATCGCGACCGAGTAGCTGCGATCGAGAAGGCGGGCGATCACATCGCCGTATTTTTCGATAAATTCTGTACGCCCCGGAAAGATCAGGATCGTTTTGTCACCACTTCCATGCCAAACAGCCGTGCGAATGCGCGTTCCATCTGCTGTTGTGCGCCAGAACGCTTGCCCGCCTTTGGGCATGCGTTCCAGTTCATCGTATAGTGGTGCTGCGCTCATTTAATAGCCTTTTGCGAAACGCTTTATGACAGCAGTGCGCCAAGTTTCATGGCTGCGCCCATATCGCCGTCGACGGCCAGTTTGCCTGTCATAAACGCGGAGGTTGGGTTTACGTCGCCAGACATCATGCCTTGGAATGTTTCGGCGTCCGCAGACAATGTGCATTCCGCGTCGTCGTCGCTGGCGCGTGCGCCGTTGCCGTCCACGATCAAAGAGCCTTCGTCTGCTATTTCGACTTTGACAGAGCCGTCAAAGCCCTCGCCGCCAAGTTTCGCGTTTAGCGCTTCTACGGCTTGGTTGATTACATCGCTCATGATTGATCCTTTCGGTATTCCATTTTGGCAAATTTGGCCTAGATTGTAGGTTATTACGTAAAGATGGTGGACTTAGATGAAAATTTCAAACCGTGCCGTGGCGTTAATCTTCAGTTTTATCCTTGGTCTTGGGGCGCACAGTGCCGCAACTCCTCTCCAAGCGCAAACGCAAATTCTGGATGATTTATTCGCTGAGCTGTTGGTTGCTGATGAGGCAGGTTGGGAAGATGTTGAAAAGCAGATTTGGTCTGAATGGTCGAAATCTGGCTCTAAATCGATGGATTTATTGCTGCAACGGGGCCGCGCCGAAATGGAAAAGGGCAATATTCCTGATGCGATCAACCATTATTCGGCGCTGATTGACCACGCGCCAGAGTTTGCCGAAGGCTGGAATGCACGAGCAACGGCGTGGTTTGTGGCGGATCGGTATGGGCTTTCGATGTCCGATATTCGCCAAACGCTGATTTTAGAGCCGAGGCATTTTGGGGCGATGGCGGGTTTGGGCATGATCCTAGAGCGGATGGATCGACCCGAGGACGCGTTGACGATTTATTTGGAGGCGGAGAAGGTGCACCCCAATCGGCCCGATGTGAAGGCGGCGATTGAGCGTTTAAGCGCGAAAGTTGAGGGTGTGAAGTTATAGGTGTTCAGCGGAATTGCTGCGCAATGATGGTATGAGCGCTGACGCGCGGGAAGGGGCGTTGCCCCTGTGACACCAAGATATTTTTAGCCAGAAGAAACGTAAAGTGGCGCTTGTGGTTGAGCGTAGGTGGTGTTGCGTGTAGGGGTTCCCTAAGAATTGAAAGCTGCCCGTTATGAGTAATATGCCGTCCCGTATCTGCGCGGTTTTAGGCCCCACCAACACTGGTAAGACCCATTATGCGATCGAGCGGATGCTGGCGCATAAGACGGGTGTGATCGGGCTGCCGTTGCGATTGTTGGCGCGTGAAGTTTACGACAAGATTGTTGCGTTGCGCGGGCCATCGGTGGTGGCGTTGGTGACGGGTGAAGAACGGATTGTGCCGAGCCGTGCGCAGTTTTGGGTGTGCACCGTCGAGGCGATGCCCCAAGGCATGGGGGCGGATTTTGTGGCCATTGATGAGGTGCAGTTGTGCGCTGACCCAGAGCGCGGGCATGTGTTTACCGATCGTTTGTTGAACATGCGCGGCAGCCACGAGACGTTGTTTTTAGGGGCCGAAACCATGCGCAGCGTGATTGCGCAACTGGTGCCCAAGGCCGAGTTTATGAAGCGGGATCGGTTTTCAGCGCTGACCTATACGGGGCAAAAGAAGACCAGCCGGATGCCTGCGCGATCTGCGATTGTGGGGTTCTCGGTTGAGAATGTCTATGCGATTGCGGAATTGTTGCGCCGCCAAAAGGGCGGTGCGGCGGTTGTGATGGGGGCGTTATCGCCGCGCACGCGCAATGCACAGGTGGAGATGTATCAGAACGGCGATGTGGAGTATTTGGTGGCAACCGATGCGATTGGCATGGGGTTGAACCTGGATGTGAAGCACGTGGCGTTTTCATCGGTGGCGAAATTTGACGGGCGCAAGATGCGCCGTTTGATGCCAAATGAGTTGAGCCAGATTGCGGGGCGTGCGGGACGGCATACCAACGACGGCACGTTTGGCGTGACAGGCGAAGCGCCGCCGTTGGAGCCAGAGGTAGTTGAGGCGATTGAGACGCACCGCTTTATGCCGATCAAGAAGTTGCAGTGGAGGAATTCTCGGCTCGAATTTGGCACGGTGGGGGCGTTGCTGGGCTCGCTTGGGAAATCTGCGAATGATCCGATTTTGGCGCGCTCGCGGGATGCGGATGATCACCGCAGTTTGCAATCGTTGAGCGTGATTGGGGATGTGGCGGCGCGGGCGACGGACCCTGCGGCTGTGCGCCTGTTGTGGGACACTTGCCAGATCCCTGATTTTCGCCAAGTCAGCAACAATGAGCACAACGCCATTGTGCAGAAGATTTTTGAGTTTTTGCACGAAGACGGTGAGATTTCGCACAGTTGGTTGCAAGATCGTGTGTCACGTATTGATAAGCCCGTGGGCGATATTGACACGCTGTCCAAGCGATTGGCGTTTATCCGCACATGGACCTATGTAGCACAGCGAAAGGGCTGGGTTCGTGACGAAAGCTATTGGCGCGACGAAACCCGTGCAGTAGAAGACCGATTATCAGACGCGCTGCACAGTGCGCTGACCCAAAGATTTGTCGATCGCCGGACCAGTTTCTTGATGCGGCGGTTGAAACAGAAGGAGAGCCTTGTGGCTGACGTAAACGACAAAGGTGAAGTGACCGTAGAAGGCCAATTCGCAGGTAAATTGACAGGGTTCCGATTTCAGCTGGACCCAAAAGCTACGGGCGAAGAAGCCAAGACTTTGCGCTCTGCCGCGTTGCAGGCGCTAACACCGCAATTCAGCCTGTTGGCGGATCGCTGTTACAACGCCCCTGACACCGAGTTTGATTTCACCGAACAAGGTGGCTTGATGTGGGGCGAATTGGCGCTGGGCAAATTGGTTGCGGGGCCAGATGCGATGAGCCCGATGGTCGAGCCGTTTGTCGATGTGGAAGCGGGCGCAGATGTGGCTGAAAAAGTGCGCCGCCGTTTGAGCCATTTCATCAATCGCAAGGTTGAAGCCGCGTTTGAACCGCTGATTGCGATGAAGAACGACGAAGCCATCACGGGTTTGGCCCGTGGTGTTGCGTTCCGTTTGATTGAATCCCTCGGGGTTATTCCGCGCTCTGTTATTGGTGATGATGTTAAGGCGCTCGATCAAGATGCGCGGAGCATGTTGCGCAAACACGGTGTGCGTTTTGGCCAGTTTACGATTTTCCAACACCTGATGTTGAAACCTGCGCCCACACGGTTGCGGTTGGTTTTATGGTCTCTGGCTGAAGGCTTGGGCGAGTTTCCAGAAGCGCCACCTGCGGGTTTGGTGACAATTCCGGCCGTCAAAGGCGCGCCGAACGGGTATTATCCACGAGCGGGCTATCGCCTTGCGGGGGAACGGGCCATTCGCATTGATATGCTGGAACGCCTTGCAGATATGTTGCGCGGCGTGGACACGCGCGGCGGGTTTGAAGCCACGGGTGACATGCTGTCGATCACGGGTATGACGCTGGAACAGTTTGCCGATTTGATGGGCGGATTGGGCTATACTGGCGAGCGCGGTGAGCGTGAGAAGGTTAAGGCTGTTGTTGCGGAAGCACCTGTTGCTGAGGCAGAAGTTGCGGCGCCTGTTGAAGGTGAAGCGGTCGCTGAGGATGCGCCTGCTGTTGAAGGTGTAGCGGAAGAAGCGGCACCTGCTGTTGAAGACTTGCCAGCCGAGGCGGCAGAAGTTGAGATGGAAGTGTTTTACACCTTCCGCTGGGTTCCCAAAAAGCGCCCAACCGATCAGGGGCGTCAACAGCGCCCACAGGGCAAGGGCAAAGGCAAGAAACCACAAGGCAACAACAAGCCGAAGGTGCATTCTTCCAAGCCAGCGCCGAAAAAAGACAAGCCGCTTGATCCAGACAATCCGTTCGCGGCTTTGATGGCGCTTAAAGGTAAATCTTGAACGGACCCAGACCAACGGTTCGGATAGATAAATGGCTGTGGTTCGCGCGGTTTTTCAAATCGCGCGGCCTGTCCGCCAAGATGATTGCATCGGGCCATTGCCGCCTGAATTCGGTCAAAATCGCCAAAGGCAGCGTCGCTGTTGGCGCGGGTGACGTGATCACCTTTCCCAAAGAAAAAGATGTGCGTGTGATCGAGGTTGTCGACATCGGCGCGCGCCGTGGACCAGCACCCGAGGCGCAAGCGTTATACGTTGATTTATCCCCGCCTTTGCCGCGTGAAAAATCGGTTCAGATGGCGAACCCAGAGGCGGAGCGTTCGGGGCGACCCAATCGAAAAGAACGCGGCGCGATCCACAGGTTTACGGAGGGCGAGTGATGTTTGAACGTGTGATCAAATTGGGAGATGGATCATGAGACCTGAGGGAAAAGGCGCGCTGGAGTCGCTGTATTTTGAGTATCCGAGGTTTGCAGCGCCTGGTCGCGCGCATGTTTTGGAGCATACCCAGCATAAGGTAGCGATTGTTGGGGCGGGGCCGATTGGCATGTTTGCGGCGTTGACGTTGGCGCGGTTTGGCGTGGGCTCGGTTGTTTTTGATAACAAGGATACGTTCAACGATGGCAGCCGTGCGATTTGTGTGCAGCGCAGTAGTTATCATGCGCTGGAACGGGCAGGGGCGTTGGGGCCGTTTTTGGAAAAAGCGCTGGGCTGGACCAAAGGGCGGACGTTTTATCGCGGCAAACAGATCCTAGAATTTGAGATGTCCCATTCAGACAGCGAGAAATATCTGCCGATGTATAATATTCAGCAGCAATTTATCGAACAATATCTGTGGGATGCGGTAACTGCGTCTGATCTGATCGAGGTGCGGTGGTGCAGTGAGGTTGTTGGCTTTGGCGATACAGACGGTGGTGCGCGGCTGACAATTGAGGACACAAACGGCAGGTATGACTGCGATGCACAGTGGGTTTTTGCGGCCGATGGTGCGCGTAGTCCTGTGCGAAAAATGCGCGGTAAACGGTTGAACGGTGAGAATTTCGCAGGGCGATATGTGATTGCGGATGTGCAGATGGATCACGATTATCCAACGATCCGGCGCGCGTTATTCGACAGTGAGTCCAACCCTGACAAGACGATTTTGATCCATCGCCAACCCGATAATATTTGGCGAATTGATTACCAATTGCCAGATGGCCAATCCGAGGAAGAGGCCATTCGCGAGGACAGTATTCGCGAAAATGTTGCCAAGATTTTGCGCGATATTGGGTACGCTGGGCCGTGGGAATTGGAGTGGTGGAGCATTTATTCGGCCAACACGCTGGCGCTGGATGATTACCGCGATGGGCGGGTGATTTTTATCGGCGACAGTGCCCATATCGTGCCGATTTTTGGGGTGCGGGGGCTGAACAATGGCCTTGCGGATGCGGAGAACGCGGGTTGGAAATTGGCGCGGGTTTTGAACGGGCTGAGTGACGAGAGTTTGATGGACAGCTATTCGCCCGAACGCCGTGGTGCGACGCTGGATGTGTTTGAAAATGCTACAAAAAGTGCGCGATTTATGACGCCGCCGAGCAAGGGTTGGGAGGTTATGCGGGACGCGGCCTTGTCACTGTCGCTCGATCATGATTGGGCCGGAGATTTCGCCAATCCGCGCCAGATGGAGCCGTTTACCTATTCCGAGGGGGGCGCGGTTTTAACTGCGGATGCGGGCGTGACGGGGGTGAAGTTAGGGGCGGTTTTGCCCAATGAAACGCTGTCGGATGGTGTGTATCTGAGCGATATTCTGGGCAATGGGTTTACGATGCTGGTGTTTGGCGACGTGGACGTGGCAAAGATTGACGACCAAGTTGAGGTGATTAGCAGCGCGATGATTGCTGCGAAGTACGGCGAGGCTGCGTTGGCGCGGGTTCAGGCGCGGCTCGGAACGCAGGCGGGTGGCGCGTTGTTGATCCGCCCTGACGGGTATCTGGCGGGGGCTTGGGCCGTTTGTGATTTGGAACAGATTGCGCGGCAAATGAAGATGGCCTTTGGGTTGGGGGAGACAGGATGATGGTGCTTAATTTTGCAGAATTGGAAACGGTTTATGAAGACCTCGCAGTTGCGCTCGACACGGTCTCGCATGCTGGGCGAGAGGTGTTGTTGTGCAAATTATCCCTGCTGATGGCGCGCGAATTGGGGGATTTGGCGCAGGTGCAAGCGATGATCCAAACGGCGAAGGATCATTTGGATACAAAGATGCAGCAGGATTAACAAAAGGAGCCACCAACATGGAAACTATCGACGTTTATTGGTCATTTCGCAGCCCGTATTCCTACCTCGCGACGCCTGATATGGTGGCGTTGGAGCGGGATTATGATGTGAGCGTTCGCTTGCGTGTGGTCTATCCGATTGCCATTCGCGCGCCAGAGTTTTTCGACAAATCCAAAGAACCGTGGATGCGGTATATTCAGCGCGATTGGGTACGGCGTGCCGAGTTTTTGGGGATGCCCGTGAACTGGCCGCAACCTGATCCGATCGTGCAGGATTTGTCGACGATGCAGATTGCACCCGATCAACCCTATATTCATCGACTGAGCCAGTTGGGTGTGGAGGCGGATCGCCAAGGGCGCGGCGCGGCCTTTGCCTATGAGGTTTCGCACACGTTGTTTAGTGGCGTGAAATGGGACGAGGGCGATCATATTGCGCAGGCTTGCACGCGGGCAGGGTTGGGTTTGGCGCAGATGGAGGCGGCGATTGGCGACAGCCATTTGGCGGAAATTCAGACCAATCAGGACGGATTGCAGAAATCTGGTCACTGGGGTGTGCCGACATTTGTGTTCCAAAAGGAGCCGTTTTTCGGGCAGGATCGCGTGGAAACGCTGCGCTGGCGGATGGATCAAAAAGGCATCGCGAAACGGTGAATTCGCTGGGTCAAATTGGCACTGGCAGCGGATTTGAAAGAGGCATATAACGCCAGCCAACAATGAAAATTCGAGAGTACGCAAATGACTTATGTGGTCTTAGATAACTGTATTGGCTGCAAGCACACCGACTGCGTTGAGGTTTGCCCCGTGGATTGTTTCTACGAGGGGGAAAACATGCTGGTGATCCACCCTGACGAGTGCATTGATTGCGGTGTTTGCGAGCCAGAATGCCCAGTGGATGCGATCCGTCCTGACACCGAGCCTGATATGGAAAAATGGGTTGAGTTTAACCGAGAGTATTCGGAAAAATGGCCTGTGATCATCACCAAGGTCGATCAATTGCCTGATGCTGAGAAGCTGGACGGCGTTGAAAACAAGATGGAAACGCATTTTTCACCCAATCCTGGTAAGGGTGGCTGAAGAAGTTAAAATCTTTTGAAAGCAGATAATTAGCCCCTCTGGCATGGGGGGTGTTTTTGTGATATGCTGTTGAAATGAAATAGGCCCTGATATGCGCCACGCGGTGCAGCATTTACCCGCCCATGATGAACCCAACCGATGGCAACTCCTTTGCCAAGGGGATGGTTTTGACTGTGTATTCAGGGCCCCAAAAAAGGATCAAAAGCTGAATGGCTAAGAAAAAGAACCTCGATTTCGTAGTGGACCAATTTGTGGTTTACCCCGCGCATGGCGTTGGCAAAATCGTTGATATCATTGAACAAGAAGTCGCTGGCATCATCATGGAGTTGTACAACATCTCTTTTGAAAAAGATAAAATGACGCTGAAAGTGCCGACAAATAAGGCGATTGCGCATGGTTTGCGCAGCTTGGCCGGTGCGGACATCGTTGCGCGTTGTATGACAACGCTAAAGGGTCGTGCCCGTGTGAAACGCGCGATGTGGTCCCGTCGTGCGCAGGAATATGAGCAAAAGATCAACTCTGGCGATTTGATTTCCATTGCCGAAGTTGTGCGCGATTTGCACCGCAATGATGATCAACGCGAGCAGTCTTATTCTGAGCGTCAGTTGTACGAAGCAGCGCTGGAGCGGTTGACCCGAGAAGTTGCCGCCGTGAAAGCCGTGGACGAGATGCAAGCCCAGAGCGAGATTAACGAAGTGTTGGTTGCCCGTGTTGTGCCCGTACCTGCGGCGGCGGTTCCACCGACACCCGCAGCGTAAGCCACATTAAATTCTGAGATTTAGGCCGTTTGTGGGTTCACCAGCGGCCTTTTTCATGGTTGGTTATTTGTAGAGGAGGCCCACCATGCCATTGATCAAACGGATGCAACATTTTGCAGTAGAGGTCGCGGATAGCGATGTTTCAATCGCGTGGTATCGCGAGGTTTTGGGATTCAAACTGACAGAACGGCACGCGGCCTTTGAGGTAGACAAAATCCCTGTCGAGCTGACGTTTATGCGCCTGAACGCGGTGCATCATGAGCTGGTAATTGTGCACAATCCTGCCAAGAAATACACACCCAAACCTGCGTTGCCCGAGGATGATTTGGTGGGGCCACCGATGTTTCATCATTTTGCGTTTGAATGCGACAGCCGCGAGGATTGGGCGCAGCTGGAGGCGGAATTGAGGGCGCGCGGTGATGTGCGGTTTGTGCGCGGACCTGTGCTGCATTCATGGGTAAATCCGCGCGGGGATGGATCGTGGGGCGAGAACGAGGCGTTTTATATCCTCGATCCTGACGGGCATCGCATTGAGATTTTCTGCAATTTGGCGACGATTGATCCTGACGGCACCCATCGCAACGGCGAGGGCGTTCGCATGGAAGGGACCAAGACCGCTGAATTGTGATGTGTGCATAATTGGCGCGGGGCCAGTGGGGATGCTGCTGGGTAATCTGCTGGGGCGGCGTGGGATTTCGGTTGCGATAATCGAAAAACAGCCTAAGCCGTATAACCTGCCGCGTGCGGTGCATTTCGACGGCGAGGCGATGCGGGTGTTTCAGGCGGCTGGGCTGGCGGAACAGGTGTTGCCACACACGATGGTCGGGCGTGGGATGCTGTTTAAAGATACACACGACAATGTGGTGGTGGATTGGTCGCGTGATCAAGAAATTGGGCCGATGGGTTGGTACGAAAGCTATCGCTGTCATCAGCCCGGGATTGAGGATGCGTTGCGGGTAGGGTTGGATCGGTTTGATCATGTGAGCCTGCATCAAGGTGTGGCGGTTGAGGGGATTTCGCAAGACGATGAAGGGGTTACCGTCGATCTGAGCGATGGGCGTGCGGTGCGGGCCAAATATGCGGTGGGGGCGGATGGGGCCAATTCGTTTGTGCTATCCGCGCTCGGCATTCGCTTGGATGATTTGGGGTTCAAAGAGGATTGGTTGGTTGTTGATCTGATCCTGAAACAGCCGCGACCTGATCTTGGGGATTATTCGGTTCAGTTTTGCGATCCAGTGAATTCGGCGACTTATGTGCGCGGTGTTGGGGATCGGCGGCGCTGGGAATTGCGTTTGCCTGATGATCGGGCGGGCGAGCCTGACGCGGCAGAGATTTGGCAGCGGTTGTCGCGCTGGATCACGCCGACGGATGCGGAATTAGAGCGCGATGCGGTTTACACATTCCGATCCTGTGTGGCTGAGAAATGGCGGGATGGCCGCGTGTTTTTGGTAGGCGATGCAGCGCATCAAATGCCGCCGTTCATGGGGCAGGGCATGTGTGCAGGCATTCGCGATGTTGCGAATTTGGGCTGGAAGCTGGCGCAGGTTTTGGATGGTGGTGAAGATGTGTTGTGGTCGTATGAAAGCGAGCGGGAGCCGCATATCAGGCAGTTTATCGAGCTGACGGTGAGTTTGGGCAAGCTGATCAATCAAACAGCGGCTGGCGAAACGCCCAAGGGTAAAATGCAGAGCATTTGGCCAGAGTTAGGTGCTGGGCTGGGCAGCCGTGTCGGTGTTGGCGGCGCGTTGGCACCGCAAGTGCGCGCAGGGGACGTGCTGGCGGATGATGTGGCCAAGCAGGGGTTTTATGTGCTGGCCGCGCGCGAGGTTGAGAGCGATTTGCCTGTGGTTGTGGGGGCGCAGGATTGGTTGGCACAGCACGGGGTTGCGGCCGTAGTTGTGCGCCCCGATGGGTATGTTTTGGAGGTGTTCGCCTAGCTAGGCGGGCAAATAAGGTTGGTAATGATTGGGTTGATAAATTCGAATCCATCCCAGCCGATGGACACAGGGCGGGCGTAAATTTGGCTAAACGTAATGCCCCGCGCATCCCATGTTTGAAATGCGACGCTGTCACCCGTACCTTGGCTTTTGGATAGGTCGTCGATCTGTTTTTGTAAGGCAGCGAGCTGGGTGTCATTAGAGGCCAATTCACCTGTTTGGTTAACGTTCACATTGATTGCGGGTGCTGCGGGAACTTGGGATAGAGTGCTGCCAGCGGTGGCGCGTTTTATGCCCGCACTAACAATACGACCGTTGCGATATGTGTAGTCTATTTTGCGTGTTAGGTAGACACGGCTGACCACGGATACGCCAAATTCGAGGTTTGCATCACACATATCTTGACCTGGAACTTTGATTTTACTGCGGTCGTAATTTTGCTCAAGGATCGGGCTAAGAATATCTTTGGGAATTTGGGAATAAATGCGCTGCAGGGCAAGAGCAGGATCGCCGCCAGCGGCTTTGACTGCTTCGACTTTGGGAACCCAATAGGTGCGAACGTCTGTGAAATCCAGCGTGACTTGGGTCCGTGCGCCGCCTGCAAGACCGATGGCCTGAAGCGCCTTGAGCAGGCCAATTCCACCGCTAAAGCCTGCATCGCCTGAAATCGAAGGGAAGGCTGCAATGGGTAATGACAAAATGTCATTTTGGCTTCTCTGGGATAATTGCTTGCGATAGAGATCGTTTTGCGCGGCGGTTTTAGGAGTCGCGATTGTTGGTTGAAAAACGATCCGATCAGCCATGAAGCGGTCGGCTGCATGAACGAAGCTGTGTTCGCTGCCCATGTAAACATTTACATCAAGATCGAAGCTGCCTTTGCGACGCGCCCAGACGTACACGTCACCGATCTGAAACTCTTCGCGGGGCGGGTAGACTGGATTGAGCCCAAGTTTGCGCGCCTCTTTCTTATATTGCACACTGATATCTGAATTTGGCACCGCGCTGCAGCCAAGTAACAGCAAAGCAAATACGAATGGGCGCATAATCAATCTCCGATAAATAGTAACTAAATATACTCAATCTTTGGGTGCAACAAAGTTTTGAGTCAAGAATTTAATGAAACGCGGTCGGGCAGGGCGCAGACCATTTCGCGCGAATCACCCCTAGCATTTTCGAATCACCCCGTTTATGTTGGCCCTATCCACGTACGTCCAAAAAATGAGGCGACGGGTGTAGGCAAGCGTAGCAAGTTTTTAAAGGCAGGCATTTCACATGACGGAGATGGTGTTTGGCACTGTGGCTTCTAAGCCCGGTGAACCAGTCCTTCCAAAGTGGTGGCGGACGGTGGACAAATGGGCGTTGTCGGCCATCTTGATGCTGTTCATGGTCGGGATTTTGCTGGGCCTCGCGGCGTCGGTTCCGTTGGCAGAGCGCAATGGCCTGACGCAGTTTTATTACGTTTACAAACAGTTGTTCTTTGGCACGATTGCCCTGATTACGATGGTTTTGGTGTCGATGCTATCGCCCAAAATGGTGCGCCGATTGGGTGTTTTCGGCTTTGTTTGTTGTTTGATCGCGATTTGTGCGTTGCCGT
Source organism: Paracoccaceae bacterium (assembly GCA_018607905.1). Lineage (GTDB taxonomy): Bacteria > Pseudomonadota > Alphaproteobacteria > Rhodobacterales > Rhodobacteraceae > Amylibacter. The sequence continues at coordinate 28,991 of JABBAP010000039.1, read as the reverse complement.
TTATCGGCACAGATTTTGGCAAGGGCGCGACGCGGTGGATTTCGCTGGGGTTTGCTTCTGTGCAACCCTCCGAGTTTTTAAAGCCTGGTTTCATTGTGTTTTCCGCCTGGTTGATGGCCGCGAGCTTTGATGTGGGTGGCCCTCCTGGCAAGCGGATGTCTTTTGCGATTACGGTTTTGGTGGCATTTCTGTTGGCGATGCAGCCCGATTTTGGACAGGCCTGTCTGATCATCGCTAGCTGGTTGATCATGTATTTTGTGGCAGGTGCGCCGATGGCTTTGCTGATCGGCATGGCGAGCGGTGTCGCGGGAATGGGCGTTTTGGCCTATAATTCGTCCGAACACTTTGCGCGGCGGATTGACGGGTATCTGAACCCCGAAATTGATCCACGAACCCAGATTGGCTATGCGACAAATGCGATCCAAGAAGGTGGTTTCTTTGGTGTTGGTGTGGGCGAGGGTCGTGTGAAATGGTCCCTGCCAGATGCGCACACGGATTTCATTATCGCTGTCGCTGCCGAAGAATACGGCCTGATCCTTGTGCTGATCATCATTGGCCTGTTCATGACGATCACAGTGCGATCCTTTTTGCGGTTGATCCATGAACGCGACCCGTTCATTCGGTTCGCAGGCACGGGTTTGGCCGCGATGTTTGGCATGCAGGCGTTGATCAACATGGGCGTGGCCGTTCGATTGCTGCCCGCAAAGGGAATGACCCTGCCATTTGTATCCTACGGTGGGTCTTCGTTGGTTGCGGCGGGAATTGGCCTAGGGTTTTTATTGGCCTTTACGCGCACCCGCCCGCAAGGGGATATCAGTGACGTTTTTGGATCTGAGAACAGAGCTGGATTAGGGTCAGATGACAGGTAAATTGTTGATAATTGCGGCGGGTGGCACGGGCGGACATATGTTTCCGGCCCAAGCATTGGCCGAGGAAATGTTGGCGCGAGGCTGGCGAGTAAAGCTGTCCACAGATGAACGCGGCGCGCGTTACACGGGCGGGTTTCCAGATGTTGTTGACGTAGAAGTTGTGAATTCGGGCACGTTTGCGCGTGGTGGATTGGCGGCCAAACTGGGCGTGCCGTTTCGGATTTTGGGCGGTGCGTTTGCGGCGTGGACCCGCATGCGCAAAGACCCGCCAGCGGTTGTTGCAGGCTTTGGCGGCTATCCAGCCTTGCCAGCGATGTTGGCGGCGATCCTGTCGAAAACACCGCGTTTGATCCATGAGCAAAACGGTGTTTTGGGGCGTGTGAACCAGTTGTTGGCGAGGCGGGTGAACACGGTTGCCTGCGGCACATGGCCGACGGAATTGCCTGATGGTGTAGAAGGTGTGTTCATCGGCAACCCTGTGCGCGGCGCAATTTTGGAACGGGCAAGCGCACCCTATATTGCGCCCGGTGATTGGCCGATGTCTGTGCTGGCGATGGGCGGTTCACAAGGCAGTCGCGTGTTGTCGCAAACCATTCCAGCGGCGATGGCGTTGTTGCCAGAAGATATGAAAGCGCGTGTGCGTGTGGCCCAACAGGCCCGTGAAGACGATCACGATGCAACGGTTGCGGCCTATGAATTGGCTGGTGTTACGGCCGAGGTTTTGCCATTTTTTGATGACGTGCCATCGCGCATGTCTGAATGCCAGTTGGTGATTTCGCGATCTGGTGCATCGAGCATTGCTGATATTTCGATCATCGGGCGACCGAGCATTTTGATCCCGCTCGGCATTGCGATACGTGATGAGCAAACGGCGAATGCCAAAGGCTTGGCAAGTGCGGGATCGGCGATTGTGATCCCTGAAAGCCAGTTGAGCGCAGAGGTTTTGGCCGAGCACATTCAAACAGTTTTAAGCGATGAAGAAGGCGCGTTGCACATGGCAAATGCGGCCCTCACACAGGCAAAGCCCGACGCGGCAAAAGATCTGGCGAATTTGGTCGCTGGGTTGGCAGGAGAGTAAAGATGAACGCAGCAACCAAGCTTCCGACGCAGTTAGGTCCGATCCATTTTGTGGGCATTGGCGGCATTGGGATGTCTGGTATTGCTGAGGTTCTGCTCAATCACGGCTACACAGTGCAGGGGTCCGATTTGCGCCCCTCAAAAATCACGGATCGTTTGGTTGAAATGGGTGCGCGGATATCGTTCCCCCAGATGGCCGAGAATTTGGAAGACGCAGAGGTCGTGGTGATTTCCAGCGCGATTAAGCCGGGCAATCCTGAATTGGACTCAGCGCGGGCACGTGGCTTACCGATTGTGCGCCGTGCAGAGATGCTGGCGGAGTTGATGCGGCTAAAATCGAACGTGGCGATTGCGGGGACGCACGGCAAAACCACGACGACGACGATGGTTGCGACCCTGCTCGATGCCGGTGGAATTGATCCGACTGTGATCAACGGTGGGATCATTCACGCCTACGGTTCAAACGCGCGGATGGGGCAGGGCGAATGGATGGTTGTGGAGGCCGACGAGAGCGACGGCACGTTCAACCGTTTGCCTGCAACAATTGCCGTGGTGACAAACATTGATCCAGAACATATGGAACATTATGGCACGTTTGATGTGCTACGAGAGGCGTTTCACACGTTTGTTTCGAACATCCCGTTCTACGGCGTGGCAATCTGCAACACCGACCATCCAGAGGTGCAATCCCTTGTCGGGCGCTTGGGCGATCGGCGTGTCGTGACCTATGGTTTTAATCGTCAGGCGGACGTTCGGGCGGATAATTTGACCTATAAAAACGGCAAAGCCTATTTCGATGTGTATCTGCAAAACGAAGATATTCACATGCCAGATATGGTGTTGCCGATGCCCGGTGATCACAATGTTTCAAACGCGCTGGCGGCGATTGCTGTATCGCGTCATTTGGGCATGAAAGTGGATGAAATCCGCGAGGCGTTGAAAAACTTTGCGGGCGTTAACCGCCGCTTTACCCGCGTGGGCGAAGTTAACGGCGTGACGATTATTGATGATTATGCGCACCACCCCGTTGAAATTACGGCTGTGCTGTCGGCGGCAAAACAAGCCACCGATGGGCGGGTGATTGCGGTGCATCAGCCGCACAGATATTCGCGTCTGAGCGATTTGTTTGAAGAGTTTTGTTCGTGTTTTAACGATGCGGATGTTGTTGGAATAACCGATATCTATGCTGCGGGTGAAGACCCGATTGAAGGCGCAGATCGGGATAGTTTGGTGGCGGGCTTAACAGCTCACGGCCATAGGCAGGCTGTGGCGGTGGCGGACGAGGCCGCGTTGCAGCAATTTGTAGGGGATCATTGCGGTCCAGGGGATTTGCTCGTGTGCTTAGGCGCCGGTACAATCAGTGCCTGGGCCAATAACCTGCCGAAAGCCTTGGGATAGTGGGATATTACGCCTTCCTTTTTGGCTTTGTCGCTATAAGTTTGGCGGTTGGTCTGTGGATAGGGCGTGGCGGGCGTATCATAAGATCTGTTTGCGTTTTTGCTGTGATCGCCGTGCTGTCTTTGATGGTGATCCTATACGGCAATACTCTTACTCTCTTTGAGGGAACGATTACTGTTCTTTTGGTCGGCTTTCATGGGCTCGCTTTGGCGTTCTTTGGTATGATTGCAGCTTTTGCCCGCCATTTGTGGCAACGGTTTGGGGCGAGTTATGATAGCATTCCTTGATATTGGATTGTTTTCGGCTGTCGCTTTCGCAGTCGCTTGGATTGGCTTTGGCACAGTGATTGCACTTTCGCCAAAACAATTCATCCCACCCGGGGCCTTTTTGCTGATGCTGTTGTTGGTGCCACTGGTGCCCTATCTGTGGATCGCGGGAAACCCGTTTCTGTGCGTGATGTTTTTGGGCGGTGTGGCATCGTTGTTGCGCTGGCCGATTGTGTATTTGGGGCGGTTTTTTCGCGCCAAATGGCGGGGCGAACCGTTCGCAGGGCCGAAGTTTGATTTTTATACCTAAAGGCAGATGTTGTGTTTGAAATCGGGTTGTTTTCGGCGGTTGGATTTGCGGCGATATGGGTTGTGATCGCCAGCGTTGTCGCGTTTTTGCCGCGCCCGTATCATCCACCCTGCGCATTTATGTTGTTGGTTCTGCTGTTCCCGTTGATCCCTTACATGTGGATTGCGGGGAACCCGTTTCTGGCGATTATGTTTGTGGTCGGGGTCGGTTCGATCATGCGCTGGCCGTTTTACTACATCGGGCGTATGGGATTGCGAAAGATCGGGGTGCCGATCCCCGAGGATGTGTTTGAAAAGACCAATTTTCAGAGTGAGCCTAAAAATGACTAAACTGAATCTACCAAACACACGCGGGACGCTTTCGTTTGATCACGATATGTCGGGGTTAAGTTGGCTGCGGGTTGGTGGCGCTGCGCAGGTTTTGTTCTCGCCTGCGGATTTGGATGATTTGCAGCAGTTTTTGCGCGACCTTGATCCGAATATCCCTGTGTTTCCAATCGGCGCGTGTTCCAACCTGATCATTCGTGATGGTGGGCTGGATGGCGTGGTGATACGTTTTGGCCGTGGGTTCAATGGGATTGAACAGTTGGACGGCAATCGTGTGCGGGCTGGCGTGGGTGCGCTGGATGCACATGTGGCGCGTAGGTGCGCGCAGGCGGGGACGGATTTGGCGTTTTTGCGCACGATACCGGGTGCAATCGGTGGTGCGGCCAAGATGAACGCAGGGTGTTACGGCGTTTATACGGCGGATGTGTTTGTTGAAGCGCAGGGCGTGACGCGCAGCGGTGAATTGGTGACGCTTAGCAATGAAGAGATGGGATTTTCCTATCGCTCCACTGATTTGCCTGACGGATTGATCCTGACATCCGTGATTTTGCAAGGCACGGCGGGGGACCCAGCGGAGATTGAGGCCAAGATGGAAGACGCGCTGGCCAAGCGGGAGGCGAGCCAGCCGACCAAGGAACGATCTTGTGGATCGACGTTTCGCAACCCTGCGGGGTATTCCTCGACGGGGCAAGCGGATGACGTGCATGATCTGAAAGCGTGGAAGGTAATTGACGACGCGGGAATGCGCGGTGCCAGCATTGGCGGCGCACAAATGAGCGAGATGCATTCGAACTTTTTGATCAACAAGGGTGGCGCATCTGCCGCAGATTTGGAAAATCTTGGCGAATTGGTCAGAAAAAAGGTTTTGGAAAACAGCGGAATAACCCTAGAGTGGGAAATTATGCGGGTTGGCAAAGCTGACACGCAGAACTAAGCGGTAAGGGCTGCACATCGCAGCTTAATAATCGCCCGCAGAGCCGAAAAGGCCGAGGGCAACAGACGAGGCGGACCATGTCGAGCAGGGCATTCCATCGCGTAACAGTGTTAAAAGGCGGCCCTTCGGCTGAGCGAGAGGTTTCTCTGGCGTCGGCGAAGGAGGTTTCCACGGCATTGCGTGCGCAAGGGTATGAAGTCACAGAAGTGGACGCGGGTCCCGATCTGGTGGCAGATTTGCGCGCGGCCAATCCCGATGTTGTTTACAATTCTTTGCACGGGCGTTGGGGTGAAGATGGCTGCGTTCAGGGTTTGCTGGAGTGGTTGCAAATTCCCTACACGCATTCTGGTGTGTTTTCATCCGCGCTGGCGATGGACAAAGAAAAATCAAAAGATGCGTTTCGCGCGGCAGGATTGCCTGTGATGGATAGCAAGCTGGTATCAAAGGCTGAGGCGATGGCCGCGCATCCGATGCAGCCGCCCTATGTTGTGAAGCCGTTCAATGAGGGATCATCTGTTGGGGTGTATCTGGTTGATGAAAATGCAAACGGCCCTGCAAAGTTAAGCGACGACATGCCAGAGATCGTGATGGTCGAGGCGTTTGCGCCCGGGCGTGAAATGACCACCGCTGTGATGGGGGATCGCGCCTTGGGCGTAACCGATATTTATGCCGACGGTTGGTATGATTACGATGCGAAATACAGCGAGGGCGGGTCGCGCCATGTGATCCCCGCTGATATTCCGCAAGATATTTTCGATGCCTGTTTGGAATATGCCATTCGTGCGCATAACGCGCTTGGGTGTCGTGGGCTAACGCGGACAGATTTTCGTTGGGATGAGAGCAAGGGCCTTGAGGGGCTGATCATTTTGGAAGTGAACACGCAGCCCGGATTTACGCCGACGTCATTGGCGCCTGAACAGGCAGAGCATTGCGGAATTTCCTTTGGTGAATTGGTTAGCTGGATCACGGAGGATGCGTCATGTCAGCGATAGACGATCTGCGCGAACGCTTTGGCCCCGCGCCTGCACCAAAAGGCCAGTTGGATTACAGCCCGAGCCGCATCAAGTACCGTTTGGAGCGTATTTGGCTAACGCCGATTTACAAATCTCTGCTGCGCACAGGCGTGCCGCTGGTTTTGGTTTTGGCCGTCGCGGCGAATTTCTTTGCCAAGGAACAGACGCAGGTTAAATTGGCGCAAAGCATTACAAATGCGAAAGAAATGATCGAAGATCGCCCTGAATTTGCAGTAAAACTGATGCAGATCAAGGGCGCGAGCATGGTTGTTTCTGAACAGGTTCGCGAAGCCATTCCGATGGATTTCCCGGTGAGTTCGATGAAGCTGGATCTGGCGGTGTTGAAGGCGCGGATCGAAAGTGTGGACGCGGTAAAACGCGCGGATGTGTATTTGCGTAATGGTGTGCTGGATGTGGAGATTAACGAACGTGTGCCGGCTCTTGTGTGGCGCGGCACAACGCATTTGGAACTGGTTGACCCCGTCGGGGTTCGCGCCGGAATTTTGATCAGCCGCGAAGGATATCACGGGTTGCCGTTGATCCTGGGTATTGGGGCGCAAGATCACGCAGAAGAAGCATTGGAGATTTTGGCAGCAGCCAAACCCGTTTCCGATCGCGTCAGAGGATTACGTCGCATGGGCGAGCGACGTTGGGATGTGATGCTGGATCGCCAGCAGATCATTCAATTGCCCGTTAAGGACCCAGTTCAAGCATTGGAGCGCGTGATTGCATTACACAGCGCGCGCGATGTTTTGGGACGGGATGTAACAGTAGTAGATATGAGAGACGGGCGCAGACCTGTGCTTCGATTATCCGTTCCTGCAGTTGACGAGCTGTACAGGTTGCGGGCCATAGCCGATGGGGAAGACGAGACATAACATGACACATTTATACGAAACACAACGCGCCATGAGACAACGCCGCCGTGCAGCATTGCAAAGGGGCGTGGTTGCCATTTTGGATGTGGGTACTGCGAAAATTGCCTGCATGATTTTGCAATTTGATCCGTCTGTTCAGATGAACGCACAAGAGGGCATGTCTGCGATGGCGAGCCACGGCGCGTTTCGTGTGATTGGCGTGGCAACAACCCGTTCGCGCGGGGTTCGTTTTGGCGAAGTCAGCACGATGGAAGAAACCGAACGCGCCATTCGCACGGCTGTTCAGGCCGCCCAAAAGATGGCGAACACGCGGGTCGATCACGTGATCGCCTGTATGTCTGGTGCCGAGCCGCGCAGTTACGGTGTGACGGGGACTGTGCCGTTGGAAAACGGGTCGGTGATGGATTACGATATCGGGCGGGTTTTGTCGGAATGTGATGTGCCAGATTATGGGCAGGGCCGCGAAGCGGTTCATGCGATGCCAGTGAATTTTGCGCTGGATCATCGTTCAGGATTGTCAGATCCGCGCGGGCAAATCGGCAATCGTTTGTCTGTGGATATGCACCTGTTAACGGTGGATACGGGCGCGGTTGAAAACCTGTTGAAATGTATCAAACGCTGCGATTTGGAGTTGGCTGGCTTTGCCTCCTCTGCCTATGTTTCGGGTGTGTCCGCGTTGGTGGAAGACGAGCAAGAGCTGGGCGGTGCCTGCATTGATCTGGGCGGCGGGGCCACGACGGTTTCCATTTTCCTAAAGAAACACATGATTTTCGCGGACTCTGTTCGGATGGGCGGCGACCTTGTGACCAGCGACATCAGCCAAGGGTTGCAGGTGGCAACTTCGACTGCAGAACGGATTAAAACCTTTCATGGTGGCGTGATGGCCACGGGAATGGATGATCGCGATATGATCGAGATTGGTGGTGATACCGGTGATTTTGATCATGATCGTCGTCGGATCAGCCGATCCGAATTGATCGGCGTAATGCGGCCGAGAGTGGAAGAAATTCTGGAAGAAGTGCGCGCCCGTTTGGACGGCGCTGGCTTTGACCATTTGCCAGGACAACGAATTGTTCTGACGGGGGGTGGCAGCCAAATTCCGGGGTTGGAAGGGCTTGCGAGCCGTATTCTGGGCCAACAAGTGAGATTGGGAAAACCACTGCGAATTCAAGGACTTCCACAGGCTGCAACGGGCCCTGCCTTTGCGTCTTGTGTTGGTTTAGCGCTGCATGCGGCACACCCGCAAGATGAGTGTTGGGACTTTAATCTGCCAGTCGCGGGCAACGGTGTTCAGCCGCTAAAACGCGCTATGCGGTGGTTTAAAGATAACTGGTAAACGAGATGTGGTGCGGCGATCAAAACCTTGCCGTGGCACACCTTAGAGTACAATAAATCTTGGGTGATTAACGATTTTTCGTGACGTTAGCGAATCAGTCGTTTAGCATACCGAATCAGGGCAAATGCGACCGTCTTAAGGCGGCGATAACAAAAAAAATTACAGGCGGACTAAAAATGACATTGAACCTGCGGATGCCAGAAATGGTGGACTTGAAACCTCGAATCACGGTCTTTGGGATCGGTGGTGCGGGCGGTAATGCTGTGAACAACATGATCGACAAAGCGCTCGATGGTGTGGATTTCGTGGTGGCGAACACAGACGCGCAGGCTTTGCAGTCCGCGAAAGCGACAGCGAAAATTCAGCTCGGTGAGAAAATCACCGAAGGTTTGGGTGCAGGAGCGCGGCCAGCCGTTGGCGCCGCTGCTGCCGAAGAAAGCATTGAATCAATTGTGGATCACCTTGTGGGCAGCCACATGTGTTTCATCACGGCCGGCATGGGCGGTGGTACGGGCACAGGCGGCGCGCCAATCGTGGCACAAGCCGCACGCGAATTGGGTATCCTGACAGTTGGCGTTGTAACAAAGCCATTCCAGTTTGAAGGCTCGCGCCGTATGCGCCAAGCCGAAGAAGGTGTTGACGCGCTGCAAAAAGTTGTGGACACGCTGATCATCATTCCGAACCAGAACCTGTTCCGCATTGCCAACGAAAAAACCACATTCACCGAAGCCTTCAGCCTTGCAGACGATGTTCTGTACCAAGGTGTTAAGGGTGTGACGGATCTGATGGTGCGCCCTGGTATTATCAACCTCGACTTTGCTGATATTCGCTCTGTGATGGACGAAATGGGCAAGGCGATGATGGGTACTGGCGAAGCATCTGGCGAAGATCGCGCGATCCAAGCGGCGGAAAAGGCGATTGCCAACCCGCTGTTGGACGAGATTTCCTTGCAAGGCGCACGCGGCGTTCTGATCAACGTGACAGGCGGCAACGACCTGACATTGTTCGAATTGGACGAAGCAGCCAACCGCATCCGCGAAGAAGTGGACCCAGAGGCAAACATCATCGTTGGTTCCACAATGGACCCATCCTTGGAAGACGTTATGCGGGTTTCCGTTGTGGCAACTGGCATTGATGCGGCCATTGGTGCGGGCGATATCCCAGTACCACGTCGTTCGCTAAAAGAGCCGCTGCCTGCTGCAAGTGTTGAAGTTGAAGCACCTGCTGAAGAAGCAACGGTAGAAGTTGCAGAACCAATCGCGGCGCAAGTTGAAGCCGAGCCGATGGTTGCAGAGGTCGCACATGTTGCTGCACCTGCACCGACAGCAGAGCCGAACCTGTTTGAGCAAATGACAGTTGAAACACCTGCAGAACCTGCACGGGTTGCAGTTGACGATGGCCTTCCAGCGCCAGCGTATCAACCACAGCCAATGGCTGCGCAGACTGTTGAAACAACAGAGAGCTTCTTTGATCGTCACGCCGAAGTTGCCGCTGCGCCGCAGCCAGCGCAAGTGGGTCATCCAACACAAGAGACCATGGCTCGCCTTGATGCAGCCGTAACTAACGCACCGCGCGTGCAAGAGACGCAAGCAGAGACGCCGAGGTTTTTTGCAGGCACTGCGCAAGCTGAAAAGCCAAAAGGCTTTCGTTTGAACAGCTTGATCTCTCGGATGACGGGACATGGTGATACGCAAAATACCGCGCAACGTGAACAGCCAGCTGTCAGCCAACAAGCGGCGCCAGTGGAAGATCAAGTAGATCCAGAGCAAGAACGCATTGAAATTCCAGCGTTTTTGCGTCGCCAGGCGAACTAAACCAGTTCCAGACCAACAATTTTTGAAAGAGGGCGTGTTACAGGCACGCCCTTTTTTATTTCAGTCTGACACAATCGGTCATAAAGCGTGAATTGAGCTTATACCTGTGATTGCCTAAATAAAGTCTTAAGCAATGTCATAGGTACGTGATGCAAAGAACTTTAAAACAACCGATCGAAATTGTGGGCAAAGGCCTGCATTCTGGTGCACGTGCTGTAGTGCGTGTCTCTCCTGCATCGGCTGAATACGGTATTTGGTTGCGTCGCGTGGACATCACAGACCGCGATAATCTGATCCCTGCTTTGTACGACCACGTAAATGACACGCAGCTTTGCACCCGTTTGGCAAATGATGCGGGTGTCGAAGTATCGACAGTGGAACATCTGATGGCTGCGCTGGCAGGCACGGGCATTCACAATGCGATGATCGAAATCGACGGGCCAGAAATTCCGATCATGGATGGCAGTTCAGCACCGTTTGTAGCTGCGATCCTTAAGGCAGGTTTGCAAGAACAAGACGCGCCATTGCGGGCGTTGCGTATTTTGAAAGACGTGAGCATTTCTGTTGATGGGTTTTCCGCCAGCCTGTCCCCTGCGGATAGCATTGAAATTGAATTTGAGATTGATTTTGTTGATGCGGCCATTGGCCAGCAATCCAAAAAACTGAAGATGTCTAACGGGGCGTTTGTGCGCGAGTTGAGCAATTGCCGCACGTTCTGTCGTGCCGCGGACGTAGATGCGATGCAATCCGCCGGCCTTGGGCTCGGGGGTGGTTTGGACAATGCCATCGTTGTTGATGGTGCAAATATTTTGAACCCGGAAGGGTTCCGTCGCGCAGATGAATGTGTGCGCCACAAAATGTTGGATGCTTTGGGCGATCTGGCCTTGGCTGGCAGCCCGATCATTGGGCGATACCACGGCGAAAAAGCGGGCCACCGTGCCACGAACCTTTTGTTGCGAGAATTGTTCGCGAATCCAGACGCTTGGGAGATGATCGAGGTCACGCCCGAGCAATGGAATGACCTGCCAGGCGCGCATATTAAGCCCACGGATTTCGTTCACGCCTGATGTGGACGCTCGCCCAAGGTAAAACTTGTGGCTTAACGGTGCGAAACCGTTTTTCCTTTGCTGATTTTATGCTAGTTAACCTTCAAAATGCCGCCTATGGTTGGGCGAGCAAGACAGGATAATGCGGTAATGGCTTCTTTCGGTAAACGTGTTGTATTGGGTGCGGTGCTGGCCTCGGTGGTTTTGGCATCAGGCTGTGCGCGTTTGCGCAAAGAAGAAGTGACCCTAGAGAACACGCCGCCAGAGCAAATTTTCCAGCAAGCCGAAGCAAAGCTGACAGAACGGCGCGGTGCAGAAGATGCGGCGGTTCTGTTCACCGAAGTTGAGCGCCTGTACCCCTATTCTGAATGGGCAAAGCGTTCGATTATCATGTCGGCGTTTGCGTATCACCAAGGCAAATTATACGAAGAAAGCCGTGGTGCGGCGCAAAGATACCTCGATTTTTATCCAGCCGATGAAGATGCCGCCTACGCGCAGTATCTGATCGCGTTGAGCTTTTACGACCAGATTGATGACGTGAGCCGCGACCAAGGCATCACGTTCCAAGCGTTGCAGGCCTTGCGCACAACAGTGGAGCGTTACCCAGACAGTGAATATGCATCGTCGGCGTTGTTGAAATTTGACCTCGCGTTGGATCATTTGGCTGGCAAGGAAATGGCGATCGGTCGATTCTACCTTAAAAAGGGCCATTTTGGTGCGGCGATCAACCGGTTCCGCGTGGTTGTGGAAGATTTCCAAACAACAACCCATACGCCTGAAGCATTGCACCGTCTGGTCGAGGCTTATGTCTCGCTCGGTTTGGATGCCGATGCGCAAACGGCTGGTGCGATTCTGGGCCATAACTTTCAAGCGACGGATTGGTACAACGACACCTATGCCTTGCTGACGGGGCGCGGAATCTCGATTGATAAAGCAAATGATGCGAGCCAAGGCTGGCTGAAGAAAATTTGGCGTCAGGTCGCAAAAGGCGAATGGCGCTAACCGCGAATGCTACGCGGGCTTTATATCCGAAACATGCTGCTGATTGACCGATTGGACCTGGAGTTTCAATCGGGTCTAAACGTGCTGACGGGTGAAACGGGTGCGGGTAAATCCATTTTGCTGGACAGTTTGGGGTTTGTGCTGGGCTGGCGCGGGCGTGCAGATTTGGTGCGCGCGGGCGCGGATCTGGGCGAAGTGACTGCCGTATTTGATATCGCCGATGATCATCCCGCCGCCGCCGTTTTGGCAGAGCAGGATTTTATCCTCGAAGACAATGAGCTGATTTTCCGCCGCACAAATACGCCAGATGGGCGCAAAACGGCGTTTGTGAATGATCGGCGCGTTTCTGGCGATGTGTTGCGGTTGTTGTCGGCAAAGCTGGTGGAATTGCACGGTCAGCATGATGATCAGGGACTGCTGAATGCCAAGGGGCATCGCGGATTGCTGGATGCGTTTGCGGGCGTGAACCTTGGACCCGTGCGCAAAGCATGGTCGCAGGTGCGAGGCGCACAAAAGACGCTGGACGCGGCGGTGGCAGCATTAGAAGAGGCCAAGCTGGACGCGGAATTTTTGCGCCACGCGGTTGCAGAGTTGGACGAATTAGCGCCCCAGCCGGGCGAAGACGTGGCGCTCGATCAAAAGCGGCGTCAGATGCAGGGCGCGGAACGGGTGCGCGAAGATATCGCAAAAGCGAGCAATGCTTTGGGTGGTGACGGCGCTGAAGGGGCGATGATGGATGCGCTGCGGTGGTTGGAAACATCCGCAGATAATGCCGATGGGCGTTTGGAAGAACCGATTGCGACGTTGTCGCGAGCGGCGTCTGAATTATCGGATGCACAGCGCGGCGTTGATGAGTGTTTGCAGGCACTGGATTTTAACCCGTTGGAGTTGGAGGCGACCGAGGAACGGCTGTTCGCCATCCGTGATTTGGCCCGTAAACACAGTGTTTTGCCCGACAGTTTAGCCGAATTTGGCGATGAATTGCGGGTGCGGTTGAATGCAATTGATACAGGCGCGGATCAAATAAAGGAGCTGCAAACGGCGTTGGATGTGGCCAAGGACGGGTATAATGGCATCGCCGATAAGTTGACGGCGGCGCGCCAAAAGGCGGCGGTCAAGCTGGATAAGGCGATGTCGGCGGAGTTAAAACCGTTGAAGATGGAACGGGCGGTTTTCACCACAGATGTGACAGATATTGGCGCAGGCTCCGAGGGGCGCGACATGGTTGCGTTTACCGTTGCAACCAATCCCGGCGCGCCATCTGGGCCGATTGAAAAGATTGCCTCGGGCGGTGAATTATCGCGGTTTTTACTGGCGCTAAAAGTGTGTTTGACCCGCCAAAACGAAGGCGTGACGCTGATCTTTGATGAAATTGATCGTGGTGTTGGTGGCGCAACAGCAGATGCCGTTGGTCGCCGTTTGGCAGTACTGGCAGAGAGCGCGCAGATTTTGGTTGTGACCCATTCCCCGCAAGTTGCAGCGCAAGGCGCCCATCAGTGGCAGGTTTCAAAATCTGTAAGCAAGGGCGTAACGCTAAGCACGGTTGCTAAGTTGGATGACGCTGAACGCACGACAGAAATTGCGCGGATGTTGGCAGGGGATATTATTACACCCGAAGCGGAAGCGGCAGCGAAGGCGTTGCTTACGCGCTAAAGCGTTTTGGGAAACGCGCTAGCGTTGCTCAGAGTACCATTTGCGGATGCGGTCGCGCACAGATTGATCACCAGACAGACGGGCCTCATCAATTGCGATTTTCGCGTCTGCTAAGTTCACCGACATCAGGCGATCTTTGACAGGGCCGATGGAGGCCGGGCGCATAGAAAGCGTGCGCAAACCCATCGCTGCGAAACACATGGCTTCGAGCGGGCGGCCCGCGTCTTCGCCACAAAAACTGACAGGCGTGTTAAACTCATCGCAGCGCTGTGTGATCAACTCGATGAAGGTCAGAAAGCTGACGTTAAGGGTATCATATCGACGACGAACCCGTTCGTTTTCACGGTCTGCGGCAAAGAAGAACTGCTTCAGATCGTTGCCACCGATTGAAATAAAGTCAGCCATTTCAAAGAATTGATTGGGTGCAAAGGCCAGTGACGGCGTTTCAAGCATTGCGCCCACTTTGATATCGCTTGGGATAGTGTGACCCAGCCGCAATTCATTTTCGATGGTTTTATCGAGCATGGCTTTGGCGTCGATAAACTCGCTGAATTGCGCGACAAACGGGAACATGATGTTGACCGGACGCCCCTTTGACGCGCGTAAAATCGCCTCTAGCTGCATGCGCATGATGCCCGGTTTATCGAGCGAAATGCGAATGGCGCGCCAGCCCAAAGCGGGGTTCGGCTCGTCTTCTGGTTTCAGGAACGGAACAACTTTGTCAGACCCGATATCAAGCGTGCGGAAGGTAACAGGCTTGCCTTTGGCACCGTCAAATACACGGGTGTATTGGCGCGAAAGGTCCGTCCGTTTGGGCATTTCACTGCGTACAAGGAACTGGAGTTCGGTGCGGAACAAGCCAACGCCTTCGGCACCGGAACTGTCGATGCTGGGGAGATCGGCCAACAGACCTGCGTTCATCATCAGATCAATTTTGATGCCGTCTTTGGTAAGCGCAGGTTTATCGCGAATGGCAGAGAAGCGTTCTTGTGCCTGGTTCGCCATCGCGATTTTATCGTTGAACGCAGAGGCAACAATGTCGTCTGGGCGCAGGTGCGCAAGGCCCTGATCACCATCCACAAGGATCGCATCGCCGTTCAGGGCCTCGCGGGTGATATTGTCGGCGTGGATGATCATCGGAATGGCCCAAGCGCGCGCGATTATCGCGGCGTGCGAGCCAACTGACCCCTGTTCCAGCACAATGCCACGCAGATCTTTGCCGTATTCTAACAGCTCGCCCGGGCCGATATTTCGCGCCACAAGAACGGGGTTTTCGGGCAGCGGATCACCTGCTGATCGGCCTTGGCCCGTAAGAATGCGCAGCAGCCGATTTGAAAGGTCGTCAAGATCGTGAAGCCGTTCGCGCAGGTACGGATCAGGAACGCGGGCCATGCGGGCACGGGTGGCGGATTGTTCTTTTTCCACGGCCACTTCGGCGGCAAGCCCGCTGTCGATGCTTGCTTCCATTCGGGTGCGCCAGCCCTTAGAATTGGCAAACATACGGTAGGCTTCCATAACCTCTAACTGTTCGTCATCGCTGTCTTTTTTGGTGGCAGACAGCATGTCGTTGACGGAAATCCGCAAGGAATCCATCGCATCGTTTAGGCGTTTCTTTTCTTCTTCGGGGTCGTCAGCAACAGGGTTTGTGATAACGATCTGGGGGTCGTGCAGCAGGACATTGCCACGGGCCGCGCCTTCTTGCGCGGAAGCCCCTGTGAACATGATCGGGCGTTGGTGGGGCGCGGTCATTGCTTCGCCGTCGCCGACAAACGCGCCAAGTTCCTTCATTTCTGCGATAACCATTGCCACCACTTCGAGCGCGTAAACATCATCGTCTGAATATTTGCGCTGCACTTTGGATTGGATCACCAAAACGCCGAGAACTTCGCCCAAGCGTTGGATCGGGACGCCAAGGAACGAGGAATACATTTCCTCGCCCGTTTCGGGCATGTAGCGGAAACCCTTTTCGGTGGTTGCATCGTCTGCGTTTACCGGACTGGCTTCTTTGGCGACGCGACCCACAAGGCCCTCACCGTAGCGCAGGCGGGTGACGTGAACGGATTCTTGTTTCAGGCCTTCGGTGGCGCACAGTTCAAGGGTTTGGCGATCACGGCGCAGGTAGATTGAGCACACTTCGACGCCGACACCCGCCGCAACCAGTTGGGTGATGTGGTCAAGCCGTTGCTGACCATCGCCGTCTTCTGCCAGCGTGTCGCGCAACCGTGTGAGCAGTTGGCGACTGTCTAGACGTGATTTTACCAAAACTGAGCCTATGCCTCTGCGAGTTCAAACTCATCATGCAGTGCGCGGACGGCCAATTCCATGTATTTTCGATCCACAAGCACAGAAATCTTGATCTCGGATGTGGTGATGACCTGAATGTTGGCATTATGCGCGGCCAGTACTTCGAACATTTTCTTGGCAACACCCGCTTGCGAGCGCATGCCGTTCCCGACAATCGAGATTTTGGCGACGTTTGTGTCGCTGATCAGATCACGGTAGTTCAGCTCGCCTGTTTCAGCGGCGGATTTCATCGCGGCCTCGGCCAAAGGGACGTGATCGACAGGGCAAGAAAAGGTCATGTCTGTGCGACCGTCCTCAGATATGTTTTGCACGATCATATCGACGTTAACGCCTGCATCGGCCAGTGGGCCAAAGATTGCTGCGGCAACGCCTGGGCGGTCGGCGACGGAGACGAGGGTCATTTTGGCCTCATCGCGGGAATAGGCGACGCCTTTGACTACGCGGATGTTTTCCATGATTTCTTCCTCTGAGCAAACAAGTGTGCCGACGTCGGCAGAGATATCGTCTTCAAAACTGGAGAGTACCCGCAGGCGCACGCGGTAGGAGCGGGCCAGTTCGACGGAGCGGGTTTGCAAGACTTTGGCCCCAAGCGAGGCAAGTTCGAGCATTTCTTCGTAAGATATTCTGTGCAATTTACGTGCGTCAGAAACGATGCGTGGGTCCGTGGTGTAAATGCCGTCCACGTCTGTGTAAATATCGCAGCGTTCCGCGTTGAGAGCGGCGGCAAAGGCAACGGCGGTGGTGTCTGATCCGCCCCGACCAAGGGTTGCGATACGGCCATCTTCCATCACGCCCTGAAAGCCAGCGACAACCGCGACTTTGACGCCTGAAGCAAAGGATGCATCTAGGTTATCGGATGGGATTGCGTCAATGCGGGCTGCTTCGTGTTGGCCTGTGCATTGCAGCGGAATTTGCCAACCTTGCCAACTGCGTGCAGGGATGCCCATTTCTTGCAGGCGCATCGCCATCAGGCCAGATGTGACGTTTTCGCCAGAGGATACGATTGCGTCATATTCGGCGCGATCATACAGGCCATCGGCAGGGGCGCTGTCTTTGACCCAGCCCACAAGTTCGTTGGTTTTGCCCGACATAGCAGAGACAATGACCACGACCTCAAAGCCGTTTTCGACTTCTTGACGGACTTTATCTGCGGCGTTGGCGATCTTAGCAAGATCTGCCACCGAGGTGCCGCCAAATTTCATGACCAAACGGGGCATTTTTACGGATCCACTGGCTGGTTTAAAGGTTCGCGCACGTCATACGCGGGTTCAGGGGCAAGGGGAAGGGCGTTTTAAATGCGGCCTTAGTTTGTGCGCCGTTTGTTGCCCCATGGCAGGGGCGCGATGGGAATGCCATCCTCGACTAAGGCTTTGGCCTCTTCTGGTTTGGCTTTGCCGATGATGGAGCGTTCAGGCGCGTCGCCGTCGTGGATTTTGCGCGCCTCATCTGCAAATTTATCGCCGACATCTTCGGAGTTTTCTTCGACCATTTTACGCATTTCTGCGAGCGCCTGTTCGGCGGGGGATGCCGGGGCGGATAGGGGCCGAGCCGTTGGTTTGGCCGCGTTACGGGCCGGGCGCACACGCGGGGCCATGATCGCCTTTTCCACGCCAAGCGTGCCACAAACAGAACAGGTGACCATGCCAGCGGCAAGCAGTTTGTCAAATGCCTCTGCGGATTGAAACCAGCTTTCGAAGGTGTGATCTTGATCGCATTTAAGCGTGTAATTGATCATGGGCGGCCTGTGGTTTTACGATTGCCTATAAGGTAGTGCGTCGGATTCGGGCTGACAATGGGTGATCTATCACATTGGCGCGCCACAAACGTTTACGGGCGCCGTAGCGCCCGTAAAATATTGAAATACCGTTGAATTTAACGCGCGCGACGGTCGCGGCGGGCTGACATCGGTTGGAAAGCCACGGCGTTATGGGCTTCGCAGTAGGGTTTGCCCGTTTGCACGTTCAGACCACAGAACCAAAATTCGTCCGTTGCAGGGTCGCCGATTGGCCATTTGCAGGTCTTTTCGGTCAACTGCATCAAGTTCAGCTTTTTCGCCTTCTTTTCGACCTCAGCAACAGTGGCGAGCGCCTCTTGGCTGATTTCGGAATTGGACGGTTGCGGCGGAAGCGGTTGGCCAGCAGTGATAATTGGTCTGCGAATGGGCAGCGCCACTGGATTTTCCATAATTTTCGCCGCAGCGGATTTTTCTTTTTCGGGTTTTGGCGCGGCCTTCGGTTTTGCTGCCTCTTTTGGGGCTGGCTTTTCCTTAGCTGTTTTCGCAGGTGTTGCGCGGTTCGAGAGGCCCAAACGGTGCACTTTGCCGATCACGGCATTGCGGGTGACGCCGCCAAGCTCTTTGGCGATCTGGCTGGCGGATTTACCTTCGCCCCACATGGTTTTCAACGTTTCTACGCGGTCATCTGTCCAAGACATGAAATGTCTCCTTAACTCTGGTGCGCGACCCCAAGGTCTGCGCGGAATTCTTATCAGGCTGCACCTTATCCTGTCAGCGGGTTCGGGCACAAGACGAATCGCCCGCCAATTTGCAGCGTTGATCGCGACTTTGCACAGATTTGGTTGGCAAAAGGTTATGGTTTGGCGGGCAGGCGGGCTTCGCGCCAAGCGAGGAGGGCCGCGCCGCTGAGGATTGTTGCCGCGCCAAGGATGGAAATTGCATCCGGTTTTGCGCCAAACACCCAGAAATCATAGAGCGTGGCAAACACCAGTGTGGCATAGCTGAACGGGGCCACATACGATGCCTCGGCGCTGCGCATGGCTTGGATGAACAGGGCCTGACCACAGAGCATGACAACGCCAATCGCCACGAGGCCGAGCCACTGTGTGGAGGTTGGCGTTTGCCAGACAAAATAGGCGGCGGTACAGGCGAGTGCCGCGCCGATTGTGTTGTTGATCAACAGGATTTGAACAGGTTTTTCGCGCCCCGATAGAAATTTGATGAGGATGACTTCAAGACCCATCACGCAGGCCGCGCCAAGGGCGAGGAAGGCGGCAGGTTGCATGCTGTTTGCTGATGGGCGCAGGAGTATGATTGCGCCAATCAGCGCGATTGCAGCGGCGAGCCAGCGCCATTTGCCGATGACCTCTTTCAAGATGACAATGGCGAACAGCATGGCGAAGACAGGGTTTAGAAAGCTGATTGCGGTGGCGTCTGGCAGCGGAATGCGGGCGACGGCGGCGAACATCAGGGATACGCCGATCCATCCTAAAAGGGAGCGCCCGAAATGCAGCGGCAGGTTTGGCGCGGTGATTTTTGGGCGGGTGATGGCTGCGAATGTGGCGATGGTGATGAAGGCAAAGAAAAACCGTCCTGCCGAGACTTGGAGAGGGTGAAGCGGATTTTGCGTGGTTCCGAGGAATTTTGCGAGAATTGTTGTGGCGGCAAACAATGCGCTGGCCAACAGGATCATCGCGGCAGCGCGGCGTGGGTTATTTGGTGCTGGATTATTCATCGAATTGCCTAAGAAATGATCAGAATGCTGGCTGCGCATACCTTTTGGCGAGGGCAAAAGGGCGATTGCTTGACAGGGGAATGGGACGGATCGCAGGTTTTGTAAAGCTGTAAGGAGGCCGTGGTGGCGGGAATTGGGCATAACAACGGGCCAAAACAACTGGGCCTTGGCTGGCAAAAACAGTGCTGGACGCAATCGCGCAATGCGTTGATTGGCAAACGGATGCCGATCGAAGTTGTGCGCACGCGGATCAGACGGGCGCGGGAATTGGGGCTGGAATATCCGCAATACGCATCAATTTTGCTGGGGTCTGGGCGCGATGTGATCGGGTTTCTGTTTACGGTAGATGGATTGCAATTAAAACTGCGCAAACGGCTGGAAATGCCAGACACGGTGCAGGATAAATTGCGCAGGCTGGAGCATGTTTCGCTGATGAGTTTCGCGCCATCTGGAGAAGCGCCAGCCGCGTTTTTACGTGAAGTCTCAAATGTGGCGGGGGTGCCATTTTTGAGCGCTGCGCCAGAGGTGGAGGGCGTGTTGGGCTGGTCGGGCGCACGCGCGGCGGTTCGTGCCGTTTTGGACCCGTTGAAAATGCCAAGTGGCGGGGTTGTGATGATCGGGACGCGCGAGAGTGAGGCGCGTATGGCGCAAGCCGCAAAGATGTCGCGGTTCATTCCTTCAGGAGCGTTCTTTGGAACGGTTGGCGCAAACTCTGCTTGACGCGCGGGCAGGCGGCGGATTAAGTCAGCGCCATGTTGAACACAAAAACACATATTTCGTCGCGACGCCGACGCTAATTGTATCACCCGCTGCCCATCGGCACGCGGCTTTTTTTGTTTGACACCCACCCCTAACACAATTGACTTGGCCACAATCATCCGTCACGGATTGGCCTTTAATATACAAAAGGAAGACCTCGATGATCCCTGCAATTTTACCCACATACGGACGCGCACCAATGGCTTTTGTCAAAGGTGAAGGAAGCTGGCTTGTGGATGATCAGGGGCGACGTTTTCTGGATATGGGCGCGGGAATTGCCGTGAATGTGCTGGGTCATGCGCACCCAAAACTGGTTGAAGTGTTGCAGCATCAGGCGACGCAGTTGTGGCATACTTCGAACCTGTATCAGATCCCGAACCAACAGGCGCTGGCGGAAAAGCTGGTGGATAATACCTTTGCAGACACGGTGTTTTTCACCAACTCTGGCACCGAAAGCATGGAATGTGCAGTGAAAATGGCGCGGAAATATCACTATGAAAAAGGCAATCCAGAGCGGGTGAATATCATCGCGTTCAAGGACAGCTTTCATGGGCGCTCGCTCGGCATGATTTCTGCGGCTGGGGCCGAGAAATTGACCAAAGGGTTTGGCCCGTTGTTGCCAGGGTTTGAACAGCTGACGGTTGGCGATCACGATGCGTTGGAAACGGCGGTGAATGAGACAACAGCGGCGATTTTGGTGGAACCTGTGCAAGGCGAAGGTGGGATTATCCCGATCCCTGATCAATGCCTTAAGGGCCTGCGCGATTTGTGTGATCAGCACGGTATTTTGCTGATTTTTGATGAAATTCAATGCGGTGTCGGGCGCACAGGCAAATTGTTTGCCCATGAATGGGCGGGGATTGAGCCTGATATTATGGCGATTGCCAAGGGTATTGGCGGTGGATTTCCGCTCGGCGCTTGCTTGGCGACCGAAGACGCGGCGAGCGGCATGGTTGCGGGGACGCACGGTTCGACTTATGGCGGCAATCCGATGGCCTGTGCTGTTGGCGGCGCGGTGATGGATATCGTTGCGGATGATGCGTTTTTGGCGAGCGTGAACGGCAAAGCGGGGCTGTTTCGCCAAAAACTGGAAGGGCTGGTTGCGAGCCATCCCGATGTGTTTGAAGACGTGCGCGGCCTTGGTTTGATGATCGGGGTGAAGTGCAAGGTCACGAATATGGATGTGGTGCTTGCAGGATACGATGCGGGTGTGTTGACCGTGCCGGGTGGGGATAATGTGATCCGCCTGTTGCCACCGCTGAACATGTCGGACGCCGAAATCGGTCTAGCGGTTGATTTGTTGGACCAAGCGGCAAGCGCAATCGAGGCCAAGCAATGACGCATTTTCTGGATGTACACAAAACGGACCCAGCCGCGCTGCGGGTGATTTTGGATCAAGCGCAGGCGATGAAAGATGCGCGTGCGGGAAAACCCAAAGGGATGCTCGACGCAGAGCAACCGTTGGCGGGACACATGGTTGCGCTGATTTTTGAAAAACCGTCAACACGGACGCGGATTTCGTTTGATGTGGGTACGCGCCAAATGGGCGGAGAAACAATGGTTTTGTCTGGGGCTGATATGCAGTTGGGACACGGCGAAACGATCGCAGACACGGCGCGGGTTTTGTCGCGCTATGTCGATTTGATCATGATCCGAACCTTTGATGAAAGCGTGCTGTTAGAAATGGCGGAATACGCGGATGTGCCTGTGATTAACGGGCTGACGGATCGCACGCACCCCTGCCAGATTATGGCCGACGTGATGACCTTTGAGGAACATCGCGGGCCGATTAAGGGCAAAAAAGTTGTGTGGTGTGGAGATGGCAACAATGTGTGCGCGTCTTTCTTGCATGCAGCGGCGCAGTTTCAGTTTGATCTAACCTTCACTGGGCCAGCGCAGTTGGATCCAGAGGATGAGTTTGTCGGATTGGCGCGCAAAGCGGGTGTGCGCATTGATATCGAGCGCGATGCTGAAAAGGCCGTTCAGGGTGCGGATTTGGTTGTGGCGGATACTTGGGTGTCGATGCATGACAGCCAAAGCACGAAAGAGCGGCGTCATAATATGCTGCGCGGATATCAGGTGAATGATGCGCTGATGTCCCATGCCAAGGATGATGCGTTGTTCATGCACTGTTTGCCTGCGCACCGCGAGGAAGAGGCCACGTCATCGGTGATGGATGGGCCTGCGTCGGTGATCTTTGATGAGGCTGAGAACCGTTTGCATGCGCAAAAGGCGATCATGCGGCATTGTTTGGGCGTTTAAGAGCCTGCGGCGCGAGTATTTTTAGACAAAAGAAACCCTTAAGCCTTTTGTGACCAAGTCGGGAGCAGATCGTTTTTGGCGGGTATTGCGTGGTAGACTGCGCGTGCAATTGCGCGGCTGAGGCAATGGGCGGCGGCGTTGCCGAGCGTTGTTAGATCCGCAGGTTTTTCGGCGGTTCGCGGGGTTGTTGAAAGTGCGAAGATCAAATCACCGTCGTGGGGTGTGTGGCTTGGCATTATTGCGCGCGCCATGCCATCGTGGGCGGCGGTCGCGAGGCGTTTGCATTCGGCCTTGGTGAGTGGCGCGTCCGTGGCGACGATTGCAATTGTTGTGTTGGTTGGCGCGGTTTCGGGGATGCGGCCAAATTTTGCCATTGCGGCGGCCTTGCGGCTGGGTTCCGGGGCGGAGATACCTGTTTGGGTGCTGGCTCCAAAGCCACCGAATTCATCATCGACTTCAAAGGGGGCCGCCCAGAAGTTGCGGGTGTTGGGTTGGGTGACTGACCCCACTGGATTAGCGACGACAAGCGCGCCGACAGTATGGCCGCTGTCGAGGAGGAAAGAGGCCGAGCCGAGTCCGCCTTTGTGCATCGCCGTCAGTGCGCCAGTTCCCGCGCCAGCGGTACCGATTTCGAAGGTTTCGGATGCGTTATCATAGGCTTGTAGGCCAAGATCGTAATATGGATTGCGATCCCAATCTTTGGTGCCGCCGTTTAGCAGATCAAAAACGATGGCGGCGGGAACGATGGGAATGATGGCGGGGCCAAGGGCGAAACCGCGGCCATTTTGGCGCAGGCGTTCTTGTACACCAGTTGCGGCATCTAGGCCAAAAGCGGAGCCGCCAGAGAGCACAAGCGCGTCGATGGATTCGACCAATTTGTCAGGTTCAAGTAGGTCTGTTTCACGGGTTCCAGGTGCGCCGCCCATCACGGCGACAGAGGCGATGAAGGGTTTGTCGCCAAGGAGGACTGTGGCGCCAGATTTAAGCGTTTCGTCTGCGGCGTTGCCCACGCGCAGGCCTGCGACATCGGTGATTAAATTGCGCGGACCGGGCTTCATCAGATGCAGCGTCCGCCGTCGACTTCCATGCAGACGCCTGTGATCATCGAGGCCTCGTCTGAACACAGGTAAGTGGCGGCGTTTGCCATGTCCTCGGGCGTGGAAAACCGGCCCAGCGGGATGGTCGACAGGAAGGCTGCCCGCCGTTCAGGGGTGTCTTCGCCCATGAAGGAGGCGAGCAGCGGCGTTTCGCCAGCCACGGGGTTTAGCGCGTTCACGCGAACGCCGTAAGGGGCCAGCTCAACAGCCATTGTTTTGGTGGCCGTGTTCACCCAGCCTTTGGAGGCGTTGTACCAATTGAGGTTCGGGCGCGGCGACAGGCCAGCAGTAGAGGAAATGTTCAGGAAATTGCCCGTTTTGGCGGCTTTCATGTGGGGAACAAGCGCCTTGGCCATGTAGTAAATGGATTTCATATTCACGCGGTAAACACGATCAAAATCATCCTCGGACACGTCTTCCATCGGGGTTGGTAAATGCGTGACGCCCGCGTTATTCACCACAATGTTGATGGTGCCAAACGCCTCAAGCGCGGTGTCGCGCAGGGCATTGATCGACGCGCCATCGCCGACATCCACATGGCAAGGAATGGCGTTTTCACCAAGGGTTTTGGCCGTCGTGTTTGCCCCATCTGCGTTGATGTCAGCGACAACTACCTTGGCGCCCTCAGCAATGAATTTCAGCGCAATGCCAGCGCCAAAGCCAGAAGCGGCCCCCGTGACGATGGCGGTTTTTCCTGCAAGTCTCATGGTTCGGCTCCTTGGTGTTTTTCTGACGCTAGCGCGTTTTTCGGGGCGGTTCTAGTCACCGCCGCCTTTTGCGACGGCGGCTTTGAAGGCAGGGCGGTTTTGCATCCATTCAACGAATGCCGCGATTTTGGGGAATTGGTCGCCCATGCCGTAGCGCAAAACGATTGTGGCTGGGAAGGACAGCATGATGTCAGCGGCCGAGAGCCCATCGCTGACCCAGTGACCAGAGGGGCGGAGGGTTTGTTCCATGTAGGAAAAATGGTTGTTGAGTTCGGATTGGATGCGGGGCTGCAAGGGGGCCGCGCCGTCACCGAGTTTTGTGGTGTAAAGATTGAGCAAGATCGGAAGCATCACCGAGCCCTCGGCGAAGTGCATGAGTTCCATGTGGCTGATGTAGGCATCGCTATTGGTGGGCGGAACAAGGTGTTGGCCATGTTTTGCACAGATCGCTTCGACAATCGCCGCGGATTCAATCACCATGCGGCCATCAATTTCAAGGACGGGGGATTTGCCCAGCGGATGCAGGTTAAGCAATTCGGGTGGGGCCAAGTTGGTTTTGGCGTCGCGTTCATAGCGGATCGCTTCGTACTCGACGCCGAGCTCTTCTAAAAGCCAGAGAATACGAAGTGAGCGGGAGCGATTGAGGTGGTGAAGTTTGATCATGGCGTTTCCTTTTTTCACAGCGTTGTCAGTCGGAGCGCGAAAATCAAGCTGCCCGTTACGTCAGGGGCGCTGAACCTGCCATTCGATCTGGCTTAATTCTGCCAGCTTGGCAAATCGGGTAAGCTCGGTATCGAGTTTTTTGTGGCGCGCTGTGGGCCATTTGACGCCGCTTTCAGGCCAGAACCCCGTGACGTACATTTCGCCTTTGCTGCGGTCTGCCTTTAGTTCAATTCTACCCACGAAACGGTCTTTTTCTAACAGTGGATAGACGTAATACCCCCAGCGACGTTTGGCGGCGGGGACGAACATTTCGTTGACGTATTCGAACCCGAACAAGCGGTTCAGGCGGATGCGATCACGGATGGCGGGATCAAACGGGTTGAGGATGCGCAGGCGGCTGGTCGGATCGGGCGTGTCGCGCAGGCGGGTTTCGATTTCGGGATGTGCGAATGCTGGCTGGGTGGACTTATCCGCCAGCTCGATTTCCACGGGGATTAGGTGGGTTTGCGATGTGGTCCACGCTTTGGTTTCCTTAGCGTCCATTGCCTCCCAAAATCGTTGAATTTCGCCTTGCGTGGCAAAAGACAGACGGTGCATGGCGGCGTTACACAGCCAATCAATTTGGCCTGCATCATCGGTTGTTGGTGTGCGCAAATGTTGGGGAATTACGCGGTGGGTGAGGTTGTAAAATTTGGTGAAATTTTCGCGAAAACAGGTGGATAGCTCGCCATTGTACCACATCATATCGAGAGTTTTCTTGTGCGGTGGTCGGGCCCACATTTCGCGCGGACCTTCGATTTTTGTATCGAAGGCGTGGGTTGAAAGCGCGCCCTCAGCCTCGATGCGTTTTAGGATGTCGTCTTTGATTTTACTGTCACCGCTGGCAGGGTACCACTTGGCAACTTTTTCACCCATTCGGGCAAATTGGCGGGCCCACATCGGGTAAAATTCCATCGGGATCAGGGAGGCATCGTGGGTGAAATGTTCAAAGAGTGAACGGTCTTTGCCAAGTAGCGGCCAAAGTTGTTTTTCGCGGTAATTTGCGTTGCGCGACCATAAAATATGGTGGTGCGCGCGGGTGACGTTTCGGATCGTGTCGATCTGCACAAAACCAAGGTCGGTAATGATTTGAAGCGGGTCCGCTGGGCCCGTTTGGGGCAGGGACAATCCGTTGGTATGGAGCCAGAGCGCACGCGCCTGTTTGTTGCTGATTTTAAGCATGAGCAGCCAGAAGTGCGGCGCGAAGATCATCAGGGATTGCTTCGGCTTGGCGGGTTTTCAGGTTCATCAAAACGAGGGTGAAGGTGGAGTTGAAGACCTCGACCTCGCCGAGGAAAAAGTGGTGACAGACCGTGCAGGATTTGGTGCCGATTTTGATCAGTTCGGATCGGATTTGCACGTGCTCGCCGATGCGGAGCTCTTGGATGAAATTGGAGTTGGCGTTGACCACAACAAAGGCCAACTGGCGTCCATCGCGGATGTCCTCTGGTGTGAGGGACCATGCCGCTTGCAAGGTGAACCCTGCGTCCGAGCAGCCATCGAGGTAGCGCGCGACATTCATGTGACCGAGCGGATCGCAATCGGAGGGGCGGACGGTGAAGGCGTGGGTGTTGATGTAATTGGTCAAGTTTTTATCCGTGCAATGCTGCGACTGTTTTGAGTTTGGAAAAACCATAGAGCGCCTCGAAGCCTTTTTCACGGCCGTGTCCTGATTTGCCAACGCCGCCAAAGGGCAGTTCGACACCGCCCCCCGCGCCGTAGTTGTTGATGAAAACTTGACCCGCGTCGAGCGCCTTGGCGAGGCGGAATTGGCGCGCGCCATTTTGACTCCAGATGGAGGCAACGAGGCCGTAATCTGTGCCGTTGGCGATTTGGATCGCTTCGGCCTCGTCATCAAACGGAATGATGGTTTGCACGGGGCCGAAAATTTCGTTTTGAGCAAGGGGATGGTCTGGTGCGACGTCCTCATACAAGGTTGGGGCGATGTAGTTTCCGCCAGCGGGTGCAGTCGCGATGATTTCGCCTGTGGCGGCGATATTTAGGTCGTTTCCTTGGGCCAGAAAGCCTGTGACGAGGTCTTTTTGACGGGCGGAAATAAGCGGGCCGACGTTGAGGTCTTGGAGGGCTGGGCCGACTTGTAATTCGCGATATTTAGCGGCCATTTTGCTGGTGACTTCGTCGTAAACGCCCCGTTGAACGAGGATGCGTGAGGCCGCAGAGCAGGTTTGACCTGCGTTCTGAATGCCTGAGTTTACGAGGAAGGGTAGGGCCGCGTCTATGTCGGCGTCGTCGAACACAAGTTGAGGGGATTTACCGCCCAATTCGAGCGTGACTGGGATAACATTTTGCGCGGCGGCGGATTGAATTGATTGCCCTGTTCCTACCGATCCTGTGAACGACATATGGTGGATACCTCTATGATTTGAAAGAGATTTTCCAGCTTCTGCGCCCAATCCAGGAACGACGTTCAACACACCTTTTGGCAGGCCGGCTTGGCGAGCGAGGTCGGCGAAGGCTAGGGCGGTTAGGCAGGCTTCTTCGGCGGGTTTTAGCACGCAGGTGTTGCCCATCGTTAGTGCGCCGCCAACAGAGCGACCGATGATCTGCATGGGGTAATTCCACGGGACGATGTGGCCCGTGACGCCGTGGGGCTCGCGCATTGTGTACACTGTGTAGCCGTCGAGATAGGGAATGGTCTCGCCGTGCACCTTATCCGCCGCGCCTGCATAAAATTCCATGTAGCGGGCCATGGCGATGACGTCGTTGCGCGCTTGGGTCAAGGGCTTGCCGACGTCGATGGCCTCTAGCCGTGCGAGTTCTTCTGTTTTGGTGAGGATTAAACGGCCTAAGCGGTTCAAAATACGACCTTTTTCGAAGGCTGGCATGCGGCCCCATTCACCGTGGCGGGCGTCCTCGGCAGCGGCGACGGCGGCATCGATATCGGCGGATTTCCCGCGTGCGATAGAGCCGATTTCCGCGCCTGTGGAGGGGTCTGTGAGGGCCAATTGCTCGCCGCCAATCGGGGCGACCCATTCACCGTTGATAAAGCATTTTGTGGCATCAAACCAAAGGTCGGGAAGCTGTTTCATGGGGGTTCCTGATGGCTGTGAAGGGTCCTAAGATGAATTTGTATACGTGTGGTCGGGGGTGTCAAATGTTAGCGGCCTGTGGGGTAAGGTTTGGGTGCGAACGCTGCGTTTTGGGGGCAAATAAATGTCTGCAAAGCGTATGCAAACGGTATGCAAAGCGTATGGCACGTGTATGGCACCCCAAAAGTTAACGCTGTTGCGTTCGGGCGTTGCGCGCTAGGCTGTTACGCAACACAGGAGGATAAAATGGCATTTACAGAATTACGGATTTACGAAGTTTTGGACGGCAAAATGGACGCATGGGCCAAGCTGATGGAAGAGGAAATCATCCCGTTTCAAGAATCCCTTGGGCTGGTGATCACATCACGCTATCGCGGCGAGGCGGACGACAATCTGTACGTCTGGACGCGGGATTTTGAAAGCGAAGAGCAGCGCGTGGCGCAGTACGAAGCGGTGTATCAATCGGACCACTGGAAAGAGAACATTTCGCCGTTGGTGAAGGCGATGATCAATCTGGACACGATGCGCGTGGAGCGGTTGGTTAAGGGGTAGGGGCAGGACTATTAGGTTGACGAAAGTGGTCGAATTACGGCTTTGAGTCCAAAGGTACATGCCTGCGAAAACCACTTTGCGCACATGCACCATTTTCAATCCGACGCGAACGGCGGCGGGCTCAACTGATCGACGCAACACATTGGGCGAACTTTTCAGCTGGCGT
>JABBAP010000008.1 GCA_018607905.1 Paracoccaceae bacterium | reverse complement strand
AGACCTTGAGGCGCTGCAAAAAGCCATCGAAAATGGTGAGATCGATCTTGATGCCAAAGACGATACCGCCGCCGCTGCCGATGCCCCGGATGCGTTGAAATCAGTGATCACAAAACTGCAACCCGTCGCCACAATCAGAAATGCCAGCGTTTACGTTGCCGAAGTACACAAATACCTAGCCGGCCAACCCGACAACCCGGGTTATGTGAAACACCTTCGCGATATGATCAAACGATTGGATGATTATTACGACGCTGCGGCCAACAAAATGGATGAATTCCGCTCTGGCTTTTTGCGTGCTGATTCGAATGGCAGCAAGTTCATTTTGACCACTCCGATCTCAGATGGTCAGTTGATTTCGGTGGCGTACGGCCCGTCACGCTCAGAGGATATCGTCACCAACTTTATTTTTGGGCAGTATCTGCCGGGTGTTTGGGCAGATATGATTGATGAACGCGATGTCGATGGCGCTGGCGCACCGCTCAGCGCGTATGGCCCCGATGTGTGCGACAAATTGCGTAAAATCCTAGCGATCTGGGAAGACGCAGAAACCAACACCTCTGCGTTCCTTGGAAAAATGCACAAAAACGACGGCGACAACCGAAGCATCTCCAATTGATTGGCTGCTCGCACACCCGTGACTGATTTCAGCGCGGGGCATTTTTCCCATGCACAGGGGCCGATTGTTTATTCAGCGTCGCGCCCCAACCGCACCCAAGCGATAATCTTTTCGCGGTTTTTGGAGGTCATAGTTCTGATCGCGTTCGGGGGCGGCATTGCATGGCTTACACCCGCTTGCAGATAAATTTGCTCTGCGTTACGCGCCACATCGCCCTTGGTTTCCAGATGAACACCCTTTGGCGCCCAACGGATCCCCTCATAAAAGGGCTCACGCGCGTGGCACATTGAACAATTGCCCAAAACAATGTCGTAAGCCTCGTTAAACCCTTCAACCGATGCGAACTTTTGCTCATAGGCAGTCAGATCGCGCGCCTCTGCCTCTTCAACCGTTTCCACGGTGCGCACAGATGAAAGCCACGCAATGACGATCATCAACAGCACCGTCACCCCCCATGTCCAATGGGGCCCACGCCCAGTTTTGTGCATGGTGTTAAAGTAGTGTCGGATCGTAACGCCCGTTAAGAAAATCAGGCTGGCAATGATCCAAGCATACTGCGTGCCAAACGACAGCGGGTAGTGATTGGACAGCATCAAAAACACAACTGGCAGGGTCAGGTAATTGTTGTGCATGGACCGCACTTTGGCGATTTTACCGTACTTTGCGTCAGGGGCACGCCCCGCTTTCAGGTCCGCGACTACAATTCGTTGGTTGGGCATGATCTGGAAGAACACATTGGCTGTCATGATCGTGGCAGTAAACGCGCCAAGATGCAGCAGCGCCGCGCGCCCGGTAAACACCTGATTATAGCCCCAAGACATCGCCACAAGAATTACAAATAGTAAAAGCATCAGTATCGTGGGGTGTTCGCTAAGTTTGGATTTACACATGAAATCATATGCCAGCCAACCAATCGAAAGCGACCCACCAGAAATCAGAATGCCCTGCCACAAAGCCAATTCAGCCTTAGTCGGGTCAAGCAGGAACAACTCACCGCCGACCCAATACATCACCATCAACAATGCCGCACCCGACAGCCAAGTCGAATAGCTTTGCCATTTGTGCCAAGTCAAATGTTCTGGCAGGCGACTGGGCGCCACAAGGTATTTGGTCGTGTGATAAAAACCGCCACCGTGAACTTCCCATTCTTCACCCGATGCGCCTTCTGGCATATCGTCCGCAGGCTTCAGCATTAAATCCAACGCGATAAAGTAAAAGGACGCGCCAATCCATGCCATCGCCGTAACGACATGAAGCCAACGGATCGAAAAACCGACCCAATCCCAAAGAACAGCCACGTCGTACATATCAATCTCCCTAGATTCGATTTTGTAATAACACTATGTGAAGAAACATTCTTCTGGTATTGGCATGAATGATCAAGCTGTATCAAAAAAAGCAAAGCAATGTCCTATTTTGAGAATATCAGAACCTTTGTTCGTGTCTATGAACTTGGCAGCATGTCTGCGGCTGGCCGCGATCTGCGCATTTCTCCTGCCGTGACCTCGTCGCGGATTTCTCAACTCGAAGATCACCTTGGCGTTCGCCTGTTTCAGCGGACCACCCGAAACCTCAGCGCGACGGGGCAAGGAAAAGCGTTTTATCGTGGCGCAGTAGAGGTACTAGAGGCAGTGGATTCCGCTGAAGCAAAGGTTATGGAAATTACCGACAGCCCACGAGGAACTTTATACGTTGCGGCGCCTTTGGGGGTCGGGCGTCGCTTGATTGCCCCGCAAGTCCCTGCGTTTTTGGCCGAATATCCAAACGTGAACCTGCGGCTGCGCCTGACCGACCGAAAGGTCGATTTAACCACCGAAGGCCTCGATCTTGCGTATTTTTTGGGCCAACCCGAAGACAGCAATTTGCGGATCAAGAAAATTGCCGACGTGCAGCGCGTATTATGCGCCGCGCCCGACTACATCAAAAAACATGGGCACCCCAAATCTGGCGAGGAAATCGTCAGAGACAAACATGAATGTCTTAACCTGCGCTTTCCAGGTGCCGCCGAATTTCAATGGCCGTTGATTACCAAAACTGGCCCCAAGCGGTTTCCGGCGACGGGACGGTACGAATGTGATGACGGCGACATCTTGATTGATTGGGCGCTTGGCGGGCATGGAATTACCCTGAAACCCGTTTTCGAAGTGGCTCAACACCTGAAATCGGGCGCGTTGGTTGTTGTTGGCGAAAACACACCGCCCGAGCCCATTCAGATGGCGTGTTTGTTTACCCATCGCCGCAATCTAGATCCAAAAACGAGGATTTTCATGGATTTTGTCTC
>JABBAP010000017.1:68533-82635 GCA_018607905.1 Paracoccaceae bacterium | reverse complement strand
GGTGGCTTTATGCTGTCGATCATCATTGGTGTGACGGGCATTGTTCTGTCGCTGCCCTTGGGGATTTTGCTGGCTTTGGGGCGTCAAACGAACTTGTTGATCGTGAAATCCTTGTGCGTGGGCTTTATTGAGTTCATTCGGGGTGTTCCGCTGATCACGCTGTTGTTTGTGGCGTCGACGTTGTTGAACTATTTCTTGCCGCCCGGCACGACGTTCGACATCATCTTGCGGGTTATCATCATGGTAACGCTGTTTGCCGCGGCTTACATGGCCGAGGTTATTCGGGGTGGTTTGGCGGCGTTGCCGACAGGCCAATACGAAGCAGCGGATGCGTTGGGTCTGGATTATTGGAAAGCGACACGGCTGATTATCATGCCGCAAGCGTTGAAGATTTCCATCCCTGGGATCGTGTCGACCTTCATCGGGTTGTTTAAAGATACCGTTCTGGTGTCGATTATTGGCCTGATGGATCCGATTGGTTTGACCACTAACATTCGCGCGGATGCGGCGTGGAACGGAATTGTGTGGGAGCTGTACGGCTTTGTTGCCCTCATCTTCTTTATCTTCTGTTTCGGCATGTCCCGTTATTCCATGTATCTTGAGCGCAAGCTTAAGACTGGCCACTAAGGAGCCATAATATGTCACAAATAGCTACTGATCGCGAAGTCGATCGTTCAAACATGGGTGTGTCCGACGAGGTCGCTATCCAGATCACTAACATGAACAAGTGGTACGGTGCGTTCCACGTGTTGCGCGACATTGACATGACCGTGCAGCGCGGCGAGCGGATCGTGATTGCGGGGCCTTCTGGGTCCGGTAAATCAACCTTGATCCGCTGTATCAACCGTTTGGAAGAGCACCAGCAAGGCGACATCATCGTTGATGGCATCGAGCTGACCTCTGATCTTAAGAACATCGACAAAATCCGGCGCGAGGTTGGCATGTGCTTTCAGCACTTTAACCTATTCCCGCATTTGTCCGTTCTGGAAAACCTGACGCTGGCGCCGATGTGGGTGCGCAATACGCCCAAGAAGGAAGCCGAAGAAGTTGCGATGCACTTCCTTGAGAAGGTGAAGATTCCTGAGCAAGCGGATAAGTTCCCGGGCCAATTGTCTGGTGGTCAGCAACAGCGTGTGGCAATTGCGCGGTCATTGTGCATGAAGCCACGGATCATGTTGTTTGATGAACCGACGTCTGCGCTGGATCCAGAGATGATCAAAGAGGTGTTGGATACGATGGTGGAATTGGCCGAAGAAGGCATGACCATGTTGTGTGTGACGCACGAAATGGGTTTTGCCAAACAGGTCGCAAACCGCGTTATCTTTATGGACCAAGGTCAGATCATTGAGCAGAACGAGCCTGAGGAATTCTTTAACAATCCTCAGTCAGATCGTACCAAGCTGTTCTTGAGCCAGATCATGGGTCACTAAGCCCAAATTAAAACGAATTGAAAAACCCCGCCATTGAGCGGGGTTTTTTGTTGCGGTGCCGTATTTTGGATATTTAAGGCCAGAAGAAAGCTCAGGGTGCAGTTTGAATAGGCGGCTGCGTTTCATCTGGGATCGGGCATTCGTAGGGTGTTTTTGCAAGGTGTGCTTGGTGGGCGGCTTTTGCCGCTGCCAGCGCGTCTGGGTTTTCGATCAACGCGCGCGCCGTTGCGGCCATAACTTTGGCGGCGTGGACGAGGCCTTTGTGGGCGATTGGGGCCTTGCCGTGCGCCACCACTTGCCACGTGTGAAACGGCGTGCCGATTGTCCATGTTGCGCCCCACAGTTGAACCGTTGGAACGGCCCAGCTGACATCGCCCACATCTGTTGATCCCGCGCGCACCACGCCTTTGCGATCGAGCGGATTGATCCAGTCGCACAGGCTGATGTCTTGGTCGGGTTTTGGGGTGTAGTTGATGACGGCAAAGTTGCTGTCGACTGCGCCTTTGGGAAGGGTCGCTTGGATTTTGGCGGCAAACGCGCGGTCGTCTGCATCAAATTTCACGGGGCCGAGGGATTCGAGTTCGGCTTGCATCACGTCTTCGAGTGGGCGATTGGGCAGCATGTTGGAGACGCCAGAAAACACCTTTTTCACCAGTGTGGTTTCGGTCATCAGGGCGGCACCTTGCGCGATTTTGTCGACACGGGCGATCAGATCTTTGCAGCCCGGCAAATCGGGATGGCGGATCAGTTGGCGCACGGTGGCGCGGGCTTGCACGACGTTGGGGGCCTCGCCGCCTGCATCAATATAGGCGTAATGCACGCGCGCGGCATCGGGCATGTGTTCGCGCAGATAGTTGACGCCGACGTTCATCAGTTCAACTGCATCGAGCGCGCTGCGGCCCATATCGGGTTCAAATGCAGCGTGGGATGCGATGCCGTGGAAGGTGTAATCAATGCGGGCGTTCGCAAGGCTGGGTTCTTGGTTTACGGCAAGGAACGGCGCGGGATGCCAGCTGATTGCGACGTCAACGTCACCGAACAGACCTTCGCGCACCATGTAGGTTTTCGCCGCGCCGCCCTCTTCTGCGGGACAGCCGTAGTATCGCACGGTGGCGTTGATGCCGTTTGCTTCGATCCAGTCTTTGAGCGCGGTGGCCGCGAGCATGGCTGCTGCGCCAAACATATTGTGCCCGCAGCCGTGACCGTGTGCCCCGTCTTCAATCGCGCTTGGTTCAACCTCGCCAGAGTGTTGCGACAGGCCTGGCAGTGCGTCGTATTCGCCGAGGATCGCGATGACAGGGCCGCCAGCGCCTGCTTCGCCAATTACGGCAGTGGGCAGGCCAGCGGCGTTGTCGGTGATGCGAAATCCTTGTTCCACCAGCAGTTCGCGGTGGGCAGCGCAGGATTTAAATTCCGCGTACAGGGTTTCAGGCGTGTCAAATACATCGTCGGACAGTTTGATGAAGCGCTCCGCGTGATCGTCGGCGAGGACCCAGATTTGGTTTTCGTTTTCCATGGGATTACTCCGTCAAATCGCGGGGAACGATGAAATCGACGGCGGTGCCTTTGCCCATGAAGGGCGTGGACCAATCGTCGATATCAAAGGTGATGATTGTCGTGGCGGCGGAGGGGTATTGCAAAAATTTCGGGTGGTCAGGGTGTTGTGCCACCAGTTCAGATGCAAATTCACCGATGCCAGGGTTG
This sequence comes from Paracoccaceae bacterium, assembly GCA_018607905.1. GTDB lineage: Bacteria > Pseudomonadota > Alphaproteobacteria > Rhodobacterales > Rhodobacteraceae > Amylibacter. The sequence goes on along the minus strand of JABBAP010000017.1, from coordinate 79,501 downwards.
TGGCCAAGCACGATGACGGTGTCGCCGCTGGCTTGTTTTAGCGCCTCGTACAGGGTGAGTGGTGCGGCGAGGTACAGGCGGTGATGGAAGGATGACTTTTCTACCGCTGGCAGTTTTACGGCGATGCGATCCCATGTTTCAACACAGCGCGCCGCGTCAGATGCGATCATTTGTTGCGGGTGGTGGCCCTGTTCGTTCAGCCATGCGCCAATCGCTGTGGCACCAGCGCGGCCCCGTGCGTTCAGTTTGCGTTCGTGATCCGACAGGGTCAGATCATCCCAGCCAGATTTGGCGTGACGGGTGAGGATGAGGGTTTTCATGTGTGTTCGGACCTGTGGAAATATGACATGTGATGTGCGGATTGTTCAACCGTTCGGTTCGCACCCGCTGATACTGGACAAGCGCGCCGTGCAAGGCAACCGCCTGTGACGCAGGTTTTTCCTGCGGGTGTGTTTAGGTGGGCGTGGCAGGCCTCGGTGTTGTAACCGTTCGCAGCACTTAGGGCGTTGACGGGGCAGGCGGATAGGCAGGGCTTTGCGCAAAGGTCGCAGGGATTTGCGGGTGTTTCTGGTAGGGCAAGGCGGTCACGGAACGCGAGCGCGCCGCGGTAGCTGACCATCAGGCCCGTGGTGTCGTGGACCAGCATGCCAACAGGCGAGAACCACGCGCGGTTGGTTTTGATCGCCCAGGTCATGAAGGGCGCGTAGGGCGGGCCGCCGAAGGGCAGGAACGGTGTCGCATTTAGCTCTGGCGCGAGTTGGGTGAGGATGCGAGTGGACCAGCGGTCGATTGGGTTTGCTGCGCGGTCTTGGTGCTCTGGCGTGGTTTTGAAATGGGGCCAGAAATCTGTGCTGGGGCCAATCATCAGCAAGGTCTGGTGATCGGCTGGCAGCCCGTCGGACGTGTCGCCGTGAAAGCCGCCGTAAATGGCGAGGCCGTGTTTTGCGGCAAGGGTTTGTGCAGCGGAATAGGTCATTTGCGAAAGAACGGCAGCGCGAGAGACCAGCCGAGTTTGGTGGGGCGTTCATCCTGCCACTGCAAGCCGATTGTCATGTCGTCGTGGCCGTCTTTGGGCTGGGGGATGTAGGTTTTGAACACGCGATCCCAGAGCGAGATTGAGAAGCCGTAGTTGCTGTCGTGCTCGGATCGTTTGTCGGAATGATGCACGCGGTGCATGTCTGGTGTGACCAGAAACAGGCGCAGGATCGCATCGACGGGTTTAGAGAGTTTGAGGTTAGCGTGGTTGAACATCGCACAGCCGTTGAGCACGATTTCGAACACCAAAACCGCGAGCGCTGCGGGGCCCAGCAGGTAAACTGCGCCCACTTTGAGCAGCATCGAGAGGGCGATTTCAACGGGGTGGAAGCGGATGGCGGTGGTGACGTCGAAGTCTGTGTCGGCGTGGTGGACGCGGTGGAGCCGCCACAGAAACGGGATTTTGTGGGTGATGACGTGCTGCGCCCAGATCAGGAAATCGAGGATCAGCAGGGCGGCGATAAACTCGACCCAGATTGGCAGGTTGATCTGGTTGAACAGGCCGTAACCCCGTGCCTCTGCGTCCCAAGCGGCACCGACGGCGAGGGCCGGAATTGCAATTGCAAGCAGACGCAAGCTGGCGCTGTCGATAATAATGAGCGCCCAGTTGGTGAGCCAGCGGTTCGGTTTGCGCGCGCGCAACTGGCGGCGCGGCAAAAGGTGTTCGCCAAGGGCGAGAATCAAGAAAAGGCCGATAAAAATGCCAAGACGATATGTTGCTTCGTTTTCCATGTCCTAGATCTAGCGCGTTATGCGCGGATCATCGACCCCGCGCCGTAAGTTGTGAACAGTTCCAGCAGGCAGGCATTTTCTTGTTGGCCGTTCATGATGACCACCGCGTTGACGCCGCCGCGCACTGCGTTCAGCGCGGTTTCGGTTTTGGGGATCATGCCACCTGCGATCACGCCTTGGGCCGTAAGTTCTTCCACCTGTTCGGAGGTGAGCGAGGTGATGACATCGCCTTCTGCGTCTTTTACGCCTTCAACATCGGTAAGAAGGAGCAGGCGATCTGCCTTGAGGCCCGCCGCGATTGCGCCTGCGGCTGTGTCGCCGTTGACGTTGAAGGTTTCGCCGTTTTCACCCGCGCCCAAGGGGGCGATGACGGGGATCATGCCGTCTGCGATCAGGGATTGCACGACTGTTGCGTCGACGGTTTTTGGTTCACCCACAAGGCCGAGTGCTGGGTCGGCTTGTGTGCAGGTTAAAAGGCTGGCGTCTTTGCCTGAAATGCCAACGGCGCGGCCGCCCTGATTGTTGATGGCTTGCACGATGGCTTTGTTCACTTTGCCCGACAGAACCATTTCAACAACTTCAACCGTGGCGGCGTCTGTCACCCGTTTGCCGTTCACAAATTCGGATTTGATATCCAGCTTTTTCAGCATCTCGTTGATCATCGGCCCGCCGCCGTGAACGATCACGGGGTTCACGTTGCACTGACGCATCAGCACGACATCGCGCGCAAAACTGGCCATTGCCGTATCCGAAGACATGGCATGACCGCCAAGTTTAATCACGATGATCGAGCCATCGTGGCGCTGCATGTGTGGCAGCGCATCCGAGAGCACTTTGGCGGTGGCGATGCTGTCGCGTTTCATGGCTTTTGATTTCTCCATCGGGTCGATCCCTTTTGCTTTAACTTGATTTAGCCGTTTGCCGTGGGTGCGCCAAGGGGCTAAGTTCATCGCGAACCCATAAGGATGCAGGACATGGATCGCAGGACGTTGTTGTTGACGGGGGCCAGTCGCGGGATTGGCCATGCGACGGTCAAGAAATTTAGCGCGGAGGGTTGGCGTGTGCTGACCTGTTCGCGCCATGCGTTTTCAGAGCATTGCCCGTGGCCGGGTGGCGAAGAGAACCACATTCAGGTGGATTTGGGCAGCCCTGACGGCACGATGGATGCGGTGGCGCGGGTGCAAAAACGCCTTAAAGGCGGCAAGCTGGATGCGCTGGTGAACAATGCGGGGATTTCGCCAAAGGGGCCAAATGGCGAGCGGCTGAACACGATTGAAACCGATTTGCGCACTTGGGGGCAGGTGTTTCATGTGAATTTCTTTGCGCCTGTGGTTTTGGCGCGGGGGTTACAGGCCGAATTGGCAGCCGCCAAGGGATCGGTTGTGAACATCACGTCGATTGCGGGCGCGCGGGTGCACCCATTCGCAGGGGCGGCCTATTCCACATCAAAGGCGGCGCTGGCGGCGTTGACGCGGGAAATGGCCCATGATTTTGGCCCGATGGGTGTGCGCGTGAACGCGATTGCACCGGGCGAAGTGGAAACGAGCATTCTGTCACCTGGGACGGATAAAATCGTTGAAAAATTGCCGATGCAGCGGTTGGGTCAACCAGAAGAAGTGGCGGATGTGATTTATTTTCTGTGCACGTCAGGTAGTTCGTACGTGTCTGGCACCGAGATCGAAGTGAATGGCGCGCAGCACGTTTAGGGCTGGAAATTGTCTGGATGGGCTGCGTTCACAGCATCGAGTTGGTAAAGGTTCGCGGCGATTGCGCGGATTTTGGGGAAGGGTGTTAAATCCACCTCCCAGCGATCCGCGTTGTAAAGCTGCGGGATAAGGCAGAGGTCGGCCATCGTGACCTGATCGCCGTAGCAGTATTTTCCACCGCCTTTGAGCATACCTTCGAACCCTGCGAGGCCTTTTGGGATGAAGTTTTGCATCCAGCTTTTCATAGTGATGGTATCTGAATTTCCTGATGCGTATTTTGCTACGGACAGGTTGCAGACGGGATGAATTTCCATCGCGATGGCGTAGGAGAGGGCGCGAACGTGGGCTTTTTCAAGCGGTGCGCGGGGCAAGAAATGGTGATAGCCTGCGTCTGACAGATATTCGATGATTGCGAGAGATTGGGTAAGCACCTCATCGTTGATTTCGACGGACGGAACCAAGCCCTGTGGGTTGCGTTTCAGGTTTTCATCGCCGCGATGTTCCCCTGTTAACAGGTCCACAGAAATGGCGTTGAAATCGAGGTTCGCAAGGCCGAAAGCGATGCGCAAACGGTATGCAGCAGAGGAGCGCCAGTAATCGAAAAGTGTGATGGTCATTGGCTTGCTTTCACAAATTTGGCGATCATTTCGCGCAAAGCTTCGTTGTCTGCGCCCAATCGGTCCGACAGTTTCTGTTCAAATTTTTGGGCCAAGGGAATGAGTTCTTTCATCAAGGCATGGCCCTTGTCTGTTAGGGCGAGTTTTAACAGGCGACGGTCATCGGCGTTGGTTTCTTTGGTGATATGGCCCGATTTTTCGAGCCGCGTTGCAGCGCGCGATACTTTGGATTTATCCATGTCGACGCGGGCTTGAATTTCGCGCACGGATACGGGGCCAGCATTGTGCAAGTGGACGATGACGCGCCATTCAGGGACGGTGAGGCCGAAATTTTCCGCATAGATTTCCGAAAACTCGCGGCTGATATGGGCGGACAGCACGGAGAGTTGGTAGGGTAGGAATTCGTCTAATGAAAATTCGGTCACGGCGCATCTTTTGATCGTTGCATTTAAAATGAATTTGCGGGTTTTTGCCAAGTTTTGCAAGCAAAGGTTTGACTTCGTTGCATTTGCAACGATATAAATAGCAAAGACGAATCCTATGCGCGGGAGAATTTCGATGGATAAACAAAACTTGCCACAAGGCGTGACCCAAGCGCCTTCAAATGTGGGTGTGACAGACGGTTATATGCCAGGGTTTGGGAATGATTTTGAAACCGAAGCATTGCCAGGCGCGCTGCCGATTGGGCGGAACAGCCCGCAGCGCGTTGAGTATGGTTTGTATGCTGAACAGTTAAGCGGGTCGCCGTTTACTGCCCCCCACGCGACGCTGGAACGGTCTTGGATGTACCGCATTCGCCCAAGCGTGAAGCACACGAGCAAGTTTTCCAAAGTAAAAATGCCGTATTGGAAAACTGCGCCCCATGTTGTGGACGACGTGATTTCGCTGGGCCAATATCGCTGGGATCCTGTGCCGTTTAGCGATGAACCGTTGACGTTTGTGACAGGCATGCGCACGTTCACCACGGCGGGCGACGTGGGCACGCAGGTCGGTATGGCGAGCCATATTTATCTGGCGAATACGGATATGGAGGACGAGTATTTTTACTCCGCTGACAGTGAATTGCTGATCGTGCCCCAAGACGGGCGGCTCAAGATTTTCACGGAGTTCGGGATCATTGATCTGGAGCCGCTGGAGGTTTGCGTGCTGCCCCGTGGGATGGTTTTCAAAGTTACTTTGCCAGATGGGCAAGCGCGGGGTTTCGTATGCGAAAATTACGGCGCGAAGTTTACGCTGCCAAACCGTGGGCCGATTGGCGCGAACTGTTTGGCAAACCCACGGGATTTCAAAACCCCTGTGGCCGCATTTGAAGAGAAAGAAACGCCGTGCCGTGTGACGATCAAATGGTGTGGGCAATTCCACACCTGCGAGATCGGCCATTCGCCGCTGGATGTGGTGGCATGGCACGGAAACTACGCGCCGTATAAATACGATTTGCGGACATTTGCGACGATTGGTTCGATCAGTTTTGATCACCCTGATCCGTCGATTTTCACCGTGCTGACCGCGCCAACCCCCGAGGAAGGCACAGCGAACATTGATTTCGTGATTTTCCCTGAACGTTGGCTGGCGAATGAAAATACGTTCCGCCCGCCGTGGTATCATAAAAATATCATGTCCGAGCTGATGGGCAACGTGTACGGTGTGTATGACGCGAAACCGAAAGGATTTATTCCCGGCGGAATTTCGCTGCACAATTGTATGTTGCCACACGGGCCTGACGGGAATGCGTTTGACAAAGCGACCAAGGAAAGCTGGGATCCGGTGAAGTTGGTGAACACGATGGCGTTTATGTTTGAGACGCGGTTCCCACAACAACTGACGGAATTTGCGGCCAATGAAGCGCCGATACAAGATAACTATGCTGATTGCTGGGATGGACTGGAGAAAAAATTCGACGGTACGCCCGGATTGAAAGATTAAAAGAAGGATTGAGAACTTGGGTTTGATGAAAAGTTGGGTGGAGTCTGCGAACTCTGCCACCACGCAGTTTCCACTGAATAACCTGCCGTATGGTGTGTTTTTGGATGCGGATGGCGCGGGTTCGCCCTGTGTTGCGATTGGCGATATGATCGTCGATTTGGCGGTGCTGGAGGACGAAGGCGTGTTGGATGCTGGCGGCGGTGAGGCCGTGTTTGATGTGCCGTTTTTGAACGAGTTTATGGACCTCGGGTCCGATGCTTGGGCCAGCGTGCGCGCGCGTTTGATCGATCTGTTGGAAGAGGGCGGCGATGATGCGTTGTCTGGTAGCGATGATCTGCGCGAGGCCTGCATGATTGCGCAAGCCGAGGTGGAAATGGCGATGCCGTTTGTTGTTGGCGAGTACACCGATTTTTATGCGGGGCGTCATCACGCAACGAATGTTGGCACGATGTTTCGGGGCAAAGAAAACGCGCTGCCGCCGAACTGGTTGCACATTCCGATTGGGTACAATGGTCGCGCCAGCACGGTTGTTGTGTCTGGCACAGATTTCCCGCGCCCGAACGGGCAATTGAAGGGGCCGAACGATGCGGTGCCGTCCTTTGGGCCGTGTAAGCGTTTGGATATCGAGCTGGAAATGGGCGCGGTTGTCGGGACTGGAAACCAGATGGGGCAACCTGTTTCCGTGGCCGAAGCTGATGCGATGATCTTTGGTTATGTGATCCTGAACGACTGGTCCGCGCGCGACATTCAGGCGTGGGAATATCAACCGCTTGGCCCGTTTCAGGCGAAAGTTTTTGCGTCCACGATTTCGCCTTGGGTGGTGACAAAAGCGGCGTTGGAGCCGTTCCGCACTTCGACACCAGAACGCGAGTTTGAATTGCTGCCCTACCTGCAAGAGCCGGGCCCGATGTTGTACAACATTGATCTGGAAGTTGCATTGGCGCCTGAGGGCAAAGATGAAACGGTTATCAGCCGCACGAACTATAACGAGATGTATTATTCATCGGCACAACAACTGGCGCATCACGCGTCTGGTGGCTGTGAAATGACGACGGGTGATTTGTTGGGCTCGGGGACGATTTCTGGGCCTGAAAAGGATCAACGTGGCGCGTTGTTGGAGATCACGTGGTCCGGTGCAGAGCCGATCACACTGGATAGCGGCGAGACGCGCACATTCCTTGAGGATGGAGACACGGTGACGTTGCGCGGTGGCGCCAAAGGCGATGGGTATACCATTGGATTTGGCGATTGTGCGGGGACGATTTTGCCCGCAGTGAAGTTTCCTGCGTAGGACCGATTTGAGTATTTAGAGACAAAAGAAACCGAGGAAGAAAAACATGGCTAAGGCGTTTGCGTCCCAAGGGGATATGGCGGAAAAAAAGATCACTTTTAGCGAAGTGGGCAAGGATTTATGGGCGTTTACCGCCGAGGGTGACCCGAATTCTGGCGTAATTATCGGTGACGATAGCGTGATGATTATCGAGGCACAGGCGACGCCGCGATTGGCGAATATGGTGATCGAAAAGGTGCGTTCGATTACCGATAAGCCGATCACGCACGTGGTTTTGACCCATTATCATGCGGTGCGGGTGCTGGGTGCGTCTGCGTTTAATGCGGATCAAATTATCATGTCTGACGCGGCGCGGGGCATGGTGATGGAACGGGGCCAAGAAGATTGGGATAGCGAGTTTCAGCGGTTCCCACGCTTGTTTGAGGGCCATGAGAGCATTCCTGGCCTGACCTATCCTACGACAACTTTTAGCGATTCCATGACCGTTTATTTGGGCAATCGTAAGGTTGAGATTAAGCAGATTGGCCGCGCGCATACGGCTGGGGATTCGGTCGTTTGGGTGCCTGATGAACAGGTGATGTTCACCGGCGATATCGTTGAAAAACACTCGGCTTGTTATTGTGGTGACGGGTATTTTGGCGAATGGGGTCAGACGCTTGATAACGTCAAAGCGTATGATCCGCAGTCGATTGCACCCGGGCGTGGCGATGCGCTTGTCGGGCGCGAAGCAGTGGCCGAAGCGATTGAATTAACACGAGATTTTGTGGATAGCACCTATCGCCCTATTGCCCAAGTGGCCGCGCGAAATGGCACGCTGAAAGATGCTTGGGATGCGTGCCGCGAGGTCTGTGATCCAAAGTTCAGCGACTATGCGATTTACGAACATTGCCTACCGTTTAACGTGGCGCGTGCGTATGACGAGGCACGTGGAATTGCGCATCCTCGCATTTGGACGGCGCAGCGTGATTTGGATATGTGGGCCGCGTTGCAGGGGTAAGCAAAGGACAATCTAATGCCGCCATTTAACATAGCGATTCTAATCCTGATGGGGCTGATTTTTGCCCTGTGGGGGTTCTTGATGTTTCGAATGTTATGGCGGCTGTCGCGACAGTCTTTGGATGCACTTGGCGAGTCTGGCGGCGGATATTTCGCATGGGTTGGACACAGTTTGCGCGCATTTGGCGGGTTCTTTAGCGACCCGTCTGTTGCGACGGAACGGCGGATGTTGATCTGGGTTACAGTGTTGTTAATGCTGATTATTGTGGCGCAACCTGTGCTGTTTAGGATGGGTTGATGCGCGATCATTTTATCAAAATGGCACAAAACAATGCTTGGGCAAACGGGGTTTTGTTTGCTGCCTGTCAGGCCCTTTCAGAGGATGCGATTTGGGCAAAGCGGTCTGGATTCTTTGGCTCTATTGGGCGGACGTTGAACCACATTTGCGAGGTCGATTTGTACTATGTGGATGCGCTGGAAGAAGGCGGTGCTGGGCGGGCTGTTTATGAACGTGAGGACATTTTTGATTTGGCTGTTTTGCAGGATGCGCAGGCGGATGTGGACGAGCGTTTGATCCGGTTTTGCAAGGGTTTGTCGGCTGACACCTTGAACGAAATGCGGGATACCGAACGGCCAGATCGCATGACGCAAGAGCGTGTCGATTGGCTGCTGTTGCATTTGATCCAGCACGATATCCACCACCGTGGGCAAGTGCATGCGATGTTGAGTGAGGCAGGTGTGAAACCCCCGCAACTCGATGACTTTTATTTGGACGATGGGCGTGTTGAAACCGCCAAGCCGTTTTGGGAGAATTGATATGGTTGACGTAAGATATGAAACGGCTTTCACGCTCTATCCCTACCAGCGATCAGCGGATCAGGATGCGGACGCGCCTGTGCGTCATCCCGTGGTGATTGTGGGCGGTGGGCCTGTTGGAATGGGCATGGCGCTAGACCTTGGGCAAAAGGGTGTGCCTTGTGTTGTGCTCGATGATCACGACGGTGTTGGGGTTGGCAGCCGCGCGATTTGTTTTGCGAAACGCACACTTGAAATTTGTGATCGGTTGGGCGCTGGGGATCCGATGGTGGATCTGGGTGTGGTGTGGAATGTGGGCAAGGTTTTCCGCGATGAACGCCAGATTTTTGACTTTAATTTGCAGCCCGAAGAGGGGCACAAAAGGCCCGCGTTTATCAACCTGCAACAACCCTATTTTGAGAAGTTTATCGTCGAACAAATTCGCGTAGCACAAGGCAACGGTGCGCCGATTGAGTTGCGGGGGAAGAACGCGGTTTTGAATGTTGAGAGCCACGCGGATTATGTGACCCTTGAGGTGGATTCGCCCGATGGCCCGTACACGATTGAAGCCGATTATTTGATCGCTTGTGACGGGGCGCGATCTGCTGTTCGAACATTGTTAGGCCATGATTTCACGGGGCGTGTTTTTGAAGATAACTTCTTGATTTGCGACGTAAAAATGAAGGCACAGTTCCCGACAGAACGCTGGTTTTGGTTTGATCCACCGTTTAATCGCGGGCAATCGGTTTTATTGCACAAACAGCCCGATGATATCTGGCGGATCGATTTTCAACTGGGGTGGGATATTGATCGCAAAGCAGTGGTTCAACCCGAATATTACATGCCAAAAGTACAGGCAATGTTGGGGGCGGATGTGGAGTTCGAACCCGAGTGGGTGAGCGTTTATACGTTCCAATGTATGAGCATGGATGAGTACCGCCACGGGCCTGTTTTCTTTGCGGGAGACAGTGCGCATCAGGTGTCGCCTTTTGGGGCGCGGGGGTGCAATGGCGGGATGCAGGATGTGGATAATTTGGCGTGGAAGTTGGCGGCTGTTTATCACGGGGATGCGGATGCAAAGCTGCTCGATACGTATCACGAAGAACGCAAGCACGGGGCGGATGAGAATATTCTGAATTCCTCGCGAACGACCGATTTTATGACCCCAAAAACCGAGATTGCAAAGCTGTTCCGCGAGAGCGTTTTGGATTTGGTGGAACACACGGATGCGATGCGCCCTTTGGTGAATTCGGGGCGGCTTTCGCTGCCGTGCGTGTATGACGGATCATCGTTGAACGGATCAGATAATACGCGAATGCCTGTGCGAACGCGGGTAGGTTCGGCAGTGGTTGATGCCCCTGTTGGGGATGGTTGGTTGATTGATCAAATGGGTGATGCGTTTAAAGTTTTGGCGGTGAATTGTGACATAACAATCAACGGCTTGGACACGGTTCGAATTGATGCCGATCCGCTGATTTCAGAACGATATTTGGGCGACGCAGCGCAGGCGGTTTACCTGATACGACCCGATCAAATCGTTGCGGCGCGGTGGGAAAAACCGACAATTGACGACGTGACTGCTGCGTTAAAAACTGCGATGGGAGGCTGAGGCTATGGATGTTTTAACGATGCCCCGAATTGATGATCCTGATGGATTTTATGCTGAATTGCTGGACGCCCATGAGGGGTTATCAGAGGCAGAAAGCCATGCGTTGAATGCGCGGTTGGTTCTGTTGCTGAGCAATGCTGTTGGCGATCGCGACGTGCTGCGGGAGGCGTTCGCGCTGGCCAAGAAAGCGGGCGCCTAAAGCGCAGCGTACGGTGCGGTAAGGTTTGCCAGAAATGCCGCCAAAATGGGGCTGCAAAACGTATG
>JABBAP010000017.1:7890-68433 GCA_018607905.1 Paracoccaceae bacterium | reverse complement strand
TGCAAAACGTATGGCACGTGTATGGCAGTTTTGGCGTTAACCTTTGACGCAACACCCGTGTTTCACGTCAGTCTTCGGCATGAATTTCGCGCCGTCCATTTGCATCCAATTGCCAAATTCCAGTGTCATCCAGAACAACAGCTGACAACACTTTACCGTAGGCCGCGCCCGTGTCGATGTTAAGCCGATTGTTGGAATAGCGGGTGACGACATCGACAGGGGTGTGGCCGTGCACGATCAGTTTTTCAAACGGGCCAGCGTGATCGTGAAACGGCGCGCGAATCCAGATCAGGTCGTCCTCGGTTTGATCCGCTAGCGGCACATCTGGGTTGATGCCCGCGTGGGTGAAAAACGCGCGGGGCGTATCAAAATGCGTGGGAAGATCGCGCAAAAAATCGCGGTGGCTGGCGGGGACTTTGGCGATGGCCTCGGCCAAAACCTCATCTTCTTGTTCATGGGTCAGCCCCGTGATGCCGTAGCTTTCGAGCGTGGTTAATCCGCCCAATCGGGGGTTCAGCCACGTGAGGTCTGTGCGCAGGATCGGGTCTTGGGCTTTGTGGTCGATGAACAGGGTCATCATGCGGTCATGATTGCCCTTGAGCACGATCCACGGTTCACCCGCCGCAATGCCGTTGATCAGAAATTCAATCACGGCTTTGCTGTCGAATCTGCGATCGACCAGATCACCGATGTGGATGATTTGGTGTTTGCCCGCCGGATTGGCAGCAAGGTCGTCGGTGATGCGGGCGTGGATCATGGCCAGTTGATCCATATCGCCGTGGATATCGCCAATCGCGTAAAGAGTTGTCATTTCGTGGTTCCTTGCCGATGGGCTGCGTGTTAGCGTTTTAATATGCAGAGATTGACTGAATTTGAACCCCTACTTCCCGCCGAATTGAAATTGGTTGAATTGGCTGGGTCTGGGACGCGGGTTGAAATTGGCGATGGTAATCTGCCGCTAAGCGACAGTGTGGATGTGGAAATTCGCGCGGGGTTGATCCGACTGATCCTGCTGGGGCTTGATCCCGCGGCGGTGCCACACGCCAAGGGGATACGCGTGCGCGGTGCGCGGATTTCGGGGGTGCTGGATTTTCAGGGGGTGGATTGTGAAAACGATCTGAGCCTGTCGCGGTGTTTGATCGACAATGCGCTGGTGTTTGTGAATGCGCAGATGCGTGGCGTTTACCTTTCGGGGTGCAATTGCCCCGGAATTAGCGCGGATAACGCGGTGTTTGAAGGATCGGTGTACCTGCGCCAAGGCTTTGAAAGTACTGGTGAAATTTCGATGCCTGGCACCTGTATTCGGGGTGATTTACAGATTTGCGATGCGCGGATTGATGGCGGTGGGCAAGCGGCCTTTTTTGCCAATTCGATCCGTGTCGGTGGGTCGGTTTATCTGGGCGATTACCCCTATGACAGCGCGGATACGGAGCTGCATGTCGTTGGTGCGATTGTACTGTCGAACGCCGATATCGAAGAGGATTTTTACTGTCGCAATGTGGCGGTTTCGTCGCCGACATTGGGCGCGCAGGTGGTATTGGACGGGGCCGAGGGCGACAATGTGATCGCCTTGTCGATTGCGCGCGCCGAAATTCGCGGTGTTTTGTATTTTAAGCGAAACCAGATTTCTGGTGGGATCGTGAATTTTTCAGGCGCGCAAACACGGCGGTTGAATGACGAGCCGATGGGCGTTGGAAATGGGCAGGCAATTCGCCTTGACGGGTTTGAGTATCAGGATTTTGCGCAGCACACCAATATTGACGTAAAAGCGCGGCTGAATTGGTTGGGGCAGCGGCCTGATGGGATTGATTTTCGATCACAACCTTACGAGCATTTGGCGCGGGTTTTGTACCGGATTGGGCACCGCGATGATGCGGAATTGGTGCTGATCCAAAAGGAACATTTGCAACGCGCCGCCAATCGCGAGATTGCCAGCGGAGGCATGTGGGTGGCGATGTCTGTGCGTGATGTTTTGGGGCGGTTTTTGATCGCTTATGGCTATCGCCCTGCGCGGGTTGTGGTTTGGGCTGCTGTATTGATGTTGGCGCTGGGTCTGTTTTTCCACAAGACGTGGGAGGCGGGCGATATGACCCCAGCGGCGGCCCCGATTTTGGTGTCGGCGGCTTGGGTTTCGGCAACGCAAACGCATCCTGATAATCCGGGTGCATTTTGGTCGAGCCAAGGGCAAGCGGGGCAGGATTACGAAACATTCGAGGCGTTTGCCTATGCTGCGGATTTGCTGATCCCGATTGTGAATTTGGGGCAAGAAGATGCGTGGGGGCCAAGTACCGCACGCAGTGATTGGGGCTGGCATGGGTGGTGGATTCGCTGGCTGGCAAAGGTTTTGGGCTGGGTGATTACGGCGCTCGGGGCGGCGGCGGTGACGGGGGTTATTCGACGGGGGTAGGTGTTGGGCTACTGCGGTATGAATTCGAGCCAACCAGAGACACCTGCCACAATGAGAAAGCCGACGAATAGTCCCATTGCGAAAAGCCAGTGAAGGAACGTCTTGAGCCGTTTACCTTCTTTTGGGAACCATTTGAATTGCCGCAGGAAAACCAGAATAACATCCATTATCATAAGGATGAATAAGAAGTGGCGGAAAAATAGATAAAGGAACAAGACTAATAGAATTGTTCCTGCAATGGCATTGGTGGGTTCAATATTCCAACTGTTGCTGTTCACAGATGTTGAAACAGTGGTTTCCATCTTTAGTGCCTCGATTTTCGTTTAAGCCAGCGTCTTCGATCCGATATCCAGAAACTTTTTGCGGCGGGCTTTGCGCAGGGCGTCTGGTTTTTTCTTTTCGAGTTCGGTGACCAAGGCAATGAGGGCGGATTTCACGTTGTTGATCGTGTCTTCCTTGTGGCGTTGTGCGCCGCCAACGGGTTCTGGGATCACGACGTCTGCGACGCCCAGTTTCGTAAGGTCTTGGGCCGTAAGACGGAGGGCTTCGGCGGCTTCGCGCATTTTGCCAGCGTCTTTCCACAAGATGGAGGCGCAGCCTTCGGGCGAGATTACGGAATAGACCGAGTGTTCTAGCATCGCGAGTTTGTCAGCGGTCGCAAAGGCGACAGCGCCCCCTGATCCGCCTTCGCCGATGATCACGGAAATGACGGGGACTTTGACGTTGAGGCATTTTTCGGTGGAGCGTGCGATGGCTTCGGATTGGCCGCGTTCTTCCGCACCTTTGCCAGGATATGCGCCTTGCGTGTCCACCAGCGTGATGATCGGCAGGCCGAAACGATCTGCCATATCCATCAGGCGGATGGCTTTGCGGTAACCTTCGGGGCGGGCCATGCCAAAGTTGTGGTGCAGGCGCGATTTGGTGTCTTTGCCCTTTTCGTGGCCGATCACCATGACAGGTTTATCATCCAAGCGCGCGATGCCGCCCATAACGGCGTAATCATCGGCAAAATTGCGATCCCCCGCCAGCGGGGTGTATTCGGTGAAAATCGCGTTGATGTAATCAGAGCATTGCGGGCGATCAGGGTGACGCGCCACTTGGCATTTGCGCCACGGGGACAGTTTTTGATACAGATCGACCAGCAGGGCTTGGGCCTTTTTATCAAGGGCTGCGGCTTCTTTCTCGACATCCATTTCGGGGTTTTGACGGGCCATCGCGCGGAGTTCTTCGGCTTTGCCTTCGATTTCTGCCAGAGGTTTTTCAAATTCGAGATAGTTTTGCATTTTAACTCTGCGTCCCGTTCATTTTGTTGGATAATATATGGCGGCTTGGCAATTGGATTGCAATGGGGCGTATGGATTGTGAGGGCCGTGGGCATCGCGGCAATTGATTTGGATATTTAGGGCCAGAAGAAGCGGGGGGCCGTGTGTTTTAGCCTGCATTGGCGGCGGTGTAGAGGTGGATTTTGGCGGGGACGGTGATTGCGCCGTTTGCCGCGTAGGGTTCTAGCTTTTGCTGGGTGGTTGCGATGATCTGTTCTTTGTCGGCTTGGGTGCCCCCTTGGGCGCGGATCACGCTGTCGGCGGGGCCGATGTAGGAGGAGAGTTTGGCAGCGTTGGCGGCGTCGCCAGCAAGGGACAGCGGGATGTCGAGAGTTTGGACGTTTGGGGCTGTGAAGCCTGCGTCTGTGAGGATTTCGAGCACGTAGCTGGGATCGGCAAACGCGAAGGGGCCGGGGGCGCGGGGATCAAACGATGGCGGATGGCCGAGCAGATCGGTGGCGATGAAACGAGGGATGGTGAACCACGGGTTTTGTTTGAATGGCGCCCAGCAGGCGAGTGTTAGGGTGCCCGTTGGTTTGAGGGCCGTGCGCAGGTTGGTGAAGGCGGCGGCGGGATCGTCAAAAAACATGACGCCGAAGCGAGAGACGAGGTGATCGAAGTGGTGTGGGGGCAGGGCTTCGGTTTGCGCGTCTGCGTGGGTGAAGGTGGTGTTTGCGGGGGCTGATTTTTGAGCATGGGCGAGCATTGAGGTGGAAATGTCGATGCCGTGGGCGCTTGCAGCGTGGGCGGCAAAATCCCGCGTGGTGGCCCCTGTGCCGCAGCCAATATCGAGGATTTTGTCGGTGGATTTTGGGGCGGCTTGTTTGATGAGGGCAGCGTTGACGCCTGCGAAGAGTTCGTCGAGTTGGGTGTCGAAGGTGACCCAATCTTGGCCTGCGCCATCGGACCAAAACTCGGCTTGTTCGGAATTTGGGAGGTCTGTCATTTGGTGAACCCTTTTATTTGGGTTCAAAGTAGTATGGTGGGTGACCAAGGGCCACCCACCAAAATAATTTAGCCGATCAGTTCGGATTGTTTCACGATCACATGGGCCTGACGGATGGAGGCGAGATCAACGAGGCGGCCTTTGTAAACGGCGGCACCTTGGCCAGCTTTTTCGGCCTCTTCCATGGCGGCGAGGATTTCACGGGCCTCGGTGATTTGGGCCTCGGATGGGGTGAAAACCTCGTTTGCTAAGGCCACCTGTTTTGGGTGGATCGCCCATTTGCCAACCATGCCGAGGGTTGCGGAACGGTGCGCTTGGGCGGTGAAGCCCGCATCATCGGAGAAATCACCGAAGGGGCCGTCTACGGGCAGCAATCCGTGGGTGCGACAGGCGGAAACGATGGCGACGGTAACAGCGTGCCATGGATCGCCCAAGTAGGAGGCGCGGGCTGCGTCGCCGTTTGCATCATCGAGCATGTAGTAGTTGGCTTGCGTACCGCCGATGCCCGTTGTTTGCATACCCATGGAGGCGGCGTAATCTGCGGCCCCGAGGGACATTGCGGCCATGCGAGGAGAGGACGCCGCGATTTCTTCGACATGGGCGAGGCCCGCCGCGGTTTCGATGATGACCTCAAAGGTTACAGGTTTCTTGCGACCTTTGGCCATTTCAATGGAGGAAACCAGCGCGTCTACGGCGTAGATATCGCCTGCGCAGCCGACCTTTGGGATCATGAACTGGTCGATGCGATCGCCCGCCTGTTCCATGATATCAACGATGTCGCGATACCAAAATTCTGTGTCGAGGCCGTTGATGCGCACGGAGATGGTTTTGGTGCCCCAATCCACGTCGTTGATGGCTTTGATCACGTTTTGGCGGGCTTCAGCTTTGTCGGCGGGGGAGACGGAATCCTCTAGGTCGATGTTGATCACGTCAGCGGCGGAGGCAGCGGCTTTTTCAAAGATTGCAGGGCGGGAGCCGGGTACAAACAATTGGCAGCGGTTCGGGCGTGCAGGGCCGGCAGGTTGGACTTTAAAGCTCATGGGAATCCCTTAGGGTTATGATGTTACGTTTTGTGCTGTTGGGGTGGTAGAATATTGCGTGGGTCGCTGCAAGTGCTGCGCTGCGGCATTTTTGGGCCGGTGACGTGACGCGACACGGGAATTTGGATATTTAGGGCCAGAAGAAGGGTGGGCTAGGCCTTGATCTCTACCGTGGTTCCGATGGGGGTAACAGCCCAGATTTCGCGAATTTCGGGGTTGGTGAGCGCGATGCACCCTGCTGTCCAATCGCCTGCGTATTTTTGGGTGTCTGGCAGTTTGTTGGGCTGGCCGTGGATGAAGATATCGCCGCCTGCGGAATAGCCGCCGTCGCGTGCGCGTTTCAGATCGGAGGGCAGCGGGTAGTTGATGCCGAGCGAGAGGGTGAACGCGCTTTGGGGATTGCGGCGGTTGATTTTATAGATGCCTTCGGGTGTTTTACCGTCGCCTTCGCGGATTTTATCACCTGTGGGGGCGAAACCAAGCGCAACGGAATACACGCGCACGGGCTGGCCGTTTTGGAACAGCGTGAGTTTGCGGGCGGTTTTTTCGATTAAAATGTGATCGATTTCGCCATCAATGGACGTTTGGATTTGGGGTGGGGGATCGTTGCGATCCGTCACCAAAAAGAAAATGATCAGCGCCGCCGCTCCGATCAAGAAAATACGGGAGAGGAGGCGGAGAGCGCGGATCATTCTTTAGATACTCTTAGGCTGACGTGTTGTGCGCCACCCTATGCCTGATTGAATCGTTATTGCAAATCAGCAAATGCGGATTGAAGGCGGGAAACCGCCTTTTCGATGTTTGCGCGCGGTGTGCCGAGGTTAAAGCGCAAGAAAGGTTCGCCGCCTGTGCCAAATGTAGGGCCGTCATTGGGGGCGATCTTGGCTTGTTTGCGCACACGATCAAGGACTTCGTTCATCGGCATCCCTGTGTCAGAGAAATCGACCCACGCGAGGTAGGTGCCCTGCATTGGCATGGATTTGAGCCCCGGAATTGCGTTGATGCCTTCGTCAAAGATGCGGGCGTTTTCGGCGATGTAGGCGACGAGTTCATCGACCCATGCGGCCCCTTCGGGGGAGTAGGCAGCGGCTGTCATCGCAGTGCCGTAAAGGGTGGAGGAGACGCCAAGTGCCATCATGGTTGCGCTGAATTTCGCGCGCAGTTTTTCATCGTGGATGATGACGTTGCCATCATGGTTGCCTGCGATATTGAAGGTTTTGGACGGCGCGGTCAGCATGATCAAACGATCAAGGCATTCAGGCGCGGCGTTTGGCATTGGATTGTGTTTTTCACCTGGGAAAATCAGATCGTGGTGGATTTCGTCCGAGACGATCAACAGGTCATGGCGTTTTGCGAAGGCCGCGAGGTCTTGGAGTTCTTGGACAGACCAAAGACGGCCGCTCGGGTTGTGCGGAGAACACAGAATGAGCATCGTTTCAGCGCCTGTCATTTGCGCATCATAGGCGGCGAAATCCATGTGGTAGGTGCCGTCGGTTTGCACAAGTTCGCATTCTTTGACTTTGCGGCCCGCGTTTTTGATGACTTTGGCAAAGGCGTGATAGACGGGAGTGAACAGCACGATTTCGTCGTCTGGTTGGGTGTAGGTTTGCAAGCACATGCCAACCGCATTCACGAGGCCGTAGGTGGTGAAAATTTCCTCGGGCTTCACTGTCCAGCCGTGGCGGTTTTGCATCCACCAGATGATTGCGCCTTTGTAATCGTCGTAATCAGAGCGATAGCCAAAGACACCGTGATCGGTGAGGTCTTGGGCGGCTTTGAGGATGCAATCAGGGGAGCGGAAATCCATATCGGCGACCCACATGGCCAAACCATCGTCGGGCGACACGCCGTAAAGCGGTTCCATTGCGTCCCATTTCGCGCTTCGTGTTCCGCGGCGATCGATGATGTCGTCAAAGCTCATGGCGTGTGTTCCCGTGTTTTTGATTTGTGGGAATGCTACGGGTTAGGGGCGCGGGTGCAAGCGGTTTTTGGGCATCTTGCGAAGGCCGCGCGATTGGCCTAAATGGCGGTATGTCTGTGAAAGAAATATTATTGCACCCCGACGCGCTGCTGAAAAAGAAGTGTGCTCCAGTGGATGGTGTGACGCCCGAGGTTCAGGCCTTGGCGCGTGATATGTTGGAAACGATGTACGATGCCCCCGGTGTGGGTTTGGCCGCACCCCAAGTGGGCGTGTTGCAGCGTATTTTCGTGATGGATTGCACCATGAAAGAGGAAGAGCCAGAGCCGTTGGTGCTGATCAACCCGACGCTGGTTTGGACCTCTGACGAGAAGAATGTTTACAACGAAGGCTGCCTGTCCCTGCCCGAAATGTACGAAGATGTAGAACGGCCTGCGAGTGCGGTGATGCAGTTTTTGGACATTGATGGCGCGCAGCAAGAACGTGAGTTTGATGAGTTGTGGGCGACCTGTGCGCAGCATGAATTGGATCATCTGAACGGTAAATTGTTCATTGATTACCTCAGCGGATTGAAGCGCACGATGATTACTAAAAAGATGATGAAGGTGAAAAAAGAACGGGCGCGGGAATGACCATTCGCCCGTTTGTACCCTGGCCTGATGCGCGGTTGCGCACGGTTTGCGCGCCTGTGGTGGCCGTGGATGACGGCGTTCGCACTGTTTGGGACGACCTGCTGGAAACGATGTATGCGATGCCGGGTGTGGGCATGGCAGCGTGCCAGATCGGGGTGATGCAGCGTATTGCTGTGGTCGATGCGAGCGAGGCGGGTGATGAGCCGATCCGCATGGCCAACCCTGAAATTACTGACGCGAGCTTGAAGTTTCGCGAGCACACCGAAGCCTCGCCTAATTTGCCGGGTGTTTCGGCCAAGTTTGGACGACCGCGCGGTGTGACGGTGACCTATTTGGATGAAACTGGCGCGAAGGTGAGCAAGGATTTGGTTGGGTTGTGGGCCACGTCGGTGCAGCACCAGATCGATCATCTAAATGGTAAGATGTATTTCGACAATCTGTCAGCGGTGAAACGCAAAATGTTGATCGCGAAGGCACAGAAAAAAGCACAGAAAAAGGCGCGCAAATCATGAAGGTTGTGTTCATGGGCACGCCTGACTTTTCGGTTCCGATTCTGGAAGGCATCGTTGCGGCGGGCCATGAGGTTTGCGCGGTATATTGCCAGCCGCCGCGCCCTGCGGGACGGGGCAAAAAGGATCGACCATCTGCAGTTCAGGTGGCGGCTGAAAAGTTGGGTTTGGATGTCCGATACCCTGTGAATTTCAAAGATGCGACGGACCGCGCGGCCTTTGCTGCGCTGGGCGCGGATGTTGGTGTTGTGGTCGCTTACGGGTTAATCCTGCCCCAAGATATGTTGGATGCGCCCGTGAAGGGGTGTTTGAACATCCATGCGAGTTTGCTGCCGCGATGGCGCGGTGCTGCGCCTATTCACCGCGCGATTATGGCGGGGGATCGCGAGACGGGTGTTTGCGTGATGCAGATGGAAGCGGGGCTTGATACGGGGCCTGTGCTGGAAACTGTGCGCACAGATATTTTGGCGCGCGATACGACGGCCGTACTGCATGATCGGCTGAGCCTGTTGGGGCGCGATGCGATTTTGGATGTGTTGGCGGATGGCGTTTCGGCTGATGCAGTTGCGCAGGCTGGTGATGGAGTGGTGTATGCTGCGAAAATCGAAAAGGCCGAGGCGGAGATTGATTGGTCTCGCTCGGCTGCTGAAGTGGATCGCCATATTCGGGGGCTATCGCCGTTTCCGGGCGCTTGGACGATGATTGATGGGCAGCGCGTGAAGGTGCTGATGTCGGTTGTTGCGGATGGTGCTGGTGATGCTGGGGTCGTGTTGAACGATGCGCTTCGGGTAGCCTGCGGGGGCGGTTCGGTTGATTTGGTTCGGTTGCAACGCGCTGGCAAAGGCGCGATGGAAACAGCTGCGTTTTTGCAGGGGTTTCCCGTTTTGACTGGCGCGCGACTGGGTGGGGCAGCGCCTTAAACTAAAATGCCTCCGGCGGAAGTATTTTAACGAAAAAGAAACCATATCCAGTTTTACTAAAAAGCGCGGTACAGGCGGGAGCGCCGTTGGCCGTCGAAGAAGAAGTCGCCTCGTTTCATGTCAAGGACAGAGACGGGGCGCATTCTTTTTCGCGCCAATACTTTCGGGGTGAGCAGCGTGCTGCGAGGGGCGGAAAGCCCCTTTCTATTCTTGCGGTGGGCGGCTTTTGTAGACGGGGAGCCGCCAGCCAAAGGCGATTGAACCCGCACGCAGAATGAGCGTGACCGCGGTGCAGGCAGCCAGTGCGGCGAGTGAATTTGAGGTGATTTGTGTGGTGATCAGCGCGGCGATTGCCCCTGCGAAGGCGGCGGTGACGTAAAGTTCACCTTGTTTGAGCGCGAGCGGGACTTCGTTCGCGACCACGTCACGCATCAGGCCACCGAGTGTTCCTGTGACCGCCCCCATGAGCGCCACGATAATTGGGGAATGGCCGAGTGAGAGTGCGACACCAGCGCCTGCAGCGACCGCCACCGAAAGGGCAAGCGCATCGAGCCAAAGGAGCACGCGTTGACGGCTTTCAAAGAGGTGCGCGGTGAGGAAAACCAGTGCAGCAGCGATTGTTGCGATAACGATGTAGCTGGGCGCGTCGATCCAGAAAATGGGGTTTCGATCCAACAGCAAATCGCGGATCGTGCCGCCGCCTACGGCCGTGAGATTGGCGAGGAAGGCAAAGCCGATCACATCAAGCTGGGCGCGGCTGGCGGTGAGCGCACCCGTAAGGGCGAAGATGAAAACTGAGGCGTAGTCGAGGAAGGAAAGGGCGGTCATTTCTTTTTAAACGGTTCCATGCCAGCGCGGGCCAGCTCGTCTGCTTTTTCGTTTTCGGCGTGACCTGCGTGACCTTTGATCCATTTCCACGTGACCGTGTGGCGCTGTGTTGCCGCATCGAGGTCTTTCCAAAGTTCCTCGTTTTTGACGGGCTTTTTGGCGGCAGTTTTCCAGCCGCGTGATTTCCAGCCAAATATCCATTTTGTGATGCCGTCTTTGACGTAAACGCTGTCGGTGATCACGGTGATGGTGCTGGGTTTTTCAAGCGCGTTGAGGGCGTTGATCGCGGCGAATAATTCCATGCGATTGTTGGTTGTATCTGGCTCGCCGCCGCACAATTCGCGGGTTTTGAGGGTTGTTTCACCTTCGCGCGCGATCAGCAGTGCGCCCCAGCCACCGGGGCCAGGGTTTCCAGAACAGGCGCCGTCTGTGTAGGCGAAAAGTTCAGGCATGGGCGGTCACGATGATGAAGGGATCGATAGTGCCTGCGAGGCCAGCTTCGGACCCTGTGTGTGTGTTGGTTGGGGTGAACCCTGCGTCGCGCAACAACGTGTCGAGTTCGGTTTCTTCGAAATAGGTGTAGCGGCGGCCGATCGCGTCGCGTTCCTCGCCGTTGCCTGTTTTGACGCCGATCACGAAGGTGCCATTTGGTTTTAGGGCGGTGTGGATGGCTTTTAGGTAACGGGGGACATCGACGCGGGGGGCGTGCAGCATTGAAAAGCTGGCCCAGATGCCATCGTAAATCGCGGTTTGCGTTACGTCTTCAAAGGTGCCGAGTTTGATCTCGATGCCGAATTTCGCGCGGCCCAGTTCGACCATTTTGGGGCTGGGATCGATTGCGGTGGCGATCAGACCTGCGGCCTGCATCATTGCGGCGGAATTGCCCGGACCACAGCCAAGATCGAGCGCATGGCCACCTGTCGGCAGCGCGTCAATGAAGGCTTGCAGATGGCGGGTCGGTTTGTCGGTTGTGACAAGGTCGATGTAATCTTGCGCCTTGGCGTTGTAGACATCGATGGTTTCTTTATCGGTCATGCGCGTTCCAATGCGAGGCGGGCCGCGAGGGCGGCGAAGATAACGGCGAAGCTGCGCGACATCCAAGCCATCGCGGTTTCAGAGCCGAGGAGCCATGTGCGGGCGGTGGCGGCAAATAGGCCGTAAAGGACGAAAACGGCGAAGGTGAGGGCCATGAAAATCGCGCCGAGCAGTGCCATTTCAGGCGTTGCGGTGGCGGCGTTGCCCGACAGGAATGGCGGCAGCAGAGCGAGGAAAAACACCGAGAGTTTGGGGTTCAGGATGTTGATGAGCGCGCCGCGCATGGCGATTTTCGGGCCTGATGTGGTTGTGCGATCAGGGGTGACGTTGAGGGTGCCGCCTTGGCGCAGGGCTTGGTACGCGAGGTACAGCAGGTATGCGACGCCCGCGAATTTCACGACTTGGAACAGGAGCGCGGAGGAATGCAACAGTGCTGCGAGGCCGAGGGTGGCGGCGGCGAGGTGCGGGACGATGCCAAAGGTGCAGCCAAGTGCTGCCCAAAGTGCGGCGCGGCGCCCTTGGCCGAGGCCCATTGCGAGCGTGTAAATAACGCCTGTTCCGGGGATCAGGACCACGACGAGCGCGGTGATGAGGAATTGTGCTGATATCATGGGGCGAGGATGTCAGAAAACTGCGGGTGGGGGCAACCTTGGATTGGCGCAAATGTGCAATTAAGCGCGTTCGAATCCGCGTGCGATTTCATAGTCGGTGACGATGCGGTTGAACTCCTCGATTTCCCATTCTGCGGCGCGGGCGTAGTGGGTGATGACATCGCCGCCAAGGGCGGTTCGCAACATTTCAGAGCCGATCAGCGCGTCGCGGGCATCGCGCAGCGTGCGGGGAATGTGGGTTTGCGACTCGTCGGCGTAGGCGTCGCCTTTGAAGGGTTCGGGGAGGGCGAGTTTCTGTTCAACCCCGGCAAGGCCCGCGGCGAGCATGGCGGCCTGTGCGAGGTAAGGGTTCATGTCGGCCCCTGGAATGCGGCACTCAACGCGCACGGCTTTGCTGGCTTCGCCGCACAGGCGAAACGCGGCGGTGCGATTGTCGACCGACCAGACTGTTTGGGTGGGCGCGAAGGTGCCTTTGGCAAAGCGTTTGTAGCTGTTGATGTAGGGCGCCATGAAATAGGTGTAATCGGGCGCGTAGGCGATTAAGCCCGCCATGTAGTGATCCATCAGTTTGGATTTTCCGAATTGGTAGCTTGGCCCGTGGAATGCGTTTTCACCGTCTTTCCACAGGGATTGATGGACGTGGGATGCAGAGCCGACGCGATCTGCGTGCCATTTGGGCAAAAAGCTGGCGGCGTAGCCGTGCTGATGTGCAATTTCTTTGACTGCGTGTTTGGCGATTGTGTGATTGTCGGCGCAGGCGAGCGCGTCTGCGTAGCGGATGTTCAACTCCTCTTGGCCCGCTTCGGCCTCGCCTTTGGAGCCTTCAATCGGGATACCCATTTTGCGCAGATGATTGCGGATGGGCCGCATGATGTGCTCTTCTTTGGTGGTTTGAAAGATGGAATAATCTTCGTTGTAGCGGCTGATGGGTTGCAGGGTTTGAAAGCCGTTTTTCGCAATTTCGTCGTGGGTTCCGTGGAACAGGAAAAATTCCAGCTCGGTCGCCATGATCGGGGAGAGGCCGAGGGCTTCGCATCGTGCGATTTGCGCTTTGAGCATTTCGCGCGGGGCGTGGGCGATGGGTTTTAGGGTGTGGTGATCGAGGATATCGCAAAGCACCATGGCCGTGCCGTCGAGCCAAGGGACAAGGCGCAGGGTTGCGAGGTCTGGTTTCATCACATAATCGCCGTAGCCTGATGACCAACCATAGTTGGTGTACCCTTCAACCGCGGCCATTTCGAGGTCAGTGGCGAGCAGATAATTGCAGCAGTGGGTTTCTTCAAACCCGCCCTCAACAAAGGCTTCGGCGTGAAAGCGTTTGCCCATCAAGCGGCCCTGCATATCGACCATGGTGACAAGAACAGTGTCGATTTCGCTGTCTGTGACCTGTTGTTTAAGCGTGTCGAAAGTGTAGGGCGTTGCCATGGTGTTGTCCTGAAATGATGTCGCCGTATTGGGACACTATTTCAGGGAAGGTGCAAGGTTTAGTCCTCAAAAAGGCCCGTGGGATCGCCATCGAGGCTGGTGAGGTTTTTCTTGCGCCAAAAGGCGTTCATTTCGGCATCGGATTTTGCGGCGTACCACGGTTCGAGGTCTGTTTCGGCACGGGAGCGGGTAACCTCCATTTCGGGGACGCCAGAGCCGCAAGATGTGGTGACGAGGTCGATCTTGAGGCGATAGAGGTTTCGTGCGCCGCCATAGGTTGGGAAGTTCTGGATAAGCGTGTTCCATTTAGGATCGCGGACGTGGAACACCTCGGCGTCGCCATAGGTGCGAAGGGTGAGCGGGTCGCCTTTGAAAGAGCAGAACATCAAAGTCATGCGCGCCAGTTGGGGGATGTGCGCGGCGGTTTCATTGCCTGATCCTGACATGCTGAGCCAGAGGATTTCTGTGTCGGACATGATGCGCAGGGAATCGAGGCCCTTGGGCGACATGTTCACGCGGCCTGACGGCGCGGTGGTGGCGACAAAGAATACCGGTTGGGATTCGATGAAGGCGCGAAAAGAGCGGTTTAGTTTGTTGGTTTTGATACCCATGGCGGTGATTCCTGTGTGTGTTTAGGGGAGTGTAGCATAGCCCTACTGACAGCTGTGTGTCAGGAGCGTTAAACGCTGATCCTTGTCAGGTACAGGGAGGCCAGCACCACCAGTGTGGCTGGGATGCGCAAGCTCATCCACCAGTTGGGGGCGAGTTTGGCTTGTTGGAAGGACAGGTCGATGGACAGGATAATGGCAAAGCCGAACATCAGGGCTTCGAGCCTGTCGGCGTCGGTGCCAACCACGAAGAAAAACACGTAGAGTGCGGGGAGAACGCTGGTGATGTAGGCGTAGGAGGATTTTCCGTCGTCTTTGGAGGCAAAACCCCAGAGGATGCCTGTCATGAACGACAGGATGATGATGCCGTAGTGGATGACGGATTCAACGCTGCGGTAGGGGAATAGTGTGAGGACGGTGTCGGTATACGCGCCGATTGAGCCGATCACAAACGGCGCAACGCCCAGCGCGGTGAGGGCGATTGGGGTTCTGGGCGGGAGGCGTATCAAGCGGTTTCGCGCAACACGCGGGGGACTTTGAAGGTGACGTTTTCAACGGCGGTTTCTACGATTTCGGAGGTTACGTCGTAGCGGTCTTTGAAGGCGTCGATGACCTCGTTTATCAGGATTTCTGGGGCAGAGGCGCCCGCCGTGATACCGATGGATTTGATGCCATCAAGGGAGCGCCAGTCAATATCGGCAGCGCGTTGTACGAGTTGAGAGTAGGCACAGCCCGCAGTTTTGCCGACCTCGACCAGCCGTTTGGAATTGGATGAATTGGGTGCGCCGATCACGAGGAGTGCGTCGATTTTCGGGGCCACAGCTTTGACCGCTTCTTGGCGGTTGGTGGTGGCGTAGCAGATGTCTTCTTTGTGGGGGCCGACGATTTTCGGGAATCGGGATTTCAGCGCGTTCACGATTTCGATGGTGTCATCCACGGACAGGGTGGTTTGGGTGATGTAGGCGAGTTTATCTGGATCGCGCGGGGCTAGGTTTGCGACGTCGGCGGCGACCTCAACCAACAGGACTTCGCCGTCGGGGAGTTGGCCCATTGTGCCAACAGTTTCGGGGTGGCCGTCGTGGCCGATCATCACCATTTGCAGGCCGTTTGCGTGGTGGCGTTCTGCTTCGATGTGGACTTTGGAAACCAGCGGGCAGGTGGCATCGACAAAGACCATTTCACGCGCTGATGCGGCGGCGGGAACGGATTTTGGCACGCCGTGGGCGGAAAAAATGACGGGGCGATCATCGGGGCATTCTGACAGTTCTTCGACGAAGACCGCGCCTTGATCGCGTAATGAATCCACCACGTATTTATTGTGGACGATTTCGTGGCGCACGTAGACAGGTGCGCCCCATTTCTCAATCGCCATTTCCACGATTTTGATGGCGCGATCCACGCCAGCACAAAAGCCGCGCGGCGCTGCGAGGTAGAGGTTAAGAGGTGGTTTTGTCATGGGTCAGTGCCTTGCAATAGCCGGTGCCCATTAGGTAGCGCGAACCCTTGGCGGGGTCCACAGTGCCTTTAGGCGGTGCCGTAAAGGGCGCGTGCGTGCGCAAACGACAGAAGTTTGCGTTGTTCTTCGTCCCACAGGTGAAGGCGGGCGCATTTAAAGCTTTGGGCCAAGGTGATTGTGTGCATGTTGGACAGCGGTTCGTGGTCTTTCAGAACCTCGGTCAAACGATAAAACGGGATGCGGCAGTTTAGGTGGTGAACATGGTGGATGCCGATGTTGGCGGTGAGCCAATTCAAGACTGCGGGCAGTTTATAATGGGATGAACCGTGGAACGCGGCGTCTTGGATTTCCCAATCCGTGTCGCGATCAAAATGCGTGTCTTCGAATTGGTGCTGGATAAAGAAAAGCCAAACGCCAACGGTAGAAGCGACAAAAACGGTGGGAACGAACACGTAAACCAGCGGCCAGATGCCGCCGAAGTAGACAACAATGGCGATGGTAATCGCGACCATCAGATTGGTGCCCATTGCGGACCCCCAATAGGACAGACCCTGTTTCATAAAGCCGATGGGCAGGCGATTTTGCAGCATAAACAGGTACAACGGCGCAAGGCCGAACAAAACAAACGGCGAGCGATAGAGGCGGTAGCCGAATTTCTGGAACGGTGTCAGGGCGGCATATTCTGCGACGGTTTTGGTGACAACATCGCCCATGCCTTGATGATCTAAATTGCCAGATGTGGAATGGTGTGTTGCATGGGTTTTGCGCCAAATTGCGTAAGGCGTGAGGGTGAGGACGCCGATACAGCGCCCGATCCAATTGGCAACTTTGCTGTTGGCCATGAACGCGCCGTGGCCGCAATCGTGTTGGATGGCAAATAGGCGCACCAGAAACAGGCCGTTGAGCAGGGAAATGCCAAGCGCAAGGAAGGGACTGATGGAAATGGACCACCACGCAAGCGCCCAGAGCGCGACGAAGGGGATGAGGCTGACGCCGAGTTCGAACACTGCGCGCGCGCCATTTGGGCTGCGGTAGCGAACAAGGCGTTGCGCCCAATCACGTGTGGTTTTTTCCGGTTCAGCGAAAATTTCCGCGTGGTCAAGGTGGGCCATGAAGTATCGGTTCCGTGCGAAATTCTGCTGTTGATTGGGTTTAGGGGAGCGGTGCCCCCCATGCAAGCGTTCTGATTTACAAATTAAGCTCTGATCGTTTCTTTTTCGTTAGCTTGGCCACAACCATATCGTAGGACAGGATAATATGGCTCTTCAACTCTTTGTCAGAAAGACCTTTTTCATCGTAAACTTGCAGCCATTTCATGCCGCGCGACGCGAGATAGGGCGCTGGGCGGATGCCGGGTTGATCCTGAAGGACTTCATACGCGATTTCGGAGGCTTTGAAGGTGAAGGCGTCTTTGCCATCGCTCCAACCGCCAACGGCGAAAAGCTTGCCGCCAACTTTCCAAACGTCTGCGTTGCCCCATTGGACAACATGCGTGGTTTGCGGGAGTGATTTGCAAAAGGCGTTAAATTCAGCGCGGTTCATGGCGCGATAGTAACGGGATGCGCGGCCCCTTGGGAAGAGGCCGCGCGAGGTTTTTAAAAGTTGCCGTGCAAAAAGCCAGTGATGCGGCCCTTCAGTTCTTCGTGGATGTCAGAGCGTGACCGATTGCCCGTTTCAGAACAGATTGGGTCTTCGCCAACCATTTTGAGCAGGTAGGGGCCTTTCATTGTGCATTCACCCAGAAAGCTGAAGTGGTTTGCGTGTGTCACAAAATCAATCTGCGCATTTGGCAATTCATTGATGAATGTTTCACCGCGAACGGCCGCTGGGATTTTACCTTCTTCCCCCAGGTTGATGATTTGGGTTGGGATGGACATCGCCGCCAAGCTGTCGGCTTGATAGGCTTGGGAAACGGCCGGATCGATGGCAACAACAACCTTAACACGCGGGTCGCGGTTGGATTGTTCGTATTTCGCCTGATCAATCGTGTCGAAATCAATGTTGGCGTTTTGAAACCATGAACAATCCATTTTGCCAGCGTATTCATCGCAATAGGACACGTAGTCATCCTTGGATATTCGCGCGCCTGCGGTCGCAAGTGCGGTGTAGCCCCCAAGAGAGAAACCAACGGAGCCAACGCGCGCCGTGTCTGCTTTGATTCCATTTGGCAGGCCCGCTTCCGCCAAATCAATCAGCGCGGATTGATCAGCGGGGCGTTGCCACATTTTGAGAGTTTGCTCTGGGTAGCTGTCAGCTGAGGTGGTGCCAGGGTGGTTTGCTGCGATAACAATCATGCCTTGATCCGCAAGCGATGCAGCCAACCACGCCAGATTTGGTGCGTTGCCGCCTGATCCGTGGGACAAGACAACCAAGGGGTAGGTTCCAACCTTGGCGGTGGCGCCTGCGCTTACGGTTTCGCCTTTGAACACCCCGTTTTTGCCTACTTTGATTTCTGCGCCGTCGTCTTGGGCAGGATACCAGATGTGCGCTTCGAGCGGTTGATCGCGGTGTGCAACCGGTGCAGGGGCCGTTACGTAGCCAGCGGCGTGGATGGATGTTGCGGCAACAGTTGCAAGCAGTGTTGCAGCGAGAGTTGATGTATAAGTCATTCGTTTGATCCTCTGTTTTGTTAAACGATGAGATCAATTTGGCGAATGGCGCTGCGTATTGCGTCCTAGATCGTGATTTTGGTCGTCCGTGATCGTGATTTAGGACATATTGGCGAAAAGTTCGAAGGCCAGACCGATGCTTATGATCCCGCTTACCTATGTTTTTGCAGCCCTTTCTTTGGGCGGGGCCATTTTGGTTGCGCGGAGCGAAACACCGCGTTGGGGATGGGCGGCGGCGTTTCTAATTCTGTTTGCCTTTCAGGAATTTCTGGTCGGCACGCGGTTTGGCTATGGCAAAGATATGTTGCGCGAGGTCCAGCCCTTCACCGCGGCGTTGTTGCCCCCGCTTGGGTATTTGGCGTTTCGTCGCCCTGCGTTTAACTGGCCTGTTTGTGTGCATCTGTTGCCGTTTGTGGCGGTGTGCTTTTCGATTCCTCTGTGGATCGAAGGGATGGATTTATCCTTGGGCTTTGCGAATCTGATTTATGTTGGGCTGTTGGTTCGGCTGGCGCTGCGCGGCAGTGATGGGTTGGCGTGGGTTAATCTGAACAATGCACGGGTTGCCGTTTCGTTGATGTGGATCGTGGCGGCGGTACTATTTGTGTCTGGGATCACGGATGTGGTGATCGGGTATGATTTTTTGGTGAACAGCGGCGCAAATACGGGGCGGATCGCGGGGATCGCTTCGACAGGGTCGCTGGCGGTTCTGGTGTTAATGTGGGTGCTGTATTCGCGCAGCAAACCGAAGCAAGATCGCAGTGACGCGGAACAGGCGTTGATGTTTCCAAAGGTGGATGACGTGGTGCGGGGTGAACGCTTGTTCGCGGATCCTGATATCAATCTGTCGCGCATGGCACGCCGATTGCACATGCCTGCGCGCGATGTGTCCAAAGCGATCAATCAGGCGACGGAATTGAATGTCTCGCAATATGTGAATGGGTTGCGGATCGAAGAAGCCTGCCGCGTGATGCAAACCACAGAGATCAGCATCACCGAGGTGGTGTTTCAATGCGGGTTCAACACAAAATCCAACTTTAACCGCGAATTTTTACGGGTAAAGGGCGTGGCCCCGTCGGTTTGGCGCAAAGAAGCCGCATAAAGTGGCATAAAAAAAACCCGCCAGTGCGGCGGGTTCTTTCGTTTGAAGCTGAAGATTGAATTAATCTTCTGATTCCATTTCCGGTGCGGCCCCGTGCATTTCGGGTGCATCTGGGCGCGGTGGCCGGCCGATAACATCGCGCAGCTCATCCAATTCGATGAAGTTATCTGCTTGGCGACGCAAATCATCCGAGATCATCGGAGGTTGGCTGCGGATCGTGGAGACCACGGATACGCGAACGCCTTTGCGTTGCAGGCTTTCCACCAACGGGCGATAATCGCCGTCACCAGAGAAAATAACGATGTGATCAATGTGCGGCGCAAGTTCCATAGCATCGACGCAAAGTTCGATGTCCATGTTGCCTTTAACCTTACGGCGACCCATGCTGTCGGTGTATTCTTTGGCGGGCTTTGTCACCATATTAAAGCCGTTGTAATTCAGCCAATCCACAAGCGGGCGGATCGGTGAATATTCTTCACTCTCCAACAAAGCAGTATAATAAAACGCACGGAGTAATTTCCCGCGTCGCATAAATTCTGTTCTGAGAAGTTTGTAATCGATGTCGAAGCCAAGTGCTTTGGCGGCTGCATACAAATTGGAGCCGTCAATGAACAATGCCAGACGCTCGTCGCGATAAAACATAATAGTCCTTTCAAAATGTCTGTTAAGCTGGAGCAGTGTTGAGTATTGGCGTGTTGTCAGCCTAGCGAAACTGATGGGAAAATAGGTAAAAAATTTGGTACTGCAACTAGAAAATCAAAGAAGTGAACAATATGAGAGCATAATTGCTTTCGGATCGAACCTTTCGAGCGATTTTGGGGCGTCAGCAGAGTTAATAGACGGCGCTTTAGGTGCATTGTCAAGAAATGGTCTATTCAAGGTTGTGGTGAGCGGGTTTTATCAAACCCCCGCTTTTCCCGCAGAATCGGGGCCTGATTTCATTAACGGGGTGGTGCGCGTGGAAACGTCGCTGAGTGCAGAGGAATTGTTAGCGGTATTACACGGGGTTGAGGCCGAGTTTGGGCGCACCCGAAACAAGCGCTGGGAGGCGCGGGTTTTGGATTTGGACCTGATTGATTTTGGCGGCCAAATTGCCCCTGATCTTGGGGTTCATGAACATTGGCGCAGGCTGCCGCTGATAGACCAGATGAAACAAGCGCCAGAGCAGCTGATATTGCCCCATCCGCGTGTTCAGGATCGCCCGTTTGTGCTGGTGCCGCTGCGCGATGTTGCGCCAAATTGGGTGCATCCAGTTACAGGTGTGTCAGTGACAGACATGCTCGCGCAATTTAGCGCCGATGCTTTGGCGGAAATTCGCCCCTACGCGCGGTAGATTTTTGCGCCTTGCTGGCGTGTTTTTCCGTGGTTTTGCCCTTGCAATCCCACCGAAAACGGGCTACTTGCCCAGCCTTGATATCCCGAATGACCGGAGTGCCCCATGGCTCGTGTAACTGTAGAAGACTGCGTCGACAAAGTTCCAAACCGTTTTGAATTGGTCATGTTGGCCGCACATCGTGCGCGCGAAATCTCAACCGGTGCGGAAATTACCATTCCACGGGACAACGATAAAAACCCAGTTGTTGCACTGCGCGAAATTGCAGAAGAAACGCTGACATCTGATTCCTTGCGTGAAGCAGCGATTGAAAGCCATCAAACTCAGATCGAGGTTGATGAGCCAGAAGAAGATCAAATGGCGTTGCTGATGGGCACAGAACAGGACAAGCCAGAGGACGATATGTCCGAGGAAAACCTGTTGCGTGCGCTGATGGAAGCGCAAGAAATGAAGTAAGGCCCCGTGCGGCCTGACGTTCAAAAAAACCAAGAAATGCTGGGTGCTCAGGTCTTAATTGACCTGATGCAAACCTATAATCCAAGCTGTGATGCAGCCCGTATCGAAGCGGCCTATGATTACGGCAAGGAGATGCACGAAGGCCAGTTGCGCCATTCGGGCGAGCCCTATTTCACGCATCCGATTGCCGTTGCCATGATCTTGGCCAAGCAGCGTTTGGATGATGACACGATCATCACTGCGTTGTTGCACGACACGATCGAAGACACCAAATCCACCTACCATGAAGTTGAAAAACAATTCGGCACCGAGGTGGCGCAGTTGGTGGACGGCGTGACCAAGCTGACAAATCTGGAATTGTCGTCCAAGGATA
The DNA here is from genome assembly GCA_018607905.1 of Paracoccaceae bacterium. Classification (GTDB taxonomy): domain Bacteria; phylum Pseudomonadota; class Alphaproteobacteria; order Rhodobacterales; family Rhodobacteraceae; genus Amylibacter. Next base: position 46,906 of record JABBAP010000017.1, on the reverse strand, counting down.
ACAAACAGGCCGAGAACTTTCGCAAGCTGTTATTGGCGATGTCCAAAGATGTGCGGGTGATTCTGGTTAAGCTGAGCGACCGTCTGCACAACATGCGTACAATTCGACACATGTTTAGCGAAAAGCAAGAACGCAAAGCCGTTGAGACGATGGATATCTACGCGCCTTTGGCGGGCCGCATGGGTATGCAATGGATGCGCGAAGAGCTGGAAGATTTGTCGTTTCGGGTGCTGAATCCCGAGGCGCGCAATTCGATCATGCGTCGTTTCCTGACCTTGCGCAAAGAAACCGGCGATGTGACGCCGCAAATCACGCAAGATATTCGCGATGTGTTGGCCAAAGCGGGCATTGAAGCGACGGTTCTGGGGCGCGAGAAAAAGCCCTATTCCATCTGGCGCAAGATGGAAGAAAAGAAAGAAGGGTTTTCACGTCTTTCTGATATTTTTGCGTTTCGGATTATTACCAAAACAGAAAGCGAAGTTTATGCCGCGCTGGGGTTGGTGCATCAGCGCTGGTACGCGGTACCTGGCCGGTTCAAAGATTACATCAGCCAGCCAAAGAACAACGGTTATCGTTCAATTCACACGACCGTTTCAGGGCGTGACGGCAAGCGCGTGGAAATACAAATCCGCACGCAGCAAATGCACGATGTGGCCGAAGCTGGCGTTGCCGCACACTGGTCTTACCGCGACGGGGAACGTGTGGAAAACCCGTTTGCGGTGGACCCGTTCAAGTGGCTGGCAGAGCTGACCGAGCACGTGGCCAATAACGACATGAACGAGGAATTCCTGGAGCATGTGAAGTTGGATATGTTCGCCGATCAGGTGTTTTGCTTTACGCCCAAGGGCGAAGTGGTCCAGTTGCCACGCGGCGCAACGCCGATTGATTTCGCCTATGCCATTCACACGCGGATCGGGTCTGCCTGTGTGGGGGCCAAGGTGGATGGGCGGCGGGTTCCGTTGTGGACGCGGCTGCGCAATGGCCAATCGGTTGAGGTAACAACGGCGGATGGGCAGCGGCCTCAATCTACGTGGATGGATATTGCCGTAACGGGGCGTGCCAAATCTGCGATCCGCAAGGCCTTGCGCGAAGAACACCGCGAAGGGTTTGTGCGTTTGGGCCGCGAATTGGCGCGTGTGGCGCTGGAACGGGTTGGCAAAAAAGCGACGGACAAAGCGCTGGCAACTGCGGCGGCGCATATGGGCATAAATACCAGCGAAGAATTGCTGGCAAGAATTGGCAGCGCCGAGATGACAGGCCGCGAGTTGGTCGAGGTTCTGTATCCCGAATTGGTCCGTGTTGATGAGATCGGCGCAGAAGAACCAACCGAGCGGATTGTCGGCCTTGCGGCGGATCAATACGCGCAGCCATCGGAATGTTGCCAACCCCTGCCAGGGGAGCGGATTGTCGGGATTGCGACGCGCGGCAAAGGTGTCTTGGTGCACCGCATTGATTGCGAAAAACTGATTGATTACGAAAACGAACCAGAACGCTGGATTGATTTGCATTGGCCCGAGGGTCGCCGCACCGCAGACCAAAGTGCGACCATAGAAGTGACGATGACAAACGACGCAGGTGTGCTTGGTCGCATCTGCACCCTTGTAGGTGAGCAAAACGCGAATATATCAGATCTAGAGTTCACGGATCGGAAACCTGATTTTTACAGAATGACAATTGATATTGAGGTTCGGGATGTGGAACACCTGATGCATGTCCTAACGGCGGTAGAAGCCGATTCGGATGTGGCGCAGGTGTTGCGCAAAAACCGAAAATATCAGTCAGATTGATCTGGCCCTCCTAGCGTTGCGTGTTTGGGGGCGTTAAGACTTTTGACAGTATTCAAAAAGGTGCGCGCAGCGTGTTTAAACGGCGAAATCAAAGGACGTGGCTGCAAAATGTAGCAGAGTTCTTCTATCCTAAATCAGGATGGAAGCGCGCTTTTGAGTATGTGAAGCATCGGATTAAACGCCTGCCTGACACGCCTCATAAAATCGCGCTTGGTATCGCCTGCGGGACGTTCGTGACGTTTACACCGTTCTTTGGGCTGCATTTTTTCTTGGCTGTTGGTTTGGCGTTTATTTTGCGGGGCAATATCCTGTCTTCGCTGCTGGGTACGTTTGTTGGCAATCCCGTGACGTTTCCGTTCATCGCGGCCACCAGCTATCGGTTGGGGCTGTGGATTTTGGGGTTCGGTCATGAGGAAAGAGTTTGGGCCAAGGTTAAACACGGCATCGCGGAAACGTGGGGAACGATTTGGGCCAATACGTGGTCGATGTTTGGCTATGCGCCAAGCCCGTGGGAAGGGGTTTACGCAGTGTTTTACGATGTGTTTTTGCCCTATCTGGTCGGTGGGCTTGCGCCTGGATTTGTCTGCGCGGTGGCGATTTATTTCGCCTCCAAGCCAATGATCGGCGCGTATCAAAAGCGCCGCAAGGGTGCGATGATGGCAAAGTTTCAAGAATTGCGCGCCAAACGGCAGCAAAACGCGGAATAAAAAACCAGAATAAACGCAAAATAAGGAGCGGTTCATGTCTGTTGGGAAATTACGACTTGGTGTGAATATTGATCACGTTGCAACCGTGCGAAATGCGCGGGGTGGCGATACGCCTGATCCGTTGCGCGCCGCCCTTTTGGCGGAATCTGCGGGGGCGGATGGCATCACGGCGCATTTGCGCGAAGATCGCCGCCATATCACTGATCCTGACATCGAAGCCTTGGTTGAGGGGCTGACGGTTCCGTTGAATTTCGAAATGGCGGCAACAGACGAGATGTTGGCGATTGCGCTGCGCCACACGCCCCATGCGGTTTGTATCGTTCCTGAGAAGCGCGAAGAACGCACCACTGAGGGTGGTTTGGAAGTGGCGCGTGAAGAAAACAAACTGGCGCATTTCATTGCGCCTTTGCGTGATGCGGGCTGTCGGGTTTCGATTTTTATCGCGGCAGATCAACGCCAGATCGAGGCCGCCGCGCGGATCGGTGCGCCTGTGATCGAATTGCACACGGGGGCGTATTGCGATGCCCATGCCGAGGGGCGATTTGAAGAACGAGACGCGGAATTTGCCAAGCTGCGCGATATGGCGAAGTTTGGGGCTGATCTGGGGTTGGAAGTTCATGCGGGGCATGGGCTGACGTTTGACACGGTGAAACCGATTGCGGCGTTGCCCGAAGTGCAGGAGCTGAACATCGGGCATTTCCTGATCGGTGAGGCGATTTTCACGGGCATGGAAAATGCCATTCTGCGGATGCGGGTTTTGATGGACGAAGCGCGCGCGCAGGCTTGATCGGAGGCGAGATGTTTACCCCAGAATTCGTGCTCATTTGGCTTGGCTGGTTAATGGCAGGGGGCAGCCCTGGACCAGCAACATTGTCGATTGCTGGCACTGCGATGCAACGGGGCCGTGGGCCAGCGTTGATTGTGTCACTTGGAATTTTGGCAGGATCAGCAAGTTGGGGCATCGCAGCGGCGCTGGGGTTAAGCGCGATCATGCTGGCGAATGCGTGGGTGTTTGAGGTGGTTCGTTATTTCGGGGCTGGGTACCTGTTGTGGCTGGCGATCAAGGCGCTGCGATCTGCGCTAAAGCCGAGCGGTGTTGTGAGCGGCACGCCGTTTTCTGGTGGCGCCAAGACGCTGTTTGCCAAGGGCATGGCGCTGCACATCACCAATCCGAAGGCGATTTTAAGCTGGGGTTCAATTTACGCAATTGTCGCCCCGAGCAATGCGAGCGTAGTGGATTTATTCGGGTATTTCGGTGTTTTATACGCGGGTTCCATCCTGATTTTCATCGGTTACGCGATTTTGTTTTCGACACCAAAGATTGTGCAAGGCTATGGCCGCGCACGGCGCTGGTTTGATTTTGCTTTTGCAGGGTTCTTTGGCTTTGCCAGCGTGAAGATACTGACGGCGCGGTTGTCATGATCCTTGGCATTGGAACTGACCTAGCGAATATTGAACGCATCGCAGGGACGCTGGAACGGTTTGGCGATCGGTTTCGCAATCGGGTTTTTACGGATGTGGAACAGGCCAAGGCTGCGCGTCGCAAGGATGAGGCTGGAACCTATGCCAAACGCTGGGCCGCCAAGGAAGCCTGTTCAAAGGCGCTCGGCACTGGTTTGGCGATGGGGATTTCATGGAAAGATATGTCTGTTTCGAACCTGCGTACGGGGCAGCCTGTGATGAAACTGACGGGCTGGGCGGCAGAGCGGTTGGCCGAGATGACGCCTGCTGGTCATGCGGCGGTGGTGCATGTTTCATTGACCGATGATCACCCGTGGGCGCAGGCGTTTGTGGTGATTGAGGCCAGCCCTGTGGCAGCGGCGCAGGTTGACTAAACCCCGTGCAGGGGCCATGTAGCGGATGAGCAAACAGACAGGCGATAGTTATGGCAGAAGAAACAAAGAAATCAGGTCCAATTGCAGAAACGTTCAAAACCGTTTTTTGGGCTTTGTTCATCGCTGGCATCATTCGGACCATCTTGTTTCAGCCGTTCTGGATTCCATCGGGTTCGATGAAATCAACCATGCTGATTGGCGATTTCCTGTTCGTGAATAAATATGCTTATGGCTACAGCTGGGCGTCTTGCCCGACCATTCGTGGCATGGATTTCTGTGGCTTTGCCAAAGACTGGGACGGGCGTGTTTGGGAAGGCGAACCAAAACGCGGCGATATTATCGTGTTCAAACATCCCTCCAGCGAAGCAGATTTCATTAAGCGTTTGATCGGCCTTCCGGGCGACAAGATTCAAGTGAACGACGGCGTCTTGAGCATTAACGGTGTTGCGGTTCCACGGGTTGCAAACGGTGTGTTTAGCGAGACGTTTGAACCCCAAGGCCCGATGCGCAACCGACCGCGCTGTGGCAATGGCACCGTTGGCGAGGGCGCTGCGTGTAACAAGGCGCTGTTTACCGAAACGCTGCCTGAGGGGAAATCCTTTCAGACGTTGGATATCGGTCTTGGCCAAGGCGACAACACGCCTGTGTTTTCGGTTCCTGCGGGGAAATATTTCTTCATGGGGGACAATCGCGATAATTCCACGGACAGCCGCTATCGCCAGCCAAATGGTGTCGGCTTTGTGCCTGCGTCCTATCTGGTGGGGCGTGCGGATAGTGTGATCTTTTCCAGTGCGGGTACGTCGATCCTAGCGTTTTGGACGTGGCGCGGTGATCGCTTTTTCAAGAGCCTGAATTGAAGCTGGCTGCCGAGCTTCGTGAATTTAGTGCTCGGCTAGGGCATGATTTCGCAGAGCCAGAATTCCTGATCCAAGCGGTGACACATTCATCGCTGTCATCTACCACGCGCAGTGACAATCAGCGGTTGGAGTTTTTGGGCGACCGCGTTTTGGGTTTGGTCATCGCAGAGGCGCTGTCGGATCGTGATCCAAGCGCATCAGAGGGCCAGATGGCCCCACGGTTTAACGCGCTGGTGCGCAAAGAAACCTGCGCGGATATTGCACGCGAACTGGATTTGGGTGCGGCGTTGAAAATGGGCCGATCCGAGATGATATCGGGCGGACGTCGCAAACAAGCGATTTTGGCGGATGCGATGGAAGCGGTGATTGCGGCGGTGTACCGCGATGCGGGTTTCGCGGTGTCGCGCGCCATGATTTTGCGGTTGTGGGACAGCCGAATTGATGCGGCCAAAGACGATGCGCGGGATGCAAAAACAACCTTGCAGGAATGGGCGCAGGCGCGTGCCATGAACCCGCCAAAATACGTGGAAGTGGGCCGTTCTGGCCCTGACCACGCACTGATTTTTGAAATAGAAGCACAACTTTCGAACGGGATCAGCGGATCAGGTTCGGCGGAAAGCAAACGGAATGCGCAGCAAGCGGCGGCGAAGGCTGTTCTGGCGCAATTGGAGACTGAAAATGGCTGATACTCGGGCAGGTTTTGTGGCGCTGATTGGCGAACCAAACGCGGGGAAATCCACGTTGATGAACAAATTGGTGGGGGCGAAGGTTTCGATCGTCACACACAAAGTTCAGACGACGCGCGCCCGTATTCGCGGCATTGCGCAGCACGAACAAAGCCAATTGGTGTTTGTGGATACGCCTGGATTATTTCGCACGCGGCGCAATTTGGATCGCGCGATGGTGGCGGCGGCATGGGCTGGTGCGGGGGACGCGGATATCACGGTTCTGCTGGTTGAAGCGCATCGCGGTGTCAGCCCCGGCGTGAAGATGATTTTGGAAGAGCTGGACAAAAAGGTGAATAAAGACGCCAAGGTTTTGCTGGCGATTAACAAGATCGACAAAGTGAAATCGGATCGTTTGCTGGCGTTGACGCAAGAATTGTCCAATGCCTATCCGTTTGACGAGGTGTTCATGATTTCCGCTGAGAAAGGTCACGGAGTTAAAGACCTGATGTCGTATCTGGCGAAAATGGTGCCTGAAGGGCCGTGGTTGTACCCTGATGATCAGATCGCAGATGTGCCGTTAAAGTTGATTGCGTCAGAAACAACGCGCGAAAAACTGATGCTGCGATTACACCAAGAACTGCCCTATTTCCTGACGGTAGAAACCGAAGGCTGGGAGCAGAAAGAAGACGGATCAGTGCGGATTGATCAGGTAATTTATGTGACCCGCGACGGGCACAAAGGGATCACGGTTGGGCCCAAAGGCGAAACGATTAAATCCGTAAGCATGGCGGCGCGTGCCGAGTTGAAAGAGCTGATGGGCGTTGAAGTGCATCTGTTCTTGCAAGTGAAAGTGCGCCCGAAATGGGAAAATGAGGCCGAGCGGTTCACTGAAATGGGGCTCGATTTCAAAGACACCAAAAGCTGATGCGGCTGACAACTGAGTTTTGGGTTCAGGCCTATTTACGGCGGTTGTCGTTGAACGATATTCCAGCATTTGTAACCGCCAAAGGCGATGTTACGGCGGGGGCGGTTTTGGTAAAACAAGCGCCACTGAACGGGACGGCTAGGTTGTTTCAACGGTCTTACGATCTGGATGGGAACCGTGTTTGGGTTACCCTGAGTGAGGGCGAAGAGCGCGGTGTTGACGAGGCGGTTGCGCGGCAGCGCTCCTTTGATCCCGATCTGTGGGTGATTGAGGTCGAAGATCGGGCTGGGCGGCATTTGCTAGATGAAGACGGGTTGCGCGATTAGGTTTAGATGCCTGCGGCGCGAGTATTTTTCAGACAAAAGAAACAGGGCTTTGCATTTCGATGTGAAGGGCGCATTCTATTGGCATGAATGCTGCGAAAATCAAAACACCTGTGGGCGTCTTGGGCCTGATTGAAGAAGACGGCGCGATTACGCAGCTGGTTTGGGACGGCTGGAATAAGGGCCTGCGCAGTCCTGTTTTAAAAGACGGTTTGGCGCAATTGGAGGCGTATTTCGCCGGTGAATTGGACTGGTTTGATCTGCCACTTGCGCCCAAAGGCACGCCGTTTCAGCAACAGGTTTATGCTGCGATGTCGGCGATTCCGCGTGGTGAAACCCTGACCTACGGTGATATTGCAACTGCGCTGGATGTGCCGGCGCAACCCGTTGGGCAGGCCTGTGGCAGCAACCCGATTCCTGTGATTATTCCGTGCCACCGTGTTGTTGGCGCTGATGGGCTTGGCGGGTTTTCGGGCGATGGTGGGGTTGAGATGAAAGTGAAACTGCTGCAAGGCGAAGGGGCGTATTCGCTGCTTTTATAAGGCTATCCCATGTCCGTTTTTGTTTTTGCTGCTGTTCTGTTTGCCGCGCTGTTGCATGCCAGCTGGAATGCCATCGTAAAGTTTGGCGATGATAAGTTTCAGGGCATGGTGTTGCTGTCGATTGCCCATGGTGTGATCGGGCTGATGATGATCGCGGCGTTTCCGATCCCAGCGCGGGAAAGCTGGCCGTTGTTGGCGGGGTCGGTGCTGTTTCACCTGATTTACAAGTCGTTCCTGACCATTGCGTACACGCGCGGTGATCTGAGCCGTGTCTATCCGATTGCGCGAGGCACTGCGCCGATGATCGTGTTGGTAGTGAGCCTGATGATCCTGAGCGATGTGGTGACGGGATCGCAGATTTTCGGAATTTTGCTGGTCGGATTGGGCATTGTGTTGATGGCGCGGGGTGTGTTTGCCCACGGCGAAGAACGCGCGTTGATCCCTTATGCGTTGTTGGCAGCGGTCGGGACGGCGGGGTATTCGCTGTTTGATGGGTTGGGTGCGCGGGCCTCTGGCAGTGCGTCGGGATATGTCGGTTGGTTGTTCTTCTTGGATGCTTTTTTGTTTACGGCGGGTGGTTTGGCGCTGCGGGGGCGCGCGGTTTTGCCAAAATCCACGCGAATTTGGACGCTGGGGATGATCGCAGGAGCGTTTTCGGTTGGGGCCTATTGGATCGCGGTTTGGGCCATGACCATTGCACCGATTGCGCTGGTGACGGCGCTGCGCGAAGTATCCGTTCTGTTTGCAGTTTTTATTGGCGTTTTGTTTTTCAAAGACAAAGCAGACACGGGCAAGTTAATCGCCGCGTTAGTGATCGTTGCAGGTGTGATCGCAATTAGGATTTAGCGCGTTCAGGGATCAATTCCTGAACAATGCCAACGCCGAGCAAGTAGATGCTAGTTAGGCCGAGGACTGTGGTGACAATCGGGCCTGCGTGGAAATCCGCAAGGGCCGAAACGCAAGCAAGGCCTGTCCATAAAATCGCAATTGGGAGGCTGAACCAACGCCAGCGTTCTGTGCGCACAGGGTGGATGAATTTCAGCGGTGTGAACATCGCCACAGCACATAAAACCACAACGATTAGGATAATCCAAAAGTTGGGTTCTGTGGCAAATATCACAAGGATGACCATGTTCCAGCAGCCGGGAAATCCTGCAAAGCTGTTGTCTTTGGTTTTCATGCCATTGTCGGCAAAATACATCGCTGATGCAAAGGTAATGACCATGATACAAATCCAGCCTGTCCAATCCGGCAAAAGGCCGCTTTTGAACAAAGCGAAGGCGGGGATAAACACGTAGGTCAGATAGTCGATGATCAAATCGAGCAGCACGCCGTCGTATTCAGGGGCATTGGTTTTCACGTCGTATTTGCGGGCCAAGGGGCCATCAATGCCGTCCACGAAGAACGCGACGACAAGCCAGAAATACATTAGATCCCATTTCGCATCTACGGCGGCCAACATGGCCAGCATTGCGAAAACCGCGCCAGTGGCGGTTAAAAGATGGACGGATAGTGCTTTTATTCGAAGTGACATTTGGCCTTCATATCCCATTTGGCGTAAATTGCGACCAAAAAACGGTTGGTTGTAACTATTATGAGTGTCGGTTCGCCAAGGTTGCAATCATGGCTGAAAGCACGCGCCTCTAGAAGCGCTTTAAGCGCCCTTTGGATGGGCTTTTTTGTAAACTTCCATCAAGTGGGCTTGATCGAGCGCGGTGTAGGCTTGGGTGGTAGAGAGCGAGGCGTGGCCGAGCAATTCTTGGATTGCACGCAGATCGCCGCCTGCCTCTAACAGATGTGTTGCAAAGGAATGGCGCATGGCGTGCGGGGTTGCGGTGGCGGGCAGGCCCAATTGCATGCGGGTTTGTTCCATGACCTTTTGGATATGCCTTGGGTTCAGCCGTTTGCCGCGTTTGCCGATAAACAGCGGGTGTTCCGCGTCGAGCGGGTAGGGGCAGACCTGTAAATATTCGTCAATTGCGCGCCGTGCAGCGGGCAAAACGGGGACGATGCGATCCTTGTCGCCTTTGCCGCGAATGCGCAGTGTTTCCCCAAGGGGTGCGGCGTCGCGGTTGAGGCCAAGGGCCTCGGATATCCGCAAGCCGCAGCCGTAAAGGAGTGTGATGACCGCCGTGTCGCGTGCGCCTGTCCAGCCGTCCATTGTTTGAAATTCGACCGTGTTGATCATGGATTTTGCTTGATCGCTGGCCATTGGACGCGGGAGTTGCGGTTTGAATTTTGGCGCGCGGGTCGCGAGGGGGGCGGTGACCTCGATCCCTTCGGCTTCGCCGAGCCAACGAAAGAACGATTTCACGGCAGAGAGTTCACGGGCAAGGGATCGTGGGCCAACACCGCGCCGCCGCTCAGACGCCATCCACGCGCGCATGTCGGTGATTTTCAGCTGGCCAAGTTTGGTTTTGCCAAAATCGCCGCCGAAATGATTGCTCTGAAAGCCGATAAAACCTGCGACATCGCGCTGATACGCCTCGATCGTTTTTTCCGAGGCACCTTGCAGCGCGGCGATGCTGGCAAGCCACCGCTGGAGAAGATCGAATGCGCCCGTCGCGGCCGACACCTCAGTTTAACCAGCGGCGCAGTACACGTTCAAATGCGCTGGCGAAAAAGACCAGCAAATCTGCGCCCTTTTGTGGGGTGAATTGATCGGTGTAGGACGAGCCGAGCACCAACATGGCGGGCAGATTGCCTTTGCCAAGATCGAGACGAAGCAGGGCTTCGGAGGTGACCTTATCGGAGGCATCGCCAAACAAGATTGGGTCGGCATCATGGATCGCGCGAAGTGTTACGGGGCGCACGGTCGCGGAGCGGCCACGGGTGATGTATTCGGTCACCGCACCGGGCGCGCAAAAACACACTCCGCTGCCAAATTCTTTTTGCAGCTGGTCTTCCATTTCTGGGGTCGCGGCAGGGCTTTCTAATACCAAGCGGGCAGAGGCCACGTTCAGGATTTTTCCCAACTCGCCTTTCAGCAGGTCGAGGAATTCCGCAAAGGAATGGGGTTCAAGGATCGCAAGGGTTGCACGGTGAATTTGGTTCGTGCTGGCCAGATTATCATAGGCTGCAGCGATGACGTGGCGATGCGTGTCTTCTAGGCGGTCAAGCCGCCCTTCGAGCCGTTCAAGCGCGATGGTGCGCAGATCGACCACGTTTTTGCCGCGCGCGACTTCATCAGCTGAAATCAGCGCGCGCATAATGTCGTGGTCTTCTAGAACCTGATTTGGGTCTTGGAGAATCTGTTTTCGCACCGCGTCCTGCGGTTTCGCCTGCTCAGTCATACACTACGCCTCGATACTCTGGGCGTTACAGGATCTTTTGTCCTGTCTTTGCCCAATCCTTCATGAATGCAGCCAATCCTTGGTCTGTCAGCGGGTGTTTTGCAAGGTTTTGCAACACATTCGGTGGCGCAGTGATCACATCTGCGCCAATTTTAGCACAATCAGAGACGTGGTTCACGGTGCGAATAGAGGCCGCGAGGATTTCAGTTTCATAGGCGAAGTTGTCGTAAATGGTGCGGATATCTTCGATCAATTCCAGACCGTCGATGTTGATATCGTCAAGGCGACCGATGAACGGAGAGATGAACGTCGCGCCTGCTTTGGCAGCCAAAAGGGCTTGGTTAGCAGAGAAACAGAGGGTGACGTTGACCATTGTGCCTTCAGAAGACAGGGTCTTACAGGTTTTGAGGCCGTCCCACGTAAGGGGCACTTTTACGGCGATGTTTTCGGCGATCTTGGCCAGTTTGCGGCCCTCTTTGATCATTTCGTCGTATTCCAACGCCACAACTTCGGCGGAAACAGGGCCATCGACCATTGCGCAGATTTCTTTGGTGACTTCGAGGATATCACGGCCTGATTTCATGATCAGGGAGGGGTTTGTTGTGACCCCGTCAACGAACCCAAGGTCGTTCAGTTCTGCGATTGCGTCTACGTCTGCTGTATCAACGAAAAATTTCATCTCTTTGGCCCCTTGGCTTTAGTTGGTTTCTTGCGCGTGGGTCGCGCGAGTGTCATGTTGGGGTTTATCGCAACGCGTCTGAAATGAGAACCCCGCTTATCGTGCCTAGCTTCCCCGATCAGAGCCATTTTGAGGCTGGCCAGTTGGTTGCTGTTTTAACGACGCAGCCGCTCGACCGATTTCTGGATTACAAAGCGCCTGCGGGTGGTGTGTTTCAGGGTGCATTTGTCGAGGTTCCGCTGGGGCCGCGCAAAGTGATTGGCGTGGTTTGGGGCAAGGGGCAGGGGGGCTACGATCCCAAGAAAATCCGCGCGATTATCAGTGTGATTGATGTGCCAGCCATGCGCGAAGAAATGCAGATTTTTCTGCGCAAGGTCGGGGATTACACGTTGACCCCGATGTCGCAAATGTTGCGGTTGGCGACCCGTGCGCCGGGTCTGACCGATCCACCTGGGATGCGCAAAATTTACGGGTTGGGGGACAAAGAACCGGATCGCATGACGCCAGCGCGTGAAAAGGTGATTGGCGTTATGGAAGATCATGGCGGAATGCGGTTTACCGCGTCTGAGTTGGCGCAGCTGGCGGGCGTGACTTCATCCGTGGTGAAGGGGCTGATGAAGCAAAACGTGTTGGTGGAATACGAAACCCCGCGCGATGTGGCCTATCCGTTTTTGGATGCGAGCATGGACGGTAAGGCGCTGACGGAGGATCAGGCGCGGGTTTCTGGGATTTTACGCGGTAAGGTTGGCACGCAAAAATACTCAACCGTGTTGCTGAAAGGTGTGACGGGATCGGGCAAAACCGAGGTGTATCTGGAGGCCGTGGCAGAGTGTTTGGCGCAGGGGCGGCAAGCGTTGGTGTTGCTGCCAGAGATCGCGCTCACGGTGGAATTTCTCGACCGCGTCGAAGAACGGTTCGGCGCGCGCCCAGCGGAGTGGCATTCGGGTGTGACAGTAACCGAGCGGCGGCGCTGTTGGCGCATGGTCGGTGAAAACAAGGCGCAATTGGTGGTTGGGGCGCGATCGTCGCTGTATTTGCCGTTCCAAAATCTTGGGTTGATTGTTGTCGATGAAGAACATGACCCGTCTTACAAACAAGAAGACGGGGTGTTGTATAACGCGCGGGATATGGCGGTGATGCGGGCGTCGATTTGTGGTGCGTCGGTTGTGTTGGCAAGCGCGACGCCGTCGTTGGAAAGCTGGGCAAATGCCAAGGCGGGGAAGTACGAGCGCCATGATTTGGCGCAGCGGTTTGGGGCGGCAGAATTGCCAGAGATGAAGCCGATTGATCTGCGCGGGGATGAGTTATCGCCCGGTCGCTGGATATCGGACACGTTGGCGCGAGAGGTGTTTGCGCGTCTTGATCGCGGAGAGCAGTCTTTGCTGTTTTTGAATCGCCGAGGCTATGCGCCAGTGACGGTGTGTCGGGCCTGTGGGTTTCAGATTGGCTGTGATGACTGTGATGCGCGGATGGTTGAGCATCGGTTTCAGGGCCGTTTGATGTGCCACCAGTGCGGCGAGACAAAGCCGATGCCCCAGAAATGCCCAAGCTGTGAGGTTGAGGGCAAGTTGGCGGCGGTCGGGCCAGGTGTTGAACGGTTGGCTGAGGAAGCCGAGGCGCGGTTTGAGGGCGCGAAGATTTCCGTTTTGTCGAGCGACATGCATCTGTCGGCGCGCAGTTTGAAAGAGCGGATCAGGTCGATTGCGGATGGAGAAGCGGATATCATCATCGGGACACAGTTGGTGGCGAAGGGGCATAACTTCCCCTTGTTGACTTGTGTTGGCGTGATTGATGCGGATTTGGGGCTGCAAGGCAGTGATTTACGCGCGGCCGAGCGGACGTTTCAGTTGATCCGTCAGGTGGCAGGGCGAGCGGGGCGGGCCGATAAAAAGGGCACGGCGTATATTCAGACATTGCAGCCAGAACATCCTGTGATTCTAGCGATCCTATCTGGTGAAGAGGAAGAGTTTTGGGCAGCGGAAGCGGCGCAACGGGAGATGGCGGGCGTGCCACCCTATGGGCGTATGGCGGGGGTCGTTGTCAGCGGGCCTGATCTGGCGCAAGTGTTTGATGTGGCGCAATACATGGTGCGCAATGCGGAGCCGTTACACCGCATCAATGCCGAGATTTTTGGGCCTGCGCCAGCACCGATTGCGCGGGTGCGCGGGCGTCATCGTGTGCGGATATTGGTGAAGGCGGCCAAAGGTGTGGTGATGCAGCCTGCGCTGGCGGCGTGGTATGCAAGCATCAAGCCGCCCAACAACCTGCGTATCAGCATAGATATCGATCCGCAGACGTTCTATTAAATCGGCGAGGTGTTTCACGCCTGCGGCGGGCGGGTGCGAGAGGTTTCACCCCTCGCGCTCCCCAGGATATTTTTGGCCAGAAGAATAAGCAGATTGGTATCGGCAAATTTGCGTTGGAAAGGGTGTTTGGCTCATTAGTACTTTATTAGCCAGACAGGCGGCGCTACATGTTGCGCGAGACATGAGGGAAGACAGATGAGCACGCGGATTACACCAAAGCCCGGAATACTGGATATTGAGCTGTACGTGGGTGGCAAAGGCCATGCTGCGGGTGTGTCCAATTCCGTAAAGCTGTCGAGCAATGAGAACCCTTGGGGGCCGAGCGAGGCCGCCAAGCAGGCCTATCGATCGGTGGCTGGGGAATTGCATGTTTATCCGTCGGGTGATCACGCCGAGTTGCGCGCCGCAATTGGTGAGGTTCACGGTGTGGATGCGGATCGGGTGATTTGTTCGAACGGTTCGGATGAGTTGATCTCATTCTTGTGTCAGGCTTATGCAGGTGCGGGCGACGAAGTGTTGTTCACCGAGCATGGATTTTTGATGTACAAGCTGTGTGCGCAGGGCGCGGGTGCGACCCCTGTATCTGTGCCGGAAACGGATCGCCGCACGGATGTAGATGCATTGTTGGCGGCAGCGAATGAAAACACGAAATTGGTGTTTATTGCGAACCCGAACAACCCGACCGCGACGATGATTTCTGAGGAAGAAGTCGCGCGTTTGGCGGATGGTTTGCCTGAGCAGGCGTTGTTGGTTTTGGACGGCGCCTATGCAGAGTTCGTTGAGGGGTTTGACGGGCACGCGGGTTTGGTGGAAGAGCGCGAAAATGTTTTCATGACGCGGACGTTTTCGAAGATTTATGGGCTGGGTGGTTTGCGGCTCGGTTGGGGGTATGGCCCTGTGACAATCGTAGATACGCTGCACCGAATGCGCGGCCCGTTCAATGTGAATGCCAGCGTTTTGGCGGCGGGTGAAGCGGCGGTTCGCGATGTTGAATATACGCAGAAATGCCGCGAGGTGAACGCGCAATGGGCCGAGTATTTGCGCGAAAAGCTGATGGGTATGGGTATCGCCTGTGATCCAAGCCAAACGAATTTTGTGCTGGCGCGGTTTGGATCAGAGGCAGAGGCAGATGGTGCGGATAAGGCGCTGGGCGATGCGGGGCTGATTGTGCGGGCTGTGAAAAGTTATGGCTTGGCGGAGTGTTTGCGCATAACCGTGGGCAAAGGTGCAGACTGCAAACGTGTGGTGCAAGTCTTGCAAGAATTCAAAGAAGGTTGGGTCGCGTGACACAAGTATACGAAAAAGTTGCGTTGATCGGGCTAGGCTTGATCGCGGGTTCAATGGGGCTGGCGATGAAACGCGCTGGGTTAGCAGGGTCGATTGTTGGCCATGCGCATACGGCAAAATCGCGCGAAACGGCGTTGGAGCTGGGGCTTGTGGACGCGGTGTTTGAAACGGCAGTCGAGGCAGCGGCAGATGCGGATTTGGTTGTTTTGTGTGTGCCAGTCGGTGTGATGGGCACAGTTGCCGCGCAAATTAGGCCTGCACTGAAAGCAGGCGCGACGGTTTCTGATGTGGGGTCTGTGAAGGCCAAAGTGATTGAAATGGTTGGTGAACACCTGCCAGATAACGTGCATTTTGTGCCAGCGCACCCGATTGCTGGGACCGAGAATTCAGGCCCGAATTCGGGTTTTGCAGAGTTGTTTGACAAAAAATGGACCATCCTTACACCTTCACCAGACACGGATGAGGGCGAAGTCGCAAAGTTGCGAGAATTTTGGGAAGCCTTGGGCGCGAACGTCGATATCATGGAGCCAGAGCACCACGATATGGTGCTGGCTGTGACCAGCCACGTACCCCATTTGATTGCCTATACGATGGTGGGTGTGGCCGATGATTTGGAACGGGTTACAGACAGCGAAGTGATCAACTTTTCAACGGGCGGTTTTCGTGATTTCACGCGGATTGCTGCGTCTGATCCGACCATGTGGCGCGATGTGTTTCTGAACAACAAAGAGGCCACGTTGAGCATTTTGGGGCGGTTCACCGAAGAGCTGTTTGATCTGCAACGGGCCATTCGCCACGGTGATGGGGATCAATTGTTTGACCATTTCACCCGCACGCGGGCCATTCGACGCAGCATCGTTGAAGCGGGTCACGATACAGACGCGGATGATTTTGGGCGTGGACAGAAAAAGGACGATTAGATGCGGATGGGGCGCGTTTTGATGGGGGCGATGCTGGTGCTGATGCCAAGCATTCTGGCGGCGCAAGCGGTGGAAACATCCCTGCGCCCTGTTTTGCGCCCTGCTGTGATCGAAGCGAAATTCACCCAAACCTCTGCGCCGTTTGCGTCTTTGCGGCCCAAAATGCGGCCCGTTTCTGGGCGCTCTGCGACCGCATCTGCTGTCCAGAAAGTTGTGGTAGAACAGACCATTAGCGCAGACATCACAGCGCGCAAAGTGACCAAGACCGAACCGTTGCGCAATGTTGTTGCGCAAACACACACGGGGGTTGTGACGGTTACGAGCCCGTTCGCTGTTGCCAAATCACTGCGGCCAAAAAAGCGACCACGCAAGTTGAAGGTCGTTTTGCTGGATACGTCGAAACCTGGGCGGGTGAAAAAGGCTGTTAAGTATCGCAAAAAAGGGTTGGTTTGCGGGATTAACGGGTTACGCGGATATCATGTGAAACGCATTTCTGGTAAAGGCGGGTGCGGGGTGGCGAACCCTGTGAAGCTGACTGAAGTGGACGGCGTAAAGATGACGCGCGAAGTGTCGATCGGCTGTGACACGGCCAAGGCGTTTTATTCGTGGATTCAAAAAGGCGCGAAACCTGCCGTTGGCAAAAAAGGCGGCGGATTGGCCAAGGTTCAGGTGATTGGCGGCTATGCTTGTCGCAATCGAAACAGCGCCAAGGGTGGGCGATTGTCAGAACATGCAAAGGGCAATGCACTCGATATTGGGGGCTTTGTTTTGAAAGATGGGACGACGATGTCTGTTCTAAAAGGCTGGCGCAGTCGGGCACATGGCAGCACGCTAAAGCGGATGCACAAAAAGGCCTGTGGGCCGTTTAAAACCGTGTTGGGGCCAAACGCGAACCGCTTTCACCAAGACCATTTCCACTTTGATGTGGCCAAGCATCGTGGCGGCGGAACCTACTGTCGTTAAGGGTTGAGGCGCAGTTGTGGGGCGCGGCCAATCGGGATTGGGCCGAGCGAGATAAATCCGTTTTTGAAAGACAGTGGCGCATCGATTGTATCGGGATTGCCCGACAAGCGTGCCAACAGGCCGAGGCCGCCTTCCAGTGTGCTTTGCAAATCTTGCGGGATCGCGCCGGCGCTGACGCCCAGCGTGATCATGTCTTTCCAGTTTTTCGCACGAACCGAGAGTTTGCCCGTTGGGTAGCCGTCTGCATCGAAGGTCAAATCGCCTTTGGCTTGAAAGTTCATTTCGCCCCAGGTGGCGGACACGTCTTTTACTGTTAGCGCGGTGAATTCTGGTTTTTTGCCTTCAACCGCGTGGCGATCCCACGGCGCGTCAAAGCCAGCGGTGACGTCGATGCGCAGGGTGTCGAACACGTCTGGCAGTTGGCTGTCTGGGTCGATGAGTTTGGTGAAAATGCGTGCGGGTTTCACGCCGTCGGCTTGAAAAAACAGATCGTGGGAATTTGCGACGCCCGTGGTTTGACGGGTGGCTAATTTTGCGGCCTTCATTTCTGATGTCCTACCCGCGTTCGATGCAAGGATCACGTTTTCCATTTCCCCAGAAACAGCGTTGAGTGCGAGATCGGTGTTTGCGTCAAATTTGATACTGGCGCGGATCACGTCTGATTTCACGTTGATCCGTTCTGTCGGCGTGGAAACAACGTGTTCAGGCGGGAGCACGGCGATGACGTGGTTGGGTTGGTAGGACAACATCAGAACCTGCAAAAAAGGTGTGTTCCATGCCCAGCCAGATTTTGGATCAGCAAGGTTTAGGTTGGTGATACTTGTGTCAAACCGACTGGGGTAACCTTTGACGGACAGATCATCATAATCGGCAACCCAACCCGCCGCGCGGCGATCATCAAGCCATGCCGTAAGGCCCGTTTGTTGCGCAGTCGAGCCGACCCACCAATAGGCAGACCAGCCGATGGTGATGATAATAAGTAGACCAAAGAACATACGAACCACGGCGCGGCCCCTTTTCATTTCTGTTTGCAGCGGGTTATAGCAGCCTGAAAGAGGGTGACCATAGTGTTTCGCGAAGTCTTAGGGCGTTAGCCTTTTGCGTAACCTGCGCCCTGCGAATGGTTAGAAATGGTTGCACCCGATTTTCAGCGATACAGGTTGGATGCGAAAGGCTTTTAGATGAAAATTGAAGACGGGTTTTGGGTGTTTGGCTACGGGTCGCTGGTTTGGTTGCCTGGATTTGAGTATTCGGAGCGCCAAGTCGCGCGGATGGATGGATTTAGTCGCAGTTTTTGCATGTGGTCGATCCACCATCGCGGCACTGTAGAAGACCCGGGTTTGGTGCTTGCGTTGGATGCGGTAGAGGGTGGATTTTGTGATGGTGTGGCGTTTTTTGTGCCACCAGAAACAGCCCAGAAAACCATTGATTACTTGCGCGAGCGTGAGCTGATTTCATCGGCTTATCTGGAAGAAATCCACCCAATCACACTGCACGATGGGCGCAAAGTGGAGTGTGTGGCCTATGTGATTGATACCGCCCACGAGCAATATTGCGGTGGTATGGCGTTGGAAAAACAGGCGCAGGTGATTGCGAGTGCGGTTGGGGGGCGGGGGCCAAACACGGAGTATTTGTACAATACTGCGGAGCATTTGGCGAAGATCGGGTTGAGCGATCCTGAGTTGGATTGGTTGGCTGACAGAGTTCGCACCCTATCAGCCTGAGCTTTTTACGCGGTTGGTTCGACCGTTAGATTCATGCCGTTCGCCTCGCGAATGCGGACCGTTTCACCCAACGCGGATGTCTGGCCCGTGGCCCAAGTGGCCCGCCAGCGCATGCCTTCGATTTCGACCGCGCCGTTGTTTGTGCCTGCATCAAAATCAAGAACTGTGGCCGTTCGCCCGATCAAATGGTTGGAACGCTGGTTCAAAGTTGCGTGGGTTTCACCGCCGTCACCGAACCGATTTACAGCCCAGCGTCCCGCGAATGTTGATCCGATCGATAACACGGCAAACAGGGTGATTTGCACCTCACCTGACAAGTTCGGCATCAAGGCCACGATGCCCGCCATAACCAGCGCGGACAAGGCCACCCAGATCAAAACGGCCGTGCCAGTGAGCATTTCGAGCGCGCCAAGCGCAAATGCGGCGGCAACCCACCACCACGGCGAAAGACCTTCGAGAATGTCTAAAAAGGGCATGAACTCTCCTTATGCTTTGTCTGAGGTTACGGCTTTGGCGATATCTGCAATGCCACCGATGGAGCCGATCAGGGATGATGCCTCGAGCGGGATCATGATGGTTTTTGCAGATGGGCCGGCGGCCACATCGCGCAAGGCTTCAGTATATTTTTGCGCCACGAAGTAGTTGATGGCTTGGATGTCACCCGCCGCGATGGCTTCGGACACCATGCGCGTTGCCTCGGCTTCGGCTTGTGCAGACCGCTCACGTGCTTCGGCGTCTAGGAAGGCGGCGGCTTTGCGGCCCTCTGCTTCGCGCACTTGGCTTTCTTTCTCGCCCTCTGCTTTCAAGATTGCAGATTGCTTCATGCCTTCGGCCGTTAGGATTTCCGCACGTTTGTTCCGTTCCGCCTTCATTTGGCGCGCCATCGCTTCGTTGATGTCTGGCGGTGGCGCAAGATCTTTGATTTCAACGCGGGTGACTTTGACGCCCCAAGGATTGGCGGCTTCGTCGATCACAGACAGCAATTTAGCGTTGATAATTTCGCGATTGGACAGGCTTTCATCAAGGTCCATTGACCCCAAAACCGAACGGATGTTGGTTTGCGTTAGGTTGGACAGACCACGATACAGATCGCGAACCTCATACGCGGCAGCGGCGGCATCGACGACTTGATAGAAGGTAACCGCATCG
Organism: Paracoccaceae bacterium; assembly: GCA_018607905.1. Lineage (GTDB taxonomy): Bacteria > Pseudomonadota > Alphaproteobacteria > Rhodobacterales > Rhodobacteraceae > Amylibacter. The sequence continues at coordinate 26,941 of JABBAP010000017.1, read as the reverse complement.
GTTACGACCATCGCGTTGTCTTTGGTGATGACCTCTTGGCTGTCGATATCCAGCACGGTTTCCATCATGTTAATCTTGGCGCCGACCTTATCCATGATCGGGATCAAGAAACGTAGCCCCGGCGTTAGGGTGCGGGTGTAACGGCCAAAGCGTTCAACGGTCCATTCTTCGCCCTGCGGGACGGAGCGGACCATCATAAAGATTAAAACGACAGCGAAAACGAGTATTGCGATGGCTGTGATGCCAACAGATTCAAATCCCAAAAGTTCCAAAGTATTTCCTCCAAATGTGGTTTGTTACGGTGATATTTGGGGATTTTTAGTGCGATTTACAATGGTTTAGTTGGATTTTCGCGTCGAAACTTAGCGTTTGGCATAAAACGAGGGACGGGGTATGGTTCGCCCGAGCAAGTATCAGGCAAAAAAACGATGTTGCAGGCAGACAGAAAAACCGACCCGCATTTCACCCAACCGGTGCGGCAAATCCTCATGATGTTGATGTTTGTCGTGATGGTGGTGATTGGGGCGTTCCTTTCATACCAATCTTTGCTGCCGATTTTCATGGCAAACGTGTATCTGAACGGGTTCATCATGTTTGTGTTCGTGTTTGGGATTATGGCCTGTTTTTGGCAGGTGTTCACGCTTGTCAGCTCGGTCAGTTGGATCGAAGGCTTTGCACTGGATCGACCCGGGCATGAGTTTGTTAGCGCCCCTGGATTGTTGGCCCCATTGGCGCATTTACTGCGCAAACGGGGCGCACGCACATCGCTGACATCGACCAGCACACAGAGCATTCAAGACAGTGTTGCAACACGCTTAGATGAAGGGCGTGAAATTGCGCGGTATGTGATCAACCTGTTGATTTTTCTAGGCCTTTTGGGCACGTTCTTTGGCCTTGCAACCACTGTCCCTGCAGTTGTCGATACGATCCGATCCCTTGCGCCCCAAGAGGGTGCCAGCTCGATGGATGTGTTTGGCAACCTGATGACGGGGCTGGAACGACAGCTTGGCGGCATGGGAACGGCGTTTGGATCGTCCTTGTTGGGGTTGGCGGGATCGCTGGTCGTTGGGCTGCTCGATCTGTTGGCAGGGCGCGGGCAGAACCGTTTTTACCGCGAGTTAGAAGAGTGGCTTTCGTCGATCACACGCATCGGTGTGGCCACTGGCGAAGGTGATGTGGGCAATGTTGAAAACTTTGCGATTGCCGACATGCTGGAGCACACGACCTATCAAATTGAGAGCCTGCACGACCTGCTGCGCCAAAGCCAAGAACGGCGCACAGAGACCGATAATCGAGTGGCGCGTTTGACGCAAGTTGTTGAAAGATTGGCAGAAAGCACGGCGCAATCGGTGGGCAGCGGTGATAAATTGGTGGAGCAGATCGCCTATGGTCAAAAACAGATGGTGGATGCGCTTCAGGGTAATGACGGCGATGAAGTTTGGGGCGCTGAGGCCAAGATGCGCCTTCGTAATATCGACACGCAGTTGCTGCGCATCCTTGAGGAAATGACAGCCGGTCGCCAAGATGCAGTAAGCGATCTGCGCAGTGACTTGTTGGGGCTGACATCCACTTTGCGCACCGCAATTGGCGTTGCGGATAACACCGGCGACAAAGGGTAAGCCATGGCCCTGAACCGCCGTTCGGCAAACAGATTTTCTGCAAATATTTGGCCCGGTTTTGTGGATGCCATGACCGCGCTTTTGCTGGTGCTGATGTTTGTGCTGACGATTTTTATGGTGGTTCAATTTGTGCTGCGCGACACGATTTCGGGGCAAGACGAAGAGCTGGATTCATTGACAAATGAACTGTCAGGATTGGCGCAAGCGCTGGGTCTGGAGCAATCGCGCAGTGCAGATCTGCAAGGCAATGTGAGCGCGCTGACGGCCACGCTGAATACTGCGCGAACAGAGGCTGAGGCGCAGGGGGCGTTGATTGCATCTTTGTCCACGCAAACATCCGATCAGGCAGCGCAAATCGCGGGTTTTGAGGAGCAAGTTGCCTCGCTTTTGGCGCAAAATACCGACCTGTCTGGAAGCCTTGCGCAAAGCCAATCGCGCGTGGCTGTGTTGACGGGAGAGGCGACATCGGCGGCGGATCGTGAAGCGGCTTTGGCGGATCAAAATCGCGTTTTGCTGGCGGATAAAGACGCGCTGGCGGCGGCCAATCTGGAAGTGATTTCGCAAAAAGATGCGCTGCAATTGGCACTGGCGCAGGCGCGGGATGAAATTGACGAAAGCACGCAAGCGGCGCGGTTGGCAGCGGCGCAAGCGGAGGCGTTGGATGCGCTGATTGCGGATTTGCAGGCAAACGTAAGCGCGAAGGACGGATCGCTGTCTGATGCCTTGGCATTGTTGGCACAATCACAGGCAGATTTGGAGGGCGCGCGCGGGTCGTTAACGGCGGCGCTGTCGCAAATGGGAACCTCTGGAAGCGAATTGTCAGAGGCGCAAAAGTCGCTGGAACAGACACAAGCGGAACTGGCGCAAAGCCAACAGGCGTTGACGCAAAAGGGGTTGACGGAACAAGAATTGCGCACCCGTTTGGATGAATTGGTGGCCGGTTTATCGGACGCCGAAAAGGCGAAATTGGCGCAAGCTGCGGCGGCTGCGGCTTTGCGTGAAAAGCTGAAAGGGGCCGAGGATGAACTGACCGCGATGACGCTTGCGCTGGAGGCGGAGCGCAAGGGTGCGGAGGATACTTTGACCCTTTTGGCGGCGGCGAAAACGCAGGTTTCAGAGGCGGATTTGAAGGCTGCTGAGACGTTGAGCGAAGCGGAAAAACAAGCGGCGCTGCTGGCTGTGGCGCGTCAAGAATTATTGAACGAACAAGACATCAGTTTGGAAGCACAACGCAAGATGGCGTTGTTGAACCAACAGACAGTTGAGCTGCGCAAACAGCTGGATACGTTGCAGGGATTGCTCGATTTTGCGAGTGCTGCGGACACCAAAAGTAAGGTGCAAATCGAGGCATTGGGTGCGAACCTGAACACGGCGCTGGCGCGGGTCGCCGCAGAGCAAAAAAAGCTGGCAAGCGAGACACAAAAGACGGCTGTTTTAGAGGCCGCAGAACGGGTGCGTTTGGAAGCCGAAGCGAAGGATTTGAAGAAATTCCGATCCGAATTTTTTGGCCGTTTGCGCGATGTTTTGGGCAGCCGCGAAGGGGTTCGAATTGTTGGCGATCGCTTTGTTTTCTCATCAGAAATTCTGTTTGGAGCGGGGTCAGCTGATCTAGGCCCACGGGGCCAAGAAGAGATTGCGAAAGTCGCGAATATTATCCTGGATGTGGCGGATCAAATTCCTTCAGAAATCGACTGGATTTTGCGCGTTGATGGGCACACGGATCGCGTGCCTTTGTCGGGCAATGGGGCCTATGCGGATAACTGGGAATTGTCGCAAGCGCGTGCGCTTTCGGTGGTGAAATATCTGATCTCTGATTTGGGTGTGCCCGCTGGGCGATTGGCTGCAAATGGGTTTGGGGAATTCCAACCAATTGTGGATGGAACCAGTGTTGAGGCACTGGCGTTGAACCGTCGGATTGAGCTGAAATTCACAGAAAAATAGAGGCTGAAATGGGGCCTAAAACAGGCGCAACGTTCGTCGGGTTAACCACAAAGGTTAACGACGGTATTTGGCGCAGAAAACAGGCGAAAAAATGTCCGCAAAGCGTATGCAAAGTGTATGCAAAGCGTATGGCACCTGTATGGCACTTTTGGCGTTAACCAAAATTAATTAACGGGTGTTGCGTGGGGGCGTATCCCAGAAATGGGTTACTTTTTCCCAGCGATTTCTGCACGAACGGCCGTGCGTTCAGCATCGGATAGGCTGCCGATTGGTTTCACATTACCTTGGCGTTGTTGAACGACGTGGGTAAGCTCATGGGCGATGAGTTTTTCGCCACCTGGCGCGACGTAAATGTGCGCGCCTTGCGAAAATGCTCGCGCGCCGACTTTTGATGCCGCGTGTGAGTTTCGGTGAACTTGGACATCTGAAAGGTCTAGGCCCGACAGAGCCTCCATTCCTGATTTCAGGGTGTCTGGTAATCCCGAAGCATTGTGTTCGATTTTGTGTCCAGCTGGATTTTGCTTAGCCATTCGCTTTCTCCTTGTTTGTCAAATTTGACCACAAGGAACGCTTTTTGTCAAAAAGCTACCTAGCGTAGTGAGCGCCCTTTGCGGATCGCGTCTTTGCCAAAGCGTTCGCGGATCGCGTCTGTGGCGCGTTCGGCCTTGGCGCGTTTGGCGGCGTCTTGTTCGAGCAGATCCATATAGTGATCGGCCTCGTCTGGTTTTGTGAGGTGGCTGATGCCGACGCCGATCAGGCGAAACGGTGCTTGGGCCGCAACGCCATCCAGCATTTGGCGGGCGTTGGAATAAATTCGGTCGGCCATTTGCGTGGGTTCGGACAGGGTGATGGAGCGGGTGAGAGATTTGAAATCGGATTTCTTGACTTTGAGGGTGACGGTTTTGCCTGCGTATTCTTTGGCTTTGGCGCGGTCAGACACCTGTTCGGCCAAACGCCAGAGATAGCCATCGAGCAGATCGAGATTGGCGATGTCTTCAAAGAAAGTTGTTTCCTTGGAGATGCTTTTGACAGGGTCGCGCCCTGTGATGCGGCGATGATCGAGGCCGCGCGCGAGATGCCACAAACGATCCCCCATTGAGCCGTATCTTTCGCCAAGAGCTTTGCGTTCACGGCGGCGTAAATCGGCGAAGGTTTGGATGCCATCGGAGTGGAGTTTTTTCTGCAAGACAGGGCCAGCGCCCCAGATTTTTTTGATCGGCAGCGGGGCAAGTAAATCGAGCGTTTCTTCCTCGCCGATCACCGAGAATCCGCGTGGTTTATCAAGATCAGAGGCGAGTTTGGCGAGGAATTTATTGTGCGACAGGCCGATGGAGCCAGAAATGCCAATCTCATCTTCCATGCGTTTGACCAAACGAGCGAGCATAACGGCAGGCGGTGCGCCGTGGAGTTTTGTGGTGCCTGAAAGATCAATGAAGGCTTCGTCCAACGATAACGGTTCGATGACGGGGGATAGTTCGGACATCATGGATTTGATTTGTTTTGAAACCTCGACGTAGGCGTCCATTCTTGGTGGCACGACGACGGCATCTGGGCAGAGTTTCAGCGCCTTGAACATGGGCATGGCGGAGTGCACGCCGTTGATACGCGCGATGTAACAAGCAGTAGACACGACGCCGCGTTTGCCACCGCCGATGATGACGGGTTGGTCGCGGATTTCGGGGTTGTCGCGTTTTTCAACGGATGCGTAAAAGGCATCGCAGTCCATGTGGGCGATGGACAAATCGAACAGTTCAGTATGCTGCAAAACGCGCGGCGAGGCGCAGTGTTGGCAGCGCGGTTTAGGCGCGCAAACAGTTAGGCAATCACGACAGAAGGCAGACGTTGGCATGGGGTCTTATCGCAAAACCCTGCTGCCAACGCCAGTCAGTACCTGTGTTAATACTGAAAATCTGCGCGCTTTTTGCACGATCATGCCCGGACAATTGCGTTTGCCGATGGTGTTGATGATCACATACCAAACGATTTCGCCTGGGCGGCCTGCGCGTGAGTATTCGCAACCCGATGGATGAACCCACCATTGGCTGGAGTAGCCTGCGGGGGGCATGTGTTGTGATGATGCTCCGCCAGCGCCAAAGCCCTTTTTGGCGAACAATTCAAAACCTGCGTTAGCGGACGTCGATAATGCTGCAACGGCAAAAGCGGCAGCAAGTGCGGTCTTTAGGGGCGTACTCATCTTAAACTCCTTTGGTTTCTCTGCTGTGGAGCATCACGCAGCAGGCTTACCGAGGGGTTAAAGATCAAATTGGAGTGTCTATGATTTAGCTAAATTGAAGCGAGTTCTGCAAGGATGGCGCGGGTTACTTCGGCGGGATTGTCGGCTTGGATGATCGGGCGGCCGACCACGATGTGATCTGCACCATCAGAAATTGCGCTGGTTGGTGTGGCGACGCGTTTTTGATCCCCCAACGCGGCTCCTGTCGGGCGCACGCCCGGGGTGACGATCAGTTTGCCGTTTGCTTCTGGCAGGGCGCGAATGAGCGCGGCCTCTAGCGGGGAGGAAATAACGCCGTCGGCCCCTGCAATAAACGCAAGGCGGGCGCGTTCGATCACCAGTTTTTGGATGTCGCCAGATTGAATGAGGCAGTCATCAAGATCGGAGCGATCAAGCGACGTGAGGATCGTAACGGCGAGTATTTTGAGGTCCGTGTCACCGCGCCCTGCGACGGCGGCGCGCACCACGTGGGGGTCGCCGTGCACGGTTAAGAAATCGAGGTCGTACTGCGCGATGCCCGCAACTGCGCGTTCCACGGTTGCGCCGATGTCAAAGAATTTCATGTCGAGGAAGATACGTTTGCCGCTGGCTTTGAGCTCATTTGCAAGGGCGAGGCCACCCCCCGTGAGCATGCCCAGACCGATTTTGTAGAACGATACGCTGTCACCGAGGCGTTCTGCGATTTTCATTCCATCAAGGACGTTGGGAACATCGAGGGCGACGATTAAGCGGTCATCTGACGACATGGTTAGGCTCCTGTTTGGCTTGGCAGCGGTTTGCGTTTGTGGTGGGGTAAAGTCAAGATGCAGGGGCGAAAGGAGTGTGGGTTAGGTGGCAAAGTACAGAATATTTAATGTTCCTGAATTTGACGGGAAAGATACCACGCCGCTGCATGCTGCGATTCCGCGTGCATCAAAGGACCCACAGTTGTTGGTGGAATCCTGTTCCTATGGTGATTCCGAAGTGGCCGCATCTTGGGTGTTAAAGGCGCTGGTCGAGCAAGAAGGGGTGGAGCGGTTTGACATGGAGACGGCTTTTGCGGCCCTGCACACAAAAGCGGAATGGCAAACGAATTTGCATTTGTTGCAATTGGTAAAATATGCTCCAGAAGCCGCGACCAAATATGTGGCTATTGTTCGAGATTTGATGAGCGCAGACAAAGTGTTGGTGCGGGTTTGGGCGTTGGATGCGTTTGTTCGGATAGCTGGCGTTGCGCCTGAATTTCGCCAACAGGCAGCAGGGGCAGTTGAGGGTGCACTTGGCAAAACACCAGCAAGTCTTCGCGCACGTGCGCGTGTATTGAAAGTTATTTGCGCGCTTTGGTGAGCCGTGTTAGCCTCAATTTATAGTTGATGGATTTTTATTAAGTGTTTTCTTCTGCTAGCACACCGCCGCGTTTCATTACGCTTGTTTTTTTGACAGCCATTTCAGTTCTTTCGCTGAATATGTTTTTGCCGTCTTTGTCGAATATTGCCCGCGAGTTTGAGGTAGAATACTGGATCGTGAACCTGTCGATTGCTGGGTATCTGGCGATTTCGGCTGTGTTGCAGATCATCATGGGGCCGTTGTCTGACAGATGGGGCAGGCGGCCGATTTTGCTGGCGGCGATGGCGATCTTCGCGGTGGCGTCGGTTGGGTGCTGGTTATCGGCCAATATTTGGATGTTTTTGGGGTTTCGGATGCTGCAAAGCGCGGTGATTGCGGGCATGGCGCTTAGCCGCGCAGTGATCCGCGATATGGCGCCGCCCAAAGAAGCCGCACGCATGATGGGGTATGTGGCGATGGTTATGGCGCTGGCGCCGATGCTGGGACCAGTGGTTGGCGGGCTGATTGATCAGGCGTTTGGCTGGCGTGTGACGTTCTTTGTTTTCGCCGCATTGGGTGTGTTGGTTTTTGTGATGGCTTGGGTTGATCTGGGCGAGACAAATCAAAACACCTCCGAGACGTTTTTGCAGCAGTTTCAAACCTATCCAGAGTTGTTTGGCTCGGGATTGTTTTGGGGGCATGTGATTTGCCAATCCTGTTCAGTTGGCGCGTTTTATGCTTTTCTGGCGGGCGCGCCGTTGATCGGTGAAGTGGCCTTTGGCCTGTCGCCCGTGCAAGTTGGCATCGGCATGGGTGCGATCACGGGTGGTTTCGTGATCGGGAACTATTTCACGGGGCGATATGCGCTGACATATTCGCTGGGCAGCATGATGGTTGCGGGGCGGATTGTTGCGGTTTTGGGCGTCGGGGCGGGCCTGATTGTGATGATGTTTGGGTATCTGCATCCTGTGGTGCTGTTTGGATCGGTGGTTTTCATCGGTGTGGGCAACGGGCTTACGCTGCCTGCGAGCAATTCTGGCGCGATGTCGGTGAAACCTGAACTGGCGGGCAGTGCCTCTGGGTTGTCTGGCGCAGCGGTTGTTGCGGCGGGTGCGATCCTGACGTTTGGAACGGGTGCGGTGTTGAACGAAACATCTGGCGCGTATGTTTTAATGGCGATTCTGATGGCCGTGAACGTTCTGGGCTTGATTTCCGCGATGTATGTGCGAGCAGTAGAGCCGTAGCCTGCGGAGTTTTACAAAATGAATGCTGGAATTGTCTTTTTGGTGTTGGCCTATGTGCTGAGCCAGTTTTACCGTGCGTTTTTGGCCGTGATGGCGCCCCAGTTGGGTGTCGATATTGGTGCGACCCCTGCGGATTTGGCCTTTGCGAGCGGGATCTGGTTTCTGGCGTTTGCGGGCATGCAAATCCCAATCGGTGAGGCGTTGGATCGGATCGGCCCGCGCATCACGGCGAGCGTTTTGTTTGCAATCGGTGGTGCAGGGGGAGCAGCCGTGTTTGCGATGGCGGTGGAGCCGTGGCATGTGACGGTGGGCATGGCGATGATCGGGGTTGGCTGTTCGCCTGTTTTGATGGCGTCGTATTACATTTTCGCGCGTTCCTATGCGCCTGCAGTTTTCGCGACTTTGGCGGGTGTTACTCTTGGCATTGGCACGTTTGGCAATATCGCAAGTGCGCTGCCGTTGACCTTGGCGGTTGAGGCCTTTGGCTGGCGTGGCTCCATGTGGGCGTTGGCGGTTGTTACCTTGGCTGTGGCTGTTTTTGCGGGCCTGTTTGTGCGTGATCCAGCCAAGGTTGAAGGCAGCAACAAAGGATCGGTTCTTGATCTGTTGAAACTGCCAGTGATGTGGCCAATTCTGATCATGATGATGGTGAATTATGTGCCAGCGGCGGGTCTGCGCGGGTTGTGGGCGGGGCCGTATCTGGACGAGGTGTTTGGATCAACGGCAGCGACCATTGGCGTTGTGACGCTGGTGATGAGCATTGCAATGGCGGCGGGGAATTTCATTTTCGGGCCGATGGATCGGGTTATCCCATCGCGCAAGGCGATCATTCTGGGAGGGAACATTGCGGGTTTGATCAGTGTTGCGTTGCTGGTGGTGTTTGCAGGCAGTTCTGTGGTTGTGTCAACGATCCTGCTGTCAGCTGTCGGGATTTGCGGCGCGACCTTTGTGGTGATTATTGCCCATGCGAAATCGTTTTTCCCTGAACATCTGACAGGGCGCGGTGTGACCTTGTTGAACCTGTTTGGCATGGGCGGGGCAGGGTTGTTTCAATCCCTTTCAGGGCGATTGTACGCGGGTGTGTCCCCGAATGTAGAGCCTGTGGTGGCCTATCAAATTCTGTTCGCGTTCTTTGGGGCGGCGGTTTTGGTGGGGATTATCGCATACGCATTTAGCCGTGATGCGCGAAATGAGGGTTAGGGTTTGAGATGCACGAATTACCAAAAGGAAGCGATGTAAAACACATAGGAATGCGTCGCGCTCGCGCGCTATCAAATCTTTCACCAAAAAAACAGTTAGATATTATTGCTGAGGGGCTCCCGATCCTGATGGAAAGTGCGGGTGGTTTGTTCGATGCGGCAAATGAGTTGAGCGATCACCCTAGAAGTGCAGCAGTTCTTAGAGGGCAGGCATTGGAAGAAGTAGCAAAAATTTTAATACTTGTAGACTTAGTTAGGTGCCCAACCAGTCAGCGCTCGTCTAGGGTTGGAGCGATGACGAAATGGTTTTACGATCATTTGGCCAGATTGTTGTATGTAGAGGCCCAGAGCTGGAAGCCCATGCATTTGCGGCAATTACAAGAATATGTAGATGGGCAAAGAGGGTTGCATTACTTAGAGGGTGAGTTTGGCGAATATATTATTCCGAATTATGAAATTTACCGCCGTGAAAGCGATCTCTACGCTGACGTTTTCGAAGAAGAGGATGGAACACTTCATTGGAACGACCCGCAATCCACTTATCATGATCCGGTTGATAGTAATGCGTTGGTCGTTTCACTTTCAAACCCTGCTTCGTGGAGAGTTTGTAAAGCTCTACGAGATTTCGGTGCATTTTCTCGACAAGGACTTGAGATTGTTTCCACAACTTGGAGTAAAATCGATTTTAAAGATGTTGAGAGTTACGCAGACACCAGAACTTTAACTTTTGAGATGATGCAAGGCTTGGAAAAGGCAAATTTAATCGCTGATGAAGCAAAGGAAGGTCAACTCGGAGCTTTGTATAATGCTTGGCAACTACCCATGTATCGAGTGAATTTTTCAGCGATAAAAGTTTCGTTACAAGAGCTACAGGACGAGCGCGATCGAAGCCTAGCATATTACCAAAGCTATTAGCACAGAAATACAATTTGAGTTTGTCTAGAAAATAGAAGCAAAAATTTGGTTTCAAACCTCTTGTCGTGAGGCGGATGAACACCTATTTTAGTACTGAGGCTTGCACCCCAGACGTGCCTATTTAGGGCGTCACATTTCACAGCAAGCGCTTATTGAAGGAGAAGAGCTATGAATTTGGAAAAATTCACGGAGCGGTCGCGCGGTATGATTCAAAGCGCACAGACCATTGCAATGCGCGAAGATCACCAGCGTTTTACCCCCCAACACATGCTGAAAGCCTTGCTGGATGACGGCGAAGGTTTGGCGGCGAATTTGATTAAAGCCGCAGGTGGGAATCCTGCGCAAGTGTTGCAGGACTTGGATGTTAATCTGGGCAAAATGCCGAAAGTGTCTGGCGATAGCAGCCAGATTTACATGGATGGGCAAACCACCAAGGTTTTTGGTGAGGCTGAAAAGCTGGCCAAGAAGGCTGGCGACAGTTTTGTGCCTGTGGAGCGGTTGTTGACGGCGTTGGCGATTGTGAAATCGGATGCAGCCAGCATTTTGAAAGACGGCGGTGTGACGGCGCAAAACCTGAACGCGGCGATTAACGACGTGCGCAAAGGGCGGACGGCTGACAGCGCGAGCGCAGAAGATGGATATGACGCGTTGAAAAAATATGCACGGGATCTGACGCAGGCGGCGCGGGACGGCAAGATTGATCCGATCATCGGGCGGGACGAAGAAATTCGCCGTGCGATGCAGGTTTTATCGCGTCGTACCAAGAACAATCCAGTTTTGATTGGCGAACCGGGCGTGGGTAAAACCGCGATTGCCGAGGGGCTTGCCTTGCGGATTATCAACGGTGACGTGCCTGAGAGTTTGGAGAATAAGTCGCTGATGGCGCTCGATATGGGGGCGCTGATTGCGGGTGCGAAATATCGGGGCGAGTTTGAAGAGCGGTTGAAATCCATTTTGACGGAAGTGACCGAGGCCGCGGGCGAGATCATCTTGTTTATTGACGAGATGCACACGCTGGTTGGCGCGGGTAAATCGGAAGGGGCGATGGATGCGTCGAACCTGTTGAAACCTGCGTTGGCGCGCGGCGAATTGCACTGTGTAGGTGCGACAACGCTGGATGAATATCGCAAACATGTGGAAAAAGACGCGGCATTGGCGCGGCGGTTCCAGCCTGTTTTGATCAAAGAGCCGACGGTAGCGGATACCATTTCGATTCTGCGTGGGATCAAGGAAAAATACGAGCTGCACCACGGTATTCGGATTTCCGATAGCGCGTTGGTGTCGGCAGCGAACTTGTCGAACCGTTACATCACGGATCGGTTTTTGCCCGATAAGGCGATTGATTTGATGGATGAAGCGGCGGCGCGGTTGCGCATGGAAGTGGACAGCAAGCCAGAGGCGTTGGATGCGATTGATCGCGAGTTGCTGCAAAAGCAGATCGAGGTTGAGGCGCTGAAAACCGAGAAGGATGCGGCGTCTAAGGATCGGCTGGCAACGCTGAAGAAATCTGTGTCGGAGTTGCAGGAGCAATCGAGCGAGATGACCGCGGCGTGGCAGGCGGAGCGTGATAAGCTGGCGGGTGCGCGGGACATTAAAGAAGAGCTGGACCACATGCGGGCGCAGTTTGAAACGGCGAGGCGTGCTGGCGATTTGGCCAAGATGGGCGAATTGCAGTACGGCGTGATCCCTGATCTGGAAAAGGCGTTGGAGCTGGCCGAAGGCGCTGAGGACGATGTGATTGTGGATGAGGCTGTTGGCCCAGAGCATATCGCGAGTGTTGTTGAGCGTTGGACGGGCATTCCTGTCGATAAAATGCTGGAAGGCACGCGTGAGAAGTTGCTGCGGATGGAAGAAGACCTCGGCAAGCGGGTGATCGGGCAGTTTGATGCGGTGCATGCCGTTTCGAACGCTGTGCGGCGCTCCCGTGCTGGGCTGAGCGATGAGAACCGTCCGCAAGGCTCGTTCCTGTTTTTGGGGCCAACGGGCGTGGGTAAAACTGAGCTGACCAAGGCGTTGGCGGAGTTTTTGTTTGATGATGACAGCGCGATGGTGCGCATTGATATGTCCGAGTTCATGGAGAAACATTCGGTTGCGCGTCTGATTGGCGCGCCTCCTGGTTATGTTGGCTATGAAGAGGGCGGTGCGCTGACAGAAGCGGTGCGTCGTCGTCCGTATCAAGTGGTTTTGTTTGATGAGGTCGAGAAGGCGCATCCAGATGTGTTCAACGTGCTATTGCAAGTGCTGGACGATGGTGTGCTGACCGATGGGCAAGGGCGGACTGTGGATTTCAAACAGACGCTGATTATCTTGACCAGCAACCTTGGCAGCCAAGCGTTGAGCCAACTGCCAGAGGGTTCAGATGCCGAACAAGCAAAGGCGGATGTGATGGCGGCGGTGCAGGGGCATTTCAGGCCCGAGTTCATCAACCGTCTGGACGAAATCGTGCTGTTTGATCGCCTAAGCCGCGATAACATGGACGGGATCGTGGATATCCAGTTGGGTATTTTGGAACGCCGTTTGGAAAGCCGTAAGATCGTGCTGGAATTGGACGATGCCGCGAAAACGTGGATGGCAGATCAGGGTTACGACCCTGTGTATGGTGCGCGTCCGTTAAAACGGGTGATCCAGAAGGCGTTGCAAGACCCGTTGGCGGAATTGCTGCTGTCTGGCGATGTGCTGGACGGGGCCACTGTGACGGTCAGTGCGGATGATAACGGGCTGGTTGTGAACGGGGTTGGGTGCAAGCCGAAAAAACCTGCGGATGAGCCTGTTCACTGAACAAGAAATATTGCCCCGCGCCGTTAATTGGCGCGGGGTTTTTGTGAAAGAAAGAGAAACACCGTGATCGCCCGCATAATCAGGTTCTTTGCTTTCTTGACGATTAAGTTGGCCATCATTTTTTGGCCACTTACCCTGATTGCGGGTGCGTATGTTTATTTTGTCTATTTGAAATAGCGGGTTGCGTGTAAGTTGGCCTAAAATATGAGGCAGCGGTCGTGGCATTTGTGAAAATCAATTTCTGTGAGTGAGCGTTTAGACATAAAAGCCCTGTGCGGGTGTTTGATTGTCAGCTTTCTGTTTGGAATCCTGCACGCCTATTCCCTGTTTGTTGTGCCGTTGGAAACTGCGTTTGATGCGGGGCGTTCTGGGGTTAGTTTCACCTATTCTGCAGCGGTGTTGAGCCTGTCGATTGCGGTTCTGCTGGGGCATCGGGTTTATGGGGTTTTGAAGCCTTGGGCGTTTTGCGTGGTTGCTTTTGGCTTGGGCGCGGTTGGGTTGGTGCTGAGTGCGACGGCGAGCCAGTTGTGGCAGGTTTGGTTGTTTTATGGCGTGGTTTTTGGCGCGGCGAACGGGTTGGGGTACGGGTTTGCGTTGCAGTTTTCAGCACGACTTTGGCCTGCGAAAACAGGTTGGGCGATGGGGATGGTGACGGCGGCTTATGCGGCGGGGGCTGCGACCAGCCCGCCTGTGCTGGCGTATTTGTTGGAATCATTCGGATGGTCAGGCACGTTGGTTGCGCAGGCGGTTTTGTATCTGGTGGCGGCCCCCATTGTTGCGGGCCTGATGATGAATTGTAAAACGCGATTTGAAGCGGTGATTGAGCGATCCGATGTGGTGCGCTGGAGCAGCCACATTGGCCGTTGGGCCGCCTATGGCTTGGCGGTTTTTGCGGGGTTGATGCTGTTGTCGCAATCATCCGAGGTATTGCGCGAAGGGGGCGGGTCGGATGCGTTGGCGACGGCGGGGCCGACGCTGGCATCGGGGGCCAGTTTGGTTGGCTCGTTATTTGGCGGCTGGGCGACGGATCGGGTTTTGCCACGTCGGCTGTTGTGCGCGTTGCCGATTGGCAGTGCATTTGCATTGCTGGCGATGGTTTTGGTGGCGAGTGTTGCGATCCAAGTTGTTGGTGTGATGTTGGCTGGATTTTTCTATGGCGCGACGATTGCGGCCTATCCAGCGGTGCTTTCGAAACGATACCCGGGCGCGAAAGGGATTTCGGTTTACGGCGTGGTTTTCACGGCTTGGGGGATCGCGGGGGTAGCGGCCCCCTTTACCGCTGGCGCGTTGTTTGATGCGTTTGGAGCGTATCAAATTGCGCTGATGGTGGGGGCCGCTTTGGCGGTTTGCTCGGCTGTTTTGGCGCTGCGTTTGGATAAAACGCCCGCCGCTTAAAGATCGATTTGCAGATGCGGTTGGCCGTCGCTGGTTTTTTCGGCTGTGTGGCCTTTGGGGCCGACAACGCCGCGAATGCGTTTGCGCATGTTTGAAAAGCTGTCGAAGGTGACGACATCCACGGGTTCATCCAGATCGAGGGTGAGGTGGGTCCAGCCATCAGCGCTTGGTTTGGCCGCGACGATGGAGCCTGCGAAAGGTTGCGACAGGAACTGGCCTGTGATGCGATTGCCGACGATCCATTCAAGGATTGGCGGATTTTCGAGCAGGGGGGAAAGCGTGTTCCAATCGCGATAGCCGAGGCCGTGGGCGACACGTTCCAAGGATTGCGCATGGCCGATTTTTTCGCCTTGATCCGCAAGTTGGGCGCGGATGTGTTTGGCTTGTGTCTTGGCCTCGGACAGGGTGGGGAGTTTGACGTTCATGACTGTGATCCTTTGATGGATTGGAAGACGCCCCAGTGCAGGTTTTCGCGTTTTGCGGTGTTGTGCAGGACGAAAACCGTCAGGGCGAGGAGCAGGATTTCGGCCAATGGGCCTGCGTACCAGATACCCCATTCGCCGAAAATATTTGGCAGGATAAAGGTGAGCGGGATTGCGAAAACGTAGGGTTTGGAGAGGCCGAGAAGGGCTGCTTTGGTGGCGGAGCCGATGGCTTGGAAATAGGTGGCGATCATCATCAGGGGGCCCATGATGAAAAACACGCAAGTTATGATCGGTAGGATGCGTGCGACCTCGGCTATGACTGCGGGATCATCGACGAATGCGCCCGCGATTTGGCGCGGCAGCGACATGACGATGATTTGGACCACGGTGCAGTAGATGAGCGCGGACCAAAGGGCGACACGCAGGCTGGTGTCTGATCGGGACCACAGGGCTGCGCCGTAATTGTTGCCCGTGATGGTTTGCATTGCGTGGGACAGGCCGAGCAGGGGGAGGAATGCGAACGTGAGGGCGCGCGTGATGATGCCGTAGGCGGCGATGGTGTTTTCGTATGCGGGGCTGTTGACCCATTGCAGGGCGGCGATAATGACGGCGGAGCCAAGGGCTAGGCCAATGAAATTGAGGCTTTGGGGTGCGCCCAAGGCAAGGATGCGGTTCCATGATCCGAAGATGGAATGTTTCAGGAGTACGGATGGACGCAGAGTTGTGTGGCCGAAAAATCGGAATGCCATGATGATCGCGAAGGCGAGCGTTTGGGCGGCGGCGGTTCCGTAGGCCGATCCTGCAACACCCATATCGAGGCGCGCGATTAAGATGTAGTTGAAGGCAATGTTGGCGAGCGACACGAACAGGGACATCGCGGCCATGAAGGCGACGCGGCCCTCATTTCGTAGGGCATCGGAGTTTACCGAAAGCACGAACAGGAGCGGTGAGAACAGGACGGTGATGCGCAGGTAAATGTGCCCCATGTCGGCCAAGTTTTGTGCGCCGCCAGAAACGAGCAGGGATAGCGGGCGGCCAAAGAGGAGGAACAGCAGGATGAGGAGTGCGCCGAGAAGGATCGCCAATCCGTGCGCGCCTGCAAATACCGCGTGGGCGTCTGTGGTTTTGTTTGCGCCGAGGTGACGTGCAAGCAGGCTGGACATGCCGCTGGACACAAGGGTCGCGAGGGCGACGATCAGCATGTAAATCGGAAACATCAGCGTGACGGCGGCCAGTGCATCTGGGCCGACGTAATGACCAAGAAACAGCGCATCCGCGACGGCGAGAAGGCCGCTCATGCCCATCACAAAGATGATCGGAAGGGCAGTTTTGAGGTAAATGGACCCAAGTGGGCCTTGGGTAAATGTATTGGTTTGGGTGTCAGACATATCCAACTCCTACGGCTATTCGCACAGTGTAGATGGGTCCCGCGTTACCATCCGCGCGATTTGCGGAAGGGGTCGATTGTGAACTGACTTCGAAGACCTTTACCAAGACGATGTCGTCTGCGGGAGGCAGGTGTCTACAACCTGCGTGCTTGGTAGCGGCCCCGAAATTCTAAGTCAATATGTGCCGTGCGCGGCGGTTTTGTTTCAAAGATCAACGAAAATGTAATGTCGCGGGGGCAAACGTGTATCGCTGGGGAGTTGTTTTCAGCGTGATCTGCGATAGGGTCTGCGGATCGCCAAGGAGTGCCCAGATGTTTTTAATGAATGCCGTTTCCAATATTCTATTTTTCTTTGCTGTCCTGTTTATCTGCGTCATTGGGCTGGCTGTTTTGACCGCTGCCGTGATGTTTGTGATCGATCGAACGCAAACCGAAGATGCGGTTCGACGCAACTATCCTGTGGTGGGGCGGTTTCGGCATTTGTTCACGGAATTGGGCGAATTCTTTCGCCAGTATTTCTTTGCGATGGACCGCGAAGAATTGCCGTTTAACCGTGTGCAGCGCGATTATGTGAAGCGGGCGACATCGGGCAAGGACAACACGATCGCGTTTGGCTCGACGCGGAATTTGGCAGTGCCGGGCACGCCGATTTTTGTAAACGCAGCGTTTCCTCCGTTAGATGAACAGGCCGCCAAGACCGAGCCGATGCGCATTGGGCCGCACTGTAAAACGCCCTATGACGCGCCGAGTTTTTTCAACATTTCGGGGATGAGTTTTGGCGCGCTGTCAAAGCCTGCAGTTCAGGCGTTATCGCGGGGCGCCCATAAGGCCGGAATTTGGATGAACACAGGTGAGGGCGGGTTAAGTCCGCATCATCTGGAAGGCGGATGCGACGTGGTGTTTCAGATTGGCACGGCGAAATACGGGGTGCGCGATGAGGACGGCGGCCTGTCGGATGACAAGCTGCGCGAAGTGGCGGCGCATGAAAATATCCGCATGTTTGAGGTGAAGCTGGCACAGGGTGCGAAACCCGGTAAGGGTGGTATTTTGCCTGCGGAAAAAGTGACGGCAGAGATTGCAAAAATTCGCGGAATCTGTGCGGGAGAAGCGTCGATTTCGCCCAATCGACATCCAGAGGTTTCGAATACGGAGGAGCTGTTGGATTTTATCAACCATGTGCGCGACGTGACGGGGAAACCTGTGGGGATTAAGACGGTTGTCAGTGATGACGGGCCGCTGCGTGAATTCTTTCAGCTGATTAAGGAACGGGGCGATGAATTTGCGCCTGACTTTATCACTGTGGATAGTGGTGATGGTGGAACGGGGGCCAGCCCGATGCCGTTGATGGATTTGGTTGGCGTGACGATCCGCGAGAGCCTGCCGATGGTTTCGGACTTATTGACGGAATACGATCTGCGTGATCGTGTGCGGCTTATTTCCAGTGGTAAATTGATGGTTCCAGGTGATGTGGCCTGGGCGATTGCGGCGGGGGCTGATTTTGTGGTGTCTGCGCGTGGGTTCATGTTTAGCCTTGGCTGCATCCAGGCGTTGAAGTGTAACAAAAACACCTGTCCGACGGGGATCACGACCCATGATCCACGGTTCCAAAAGGGGTTGGTTCCCCATGACAAATTCGAAAAAGTTGCGGCCTATGCCAAGATGATTACCAAAGAAGTTGAGATCATCGCCCATTCCGTTGGGGTGACGGAACCGCGCGGAATTCGCCGCCATCATGTGCGGATTGTGCAGGACAACGGACGTTCAAAAAGAATGGATGAGATTTGGCCGCGCCCGAAATAGCGGCTGAATTATCGATTAAACACCGCGCCTGCGATGGCTTTGTCGAGCGCGAAGCTTTGATCCCAATCAACACATCTGTTGTGGGTGACAACGACGGAAACCTTGCCCTCGTAATAGGCGAAGTAACTGCCGCCTGAATTTTTGCGCCCAAAGCAGAGCAGGCCAAAGTGCCAGTAGTTGTGGTTGGCGCGGTGTTTGCGCCAGAACGTGCCCATGCCGTAGTTCACTTTTGGGTTCAGCGCGGTGCTGGGGAATTTGGTTGGATCTGCGCCAAGGGCAGTGTTGGGGCCGAAATTTGCAACGATGAAACGGTTGTAATCATCCGCTGACATGGCCCAGCCGCCCCAAGCTGCGAAGGGGCCGTGTATCGTTGTTAAATTTGCAGTTGTGACGCCGTTTGGGGCAAGGATTTTTTGCGTGCAGTAGGCTTCGTAACTGCCGTTTGTTTGTGCTTCGATTATGTGGCCCAAAATCGCGTAGTTTTCGTTGTTATAGTAGTAGGCATTTCGTTTGCCGTTTTGGACCGCGCGTGACAGGGCGGTTTTGGTGGCTGCTTTGTGTTTTGGAGATGTGCCACCGACCCATTTTTTCATGGCGTTTTGGGTTTGATCTGGGGCGATGCCTGAACCGTGGGATAACAGCTGTGCAACTGTAATGTCTGCGTTTGCTGCGTGGATATCGACGGAACCCTCAAGAAGTGCGCCGAGGGTATCGGTGTAGGCGAACAAGCCGTCGTTTACCGCGGCGGCGGTGCAGGCGGCGGTGATGGCTTTGCCAAGGCTGGCGAAGGGCATGGCGGTTTGCGCGTCT
>JABBAP010000017.1:0-7790 GCA_018607905.1 Paracoccaceae bacterium | reverse complement strand
GGCGGCGGTGATGGCTTTGCCAAGGCTGGCGAAGGGCATGGCGGTTTGCGCGTCTGTGCCGATGCCGTCTGACATTACGATTTCACCGCGCCGCGCAACGGAAATGGTGGATTTCGTTGCTTTGTTGGCTTTGACCCATGCCTGCCAATTGGTTTTGATGCGATCTAATTGGTCGTCCGCGTTGACGGGGAATGGCAGCAAAAGGGCCGTTAGCAGGGCAAGGGCGAGGCGTTTCATGGTGGTTCCTTATCGTTGACGCGATTGTAACCATTCCAACAAGGTCGTGAACAGGGGTGTTTTGCGTTGGAAAACGGCAGCTGCTAGGCCACATTGTGCAAGATAAGAACAGAGAAGGTATCCTATGACCCGTTATAAAAGTGATCTGAAGTATTCGGCTGTGACGCCAAAAGCGGATTTTATGAACCGTCGTCAATTGATGAGCGGTGCGGCTGGGCTGGGGATTGCAGCGGGGCTGGGATTGCCTGCGGCGGCTGGATTGAACGCCGCAAAGACGGAATATGGCGCTGGGCTGAAATTGACATCATTGGAAGATGTGAAAACCTACAACAACTTTTACGAGTTCGGTACGGGCAAGGGTGATCCTGCGAAACACGCCCATGCGCTGACGACGGATCCTTGGTCTGTGGAAATTGGTGGATTGGTGAACAATCCGGGCAATTACGCGCTGGAAGATATTTTGAAAGATATGACGCTGGAAGAACGGATTTATCGGCTCCGCTGTGTAGAGGCGTGGTCAATGGTTGTGCCTTGGGTCGGGTTTCAATTGTCTGATTTGATCGCCAAGGCCGATCCGATGGGCGACGCGAAATACGTGGCGTTTGAAACGCTGATGCGCCCTGAAGAAATGCACGGGCAAAGCAGTAGGTCAATCCCGTGGCCCTATGTTGAAGGGTTGCGCATGGACGAGGCGATGCACCCGCTGACGATTATGGCGACTGGATTGTACGACGAGCCGCTGCCAAACCAGAACGGCGCGCCATTGCGTTTGGTTGTGCCGTGGAAATACGGGTTCAAATCCATCAAATCCATCGTGAAGATCACGCTGACAGAAGAAGAGCCGCCAACCACGTGGAACAGAATCCTGCCCAATGAATATAAGTTTTACAGCAATGTGAACCCAGAGGTGAACCACCCGCGCTGGTCGCAGGCGTCGCACCGGATCATCGGATCGGGCCTGTTTTCCAAGAAAGAGGAAACGTTGAAGTTTAACGGTTACGGTGACGAGGTTGCTGGGCTGTATGCTGGGATGGATTTGTCGAAAGACTTTTAAGCGTCCACGCCACAGCTGAAATTTTAAACGCGACCCCTAAGTTTCTGGGCGGTCGCGTTTGTATTTCTGGGTGTTGGGAAATTCTGGCAGCCACGCCTCGCGCCGGATGGTCCAAATTTCATAGGTTGGGGTGAGTTGGTTTGGTTCGTCTAGGGTTCCGAGGTGGATTTCGATCTCGCCGTCGCTTTCGGCAAAAACGGATGACCCGCAGGTGGGGCAGAAGGATCGGCCCTTAAATCTGGTGGTTTCGCCAGTGATTGTGATGACTGTTTGATCAAATATTGCGGCGGCGTAAAAGGCTGCGCCGTGGTGTTTGCGACAATCAAGACAATGGCAGATGCCGACCCGTTTGGGCGCGCCTGTCGCGATAAGGCGAACCGCGCCGCATTGGCAGCCTCCTGTGATTTGGGTCATTGGTGCCTCCCTTTTACATGCCCCTGTTTTACCGCTGTTGATGGGGAGCGTCTATCCTTGCGTAAAGATGTGTTTCAGGCGTTATTGTTCCCATGTCTTTGGCTCCTGAACTTTTAGCATTGTTATTCGCCGTTGGATTGCTGGCTGGCGCAATCAGTGCGGCGGCGGGTGGGGCGTCTTTTGTCACGTTTCCGGCGCTGGTCTGGCTTGGATTGCCACCGATTGAAGCCAACGCGACGAATTTTGTTGGTCTGACCCCGGGCAATGTTGCGGCGTTGTTTGCGTTTCGCCGTGAATTGCGGGTGATCGGGTGGGCGCTGGCGGGGCCGATTGCGGTGGCGAGCCTTGGCGGTTTGACGGGCACGGTATTGGTGTTGTGGCTGGGGGCGGGGGCGTTTGCCGGCGCGATTTCCTATCTTATGGGCGGTGCGACGCTGTTGTTTGCCTTTGCGCCCTATTTACGAACACAGATCGAGTGGTTTTCGTTGGGGCGGGTTTTCCCTGCGATGCTGTTGTTTGTGCTGTCTGCTTACGGCGGATATTTCGGCGCGGGGCTGGGGCAGATTATGCTGGCGGCGATGACCTTGATCGGGCTGAGCGATTTTAATCAAGCGAACGGCGCGAAAAACGCGGTTCTGGTGGCGATGAGCGCGATTTCCATTGTGGTGTTTGCATTCAGCGGGTTGGTCAGTTGGCCCCATGCGATTGTGATGATGGTGGGGACCAGTTTGGGCGGATTTTTCGGCGGTGCGCTGTCGCGGGTGTTGCCGCAAAGTTTATTACGCTGGGGCGTGATTGTGTTTGGTGTTTTCTTGACGCTCTATTACTTCTTTACTGGATAACTTATTTAGGAGCCTGCCCCATGTTGCGTGATCGCTATGACAACGACCTTTCCACAACTTCTGATGCGGTACGTGACCACTATATAGTAGGGGTGGATCGCGTGTTGAGCGGGGCGGCGGATATGGCGGCACCGTTCGAGGCGGCTGTGGCGGAAGATGAAGGTTTTGCGTTGGGCTTTGTTGGGTTGGCGCGCGCACTGGTTTTATCGGGTGATATGGCTGCGGCCAAGGCGGCAATGGGGCAGGCGGTTGCGCTGACTGAAGGCAAATCTGGGCGCGAAGCCAGCCATGTGAACGCGATGGCGTTGTTGTTCAAAGGTAAAGCGATGGAATCGTTGGCAGCGGTGCGCGAACACGTACAAACATGGCCCCGCGATGTGATTATCGCGCAATTGGCGACCAGCGTGTTTGGGTTGATCGGGTTTTCAGGGCAAGCCGCGCGCGAAGCATCGTTGTTGGCCTATACCGAAAGCCTGATGCCCCATTATGGCGACGATTGGTGGATGCTGTCGCAACACGCGTTTTCGATGTGCGAGGTTGGCCAGTTGAAAGCGGCAGGCGATATGATTGATCGCTCTTTGGCGATTAAATCGGATCATGCGCATGCGGCGCACGTGCGATCGCATGTGTTTTACGAAGAGGGTAATCTTGCGGATGGCATTGGATATCTGGAAGGCTGGCTAGCGGATTACGAGCGCCGTGGTTTGATGCACGGGCATTTGTCGTGGCATGTGGCGCTGTGGGCGTTGGAAGCTGGTGATGTTGGCAAGATGTGGTCAACGATTGATGCGGATGTGAAGCCAGATGTGGCACAGGGCTTGCCGATCAATATCCTGACGGACACCGCGTCTATATTATACCGTGCGGAATTGGCGGGGCAGGATGTGCCAGCCGAACGCTGGGCGCATGTGAGCGATTATGCGGCCAAGGTGTTTCCCAAGGTTGGGAACAGTTTCATTGATATGCACGCAGCATTGGCGCACGCAATGGCGGGGCGCAATGATTTGCTAGAGGCATACATGTCTGATGCCAAAGGATTTGCAGGGGACGTGGTGCAGGATTGTGCCTCGGCATTTGATGCGATTGTGCGGCAATCGTGGGGGGAGGCGACCGCAGCATTTAGCGCGGCGCTGAAAGATGATGCACGACTGGGCGGCAGCCGTGCGCAGCGCGATTTGCTGGAGTTCGGTTTGGTGAATGTATTGCTGCGCCAAGGTAAAGGTGAGGAAGCCGAGCGGATTATCGGAATGCGACGGCCCTTGGTGGCACACGGGGTGCATATCGCGCATTGATCGAACCCTGAAACATTTCTGACAGTCTGTTCAGGCAGATTGCGTGATCGGTCATGGTGCGCAATAAAGCTGGTGAACGGCTGGAGTAGAGAATGTCTGTAAATAGTGTGGCGCGGGTGATCCCTGCTTGGGTGATGTATTTCCTGCTGTTGGTTCCAGGTGGGTTGCTGTTTTGGCAGGTGTTGCAGAACCCTGGGCCTAATCCTGTGGAAACGCTGGAACATGGGTTGGGGGAATACGCGCTTAAGATTTTGATCCTTGGGCTGTTGATTACGCCGTTGCGCGATTTCTTTGGTTGGAACCTGATCAAGTTTCGCCGCTCCATCGGGTTGATGGCGTTCTTTTACGTGTTTGCGCATTTGGTTGTGTATCTATTGCTGGACAAACAATTGGAGTGGGGGCCGATCATCAAGGACATCACCAAACGGCCCTATATAATAGCCGGGGTGATTTCGTTCCTGATCATGGTGCCGCTGGCGGTGACGTCGAACAATTGGTTCATCCACCGTCTTGGCCCAGTGAAATGGCGGCGTCTGCATATAGGAGTATACGCTGCCGTGATTTTGGGCGCAGTGCATTTCGTGCTGATGAAGAAGACATGGCAGGTTGAACCGCTGGTGTATCTAGCGATCTTTGTGCTGCTGGTTGGGTATCGCGGTGTGAAGCGGATGCGTCGCGCCTAAGCGTGGCTGACGTGGAACAGGGTTTCGATATCTTCAACAGCGCGCATTTTACGCTTTTGGGAACCCGTCGCGTTCCATGATGCAGAAGCGCGGGCGATTTTTGTGTCGCCCCATGTGACGAACACCAAATTAAACCCAAAACAGGTGATGTTTTCAACGCTCAGGTGAAACCGTTGGTTTTGCGCGCGCGATGCGTCCACCCCAGACAGGCCAACTGAAACCAATGGAACAGCGCCAAAAGGTTGGTCGAATATAATCGACTGACGGATCACGCGGTCGCCTTCGCCGTCCCACATGAAATCATTTTTGTCGACGTGGTTGAAAACCTCGCCCTCGCCCACAACAATTTGCAGCCCCTCTATAGGAGTAGCGGTTTGTTGTGTGAGATTCAGGAAGTTGAGTACAGTGCCATCCATGGTCATCACACTCAGTTACGCAAGAAACGTATAAACAAGTGCGAAGCCAGTAAAGCCAATGACAGTACCGATGAGAATTCCAGTAACAAATAAAAGCAGCATATTGGTCCCCTAACCAAAAGATACGTCGCTTTGTCGCCTGCGTGCAGCTGCGGGGTCAAAGCGAATACTCTGAAAGCCGGAGACAGGGTCAACGGAACGCCGATGTGAGCGATTTCACTTGGCGGTGTTAAACAGCTAGGGAGTGATTACCATCATACAACTCCCACGGGCGATTCTTTTGCCACTTATATGGATCGAGATTTGTTGCGGCAATGGGTGTGCGACGTGGATTGAAACAACACTATTTGATCGAAAGCCGGTCCGTTGATAAAGAGACGTATAACAGTGTCAGGAATTGGATGAACTTATGGACGATCTGCCGAACATTGACCGAACCCAGTTCGAACCGATTGATTGTTCCAAATTAGGGGCAAAACGGACACCGCCTAAAATACTACTTCTATATGGGTCGCTGCGCGCGTTGTCGTACAGCCGAAGTGCGACGGAAGAAGCGGCGCGCGTTTTGACGGCGTTAGGCGGGGAATGTGTGGTGTTTGATCCAACGGGATTGCCCCAACCCGATTCCGAAGACGAAAACCACCCCAAAGTGATCGAGCTGCGCGAGGCGGCGATTGCCTGTGACGGGATGGTTTGGTCTTCGCCTGAACGGCACGGGTCGATGACAGGTATTATGAAGACACAGATTGATTGGTTGCCCTTGTCGATGGGCGGGGTGCGCCCAACACAAGGCAAGACGCTGGCAGTGATGCAGGTGTCGGGTGGATCGCAGAGTTTTAACACGGTGAACCAATTGCGGGTGTTGGGGCGATGGATGCGGATGATTACGATTCCCAACCAATCGTCGATTCCTAAGGCGTGGCAGGAATTTGATAGCAACGGGCGGCTGCGCGCTGGGCCGTATTACAATCGACTGGTCGATGTGATGGAAGAATTGATGAAATTCACGCTGATGACGCGGGATCGCTCTGATTATCTGGTGAGCCGCTATTCCGAGCGGGTGGAATCAGCCGAGAAACTATCCAAACGGGTGAACACGCCTGATTGATCCTTGGATCGGTGAAAGCCTAGTGGGCGGCGCAGTGCTGTTTGACGGGGCTGCCATCGGCAAAGGCATAGCCAAACAGCGCAATGTCTCTGGTGTGGAGCGCGGTGATCTTATCGACATCGGCGTCTTTGTAAAAACTGTACCAAGGTCGATCGTTCGAGACATTTATCTTTTTGGACGGAATCTTGATTGCGACACCTGTTAGCGCGGACATTTCTTTCAGGTCATCAACCAGTCGCTCCTGTCGAAGCAGATAATTCACGGCAACGGCGCCATTCTGATCCACGATCCAATCAGACACCTGCGCGTGGGGCCTAAAGTCTTGGGTCGTTGGGGTGGCAGGATCGCAGAGCCAATCAACGTAGTTCGAGAATGTCATTTTATTAAACAGCGCGTTTAAGTGTGCGAGGTTTGTTTTGCGGCCCCCAGTGTCTTGTTGAATGTAGGTAAAGAAGGACACGCGCCAAACAAATGGATTGCGCACAACAGCGAAGGTCAAGAAATCCTCAATGGGTGTGTTCAGCTGATCGAGCCGTCTTTTGTATTCGGACCAGAATAGATGCCCGCGAAGATCAGGGTGGCACAGCGAGATGCTCTTCTTGATCTGCTGCCCAAAGGCGCGTTCTACAAATTTGCCACCACATTTCGGCGTATGCACAAACAACAGCGGTTTTTGGACAGCAGGCTGAATATGGGAGCGAAGATGCTTGAGCAGGTTCATTGAGTCGACTTTCCGTGTTTGGATAAGACTCACACGGCGCAAAAGATCAGTTCCGTCGCAAATTGGGTGAGAATCCGAGTCGGGCGGCGGATTGAGACCGGAAACTGAGGGATTTGAGCAGGGTCGACGGGATTCTGAGCTGGATGGAGTGCGACTCGCGGTGTGAATCGGGGCGAGTCGGGGTGAATCGCCCCGATTCCTGCAAATCAGACAGCCGAATCCGATGATTTTCAGAAATGTTTGGCGGAATCGCGATTCATTTACAGCGAGTCGGAGTTTGATTCTGATGAATCACTGGGTGCCCTAGGGGAAGATTATCAGTTTTTGAGACTGACTCGGGTGATAACACCTGAAAACACAATTCAGGGCCCTTTTGGCTGCGCAATTTTCGTAAAGTTTTAGGGTGATACGCGAAACTAAAATTTGTAACCCATTAAAAACATGCGTTTTTTAGCCTTTTTTCAAAAAAATGCACTTTTCTGAAAAAAAGGGGTTGCGGGTCTGGGGCACTAACCCTAAACACCCCCTTACCGAAGGCAAGCAGCGACACACGCTACGAACTAGAGGGAACAAGGACTGGACGCAGACGGCACTAACTGCTAGAAGCTAAGGTTCGAAAATAGAGATAATAACTGGCGGGCGCGCCTAAATACAAAAGGCGCTTCGGTTATTTTTTGTCTCTGGCTCTTTGAAATTGATAGTATCTGAAGAGATATGTGGGCGGTCAGGTTTCGTTTCGACGGACGGACTTCTACATATCAACTTACTAGATTGATGGTTTTCGAACCTGATATCGATGATGTATAGTCAGCTTCACGTTTGATGTGGTTCTTTGTTTTCTTTGGAAAGCTCAGACACATTAAATATTAAGTGACCATTAACTGGTTCAGTAATGCCAGTTAGTGAGAAGTGACTTCGCAAGAAGTCAGTTCAGATGTGCAGAGGTTCGAACGTCATGGTTAAGCAAGTAATTGCTTTTCAACTTGAGAGTTTGATCCTGGCTCAGAACGAACGCTGGCGGCA
>JABBAP010000035.1 GCA_018607905.1 Paracoccaceae bacterium | reverse complement strand
GTTACTCCTAGCCGCATGTTCTGCTGGCTTAATTTTTTATACGCTAAGAGCCACACAAGATATGTCAAAAACCACGCGTGAAATCGGCAATAGACAGACGCGTGCCTATTGTGGAGTAGATAGTGCTGAGTTTGTGACTGGAGATGTAAATAGTGAGGGAACCCGACCCCTTGAAGCTGATGTCATAATAAAAAATTTCGGATCAACACCTGCTTACAGGGCTCATGGTTGGGTTTCCTGTGGTTCTTACTCTAAGTCTAATGGAATTTTAAGTAAGGCGCAAAAGGGACAGATTCGAAGTCGAATGCCGTTAGGCCCAAATGCTAGGTTTAGCCTGAGAACTCCGATAAGTATTCCCAACGAATTCAAACTTGATGAAACGGAATTTTTTATTTTTGGGTATTGGAGATACGAAGATTGCTTTGGTGAACGTCGGTTGGTTCGGTTTCGTTATTGTGTTGATGAAAAACGTCGTATTTTGATCCCTGCCGAAAAGGGAAATTTCAGTACCTAGCACTTAATTTTCAATCACTGAACAAGCTCTGCAAATCCAGTCTTGGGTCGTTTACGCCGCAATCTCGTAAATAGCCATGAACTTTTCCCATGCCTCGGCATCTGCGACGGTTTTATCGCGGCAGAATGCGTTGCAGAAGCCAAAGATGCGGCCTTCTAGTTCTAGGAAGTGCGTTAGGACGGGTTTGTCGGAGTAGGGGCAGATCGCGTTTTCGGCGGGGCCGTTTTCCACTGGCTTTGCGGCGAGCGGTGTTGGGCCTGTCCATGCTGCTGGTGTCAAATCCAAGTCATAGCCGGGTTGCACGAAGTTTTGCGCGAACGCCATTGCGCGCCAGCGGCGGAAGGATGGTTCTGCCAAATGCGCGGCGACATAATCGGCGACGACCCCGTTTTGAGGGAGGTTATAGGTTGCGAGGCGTGTGGCGACGGGGGCGTAAAACACATCTGCGATGGAGTATTCGCCAAACAACCACGGGCCGTTTGCGCCGTAGGTTTCGCGGCACAGGGTCCACAATTTGGTTATGCGTTCCACGTCTGCCAACACGTCTGGGGATGGTTGGTAATCGGGATAGCTGTGGCGCAGGTTCATTGTGCAATCCGTGCGCAGGGAGCCAAAGCCAGAGTGCATTTCTGCGCTTAATGAGCGGGCCAAGGCGCGGGCAGCGGGGTCGGCTGGCCACATGTTTAGCGACGGGTTTTGCTCGGCCAGAGTTTCGGCCATCGCGAGGCTGTCGGTGACGACGTGTCCGTCGAATTTCATCGCCGGTACAAGGCGCGCAGGTTGGAACGCGGACAGCATTTCGTGAAAGCCGTCAGTGTACATGCGGGCGGTGTGTTGTTTGTAAGGAATGGCGAATGCTTCGAACAACAGCCAGCCGCGAAGGGACCAGCTGGAATACATTTTATCGGCGACGGCGAGTTCATAAGAATAAGTCATGACAGCATTTAGGCGCGGTGCGTGGGCAAAGGCAAATTGCGATTTGTGATGGCGGTGTTCACGGGGTGTGATTAACGCCGAGAACCCGCCACGCGCTGCCCATATGTTCGATTTGGGTGACGGACAGGTTATCAATTTTGAACGAGAGTGCGGATTTTGCAGGCATGTTGGAGGCCCGTTGCACTTGGGTTAGGATTGCGCCGAAATGGGCGACGACGATGATGTTTTGATCTGGATGCGTGCTTATTAGTTTATCAAGCCCACGGCTGACGCGGGCGGCGGCGGTGTCCCAGCTTTCACCATTTGGCGGGGCGTGTGGGCCGGGATCGGACCAGTAATTGCGCGACAGGTCTGGATCGGTTTTGGAGACATCGCCAAAGGTGCGGTTTTCCCAATCGCCGAAATGCAACTCGCGCAGGTCTGAATCGTGGGGGAGGCGCGTGCGGGTTTGCGTAACCGCGTCTGCGGTGGTTACGCAGCGGATCAGGTCGGATGAAATCACGATCGCATCACTTGGAAGGTATGCGTTTAGTCGGGCAATCGCGGCGGTGTCAGACAGGTCTGCTGGTGCGTCTGTCCAGCCGATCAAACCGTCGCGATGGGTCGGGCCGTGGCGGACCATCCAGATGCGGGTCATGGTGTTTCCTTTGGCAGCGTGCCCTTTAGGATTTGCGGCAATCCAGCGGTGACCATGACCACCAAATCGGCCTGTGCGGCGACCTGTGCATTTAGGCGGCCTTGCAGGCGTTGGAATTTGCGACCCAGTGACGTTTCTGGGATCACACTGTGACCAACTTCGTTTGAAACGGCGACAATCGGGCAGTTTTGCGCGTTGATTGCAGAAAATATATCCTGCGCTGCGGTGTCGCAGTTTGCGTCCGATAAAATGAGGTTGGTGAGCCATAAAGTGAGGCAATCAACCAGTATGACGTTGCCTTTTGGCTGGCTTTTGATGGCATCTGGCAGGGCCAAAGGAACCTCAGAAGTTGTCCAATTTGGGCCGCGATCTATCTGATGTTGTTTGATTTTCTCGCGCATTTCATCATCAAAAGCCTGCGCGGTGGCGATGTAACTGCGCGGCAATCCTGTTTGGGTCACAATTTTTTCGGCAAAGCTGGATTTTCCGGAGGCAGCGCCACCCAGAATAAGTGTGAGTTTGGGTAGTTGCACGATTTACGCACTCCATTGTGAACCAAATTGCCTGCTCATCCGTAGTATATTGTGAGGAGAGCTTAAAGATGGCTCTTCATTTTTAGATTGGGAGTTGAACTATGCCACTCGACGATATTCCTTCTCATAACTTTCGTCGCACTGCGATGTCTGCTGAATTATTGGACGCGGAAACGGAAACCGCACTGGCCCGCGCATGGCGTGATGATCGTGATGTGAAGGCGCTGCATCGGTTGATAAACGCCTACATGCGTTTGGCGATTTCGATGGCGTCAAAGTTTAAGCGTTACGGCGGCAACACGCAGGATTTGATCCAAGAAGCAGGCGTAGGGTTGATGAAAGCGGCAGAAAAATTTGATCCAGATCGCGGCGTTCGGTTTTCAACCTATGCGCAGTGGTGGATCAAAGCGGCGATCCAAGATTACGTGATGCGCAATTGGTCGATGGTTCGAACCGGTTCAACCAGCAGCCAGAAGGCGCTGTTTTTCAATTTGAAACGGGTGCAGGCAACGCTGGAACGCGATGCCAATGTGCAGGGCGAGGAATTGGACGGGCATCAGTTGTCTGAAATGATTGCCCAAGAAATTGGCGTGCCGTTGCGCGATGTGGAAATGATGCGAGGCCGGTTGTCCGGGTCTGATTTTTCACTGAACGCGCAGCAATCATCCGAGGATGAGGGGCGTGAATGGCAAGACACACTGGCAGATGAGGGCCCGCAGGCGGCAGAGGTTGTGGAGCGAAATCACGATCTGGGCCAGCTGCGCAATTGGCTGAACGAGGCGATGGAAGGCTTGAGCGAACGCGAGCAGTATATTTTATCGCAGCGGTTGTTGATCGAAGACACCCGCACGCTTGGGTCTATTGGTGAGGAGCTGGGTTTGTCGAAAGAACGTATTCGCCAAGTAGAAGCGGCTGCGTTGGTTAAGTTGAAAAAGCTGCTGGAAAAGAACACGGGCAAAACCGCCGAGATTATGGCGACCTTGATGTAGCCTTGGGGCGCTGCCCCAAACCCCGAGATATTTTTGGCCAGAAGAAACTGGGCGGTTCGCAATTTTTGGGAGCCGCCCTTTGCTTTGTTTAGGGAAGGTGATTAAGTCTGCGGGAAGAGTGGAGAATGCTATGCTGAATGGGCGCAGAGTTTTGTTGGTAATTGGGGGCGGGATTGCGGCTTATAAGAGCCTCGATCTGATCCGAAGATTGCAGGATCGGGGTGCAAAAGTGGTGCCTGTGATGACGCGTGCAGCCGAGGAGTTTGTGACCCCTTTGTCTGTGGCGGCGTTGTCTGGATCCAAGGTTTATCGCGAATTGTTTGACCTGACGGATGAGGCCGAGATGGGCCACATTCAGTTGTCGCGTGCGGCCGATTTGGTTGTTGTTGCCCCTGCTACGGCGGATTTGATGGCGAAAATGGCGCATGGTGTTGCAGGTGATTTGGCGAGCACGTTGTTGATGGCGACGGATAAGCGCGTGCTGATTGCCCCTGCGATGAATGTGCGGATGTGGGATCATGCAGCGACGCAGCGCAATCTGGAAACGCTGACGGGTGACGGTGTTCTGGTTGTTGGGCCAAACAACGGGAACATGGCGTGCGGCGAATACGGGCCTGGTCGAATGGCAGAAGTGCCTGAGATTGTGGCGGCTGTGGAAGATGCGCTGTTGAATGGGCCGTTGAAGGGCAAGCATGTTTTGGTGACCAGTGGGCCGACGCACGAACCGATTGATCCTGTTCGCTATATCGCTAACAGATCGAGCGGGGCGCAGGGTGGCGCGATTGCGCTGGCGCTGGTTGGATTGGGCGCACGGGTGACGTTTGTGACAGGCCCAGCGTCGGCAGCGATGCCTGAGGGCGCAGAGATTGTGCGCGTTGAAACGGCGGCGGAGATGTTGGCGGCGGTTGAACGCGGGTTACCAGCGGATGGGGCAGTGTTTGCCGCCGCCGTTGCGGATTGGCGGGTTGAAGGCGCGTCTGATCGCAAGATCAAAAAGGATGGCAGTGGTGCATTGCCAGTGCTGGAATTTGCAGAAAATCCAGATATTTTGGCGACGGTTTCGAAGATGAAAAAGGGGCGGCCAGCACTGGTTGTGGGGTTCGCGGCTGAGACGAATGATGTGATTGAGAACGCCACGGCGAAGCGGTTGCGAAAGGGGTGTGATTGGATTGTGGCCAATGATGTTTCGCCTGAAACGGGCATCATGGGTGGATCGGAAAACGATGTGACCTTGATCCATAAAGACGGTGCAGAGGATTGGCCGCGCATGGGAAAACAGGCCGTTGCGGATCGTTTGGCAGCGAAGATAGCAGAGGTGATCGGTGGCTGATCTGGCGGTGAAAGTGATGTATCTGGAGGGTGCAGATCGCGCGATTGCGCTGCCAAGTTACGCCACGGATGGCGCTGCTGGCATGGATTTACGTGCCAATTTTGATGACCGTGGATCGGTTGAGGTTGCCGCAGGTGCGCGTGCGCTGATCCCCACGGGTTTGGCGTTGGAAATTCCCAAAGGATTTGAGGCGCAGGTGCGGCCCCGTTCTGGGCTTGCGCTGAAACACGGGATTACGCTGGCCAATGCGCCGGGCACAATTGATAGCGATTATCGTGGGCCCTTGGGGGTGATTTTGATCAACCACGGCGATGCGCGTTTTATCGTGGCGCACGGGGATCGAATTGCGCAAATCGTGTTTGCACCCGTGATGCAGGTCGGTTGGGATTTGGATCATCCGCTTGGGCAAACAGATCGCGGCGAAGGGGGCTTTGGCTCCACTGGGCGCGGCTGATGTTTTTGACGGTTTTTTTGGTTGGCGGGGCGGCATTTGCAGTGCGCAGGATGGGCGGATCGGTTGGTGCGCAAGGGGCGATTGTCGGGATCGGTTTGATCTTTGTGATGCTGGCTCAACTAGCTTTGCCAGACGGAAATCCGTTGCGGGTTGCAACGGGTGGATCGGTTTGGAGTTGGGTCACGCTGCTGGGTATCGGCGTGGTTATTTTTTCGTATTTTTGGCTGTTGAAAACGCTTCGGAGTAGGGCGGCGAACACATTGCCGCACGCGGTGAAATCTAACAAAATGTCGGACGCTGAACTGGAACGATATGCGCGCCATATCGTGCTGCGGGAGGTTGGCGGACAGGGCCAGAGAAAGCTGCGCAATGCACGGGTTTTGGTGGTTGGCGCGGGGGGGCTTGGGTCGCCTGTTTTACAGTATTTGGCGGCGGCGGGTGTGGGCACCGTGGGTGTGATTGACGATGACATCGTGTCAGCATCGAACCTGCAGCGCCAAGTTTTGTTCGATGAAAATGATGTCGGAACGGCCAAGGTTTTTGCAGCGCAAATGAAGTTAAAAGCATTGAATCCGTTTGTGGATGTACTGCCGTATAATCGAAAGTTCACGGCTGAAAATGGCACCGATCTGGTTGGGGAGTTTGATCTGATCTTGGATGGAACCGACACGTTTGCCACCCGTGCAGTGGTGAACAAAGCCTGTGTGGAGGCGACTAAGCCGTTGATTTCAGGCGCGATTGGCCAATGGGAGGGGCAGGTGACGGTGTTTGATCCAGCGCGTGGTGATCCCTGTTACGCGTGTTTGTTCCCGACCGAGCCTGCGGATGGATTGGCACCAAGCTGTGCTGAGGCTGGTGTTGTTGGTGCGTTGCCGGGAATTATCGGGTCGATGATGGCGTCTGAAGCGATCAAGGAAATCGTCGGTGCGGGGAAATCCTTGCGCAGTGAAATGTTGATTTTTGATGCGCTTTATGGCGAGAGCCGCAAGATTAATATTGAGCGGCGAGTGGATTGCAAAGTGTGTGGAGATGGCAATGGTTAAGTCGGATATTTCGGGGTTTCGCAATCTGTCACCTGACGCGCGGCGCGGTGCTGTGGTCGATGCAACAGGCCTGACACAGGGCGATGGTGCGGTGTTGTCTGGGCGCGATATTTTACCGCTCGAGCTGGCAAATGGGATGATCGAAAACGTCATTGGCAAGTTTGAAATTCCGATGGGCGTGGCGACGAATTTCTGTGTGAACGGGAAGGATTATTTGATCCCGATGGCGGTGGAGGAACCGTCTGTTGTGGCCGCCGCGAGTTACATGGCGAAGTTGGCGCGGGTTGATGGTGGGTTCACGGCAGATGCCGACGATCCGATCATGCGCGCGCAAATTCAGGTGCTGGGCGTCACGGATGTTGAGGCCGCGCGAGATGCCATTCTTGCGGAAAAACAATCCCTTATGGCGTTGGCAAATTCCAAAGATACGGTGCTGATCGGTCTTGGCGGTGGGTGCAAAGACATCGAGGTGCATGTGTTTGAAACCTCGCCTGTTGGGCCGATGGTGGTGGCGCATTTGCTGGTGGATGTGCGCGATGCGATGGGGGCAAACACGGTGAATACGATGGCTGAATTGCTGGCGCCGCGTGTGGCTGATTTGGCGGGTGGGCAAAGCCGTTTGCGGATCTTGTCGAACCTTGCGGATCGCCGTTTGGTGCGGGCGCAGGTTGCGGTTTCGTTTGAAACGTTGAGTACGGAAACGCTGGACGGTGCAGAGGTTGCGCAAGGCATCGTAGAGGCCTGCGCGCTGGCGCTGATTGATCCGTACCGCGCGGCGACGCACAACAAAGGGATCATGAACGGGATTGACCCTGTGGTCCTTGCAACAGGGAATGATTGGCGCGCGATTGAGGCTGGAGCGCATGCGTTTGCTGCGCAATCCGGGCGATATACCTCGTTGACGAAATGGGAAATAGACGCGGAAAATCAATTGGTTGGCACGATAGAATTGCCGATGGCGCTCGGCCTTGTTGGGGGTGCAACCAAAACGCATCCTGCCGCGCAGGTGGCGCTAAAGATGTTGAATGTAGACAGCGCCAGCGAGTTGGCGATTGTCGTTGCCTGTGTGGGTTTGGCGCAAAATATGGCGGCACTTCGGGCGTTGGCGACCGAAGGGATTCAGAAGGGGCACATGGCATTGCACGCGCGAAATATCGCGATTGTTGCGGGGGCTGAAGGGGGCGATATCGAACGGGTTGCGCGCGAAATTGTTGCGCTGGGTGATGTGAGTGTTGATGCGGCGAAACGGGTGTTGGTCTAGGCGTTTCGCGCCCAAAATGGGCCGTCGCGGCGGATGAAAACCAGTTCCAAAATCAGCAAATATGGAATGAAAAAGGCCCAGTTTTGCAGCAGATCAAAGCTGCCATCAAAGGTCGACGTGTGGCCTGTTTGCCCGATGATTGCGAACCACAAACCATAGTGGACGCGGTAAATCCATGACCCGATGATCAGGAAGAAAAACCGCACGGCCCATCGGTTATGACGGGTGAAATTTCGCGCACTCGCAAAGCGAATCGTTTGGAATGCAGCGGTAAGAAGGAACACGCCATAAAGTGCAAAGGCGGCGTCCATGGCTGGCCCGCCGATCGTTCCCCTTAACAAAATGTAGCCAAATCCGCCGAGCGCGGTGGGGATTGCCAGAAAAACCAAGATTCTTCCGATTGCGCGGTGGGTTTTCGGATTTTTTGTGCGGAGCCAAAGAGAAAGTTGAAGCGGTGCGAGCACGGTTATCGCGGCACCGACCAGCATATGTGAAAAGATGCTGAAATTGGTTAAAGGCGCGTTCGGAGTGAAGATGCGCGACGTGTCTGCGCCGCTGCCAAGGCCGCGAATACCGAGTTGGCTGGCGTGAAACGCGAAAGGCAGCGTGCACAGGATCAACAGCAGCAAAAGAGTGGTTGATATCGCGGTACGCACCCCGTTTTACAACATGCTTGGGACGATGCGATCTGGGGGGCGATGGCCGTCCTCAAATGTTTTGATGTTTAGGATGACTTTCTCGCCCATCTCGATGCGTGCTTCGGATGTGGCGGAGGCCATGTGGGGCAAAAGGATGACGTTGTCGAGATCGCGAAGACGAGGATTTACGTCTGTTCCGTTTTCAAAAACATCAAGGCCCGCACCCGCCAATTCACCCGCGCGCAGCATGCGTGTTAGCGCGTTTTCATCGACCACTTCGCCGCGCGAAGTGTTGATCACAATGGCGGTTGGTTTCATCAATTTCAGACGCCGCGCGTTTAGCAAATGAAAGGTGCTGGGCGTGTGCGGACAGTTGACGGAAATCACATCGACGTTGGCGAGCATCTGATCAAAACTTGGCCAATAGGTTGCGTTCAAAGACTTTTCTGTATCTGGGTGGACCTGATTGCGATTGTGATAGTTGATCTGCATGCCAAAAGCGGCGGCCCGTTTTGCTACCCCTGAACCGACTTGCCCCATGCCAAGGATGCCGAGCTTTTTGCCGCCCAAACGCGCACCCAAAAATGCGGCGGGGGACCAGCCTTGCCAGTCGCCTGATTGCATGTGTGTCGCGCCTTCTTTGAGGCGGCGCATGGCCGCGAGAATGAGCCCCATGGTCATGTCTGCGGTGTCTTCGGCGAGCACGCCTGGGGTGTTGCAAACATGGATGCCCAACTGGCGTGCGGTGGTGACATCAATGTGGTCGACGCCGGTGCCGTAATTGGCGATTAGGCGCATGTTTTCTCCCGCAGAAGAGAGCATTCCAGCGTCGATTGTGTCACTTAATGTGGGGACCAAAACATCGGCTGTGCGCATGGCTGCGATCAGTTGGTCGCGGGTCATTGGCATGTCTGTTTCGTTGAACGTGACGTTGAACAATTCGGCCAAACGAGACTCGACTGCGGCTGGTAACCGTCGCGTAACAACAACACTTAGTTTTCTTAGGGGCATTCGGGACAACCAATGCTGGATTTGTTTCCCCCATTCTGACAAGAATTGTGCCAAAGGGGCAAGATCAAAGACCCCATCAGAGGCAAAAATCTAGGCGGGCGGGTCAGCATGACACGGGCGATTTCCATTTGTATGATAGCGGGTTTATCCCTTATTTTCACAGGGTTAACTGATGTAGCGGCGTCTGAAACGAAACGCGGCCCTGTTACCAATTTGCCAATGCCACGATTTGTTTCAATGAAGACCGCCGAGGGCAATGTTCGACGGGGCCCATCGTTGACCCATCGTGTGGATTGGGTTTTCAAACATGAGAACACGCCCTTGCAAGTTATTGCGGAATATGGCCACTGGCGTCGGGTTCAGGATGCTGAGGGGCAAGGGGGCTGGATGCATTATTCGTTGTTGTCTGGTGCACGCTATGTTCTTGTTCGTGAAGACAAAATTCGCCTTTACCTCACCCCAAATGATGCAGCTGCGACGCAGGCTTTTGCGCAGCGCGGGGCGCTTTTGCGGCTTGGATCTTGTGTGCAAGAATACTGTGAATTGTCGGCGCAAGGCGCAGATGGCTGGGCCAAGAAATCAGACATTTGGGGTGTTGCAATGAGCGAGCTGCGGGACTGAATTATGCCACGCGTTCGGTCAGTTAACCAAATTTATTTTTCACCATTTTTGAAGGAAAAAATGTCCGCAAAGCGTATGCAAATGGTATGCGAAGCGTATGGCACCTGTATGGCAAACGTGTTTGTGAACTGTGTTAACGCGCGGTGTTGCGTCAATTTAATGATTTATACATTTTTCGGAGGAAAAAAATGTTTGCGCGAGTACTAGCCGTTGTTTTGTGTTTTTCGGTTCCGCTAATTGGGCATGCCAAAACGATCAAAATTGTGATGCCCAAGGGGGCGCCAGAAATTACATCGCATTTTCAAAGTATGAAGGGTGTGAACGGATTGCGCAGGTCTGCGCGGCATCAAGGGATAGATATTCCTGCGCCAAATCGTCAGCCGATTATTGCGATTGCGCGGGGCACGGTTTTGGGGATTGAGGTAGACACCTGTTGGGGGCCAACGTTGTTGGTGGATCACGGCAAGGGCGTTGATGGGAAACGTCTTTTTGTGTTGTACGGGCACATGGGCGATATTGTTGTGAAGAAGGGTCAAACTGTTCGTCGGGGCCAATTGGTCGGGCGGCTTGGCGACAATCACAAGAAATTCAAATGTATTGCAAGGGTGCGGCATTTGCATTTGCAAATCGGGCGCAAGTTGCGAACCCGCAGTCGCGGCAACGCTTGGGGGCATTTGCGGTATTTGGACGACGGCAATCGGGGCGTGAATCCGCATCAGTACTGGGCGAATGGGGCAGGGCAGGTGACGTGTTTTCGTGCGGGGCAAAGTTACCCGAGCGGGACGATCACCTATCCGTTGCCGTGTAAATGAAGCGGCAACGGATTTAGGTATTTAGGGAACATTGAAACCGTGGGTTAAAGTGTGACGACCACGGTTCCGAATTTATCTGCGGATTCCACCAGCTCGTGTGCTTTGACGGTTTCATCGAGCGTGAAGGTTGCGCCGACAGCGTGGGTGAGGGAGCTGTCTGCGAGCATTTTGTTGAGACCCGTGAGGGTTTCGCTGCGCGCTTCTGGTGTGAGGATATAGACTAGGATTGTGCGCAGGGTCAGGTCTTTGAACATCATTTGGATGAAGGGAATTTCGGGCGTGAAACTTTGGGCGGAACCGTAGGCGGCGATGGTGCTGTTTGGGCGCATGACTTCGGTGAGGAGGTTTACGTTTGCGCCAAATTCCAACTCGATTGCGCGGTGGGTGCCGCCGCCCGTTAGATCGAGGATTTGTTCGGCGGCATTTGCATCGCGGTAATTGACGGTGTGGTCGGCCCCTGCGGCGCGGGCGTAGGCGGCTTTTTCATCATTCGAGACCGTGGTGATGACTTCTGCACCCCCAAGTTTTGCCATTTGAATGGCGTAGCGCGAAACAGAGCCTGCACCGCCAGAGACGAGGATTTTTTGGCCCGTAACGGGGCCATCGGCAAAGACGCAGCGGTAGGCTGTCATGGCGGGAATGCCGAGGCAGGCGGCCTCAACGAATGAGGTGGTTTCTGGGAGATCGACGGCCTGTTCGGAGGGGAGCGCGATGTATTCGGCGCAAGAGCCGAAGGGGCGCTGCCACTGGGCGTTCCACAGCCAGACGTTTTGGTTAACGCGAGCAGGGTCGACACCTTCGCCGACGGATTCGATCACGCCAGCGCCATCGGAATGAGGGATGATGGTGGGGAAGGGCATGCCGCGTGCGCCTGCGCGCGATTTCACATCAGACGGGTTTGCGCCTGAGGATTTGAGGCGGACGAGGACTTCGCCAGCCTGCGCGGTTGGGGTGGGTTGGTCGCCGATTTGGAGAACGTCGGCGGCAGGGCCTTGGGCGGTGTAGAATGCGGCTTTCATGGGGGAGTGTCCTTGGTGTGTGATCGACGGAGTGTTGGCAATTTTATTGAGATGCTGTGGTTGGAGGGTCAAGACAAAAGCGACTTGTGCACGGAGTGCCGTAGTGGAATTTGATGAAACTGGCTTTTGGATGAAGAAAAGATAATGTGTCCTAAACTGAAACACGGAAGTTCAAACATGGATAACGAGGTTGAGGAAATGAAAGTACGTAGCATGCCGATACGAACCATATGCAAATTTGTGTTTGGAGTTTTGGCGGTCAATTTATTGTCCACTGCACCCGCTGTAACCCAACCACATTCGGTGATTGGGGTAGCCGAAAACGACGTTTTGAACATTAGGTCTGATGTTGCTTACACAGAGAGCGTAAGTAATTCAAAGGTTATTGGAACGGTCCCGTTTAACGCCGTAGACGTCGCTGTGACCGGTGTTTCGGTCGATGTTAAAGGCGCAGTGTGGCGAGAGATTTCCTACAACGGAACCGTCGGCTGGGTGAATGCGCGATTTTTGAAACCGACGAGTTTGTATCTGGAGACACCAAAGGCGTTGAGTTGTGGTGGGACGGAACCATTTTGGGACGTTGAGATCGACGAAGCTGGCGGCTCGTTTTCTTCGCAAGACGTTGAGGCGCCGATCAAGCTTGAATATCTACGATTTGCGCAAGGGATTGGCCGAACAGATTTGTGGGCGCATTATTTGAACAGCACGGACGGTAAGTATAAATTGACGACAGTTGTGCGGTATACTGAGGCGTGTTCTGATGGGATGTCGGATTTTACCTATGATTTCGAAGTTATTTTGTTGGGAATGGGTGCAACGGGTGCACCCGCTCATGGGTGTTGTCGGTTGAAATATTGATTTCGGGTTAAGTGGGGGAGTCCAACCCGCGCCCTTTCAACAGTGCATCCACTTTTGGCAAACTCCCTCGGAACGCTTTATACAGCGCTTCGCCCTCTTCACTTCCGCCTGCGGAGTAGATGTTGTCGTGGAGTTTCTGCGCCATGTCCGCGTTGAACGGGTCGCCTGTTTCCTCAAACGCCTGGAAGGCGTCGGCGTCCATGACTTCGGACCACATGTAGGAGTAGTAGCCTGAGGAGTAGCCGTCGCCTGAAAAGACGTGGGCGAAGTGGGGGGTGGCGTGGCGCATTCGGATGGCCTGCGGCATGTCGAGTTGTGCTAGGACTTCGGCTTGTTTGGCCATGGGGTCGGCGGGTGGTTTGCCTTCGTGAAAGGCGAGATCTACGAGGGCGCTGGCGGTGTATTCAACGGTGGAAAAGCCCATGTCGAAGTTTTCGGCGGCGAGGAGTTTGTCGAGCAGTTCTTTGGGCATCGGTTCACCAGTTTCTGCGTGGCGGGCGTATTTTTCGAGCACGCTCGGGACCGAGAGCCAATGTTCGTACAATTGGCTAGGGAGTTCGACGAAATCGCGTGCAACGGAGGTGCCAGAGATCATGGCATAGTGGACGTCGGACAGCATGGAGTGCAGGGCGTGGCCAAATTCGTGGAACAGGGTGCGCGCGTCGTCAAAGGTCAGCAAGGATGGTTGTCCTGCGGGGGCTTTGGCGAAGTTGCAGATGTTTACGGTAATGGGGCGGATATCCTCGCCCAAATTCTGTTGGCCGCGAAAACGAGAGCACCATGCGCCGGAGCGTTTGGAGGAGCGGGCGAAATAATCACCGATGAAAACGGCCATGTGGCGGTCGCCTTTCAGCACCTCCCACGCGCGGGCGTCAGGGTGGTAAAGGGGCACGTCGAGCTCGCGAAATGTCAGGCCGAAAAGGCGGTTGGCGCAATCGAACGCGGCCTCGATCATTTGGTCGAGCTGGAAGTAGGGTTTGAGTTCGGCTTCGTCCAGATCGTATTCGGCGGCACGGCGTTTTTCGGCGTAGTAGCGCCAATCCCACGGCGCTAAGTCTCCGTTGATACCGTCGGCATTGAGCATTTCTGTGAGTCGATCTGCGTCGGCGTTTGCGGCCGCCTTGGCGGGTTCCCAAACGGCCATCAGCAGGTCGCGCACGTTGGCGGGGGTTTTGGCCATTTCGGGTTCGAGCTTGAAATCCGCGAAGGATTTATAGCCCAGCAGGTTTGCCCGTTCAAAACGCAGGTCGAGGGTTTCTTTGGCGATGCCAGTGTTGTCTGTGTCGCCGCCGTTTTCGCCCCGTTTGCCCCAAGCGATGTAGGCGATTTCGCGCAGGTCGCGGCGGGTGGAGAATTGCAGGAACGGCACGATAAGGGAGCGCGACAGGGTGACGATGTGACCCGTTAGATCGCGTTCTTTTGCGGCTTCAGACGCGGCAGAGAGCAGGAAATCGGGTAGGCCGTCTAGGTCGTTTTCGCCCAGTTCCATGAACCAGTCTGCTTCGTCTTTGAGCAGGTTTTGGGTGAAGGCGGTGCCAAGCTCGGCGAGGCGGGAGGTGACTTCGGGCAGGCGTGTTTTTGCGTTGCCTTTTAGGTTTGCGCCTGCGCGCACAAAACTGCGGTGATAGAGGTCGAGCACGCGGTTTTGCTCGGCGGAATTACCCGCGCGATTTTTGTTCAGCGTTTCGATACGGGCGAACAAGGCTTCGTTCATCATGGTTTCAGAACTGAAGGCGGCGAAACGGGGGGCGAGGTCGCGTTGCAAGGCTTGGCGGGCGTCGTTGCTATCAGAGCCAGAAATGTTGAAAAACACGCCTGCGACCTTGTCCATCAATTCATCTGCGGTTTCCAGCGCGTCGATTGTGTTGGCAAAAGTCGGGGCTGCGGAATTGTCGGCAATCGCGTTGATTGCGGCGCGTGATTGTTCAAACGCAGCATCAAATGCGGGGGCGAAATGTTCGTCTTTGATTTGATCAAAAGGCGGCAGTGCGAAGGGGCCTGACCAATCAATGAGGAAGGGGTTTTGTGGCGACATTTTGAAGGGCTCCGAGTTGGGTTTGGAGGCAGTTTAGGCGCGGGGTGAGGGAACTACCAGAGGCGGATTTGTGCGCATTTTAGGGCAGGCTGATGTCCGTACAGTTTGACCTATTTATCACAGTGCGTGTCACAGTTTCGTCAACTTTGACGTGTAGGAAAAACAAAAGCAAAAAAATACGAGCGAGTTGAGTTATGGATAAACAGATTGCAATGATCTTGGCAGGGGCGACACTGGCGCTGGGATTTGGCGGCTATTTGATGGCGTCAAACATGGGCGAGTATGATTTAGACAAAGATATTAAGTCGGATGCCGCGCGGGTTGAGCGGTTGGAAACGGATGACGGCAAGGGCCCCGGTTTGCTGGCGGCCTTGTGGGACAAAGCGAACACATCGCTGGAAACATCGCGCAATGTTTATTTGGGCGAGTTTTTTCCACCGACGCCCGAGGGTTGGGTTTTAAAGAAAACGCACCACGATGAGATTGTGGATTTCACGGTCGATTACAAACTTGATCTGAACATCAATGACAAAAGTTCGATGCGCCGGTTGGCCGGTTGGGGTGGGCAAAATTTGGCGCGCTCCACTGATTTGGCCTATCGCAAGGATGACAAGGTTATTTTCATGCGGTTGGTTTATGCCAATAAGCCGTTGAAGACGCCCTTGAGCAATGCCCATGCGTGGATGTTTGTTGGGTCGCCAACAAAAGGCGCGGATATAACATTGGGTGGTGCGACCTTTGAAACGCGCCAGTATGAGGGCACTGATCTGATCAACATTGCCTCTGAAACGGGG
This sequence comes from Paracoccaceae bacterium, assembly GCA_018607905.1. Lineage (GTDB taxonomy): Bacteria > Pseudomonadota > Alphaproteobacteria > Rhodobacterales > Rhodobacteraceae > Amylibacter. The sequence goes on along the minus strand of JABBAP010000035.1, from coordinate 4,624 downwards.
TATTACACGGGCATTGGTATTTTCACGAACGCAAGTTTGGCAGAGGTTGAAAGCCTGCTCGACAGTATGGATATGTATGGGTTTGCGAGCCAGACAGGCAACCCAGATGGCGGTGCTGCGGTGCCGTTTTTGACCTCTTCAAATGGGCAAGGTCTGCAAACAATGCAAGCGGATGTTCAAAGCGGAGACGATACGCCTGCGTTAAAACGTGACCCGAAACCATCGCCGTCTGGAAACCTTCTTTCTGGATTGAGCGGGGGTGACGATAGTGATGTCGAAACCGCGGTTGAGGAAAAGCCAAAGAAAAAGCGCAAGAATTTGCTGAGCAGTTTGTTGGGTGGCGGGGATGACGCCGGTTCGATCCTGCCCAAGCGTGACAAAAAGAAAAAGGGCAAATCTGCCAGCGCATTTAAGCGGGTGGGCAACTTTACCTCGCGTTGTAAATCGGGTGGCGGGGCAAAGAAATGTCGTGTTGGCGAGTAAGCCTACTTACTTGCGGTTTTTAGAAAACTGGTGAAAACTCGGTTCCATTCATTTGGGATCGATTTTTTGCTACAGAGATTTTTCAAAACAGTTCTTTTGCGGCGGGTGTTTTCGCTGTTGGTATTGCTGGAAATCGGTCTGGCATACGTTATTTACACGAATGTTTACTACATTGATTTGGCGACAGGTTTGCCGATTTTGGACATGGAAGTCGGCTATTCAGCGGCGCGCGCGAACGAGGTTTTGGGCGGATATGGCCCTGTAGAACGGGCGCGATACGAAATTATCATGTTGGCCGATCTGATCCACCCCGCAGTTTACAGCAGCCTGCTTGGCGGTGTTATTTGGGCGATGATTGGGCGGATTGAACGGCAATGGATTGCAATTATTCCGCTGTTTGCCGCGCTGTTTGATTGGGCGGAAAACGCGATGATCTGGCGGATGTTTTCGGAACCGTTGCCGGTGGAATATGAGGTTGCGCAGATTGGGAATTACCTGAGCTTTGGTAAGCACGGGCTAGTGACGCTGACGGTTGTGCTGCTGGTTTGGCTGTTGCTGCGGGGGCTTTGGCGCGGGATTGTTCGATAGCTGTTTTGCAGATTTTGACGCGGTGTCCCATGTGTGCAAATAATGTCAGCCGATTTGTGACGCGATCCACCAAATGTTGCCGCTGGGATCTGTGAAGCCTGCCATTTGATCACCGTGCGGGCGGGTATTTACATCCATAATCGCGACGGCGTTGTGTACGAGCGCGCGTTCGAGCGTTTTTGGCACATCGTCGACGTAGACGTGCATTTGTGAAACATTCGCGGGATAGGTTTCGGTTGCCTCGTTCAGCATGATGATCGCGCCATTGATCGAAAGGCGGGCGTGTTGGATGCGGCCCGTATCGTAACGATTTTCTTTGACCAGCGTCGCGCCGAAAACCGTTTTTGCAAAGGCGATGAAAGCATCTGCTTCGCGGACGGTAAAGTAGGGCGTGATGGCAAGATAGCCATCAGGGAAGAGTGCTCATCGCTGGGCCGTTCGCAAAAAGCCACCCGAAGGTGGCTTTTTGAAGGGTTATCCATTCACGCGAATGTTGGCGTTGGTGGGGTCGTAGGGGCTGTCTTCGACCACCTCGGCGTTCCAAAGGTCGCCCATCATGCGGACTTGGAGCTTTTGACCGACAACCGCCAATTCGGGGGGGACGTAGCCCATGCCGATTTGTTTTTCAAAGTGCACGGAGTAGCCCCCTGATGTGAGGCGGCCAACTTTTTTGCCATCCACAAGGATCGCTTCGCGGCCCCATGGATCGGCGTCGGCGGGGCCGTCGATTAGGACAGTGACACATTTGGAGCGGATGCCTTTGGCCTCCATCGCGGCCTTGCCGTTGAAATCTTTGCTATTGTCGATGAAACGGGGCAAGTCTGCTTCGGCTGGTGTTGCGTCGCGGCCAAGTTCGTTGCCGAATGCGCGGTAGGATTTTTCCTGACGCAGCCAGTTTTGGGCACGTGCGCCGACAAGTTTGAGGCCGAATTCTTCGCCAGCGTTCAACAGCAAATCCCAAAGGTAGTTTTGCATTTCCATCGGGTGATGCAATTCCCAGCCAAGCTCGCCCGTATAGGCGACGCGGATGGCATTGACGGGGCACATGCCAAGTTCGATTTTCTTGGCAGACAACCACGGAAAGCGTTTGTTGGTCAGGGCTGTTTCTGGATCGGCGTCGTTGATGACCTTTTTCATCAGATCGCGGGATTTTGGCCCAGCGAGCGCGAAGACGCCCCATTGTGTGGTGACGTTTTGGATTTCGATATAGCCAAATTCGGCGGCTTTATCGGCTGCGGCTTTGCGCAGGAAATCACCGTCGTAATCTGTCCACGCACCTGCAGAAACGAGGTAATAGCTGTCTTCGCCATTGCGCACGATGGTGTATTCGGTGCGCGTGGTGCCGTGATCGGTGAGCGCGTAGGTCAGGTTGATGCGGCCGATTTTTGGCAGTTTGTTACAGGTAAACCAATCGAGGAATTGGGTCGCGCCTGGGCCCTTTACCACGTGTTTGGTAAAAGCAGTTGCGTCCACAAGGCCGACGCCTTCGCGGATGGCTTTTGCTTCTTCAACCGCGTGGGGCCACCATGTGCCACGGCGGAAAGAGCGGCCTTCTTCGTCAAAGTTGGAAGGCGCGTCGAGCGGGCCGTAGTAGTTCGGGCGTTCCCAGCCGTTCACAAAGCCGAATTGCGCGCCGAGTGCTTTTTGACGATCGTAAGCGGGGGCTGTACGCAGCGGGCGGGCCGCTGGGCGTTCTTCATCTGGGTGGTGCAGGACGTAGACGTGATCATAGCATTCTTCGTTCTTGCGGGCGGCAAATTCGGTTGTCATCCAGTCGCCGTAGCGTTTTGGATCAAGGCTCGCCATGTCGATCTCGGCTTCGCCGTTCACCATCATTTGCGCCATGTAATAGCCTGTGCCACCTGCTGCCGTGATCCCGAAAGAGAACCCTTCGGCGAGCCACATGTTGCGCAGGCCAGGTGCGGGGCCAACCAGTGGATTGCCGTCTGGTGTGTAGCAGATTGGGCCGTTGAAGTCATCTTTGAGGCCAGAGTTTTCGCACGATGGCATGCGGTGGATCATCGCCATGTATTGGTCTTCGATGCGTTCCAGATCGAGCTGGAACAGATCGGCGCGGAAGCTGTCTGGGACGCCGTGTTCAAAGCGGGCAGGGGCATTTTTTTCATACACGCCAAGGATCCAGCCGCCGCGTTCTTCGCGCACGTAGGATTGTGCATCTGCGTCGCGGATGACGGGGTGTTCTGGGTTGCCTGCCGCACGCCATGCTTTCAATTCAGGGTCCACGTCGGTGACGATGAATTGGTGTTCCACAGGAATTGCTGGCATTTTGATGTTGAGCAGTTGCGCGGTGCGTTGGGCGTGGTTGCCCGTTGCGGTAACAACGTGTTCTGCGTGAATTTCGAATGTTTCCTCAGACGGGATAAGGTTGCCACCAACCTCGATCATGACCGTGCCGCGCACGATCCATTCCGAGCCTGTCCACTCGTAAGAATCAACTTGGCGTTTGCGGATGATTTCAACGCCGTGTTGGCGGGCACCCTTGGCCATGGCCATCGTCACGTCGGCGGGATTGATATAGCCGTCTGTCGGGTGGTAAATCGCGCCCTTCAGATCGTCTGTGCGGATCAGGGGCCAGCGTTCTTTGATCTGGTCAGGGGTCAATTCTTCGAAGGGGACGCCCACGGATTCGGCTGTTGTGCCATAAAGCATGTATTCGTCCATGCGTTCAGCGGTTTGGGCCATGCGCAGGTTGCCGACAACGGAAAAGCCAGCGTTCAGGCCTGTTTCGGCTTCTAACTCTTTGTAGAATTTCACGGAATAATCGTGGATGTGCGTGGTTGCGTAGGACATGTTGAACAATGGCAACAGGCCAGCGGCGTGCCATGTGGAGCCAGAGGTCAGCTCGTCGCGTTCCAAAAGAACCACGTCTTTCCAGCCTGCTTTGGCAAGGTGATACGCGATGGATGCGCCTACGGCACCGCCGCCGACAACACAGGCTTTTACGTGGGTTTTCATGGTGCGACTCTTTCGAAAATGGTAGTTTGGGGTAGATAGCCAAATTTTAACGCGTCATTCTACTGTCAATCGACCGTGGGCGTGGCGAAAACGACATGGAGGGTTGCAGATGACCTTGGATCGAGCCGCATTTGAACAACAGGCTGAATGGTGCCGCACATTGGGGTCCGAGCTGACGGCGCGGGTTTTAGAGGCGTTGATGGCGTGTTTGGACGGTTCAACGGCGACGGGGCAGCTGGTTTGTGAATGGCCAGGTGAGGCAGGGCCGATGAAGGACGTTGTGCCGTTGCGATTAACAGGTGCGTTGCATTCGATGGTTGTGTCTGGGCAAGCAGCGGGGTTGGCGCGGGCGTATCCGCCGCATGATTTGGCGTCGGTGGCGGATTTGATTCCGTTGGTGGCGGAGTGCGTGGCCCAGTGCGATGAACAGATTTTGGATTTCCTACAATTTGCGCCCCAAACCAACGAGGTTGCGCGCGCAGCGGTGTTGATCGCTGGGCTGTCGGTTGTTGGGACAGAATCAGGGTTGGACTTGGCGGTGCATGAAATTGGCGCGTCTGGTGGGTTGAATTTGAAC